>NZ_CP139419.1:1407955-2111933 GCF_034134805.1 Streptococcus sp. S5 | reverse complement strand
TTAAGCGGGTGTAGTTTAGTGGTAAAACTACAGCCTTCCAAGCTGTTGTCGCGAGTTCGATTCTCGTCACCCGCTTTGAACTTTAGTTCATTTTTACCAAGTTTTTTAACTTGGGCGCGTAGCTCAGGTGGTTAGAGCGCACGCCTGATAAGCGTGAGGTCGGTGGTTCGAGTCCACTCGTGCCCATTAATAGTATGGTCCGTTGGTCAAGGGGTTAAGACACCGCCTTTTCACGGCGGTAACACGGGTTCGAATCCCGTACGGACTATATATTTGGAGGATTACCCAAGTCCGGCTGAAGGGAACGGTCTTGAAAACCGTCAGGCGTGTAAAAGCGTGCGTGGGTTCGAATCCCACATCCTCCTTAATATTAACGCGGGATGGAGCAGCTCGGTAGCTCGTCGGGCTCATAACCCGAAGGTCGTAGGTTCAAATCCTGCTCCCGCAATTTGGCTCGGTAGCTCAGTTGGTAGAGCAATGGATTGAAGCTCCATGTGTCGGCGGTTCGATTCCGTCTCGCGCCATCAATTCAATAATCAGGAAGGGTAGCGAAGAGGCTAAACGCGGCGGACTGTAAATCCGCTCCTTCGGGTTCGGGGGTTCGAATCCCTCCCCTTCCATCCTTTACGGGCATAGTTTAAAGGTAGAACTAAGGTCTCCAAAACCTTCAGTGTGGGTTCAATTCCTACTGCCCGTGTTAATAATTATGGCGGGTGTGGTGAAGTGGTTAACACACCAGATTGTGGCTCTGGCATGCGTGGGTTCGATCCCCATCACTCGCCTATTTATTAATATTATTATTGGGGTATAGCCAAGCGGTAAGGCAAGGGACTTTGACTCCCTCATGCGTTGGTTCGAATCCAGCTACCCCAGTTAAATTTATGCCGGCGTGGCGGAATTGGCAGACGCGCTGGACTCAAAATCCAGTGTCCGCAAGGACGTGCCGGTTCGACCCCGGCCGCCGGTATAGTAAAAAAGACAAGGTTTTCGGACCTTGTCTTTTTTTCTCTGTTTTTGTTGAGTTACCAATTTTTTCCATTTTAAAATAAATCATCAAGTTTATTAGCCAATGTTTTCTGTTTGCTAGGGTACAAATGAGAATAAGTATCAATTGTTGTTGTAATAGATGCGTGTCCTAATCTTTCTTTGACAACAAGATAATCTTCTCCTTGATTTATAAGTAATGATGCATGAGAGTGTCTTAAATCATGAATTCTTATTTTCTTTAAATCTTTATCCCTTTCTAGTATTTGCTTAAACTTCTTATCAATCATATTTTTTGTAATTGATATTGGTGTACTCTGTATTATTTGAAGTTCTTCAGTATTTTTCGTAAATTCCTCAAGTTTTTCTTTTTGTTTTACTTTCCAATCTATTAGCATTTCTGCTAATTTCTGATTTATTGTTATATTTCTAGTTCCTGATCGTGTTTTTGTTGTATTAATGTAGCTTGTATTATTAACAAAGTATACCGTTTTGGTAACGTAAATCGTATTTGTTAAAAGATTTATATCATTCCAGTTCAATGCGAGGATTTCTCCCATTCTCATTCCAGTAAAGAAAGCAATTACGAAAAACAGGTCATAACTTATTTCATCATCTCGAATAAGTCCTCTAAATCTCGTGAATTCTTCTATACTCCAAAATTTAATATCAGGCTTCCTAATTGGTAATTTTCTCAGATTCTTAACTGGATTTTTATCAATGAGTGATTTTCTTATACCAGTATCAAAAATTTTTTTAAGTAGAATCAGAACCTTATTAATTGTATTATAGCTTAAAACTTCATTTTCATTTTGTTTTTTAGGTTTTGTTTTTAGGTATTCACGAAATTCGAATATATGGTCATACGTTAATTTATTTAAATTTGTATTTTTAAAATATGGCTTAATATGACGCTCATAATTATTTCTTTGTGTACTTGTGTAGCTTACTTTTCTGCCATTTTTCAAATCATCTTCTTCAAGTAAGTCGAATAACATATCCGTTGTTACTACAAAGTCAAATTGTTTTTCTTTTAATTCTACAACTCTAATATGTTGTTCAAGTTCTAGGGCTTCCTTTTTAGATTTTAATCCTTTACGAATAATACGTATTCTTTTTTGTGTGACTGGGTGGAAACCGTTAGAAACATCAACAGTCCATTTACCACTTTTAGTTTTACGAATAGTCATTCATTATGCTTCTTTCTGGAGTTCAATTCCTAGTAGTTCTTCAGCGACACTGGCTGGAATTGTACCAATCCGTTTGTTATCGTAGATATTAAAACCACGATTCACTAATAGTAATTTGCCAGTATGGATAATCTTTCTTGCAGTTCCTGGAGCAAATCCAAGTTCGATAAGGTCATCTTTTGTTACAGTTTTAATCATGTGCTCTCCTTTTCTAATTAGATTAAGTACGGGGAGGATTAACTCCCCTTGTCTTATACTTATTTTTGTTTTACATCTACTAAATGGATAGCATCCGCCTTGTAATACATCGTTGAACTAATCATAGTAGCTTGTAAATTGTCAAATGTAACTGGTACTTGATCCATTGCTTGGATATAGTCATTATCGACTAAAGCTTCTGGATTGTCTACTGAGACTTGGGTTGATTTCTTTTTGAATTGTCCATCCTTGATCGTTACATTGTATTTCCAACCAATGATTTTATCGGTATTAAAACGTCTTTCGCTACCATCTCGGTTTTTGATAATTTCTCCGTTTGCATCTGCTCGGACTTCCGTTTCAAATTTTGGAATGACTTCATCCAATTCAAATTTTGTTCCAATGTTATTGAAATTCCAGTCATTTTGTGAGAGCATTTTTGCCATATTTAATTTCTCCTTTTGATATTTTCTTTGATTGTAGGGATTAAATCTTCTCTTTTAAAGAGAATTGCCCTTTCTATTAATCCACTTGCTAAATCTGGTGGATATTCCATATTGTTGAGTGCGAGATAGTTAGATTTCTCATACTCATGCAGTAAGTTATTGTCGTATAGAAATTTATACGCTTTTAGAATAGCTCCAGAACCTTTATAGGTAAACCATTCTAATTTTTGTTCTAGTTCTGTCTTTGGTTTTGAAATAATGATAGAGACAGGTTTTGAGTGACCTAAAAACTTTTCCCAAGATCTCAAAGGTTTTGAGAAGTGACTATCACTATAGAACCTCACTTTTTCTTTGAGGTATCCCTTGGTAAAGTTAAGAAGATCTATTTCTGAATGCAACCATTCTTGAATGAAGTAGTGAGCTTTTGCTTTCCTAAGTTCTAACTCAGTTCTTATCCAATTTTCTATATACCGCTTGCTGATCCCGAGCTTTTCAGCTTGTTCTAAGCGCTTATCGTAAATTCTAAGTCTTTCATCATCATTGGGTTTTCTTAAATATAAGGTCTGACCGATCGTTTCATCTCCGTAGGTATTGTAGTAGGTGCTTTTTCCATATAGAAAGCGTTTCTTCTGACAAATCTTTAGAAGTTGATTAGGAGTGAAATAGGGTGTTTCATTAAAATCATCTATTGCAATATCAATTCGTCTTACTGAAAAATGAATGTAATTGTAGTAGAGGTTGTTCAGAAACTGTCTTTCGGAGAGACTATTTGGATCTAATACCATATCTCTATAGAACTCTAGTGCCTGTCCTGACATGACAAGCATGTAGGACGACTCTTTCGATCCATAGTAGATACGGATATTCCCATAATGAAGCTGGCTATCATAGTTATAGTATTTAAGGCTCCCCTTATTCTCAATAAATAGGTCAAAGTCAAGAAATAGGATATCTTCGATTATTTCTTTTGGCGAAAATTCAGTCTTATCAAACTGAATTTGAATCCAGTCAAATACAGAACGTAAATGCTCATTTTTTGCCATAGATTTTGATTCAACTTTTTGCCTAATTTTGCCACCCTTAAAATCTCCAAAACCCTTGGTAATACTGAATTTTTTCGATGGTACACCTAACTTGCAGAGGGTGGTGTTACTACACACCCTATCGGTCAAAAATGGTCCGTCCGCATCTACGCTCATTTTCGGCTTTCTGCCTCATGGCTCAGCCGAAAACTCGCTATTAGCCGAACCTATTTTTTGACCTCTTGTTAACAAACCCTAGTAAGCCGGTTTGCATCGACTCTTCAATATCTTGGATTTTCTTTTTTAGGTTGGAATTCTCAATTTTTATCAGTCGCATTTCTCGCTTAAATTCCTGTTTTAAGGCGCTCAGTTCATCGTAGAGCTCATCTATTACTTGGTTTAGGGATTCATGTTCATTGTCTGCTAGACTCCCAAATACGGCTTGTATAGCCTCTTTTAGACCTATTTCAAGTTTTAGTTTAGCTAACTTTTGAAATTGTCTAAGGTCTTCGTCTGTAAAATCATAGGCAACTGTATAACTTAATTGATGAGTTCTGGGATTTCTACTGATAGGAACTTTAATTTTCTTAAATTCCTTGCCACTTATCTCTTTAATCAGTTGAATCCAATTTTTAAGAGTAGAGGTAGAGTTTAGGCCAGAAATTTGATTGACTAACTCTTTATTGGTCATCTTTTTGTGAAACCTCCGAAATTTTCTTGTGCAACTGAAGAGTTTTCTGTGGTATAATTGTTACATAATATGTTTTGATCTTGGAACGAACGGCACATTTGTTTCAAGATTTTTTATTTTGTCGAATCCTACCTCCTTTATTAAAATTTTTTAAATCGACTACTAGTTACATACGCTTTTACCTCCTTTTATGCTATAATATTCTCAATGGAATATTCAATCTCAAAATAAATATTCCTTATGGAATAATTCTATTTTATACCGTTTAGAATATTTTGTCAAGCTAAAATATACGAATAAGAATATCTATAGGAGAATTATGTATACAGAGGATTATAAATTTTCAGAGAGGTTAAAAACTCTCAGAAAATCAAAAAAGTTAACTCAAGTACAAATATCGGAATTAATTGGAGTTCAACAAGGGACATATTCTCGGTGGGAGAATGGAACGTTAGAACCAGGATTAGAATTCGTTGTGAAATTAGCAAATATCTTTGGGACTACTACAGATTATTTGCTGGGACAAAAACCTTATTCAATTATCAGTAGTTTACCTCTAGAACAATTAGATCTTACCAATATTGCAAACTTTTCAAAGGATGAGTTTGATATTTTGAAACATTCAATAGCAGTTTCGGTGGCAAGAAATAAAATAAAGGCAACAGAACTAAAAGATAGAGTTATAGAAAAAAATCAGTTGTCAGAAAAAGATGCAGAACTTTTGAATAAGATTTTTGAAGAAGTTAAAACTTATTGGGAAAATTAGGAGGACGCTAGTCTTCAAAATTCCCTCCCAAAATGTGTCCAAAATATTGACAGAATTCTAGCTTTTCATTATAGTTCTTATGGAACTTTTTTTCTACAACAAAATAGGCTCCATAATATCCATAGGGGATTTACCCACTACAAATAGTATAGAGCCGGTTTTATTAATGTCCTGCATTTCCTAATAAGTTAACCATGACAACACCAATGATAATCAAAATTAAACCGATAATGCTATAAACATTTAGTGTTTCTTTGAAAATCATTACTGCGATAGAGGCTGTCAAAACTAAACCGACAGCTGACCATGTTGCATAAGCTATTCCTAAAGGAATTTTTTGCATTGCTAGTGAGAGGAAATAGAAACAAACGCCATAGCTAAGTAGGGCAGAAACGGTTGGAATAGGCTTTGTAAAACCGTCTGATAATTTCAAAAGGTTAGTTCCCAATATCTCTCCTACAATGGCGATAAAAAGATAAAAGTATGACATGTCTTTAACCTCCTATATGTCATGTTTTTGCTCTAAGAGCTATTATAGCTATCCGTTTTTTATAAATCTTGGCACAAGTCATGAGAATTTGTAGTAAAACTGTGGCAGACACTTTTTCAGAACCAATAGCTGATAAGTTTAGTATATCATAAGATAAATTTAAAAAAAAAAGTTTTGTTAGAAAATGAATTATCAAATTCTTGGGCTAAAGAGTTATTTTTGTTAAAATAATAAAAAACACTTACCCTAATTAAAGGAGAAAATAAAATGATTACATTAACTGTTAATCGTACAAGTGTCTTGAATACCTCTGGATGAATATAACCTGTTGGGACATATCGTCTATTCTCTGATGATGCTCTTAGAACGATAAGGTATGGAGTGTTACCAAAAAGTTACTAAAATTTGAAAAATGAGTCTATTTTGCAAGATTCAAAAGGCTTAAAACCCTATTAAATCAGGGTTGTAAGATTTAAATAATGGAGTTATGGAACTCAAAATCCAGTGTCCGCAAGGACGTGCCGGTTCGACCCCGGCCGCCGGTATAGATTATAAAGGAGTTTTACTCCTTTTTTTGTTTTATTTTTTTCTTTTTTATGATATAATTAACCGGTAAAGTTTCTTTTGGTGAATTAGAAGGAGTTAATTTTGTCTGAAGTTGCAAATAAAATCGATCGATTTTTAAATTCTATTTTATTGTTATCTGAAAATCAGCATGAGATTTTAGTTGGTTCTTGTACAAGTGGTGTTTCATTAACCAACACTCAGGAACATATTTTGATGCTGGTTGCCGATGAGGCTCTAACCAATTCTGTCTTAGCTAAGAAATTGAATGTCAGTCAGGCGGCTATCACAAAGGCCGTGAAGCCCTTATTAAGTCAGGGGATGTTAGAGACTTATCGTGATGAGAATGATGCTCGAGTTCTCTATTATCGCTTAACTGAGATTGGTAAGCCAATTGCATTAGAGCATCAGCACCACCATCAGCATACTCTTCACACTTATGAGGATGTTTTGTCGAAGTTTACTAAGAATGAGCAAGGGGTTATTTCGAGGTTTTTAGATTTATTGGAAGAGGAGTTATAGTTTGAGGTATATTACGGTTTCAAATTTATCGTTTTATTATGATCGGGAACCGGTTTTAGAAGGGATCAATTACTACTTAGATAGTGGGGAGTTTGTGACCTTGACCGGGGAAAATGGTGCTGCTAAGTCAACCTTGATTAAGGCTAGCCTTGGGATTTTACAGCCCAAGGTCGGGACAGTTGAGATTTCAAAGACAAATGTAAAGGGAAAGAAGTTAAGGATTGCTTATCTTCCACAACAGATTGCTAGTTTTAATGCAGGGTTTCCAAGTACGGTCTATGAATTTGTGAAATCAGGTCGGTACCCTCGTAAAGGCTGGTTTCGAAAGTTGAATGAGCACGATGAAAAACATATTCTGAAGAGTTTAGAATCTGTTGGGATGCTGGAGTTCAAGGATCGGGCGATTGGTTCTTTGTCTGGTGGTCAGAAACAGCGGGCTGTCATTGCTAGGATGTTTGCTTCAGATCCGGATATCTTTGTTTTAGATGAACCTACGACAGGGATGGATGCGACGACAAAGAGTGATTTTTATGAGTTGATGCATCACAGTGCGCATCACCATCAAAAATCTGTTTTGATGATTACGCATGATCCTGAAGAGGTTAACCAATTTGCGGATCGGAATATTCATTTGGTTCGCGACCAGAGCTCTCCTTGGAGATGTTTTAATGTCCATGATACTGAAGGGGAGGGTGACCATGCTTGATTTATTCCAGTATGATTTTATGCAACGGGCCTTGTTGGCTATGGTTGCCATGAGTCTTTTTTCTCCTGTATTAGGGATTTTCTTGATTTTAAGACGGCAGAGTCTTATGAGTGATACGCTAAGTCACGTCTCTCTTGCGGGTGTCGCTTTTGGGCTTTTCCTTGGGATCTCTCCAACGCTCTCGACCATGATCATTGTCATTATTGCTGCGGTTTTTCTTGAGTATTTGCGGACCTTATTTAAGGACTTTATGGAGATCGGGACGGCAATTTTAATGTCCACAGGTCTTGCCCTAGCTTTGGTACTGATGCGTGGTGGTGGAAAAAGCTCGATGAGCTTGGATCAGTATTTGTTTGGTTCTACCCTAACCATTACGGATGAACAGGTGATCGCCTTGTTTGTGATTGCTTTTGTTGTATTAGTGTTGACGGCCTTATTCTTGCGTCCTATGTATATTTTGACCTTTGATGAAGATACGGCCTTTGTAGATGGCCTTCCGGTCCGGACCATGTCCATTTTATTTAATGTGGTAACGGGGGTTGCTATCGCCTTAATGATTCCTGCAGCAGGATCGTTATTGGTTTCAACCATCATGGTCTTACCGGCTAGTATTGCGCTGAAATTAGGGAAGAACTTCCGTGGGGTCATGCTGATTGCGGTCATCATTGGTTTTATCGGGATGTTTAGTGGGTTGATTTTGTCTTATATTGCAGATACACCAGCGAGTGCCAGCATCACGCTTTTATTTGTGGCACTGTTCTTGCTTGTGAATCTTGGATCACGTTTGAGGAAATAGATATGAACTTTAAAAAATTTGGTTGGTTATTGTTAGTGGCTTTAACACTTGTTTTGACAGCTTGTGGCAAAAGTCAGAGTCAAAATGGGAAATTAAAAGTGATGACCACTTTTTATCCTGTTTATGATTTTACAAAAAATATTGTCGGAGATGAAGGAACGGTAGACCTGCTCATTGGAGCGGGATCAGAGCCTCATGAATATGAATTGTCTGCTAAGGGGCGGGCTATGATTCAAGATTCGGATGTTTTCGTCTATGAGAATGAAAACATGGAAACGTGGGTTCCAAATCTTTTGAAATCAATGAAGGATAAGAAAACCAAAGTGATCGATGCTACCAAGGGTATGGTCTTGCTTCCTGGATTGGAAGAGGAACATGAACACGAAGGGGGCGAAGAACACCATCATGAATATGATCCTCACCTTTGGCTCTCTCCACATCGTGCCATGAAGATGGTAGAATCGATTCGTGATCAGTTGGTCGCAGCTTATCCAGATAAGAAAAAGACGTTTGAGAAAAATGCCCAAGCCTATCTGAAGAAATTACAGGCTTTGGATCAAGCTTATCAGGATGGATTGAAAGATGCGAAGCAAAAGAATTTCGTGACCCAACACGCGGCTTTCCGTTACTTGGCCTTGGATTATGGATTAAACCAGGTGGCCATTTCAGGGATTTCACCTGATAGCGAGCCTTCTGCTGCACGATTGCGTGAATTGACAGAGTATATCAAGAAAAATGAGATCAAGGTCATTTACTTTGAGGAAAATGCTTCTAAGTCCTTGGCGAAAACCTTGTCTTCTGAAGCTGGTGTTGAGTTGGCTGTCTTAAATCCTTTGGAAAGCTTGACGGATCAAGAAATGAAAGATGGCGAAGACTACGTGTCTGTTATGAAGGAGAATCTGAAGGCGCTAGAGAAAACAACGTCACAAGCTGGTAAGGATATTCAACCGGAACATGAGGAAGATGCTAAGACGGTTCAAAAGGGCTATTTCGAGGATAGTCAAGTTAAGGATCGTAGCTTAGCAAATTATGCAGGTGATTGGAAATCCGTTTATCCATACTTGCAAGATGGAACCTTGGATCAGGTCTTTGATTATAAGGCAAAATTAAATCCAACTATGACGGCTGCTGAGTATAAGGAATATTATACTAAGGGTTACCAAACAGATATTGATCGGATTAAGATTGATAAGGATTCAATGGAGTTTTATCAAAAAGGATCTTCTAAGAAATATACCTATAAATACGTAGGTAAGCACATTTTGACTTATAAGAAGGGAAATCGTGGTGTTCGTTATCTCTTTGAAGCGAAAGAGAGTGATGCGGGAGACTTCAAATATGTTCAATTTAGTGACCATGAAATTACTCCGGTAAAGGCAGCTCACTTCCACATTTTCCATGGAGGAAAGAGTCAAGAAGCGCTTTATGATGAGTTGGAAAATTGGCCAACTTATTATCCTTCGAACTTATCTGGTTTAGAAGTGGCACAGGAAATGCTGGCTCATTAAAAGTTGTATCAAAAGAGAGACTAGGACTGATTATCCCGGTCTCTTTTTGATTAAAAATGGGGAGTGAAGCTTGTCAAATGCATGAAAATACGTTACAATGAAAGGGCTTTAAACTAAAAAAATGTATGGGGAATTTTAAATGAAAAAAGTTGGTGCAATTCTTGTGAGTCTTCTCAGTGTGGTCCTGTTGGTAGCTTGTTCGCAACAGGGAACGAGCAAAAAATCAACCACTTCTTCTAGTCAAACGACGACCTCTTCTGAAGTCAAAAAGACGGCTGCTTCTAGTTCGGAAGTGAAGGAGAAAGAAAAAAAAGAAGAGAAAAAAGAAGTGAAGAAAATGGATCTTGAGGCTATTGCCAATGGAGATTACAGCAGTATTGCTGGGGTCTGGCAAGATGATAAAGGAAACAAGCTAGTCTTTAACGACAAAGGGTTGGTCTCACAAGAGTTAGAGGGCTATGGAGCTTCTTTGACGGATTATGGAACCGCCTCAGAAGGCATTTATGGTGGTCGTGATGGGGGCTTCTTGTTGGAGTATATTCCTGCGGGAGTAACCATTGGTGATCAGGTCGACGATCAAGGACAAGTCGTCTTTAAGGATACATCAGATGCCTCTAAAAACCGCTTGTGGTCTGGTGTTGGTATCGCTAGTTTTGGGGAACAAGGCTCGATCTACTATCATGTAGGAGATGAATAACGGAAAAAAGAGGCTGGGACAAAAGTCCTAGCCTCTCAATTATTTTTAGATTGTCGAGCAAGACGCAGTGGTTGAGTGGGCTCTACTACGCTGATTTCATCAGCTTTTACAGCCCTACTCAACTGTGCGGAGGTGGGACGACGAAATCGAATTCTAACGAATGACCGATTTCTGTCCCACTTTCTTTTTCTTATGCATGTGGGGGGAGCCATGAAAGGTCAAACTGGAGCAATTGGGCTTCAAGGAGATCTTGATGGGAAATCTCTTGTTTCTCTTTGCCATCTAATAGGGCTTTTTGGATGAAATAGGCGCCTGCAGTGTGTGAGTTGGCGCAAATTTTGAGCTCATGATTTGGAAGATGGAGAAGAACTTCTTTAAAGAGAGGGAGGCCCAGATCATAGATTGGTTTTCCTGGGAAGGTTGGGTAGAGTCCAAGGACCGACCAGATGTACCAAGCAGATAGGCTACCGTTGTCCTCATCACCTGGATAGGCTTGGAAATCTTGATGAAAAGCTTGAGAACGGATCTGGTGGATCAGGAGATTGGTGTATTCGGGATGAAGGCTGTGACGGAAGAGGTAGGGAATGTGAAAGCTGGGTTGATTGGAGATGGCAATCTGCCCAAATGGGGCTTGGGCCATTTCACTCATTTCGTGGATTTCATAGCCATATCCTCTTACGTCAAATTGAGGTCTTTGATTGGCCAGATCCAGCAGTCGTTGGGTGAAGGCTTTTTTACCGCCCATTAGCTCTATCAGGCCGGAGAGGTCGTGTAAGGCTCCAAAAGTAGCCTGGGTGGCAGAGCATTCTGCATAATCTCCTCCCCAGCTAGTAGGAGAGAAGGGTTCTTTAAAGTTTCCATTGGTGGATCGTGCTCTCATAAAGCCTGTTTGGGTATCATACAATGTTCGGTAGGAGAGGCTGGAAGTAGCATACTGAGTAGCCGTTTCTGTCTGACCCAATTGCTTGGCAACGGTAGCAATGCAAAAATCACTATAGGCATAATCGAGGCTATGGCTCACACTTTCGTGAAAATCATCGGGTAGGTAGCCAAGGGCCTTGTAGCTTTCATTACCATGGCGACCAAAATGTTGAGTAGGATCTGTTTTTTGGGCCGTCTGGAGCATAGCTGTGAGCATGTTTTCATGTAGGTCTGGTGCGATCCCTTTTGTGACAGCATCCGCAAAGACTCCATCGATGAGAGTACCTGGCATCATCCCTCGTTCATCTGGGGCCAACCATTTTGGTAGAAAATTAGTATCTTGGTAAGTGTTTAAAAATCCTTCGAGAAAGTGACGGTAGTAATCGGGGTAGACAAGGCTAAAGAGCGGAAAAGATGTTCGGAAGAGATCCCAGAATCCGATATTGGTATAAGCTTTTCCTGGTTTGATTTCATTATGAGTGACATCCAGGTGCCAGTCATTTCCCGTGCTATCTGTTTCATAAAAGGTTTGAGGGAAAAGGAGGAGTCGGTAAAGGCAATGGTCGAAAAAGGCTTGGTCACGCCCTCCGGCATCTTTTACTTCAATTCGTTTTAGCAGCTGATTCCATTGATCGGATGCTTCTTTTTTAGCTTCCTCTAGAGAAAGGTTGGGAAGATGGCTGTGAGCCATGTCTTGGGACAGATAAGAAGTTCCTAATTGAACGGTCACTTCCTTGCTAGAAAAGGTGAGAAAGAGATCATGATCGATGTGAGTGACGCTCTCAATCGGCTGGCTAAATTGCCACTGGAGATAGAGAGAGTAGGAAGTATCTGCAGTATGGGCCTGATCCAGAATGCGGAAGTGGCAGGTTTGGTCTGTCAGGGTCAAGTCCTCTAGTTCCTTTGCTGCATGAAAACAGAGAGTCAGCTTTTCTGTTGCTCGAAAGCGCATGACAGCCCCGTAGCGGCTTGGAACCAGCTCGCTTTGAATCTGATAACGTTCCGAAAAAATACGGAGGTAGTGAGGCTGGAAAACGGCTTCTTTCATCGAATAACTGCTTTGGCGACGGAAGAGGTCGGAACTTGCAATATTTCCTGTGATGGGCGTGATGAGGCACCAAGCGTAGTCTCCTATCCAAGGACTAGGCTGGTGGGTGAGGCGAAATCCCTGAAAAATAGGGAGATTGGGGTTGAAAAACCAAGCCCCTTGTTCGTGTGTCGTCTGGGGAAGGAAGTAGTTCATCCCAAAAGGGACCCCGGTATAAGGAAGGGTATTTCCGTGGGAATAGTGGGGATGATTATCGCTTCCCCAGCGGGTATCGATGGTCTGGCAATGTGTGCGCATCTTGTCTCCTTTTTCTTCATCAACCTTAAATGATCTGTGATTTTCTTGGAACACGCGGTGGTATTTTCTTCATTGTATCAAAGTGTTGTCAAATATGATAGCGTTTTTATCAAATGGAAAATTTAGTAGAAAAAGGGCTATAGTTTGCGTATGTATTTCCCTTTTGAAATCTTTTATACTGAATAGGAAAGAATCGATACGTGTGAGGAAAATAAATGACCTATTCAAAAGAAATTGTGCGAGAATGGTTGGATCAAGTGGCTGAGCGAGCTAAGGAGTACCCTGAGTGGGTGGATGTCTTTGAACGTTGTTATACAGACACTTTGGATAATACAGTTGAAATTTTAGAAGACGGTTCAACCTTTGTGTTAACAGGGGATATCCCAGCTATGTGGTTGCGTGACTCAACGGCTCAATTGAGGCCTTATCTTCATGTGGCTAAAAGAGATCCCCAATTGCGCCAGACCATTGCTGGTTTGGTCAAACGTCAGATGACCTTGATTCTCAAGGATCCTTATGCCAACTCTTTTAATATTGAGGAGAACTGGAAGGGTCACCACGAGACCGACCATACCGATTTGAATGGCTGGATTTGGGAGCGCAAGTATGAAGTGGATTCGCTTTGCTACCCCTTGCAACTGGCTTATCTTCTTTGGAAGGAAACTGGTGAGACTAGCCAATTTGATGAAACCTTTGTCACAGCGACCAAGGAAATCCTTCATCTCTGGACAGTGGAGCAAGACCACAATAACTCACCATACCGTTTCGTCCGTGATACCGATCGTAAGGAAGATACCTTGGTAAATGATGGCTTTGGGCCAGATTTTGCTGTGACAGGAATGACCTGGTCAGCTTTCCGTCCAAGCGATGACTGCTGTCAGTATAGCTACTTGATTCCGTCCAATATGTTTGCAGTGGTTGTCTTGGGCTATGTGCAAGAAATCTTTGCAGACTTGAATCTAGCCGATAGTGAAAGCATCATTGCTGATGCCAAACGCCTGCAAGCTGAGATTCAAGAAGGGATCGAAAAATACGCTTACACGACTAACAGCAAGGGCGAGAAAATCTATGCCTTTGAGGTAGACGGTTTGGGAAATGCTAGCATCATGGATGACCCTAACGTACCAAGTTTGTTGGCGGCTCCCCATCTGGGCTATTGCGACATCGACGATGAAGTCTACCAAGCTACTCGTCGGACGATTTTGAGTCCTGAAAATCCCTACTTCTATGAAGGGAAGTACGCAAGTGGGCTCGGAAGTTCTCATACCTTTTATCGCTATATCTGGCCGATTGCTTTATCCATTCAAGGATTGACAACGACAGATAAAGCTGAGAAAAAACATTTGTTGGACCAGTTGGTTGCCTGCGATGGAGGTACGGGCGTCATGCACGAAAGTTTCCATGTAGATGATCCAACTAAATACTCGCGTGAATGGTTCTCTTGGGCCAACATGATGTTCTGTGAATTAGTCTTGGATTACTTGGATATTCGCTAATGAGCTATCGCTCGACAGATTCTTGTAAAGAATCACAAATAGATCTTTAAATTTAAGTTAGAATGAGGTTTTACTCATGGAAAATGTTGTTGTACATATCATCTCTCACAGTCACTGGGATCGTGAGTGGTATCTACCTTTTGAAAGTCACCGCATGCAATTGGTGGAACTGTTTGACAATCTCTTTGATCTTTTTGAAAATGATCCGGAGTTCAAAAGTTTCCACTTAGATGGACAAACCATTGTTCTCGATGACTATTTAGAAATTCGCCCTGAAAACCGCGACAAGGTGCAGCGTTATATCGACGAGGGCAAACTCAAGATTGGTCCCTTCTACATTTTGCAGGATGATTACTTGATCTCCAGTGAAGCCAACGTCCGCAATACCTTGATTGGACAAGCTGAATGCGCCAAATGGGGCAAATCTACTCAGATTGGTTACTTCCCTGATACCTTTGGAAATATGGGGCAAGCTCCTCAAATCCTTCAAAAATTAGGCATTCACGTCGCAGCCTTTGGTCGTGGGGTCAAACCAATCGGATTTGACAACCAAGTTCTTGGAGATGAGCAATTTACCTCTCAATTTTCTGAAATGTACTGGCAAGGGGCGGATGGTAGCCGTGTGCTAGGTATTCTCTTTGCCAACTGGTACAGTAATGGGAACGAAATTCCAGTGGATAAAGATGAAGCTTTGGCTTTTTGGAAACAAAAATTGGCAGATGTTCGTGACTATGCCTCCACCAACCAATGGTTGATGATGAACGGCTGCGACCACCAACCAGTTCAACGAAACTTGAGTGAAGCAATTCGCGTGGCTAACGAACTATTTCCTGACGTGACCTTTATCCATAGCTCTTTTGATGAATATGTGCAAGCAGTGGAAAGTGCGCTTCCTGAGCAATTATCAACAGTTACAGGAGAATTGACCAGTCAGGAAACCGATGGTTGGTACACACTGGCAAATACGTCTTCCTCTCGGATTTATCTCAAGCAAGCCTTCCAAGAAAACAGCAACTTGCTCGAGCAAGTGGTGGAACCTTTGACCATCATTACTGGTGGGCACAACCACAAGGATCAATTGACCTATGCCTGGAAGACACTCTTACAAAATGCGCCACACGATAGTATTTGTGGATGTAGCGTAGATGATGTTCACCGTGAAATGGAAGTTCGTTTTGCCAAGGTCAACCAAGTTGGAAACTTCGTCAAGACCAACCTTCTGAACGAATGGAAGGGTAAGCTAGCAACTCAAAAAGCCCAGAGTGAGCACCTCTTTACGGTCATCAATACTGGCTTGCATAATAAGGTGGATACCGTCAGCACGATTGTCGATGTAGCAGTTTGTCCGTTTAAGGAATTGCATCCGACAGAAGGCTTCAAGAAAATGGCCGCTTTGACCTTGCCAGACTACCACGTAGAAGATTTAGATGGGCATCTTGTAGAAGCAGAGATTGAGGACTTGGGAGCAAGCTTTGGCTATACCCTGCCTAAGGATAAATTCCGTCAACCTTATATCGCGCGTCAAGTGCGCGTTACGGTTCCGGTTCACCTAGTGCCTCTTTCTTGGACCACCTTCCAGCTCTTGGAAGGCAAAGCACCTCATCATGATGGTCTTTTCCAAAATGGGGTGATTGATACGCCATTTGTAACCCTTAGTATCGATGATGGCTTGACCCTCTATGATAAAACGACCAATGAGGCTTATGAGGATTTCCTTCGTTTTGAAGATCGTGGTGATATCGGTAATGAATATATCTACTTCCAACCAAAAGGAACAGAGCCGATCTATGCGGAGTTAACAGCTTATGAGGTCTTGGAAAACAATGCTCGCTATGCCAAAATCTTGCTCAAGCATGACTTGACGATCCCGGTTAGCGCGGATGAACAATTGGATGCGGAGCAAAGAGGCATTATCGAGTTTATGAACCGCAAGGCAAGTCGCTCAGAAGAGATGACAACCATCCCTCTTGAAACGGAGATGACCATCTTTGTGGATGACCCGCAAATTCGCTTCAAGACACGCTTTACCAATACTGCTAAGGATCACCGCATTCGTCTCTTGGTCAAAACTCATAACACTCGTCCAAGCAATGACTCGGAAAGCATTTATGAGGTGGTCACACGGCCAAATAAACCGGCTGCTTCTTGGGAAAATCCTGAAAATCCTCAACACCAGCAAGCTTTCGTCAGCTTGTATGATGACGTCAAAGGGGTAACAGTGGCCAATAAAGGATTGCATGAATACGAAATCCTTGGAGACGATATGATAGCTGTAACACTTCTCCGTGCTTCCGGTGAACTTGGTGACTGGGGCTATTTCCCAACACCAGAAGCACAATGCTTACGGGACTTTGAGGTTGAATATGCAGTAGAATGCCATCAAGCTCAGGGACGCTTCTCTGCTTATCGCCGAGCTAAAGCTTTGCAGACACCGATGACCAGCCTTCAAGTTGAAAAACAAGAAGGAAGTGTAGCAGCATCTGGTAGCTTACTCAAGCATACAGCCTTGACACATCCTCAGGTTTGTCCAACAGCCTTTAAGGTAGCAGAAAATGAAGAAGGTTACATCCTTCGCTATTACAATATGAGCCAAGAAAATGTGCGCGTGTCAGAAGGACAACAAACGGTTGTCGATCTTCTTGAACAACCGTATCCGGTCCATACAGGTTTATTGGCACCGCAAGAAATCCGGACAGAATGGATTAAAAAAGAAGAAGTCTAGCTGGTTGCAGCTGAAGAAACAATAAAAGGAAAGGAGGAGCGAAAAAGTAAGAACCAACTGCTGACTCGCTCCTTTTTACAGGTAAAAGCAATGACCATTGCAACGATTGATATCGGAGGGACTGGTATTAAGTTTGCTAGTCTAACTCCTGATGGAAAGATTTTAGATAAGACCAGCACCCCAACTCCAGAAACTCTAGAAGATTTATTGGCTTGGTTGGACCAACGCTTGTCAGAACAGGACTATCGTGGGATTGCTATGAGTGTGCCAGGTGCAGTTAATCAAGAAACCGGGGTGATTGAGGGGATCAGTGCCATTCCTTACATCCATGGTTTTTCATGGTATGAAGCGCTTGCTCATCACCAACTCCCTGTCCATCTAGAAAATGATGCCAACTGTGTTGGACTTAGTGAACTGCTGGCTCATCCTGAGATTGAAAATGCAGCCTGTGTTGTCATTGGCACAGGGATTGGTGGGGCTATGATTATCAATGGTAAGCTTCACCGTGGCCGCCATGGTTTGGGTGGTGAGTTTGGCTACATGACAACCATCGAACCAGCAGAAAAACTTAACAACTGGTCGCAACTAGCTTCTACAGGGAACATGGTTCGCTATGTCATCGAAAAATCTGGTCAAACCGATTGGGATGGCCGCAAGGTGTACCAAGAGGCTGCAGCAGGCAATGCCCTTTGCCAAGAAGCTATTGAGCGGATGAATCGCAACCTAGCCCAAGGACTGCTCAATATCCAGTATCTCATCGACCCAGATGTCATTAGCCTGGGTGGCTCTATTAGTCAGAATCCAGATTTTATCAGAGGGGTTCAAAAAGCAGTAGATACTTTTGTGGACAGATATGAAGAATATACAATTGCTCCAGTGATTCAAGCTTGCACCTATCAGGCAGATGCCAATCTCTACGGTGCCCTTGTCAACTGGTTACAGGAGGAAAACCAATGGTAACTTTTACCGGAATCAGCAGTAAACAAGCGCAAGCTTTAGAGTTGCTCCAAAATCACATTTCTCTACCAGATGTAGAAGTGGCGGTTGGTCAGTCTGACCATGCTTCTATCTCTATCAAGGGTGAGAGTGGACAGTATCAATTGACCTACCGCAAACCGCATCAACTTTACCGCGCCTTATCCGTTCTAGCAACAGCTTTAGCAGAAGGGGACAAGGTAGAGATTGAAGAACAAGCGGCTTACGAAGATTTGGCCTATATGGCGGACTGTTCGCGCAACGCCGTGATCAATGTCGCATCTGCCAAACAGATGATTGAAGTCTTGGCTCTCATGGGTTATTCAACCTTTGAGCTCTACATGGAAGACACCTATCAGATTGAGGGGCAACCTTATTTTGGTTATTTCCGTGGAGCATACTCAGCTGAAGAGTTACAGGAAATTGAAGCCTATGCCCAGCGGTTTGACATGACCTTTGTCCCATGCATCCAAACCTTGGCCCACTTGTCAGCCTTTGTCAAATGGGGTGTCAAAGAAGTGCAGGAACTCCGCGATGTAGAGGACATTCTCCTTATCGGTGAAGAAAAAGTTTATGACCTGATTGATGGCATGTTTGCGACGCTATCTAAACTACAAACGCGCAAGGTCAATATCGGCATGGACGAGGCCCACTTGGTTGGTTTGGGACGCTATCTCATCTTAAATGGCGTTGTGGACCGTAGCCTCCTCATGTGTCAACACTTGGAGCGCGTGCTGGATATTGCAGATAAGTATGGTTTCCACTGCCAGATGTGGAGCGATATGTTCTTCAAGCTTATGTCAGCAGATGGCCAGTACGATCGTGAGGTGGACATTCCAGAAGAAACACGAGTTTATCTAGACCGTCTCAAAGACCGTGTGACCTTGGTTTACTGGGATTATTATCAGGATAGCGAGGAAAAATACAATCGTAACTTCCGTAATCACCACAAGATTAGCCAAGATATCGCCTTTGCTGGTGGGGCTTGGAAGTGGATTGGCTTCACACCCCACAACCATTTCAGTCGTCTCATCGCTCTTGAAGCCAATAAAGCTTGCCGTGCCAACCAGATCAAGGAAGTCATTGTGACGGGCTGGGGGGACAATGGTGGTGAAACAGCCCAGTTCTCGATCCTACCGAGCTTACAAATCTGGGCGGAGCTCAGCTATCGCAATAATTTAGAGTGTCTATCTGCTCACTTTAAGGGCAATACAGGCCTCTCAGTTGAGGACTTTATGCAGCTGGATCTGGCCAACCTCTTGCCAGATCTACCAGATAATCTCAGTGGACTCAACCCTAATCGCTATGTCTTCTATCAGGATGTTCTTTGCCCAATTCTAGACAAGCACATGACACCTGAACAGGACAAGCCACACTTTGCCAAGGCAGCTGAGATTCTTTCTGACATTAAAGAAAAAGCTGGTGTTTACGCCTATCTCTTTGAGACCCAGGCTCAGTTGAATGCTATTTTAAGTAGCAAAGTGGATGTAGGACGACGCCTTCGGGAGGCTTATCACGCAGGTGATAAAGAGAGCTTGCGACAGATTTCCAGAGAAGAATTGCCAAAACTCAGAGGCCAGATTGAAACCTTCCATGCTCTCTTTAGCCACCAATGGTTGAAAGAAAACAAGGTCTTTGGTTTGGATACCGTAGACATCCGTATGGGTGGCCTCTTGCAGCGCATCAAGCGAGCTGAAAGTCGGATTGAAAACTACCTAGCAGGCGAAATCTCTCGTATCGATGAACTAGAAGTAGAGATCTTGCCATTCAACGATTTCTACGGGGATCAGGACTTCGCAGCCACAACGGCTAACCAGTGGCATACTATTGCGACGGCTTCAACCATTTATACAACGTAAAAAATGCCAAGTTGGATGACAGAAGTCTCATCTACAGTGGCTAGGAGTAGAAGAGGAGCTGTCTTTACGACCACCCTTTTCTACTCTTTTTTTAAGCTATGTCATAAATTTGTAGAATTTTTTCTATAATTAGGAGTTTGAAAATAGAAAATGGCTATCTTATAATAAGTATTGTAAACGCTACCAAAGCAAAAACACGCTCAAGGCTCAAAGGGGGAAGTTAAATGAAAAAGTTTGTAAGGACTCTGAGAGAAAATTTCATTTTTCTTTTAATGGTCTTACCTGGTGCAGCGTGGTTAATCTTATTCTTCTATATTCCGGTTTTTGGGAATATCGTAGCATTTAAGGACTATCATATCACAGGAGAGGGCTTCATTGACAGTGTCATGAAGAGTAAGTGGGTTGGCTTTGACAACTTCAAATTCCTCTTTAGTTCCAAAGATGCCTACATTATTACAAGAAACACGGTATTGTACAACTTAGGATTCATCTTCTTAGGATTGATTGTTTCCGTTGGGATCGCCATCATCTTTAGTGAGTTGAGATCAAAAAGAGTGGTCAAGGTGCTTCAAACCTCCATGCTCTTCCCATACTTCTTATCATGGGTTATCATCAGCTTCTTCACCGATGCCTTCCTTAACGTGGACAAAGGATTGGTCAACCACATCTTAACTTCATTTGGTATGAAAGCCATCAATTTCTACTCGGAATTGTGGATCTGGCCAGCGCTTCTCCTCTTCTTAGGAATCTGGAAAGGCTTTGGTTATAGCAGTGTCATGTATTATGCAACCATCATGGGAATTGACCCAACTTACTATGAAGCAGCGACCGTGGATGGTGCGTCTAAGTGGCAACGCATTCGCAACATCACCATTCCTCAGTTGTCTTCCTTGATTACGGTTTTGACCATTCTTGCAGTCGGAAATATCTTCCGCGCAGACTTCGGTCTTTTCTACCAAATCCCGCATAATGCTGGAGCTCTCTATAGTGTAACCAACGTTATTGATGTTTATGTCTACAACGGTTTGACCAAGTCAGGGGATATCGGGATGACAGCAGCAGCCGGTCTTTACCAATCGGTAGTCGGGCTGGTTCTTGTGTTAATCTCAAATATCATTGCCCGTCGCATTGATAAGAATGCCGCTCTCTTCTAGAAAGGAGGATCGTATGAAAAAATCAACCATTCAAAAAGAAAAAATTGATAATGTCGGGATCCATTCTTTCAGTAAGAAGAGCAACTTCTTCTTTACCTTGTTGTTGACCTTGGTCGGCTTGACCTGTGTGCTTCCCTTCATCTTCGTTGTCATGATCTCTTTGACAGACGAACAAAGTTTGGCAGTCCATGGCTTCCAATTCTGGCCAGCAAAATTTGGATTTGATGGTTACCTCTTCTTGGTACAGTTCAAAGACAAAATCTTGCAAGCCCTCTTCATTACCTTGTTTGTGACCATTGTGGGAACAGCATGTAATGTCTTTATCACCACAACTTATGCTTACGCTATCTCACGGAGTACCTTTAAATACCGCAAGTTCTTTACCGTATTTTCACTCCTTAGTATGCTCTTTAGTGCAGGGTTGGTTCCAAGCTACATTGTCACCACTCAACTCTTGCAGTTAGGTGATACCATCGGGGCTTTGATTATCCCAATGTTGCTCAGTCCATTTAACATCATCTTGATGCGGACCTTCTTTAAACGGACCATTCCAGAAGCTATCCTTGAATCCGCTCGGATCGATGGGGCAAGTGAAACACGGATCTTCTTCCAAATCTGCTTGCCATTGTCTCTTCCAGGGATTGCGACCATCAGTTTGTTCACCGCTTTAGGGTTCTGGAATGACTGGTTCAACGCCCTCCTCTATATTAAGAGTGACAACCTTTACCCATTGCAATACCTCTTGATGCAAATCCAAAACAATATGGATTACATCGCTAAAAACGTCGGGGTATCCGGCCAATTGGCAGGAGCTGTACAATCCATCCCACGGGAAACAGGACGTATGGCCATGGTGGTTGTGGCAACAGTGCCAATCGCCATTCTCTATCCATTCTTCCAACGCTACTTTGTAAAAGGCTTGACCATCGGTGGTGTGAAAGAATAACATCGTTTATTGAAAATCAGCAGGATTTTCAACTCATAACTTAGTCTAAAAAGAAAATAACATAAAGGAGATTTTTCTTATGAAAAATTGGAAAAAATACGCGTTAGCATCTGCTAGTGTCATCGCTCTTGGAGCTACTCTTGCTGCTTGTGGAAACCTTACAGGGAACAACAAGAAGTCTGCAACAACTGAAGACGGTAAACCAATCATCAAGATGTACCAAATCGGTGATAAACCAGATAACTTGGATGTTCTTCTTAAAAATGCCAACAAGATCATTGAAAAGAAAGTTGGCGCAAAATTGGATATCCAATATCTTGGTTGGGGTGACTATGCACAAAAAATGAACGTTATCATCTCATCTGGTGAAAACTATGATATTGCCTTTGCTAATAACTATGTCATTAACGCTCAAAAAGGTGCTTATGCTGACTTGACAGAATTGTACAAGAAAGAAGGGAAAGACCTTTACAAAGCACTTGACCCAACTTACATCAAAGGGAACACTGTAAACGGCAAGATCTATGCTGTTCCAGTAGCAGCTAACGTTGCATCTTCTCAAAACTTTGCCTTTAACGGACCACTTCTTGAAAAATATGGTATCGACGTTTCAAACGTGAAAGACTATGCTTCTCTTGAACCAGTCTTGAAAGCCATCAAAGAAAAAGATCCAAACGTTGTTCCATTTGCAATGAACAAGAGCTACGGTGGACCTTCAGATGACTTTGACTATGTGGCTGTTGATGGACTTCCATTCGTTGTTGACTTGAAAGGTGACACTACTAAGATCGTTGACCGTTACACAATTCCTCGTTATGTAGAAAACTTGAAGACTCTTCACAAATACTACGAAGCAGGATACATTCCAAAAGACGTAGCAACGAGCGACACTGGTTATGATCTTTCTCAAGATACATGGTTGGTTCGTGAAGAAACAGTAGGGCCAGCTGACTACGGTAACAGCTTGCTTTCTCGTGTAGCAAACCGTAAGATCGAAATCAAACCATTTACTGAACTGTACAAGAAGAACAATACTACTCAAGTAGCTAACTTTGTTATCTCAAACAACTCTAAGAACAAAGAAAAAGCAATGGAAGTGTTGAACCTCTTGAACACTGATCCAGAACTCTTGAACGGCCTTGTTTATGGACCAGAAGGCAAGAACTGGGAAAAAGTTGCTGGCAAAGAAAACCGTGTCAAAGTCTTGGATGGCTACAACGGAAACACTCACATGTCTGGATGGAACACTGGTAACAACTGGATTCTTTACATCAACGAAAACGTAACAGATGAACAAATTGCACAATCTAAGAAAGATTTGGAAACTGCAAAAGAATCTCCAGCACTTGGCTTCATCTTTAACACAGACAAAGTGAAATCAGAAATCACTGCTCTTACAAATACTTTGAACCAATTCGCAGGTGCGATCAATACTGGTACTGTGGATCCTGAAGTAGAAGTTCCTAAGATGCTTGAAAAATTGAAATCAGAAGGTGCTTACCAAAAAGTGCTTGACGAAATGCAAAAACAATACGACGAATTCCTTGCTTCTAAAAAATAAGAACAGGTAGTTCGAAAAGGCTTTGGAGGGATCTCCAGAGCCTTTTATATTGAAGAGAAAGTCCTCTTAGAAGCTTTCCTTATGTGAGTACGGACGTCAGCGAACTTCTACGAAGTTCCATGACTTAGTTTTGAACCTAAAGTTTCAAAACTCCCGAGTGCTAGAAACACTAGTGTTTCTAGCACTTTTCTCACGGCGGAAAGTTTCGGTAGATGATTGAATAACTTTAACTCATAAAATGTTTTTATTTTTATATAATTTTATAGATCTGTATCAAAGAACAGTTTTTTATGAAAATAGAACTGGAAATGAAAATCAATATTTCAATTTACTAATGTAAATGCGGGAAAGCGTTTTATTTTTATGGTATAATAGAATGACTAATTGGAAAAGAGGCTGAATGATGGGGAAAATCATCGAGTTCATTTTTACGAGAGTCTATGTTGCCATGCTGGTAACAGGGATTTTTTGGGTCTTGACGATCTGTGGGGGCATCCTTCTAGGAGTAGGACCAGCCAGTGCCACTATCATGAGCCTCTATGCGGAAAATGGCATGACCTACAAGGACTATCATTGGTCACGCGCTTGGGAACTCTTCAAAGAAAATCTGGTTCCGGCCAATCAAGTTTTTTACACCTTCTTTGCCATTGAAGGAATCCTCCTCTATGGCATGTACCTCATGATCCAGATTCCTCACTTAAATTTCTTCCAAATTTTGGTTCTTCTGTTTAATCTAGTTTTCCTCTTGGTTGCGCCTCTAGCTTACGCTGTTTATTTGAAATTGCAAGTGCATTTTGCTCTCTCTTATGCCAACAGTATCAAGCTCAGTTTGATCGGAATGTTGCTGGACATTCGTCCAGTTCTTAAGCTCATCCTTGGAACAGCACTACTTGGTGTCATTAGCTATTATATGCCAGCCCTTCTCTTTTTTGTCTTGATCGGCGTCTGGCATTTCTTTGTCAATGATATCTTTGACCCTGTTTATCAAAATATCCACGAAAAATTGGTATCCTAACGATGAAAAAAATCTGGTTAAGTACGCTTTTAAAATTCTACGCCTATGTCATGGTGGTCATTTTGACCATTATGGGTCTCGTCGTAGCGGGGATCTCTTGGAAAAACCAGCAAGCTGAAGCCGATCGGATCGCCCAACGGGTCTTGACTGAAGTCGTGACGGATCTCGAGACCTCTTATCAGCGGGTCACACAAGAAGGGCGTAGTCTCGTTGAAAACCCTGCAAAATTAGAAGGGGTTTATCGCTATTTTACCTTGTCACCATCGGAGTATGAGACTTGGCGATTGAATGCCCAGTTTCCTTCTTATATCCAATTGTCCCTACATAAGAATATTGACAGTCTCTATTTGAGCAATAAAAACATCGAGGGTATCGATGTCACCTTGTCGGATTACAAGACAGTATTTGTCTCTACCCGGCAATCGAAGGGGGGTAAGCAAGTTTCCGCGGACCATTACAAGGCTCCTGCGACAGCCATTCCGGTTCCTTTGACAGATCCGACTACGGGTGCTGGAGTTGGGATTGCTTATATTACTCTGGACCAGGAAATTTTGACGGCAGCGATTGACAATGCTAGAGGAGATCTACCGGTTGCTGTGCGGATCTTCACGCCCTTTGGGAAAGAAATGTACCATGAAGGGGATAAGGAGCAAGCAAAAGATGTTAAATGGCAAACCCGTAGCACGATCTATGGCTACAAGGTGGATGTAGTCGTTTCTGAAAGTTATTTGGTCAAGAAGGGTCTAGCTAACCTGACCACTTTTCTCTCCATTGCTTTCCTGATTTTCTTGATCCTGTACTTGTTATTACGGCAGATTTTCAAAAATTACCGGCGTCAAGTCCTCGATTTGGTCGATACCATGAATCAGATCAGTCAAGGCGATAGTGAACGACGGATTGATACCTCGACCAAGGACCAAGAACTTTTGGTCATTGGTAATATGATCAATACCATGTTAGACAATATGGACAAGAACATTCGGGATATCTACCAGTTGCAGCTCAGCCAAAAAGATGCCAATATGCGGGCCCTACAAGCCCAGATCAATCCCCATTTCATGTACAATACACTGGAATTTATCCGGATGTATGCCGTCATGCAAGAGCAGGATGAATTGGGTGATATTATCTATGAGTTTAGTAGTCTCTTGCGCAATAATATCTCAGACGAGCGAGTGACGACAGTTGAAAATGAGCTCGAATTTTGTCGCAAATACAGCTACCTCTGTATGGTGCGTTATCCAAAATCGATTGCCTATGGCTTTAAGATCGATCCAGGTTTGGAAAAGATGAAGATTCCCAAATTCACCATCCAGCCTTTGGTCGAGAACTATTTTGCGCATGGAGTGGACCATAAACGCAAGGACAATGTGATCAGTGTCAAGGTCTTGCAAGGAGAAGGGCAGGTCATCATCTTGATCACTGATAATGGGCGCGGGATGAAAGAAGAACAGCTAGAAAGCATTCAAGAGATGCTAGCCAATCGCAATCCACGCTCAGAAATCGAAGAAAAGAGTGGTCGGCAGTCCATCGGAATTGTCAATGTCCATGAACGCATGCTGCTCTATTTTGGAGATCGCTACCATATCCAAGTCTTCTCCCAACCTCACCATGGAGTGACCTATACGATAACCATTCAAGATGAATAAAGGAGACAGAATGTACAAAGTCTTATTAGTAGACGATGAGTATATGATTACAGAAGGGTTAAAAAAATTAATCCCCTTTGACCACTGGAATATGGAAGTGGTCGCAACTGCAGAAGATGCAGACCAAGCCCTTGATTATGTGCGAGAGTATCCGGTAGATGTGGTGATCACGGATGTCAATATGCCTGGGAAAACTGGACTTCAGATGATTGCTGAGATGAAGGATTTGATCCCAGATGCTGCCTATATCATTATGTCAGGCTATCAGGATTTTGAATATGTCAAGACAGCTCTCAATTTGCGCGTGGCAGACTACCTGCTCAAACCTGTCAATAAGGTGGAGATGGGCAATATCCTAGAAAAAATCCAGCACCAAATCCAGCAACCAAGCCAAGAGTTGGCCAACCGCTTGATTCACGATGACATCTCTGAGGAAGAGTTTTGTCGGTATATCGCAGGCCGGAATTCACTGTGGATTGGGATTGCTAAGGAGAAAAAAGGTTTTATCAGCTCGTCTTACCAAGTTCTCGGGCAAAATCTTCAACTCTTTATCTCAGATCAAGAAGAAGAAGCCATGATTGAGAAGGCCTTTGAGCCTCCTTATAAGGAACACTTTCATCAATTTAAGGACCTAGTGGAGCGGAGTCTCTTTTATGGAGCGACCCCTCTCAATCAAGACGAAGAGGTCTTCCATTACTACGAGCCGGCCTACCGGGTGATCATGCAAGGAAATATCCAACAGATCTTAGAAGAACTGGACTGGTTGGAAAAAATGATCCTTGAGAAGACACCCAAGGTTTCGCTGACAAAGCAACTCTTTATCCAATTTTTGATGGATGTCTTTCATTTGTTTGAATACCTGCAAGGAGATGATTTGGCCGATGTGGTCAAGAAAGTCCAAGAAGCTGCTACCTTTAGCGAGATGATTAGCTTTATCCAGGAAGAGTTGTCCCGTTTCTTATCCCACTATCGGATGAACGAAAATGTAGCGAGTGTCCTCCAAGTGATTAGCCGTGATTACCAAAAAGAGCTGTCACTCAAGGACATCAGTCAGGCTCTCTTTATCAATCCAGTCTATTTAGGCCAATTGATTAAACGAGAAACCAATGCAACGTTCGCAGAACTCCTCAACAAACAGCGGATTAAGGCTGCCCAGCAGCTCCTCTTATCGACCAATGACAGTATTGAAGATATCTGCTATAAAGTTGGTTACAGTAATGTAGGCTATTTCTACAAGGTTTTCCGTAAACTCTGTGGGAAATCGCCTAAAACCTATCGCTTACAAGTCATGACAGAGCAGGCAGAAGATGAGTAAAAGGCTGAGACGATTTGTCTCAGCCTTTTGATTGAAGACAACGTCTTCTTAGAAACTTTCCTTAGGTGAGTACATAACAGAAGGTCAGAGACTATGAAGCTAACTTTTGAGTATTTTTTTATTTGACAAATATAAGTAGACAGTGTATACTTTATAAAAAGTAGACGACGTATACTTTGATAAGGGAAGGTGGTCAAATGAAACGGAATACGGAAGAACTGAAAGAAAAGTTAATTTCGGTCGGCATTGAAGAAATCAGAACTAACGGGATTGACCGGATGTCTATGCGTACAATAGCTCAAAAATGTGGGGTGACTCATGGAGCTCCCTATAAGCATTTTGGAAGTAAAGATAGATATATTCAAGTGGTTATGGAACACTTATCAATGTTCTTTTTGAAAAATATGATACAAGGGATTGATACTTCCATAGATGCAAGAACTCAACTAACTCTGATGGGCTGTAACTTTGTAAGGTTTGCCCAAGAGGAAACCTATCTATTTGAAGTATTATTTATCAAATTTCCATATAACTATATGGAGTTGTTCCAGGAAACTATTTCAGTCAACTCCTCTTTACCAGGATTTGAACATTTTAAGTCGGTAGCGTTAAGACTTAAAGATGAGGAAAATCTTTCTAGTGGTGACGCAGAAATTTTGATCCATTTTTGGAGTTTTATTGCTGGTTTGGCTCTATTGGTAAGGAGTCCTGTTGGAGAAAGCTTTAAAGAAAATGATGTTCAAAAGACCGTCAGAACGATGCTTGATATTTATATAAAAGGAGATAGCTGATGAATGTTTTAATAATCTATTCACATCCGAATGAAACAAGTTATAATGCATCAATCCTTCAAACTGTGCAAAAGCATTTAGCACCAGAGCATAGAGTTAAAATAGTAGACTTATATAAAGAAAACTTTGATCCGGTTTTACGTTTTGATGAAACGCATAAAAGGAGAGATTTACAGCATAATGAAGACATGAAACCATATAGAGATTTATTGAGTTGGGCGGATCAGTTGATTTTTATTTTCCCTACTTGGTGGAGTGGAATGCCAGCTATTTTAAAAGGTTTTATTGATCGTGTTTTTGTTACAGGTTTTGCTTATCAGAATGGACCTCGAGGTCCGGTGGGGAAACTAGATGGAAAAGCGTGGATCATTACGACGCATAATACGCCAAAAATTTTTCTTCCTTTTTCTCAAGACTACGCAAAGGTTCTAAAATCTCAAATCTTGAAACCCTGTGGTATTAAACCGGTTAAAATGACACAAGTTACACGAGTGGAGTATATGAGTGATCGTCAACGGAAAGAAGAACTAGAAAAAATCGCACAGATAGCCAAAAGGATATAAAAACGTGCGTTACAAGTCATGACAGAGCATACAGAAGATGAGTAAAAGGCTGAGACGATTTGTCTCAGCCTTTTTACTTTTCATTTTACGTTCTTTGTATCTTGATTTTTCCAACCAGCAGCTCAGCTTCAATGGTGATTTCTGTGAGTTGAGTCCAGTCGATTTTTTCTTGGTCAACATGAAATAGAAGAGGGGTCATGGCGAGGAGCGCCTGACGTTCTTCAGGACTTAACCTCTTGGTGAGGCTGACTGTTTCGGATGAGAGGATCTGGCAGTGCTCTTCAAAGTGTTCCAAAATTTCCTGGTTGGAGTAAGATTGCTTGGTCAATTGATCTTGGGCCAACTGACGAATCTCTTTTAGATGAGAAGAGGTTGGGACGACCTTAATAATCACCCCTTCAGCCTTTAAGACACGCTCAAATTCAGCGTAATTAGCCGGGGAGAAGATGTCCAAAATGACTTCCATACTCTTAGATTGAATGGGTAAATGAGCCAAATCTCCTACAAACCAATTGACCTTCCAGCTAGCGTCACTCTTGGCAGCTAGTTGTACGGATTCCTTGGAAAGATCGAATGCATAGAAAGTAGCCTTGGGATAGGCTTCTTGTAGTTTTCGGGAGTAATAGCCTTCTCCGCAACCGATATCTAAAATTCTGGCATCACTGGTCGGAATTTTTTGTCCGATCGCTGTTAGAATCGGCTCATAAAAACCTGCTTCCAAGATCAGCTGGCGATTCTGGAAATTTTCTTTGTCATAGTCCTTTGATTGTTTGATCTGGGGAGCCAGGTTGACATAGCCAAATTTCGCCAAATCAAAAGAATGGCCCTTGGGACATTTAAAACTGGTCCCCACAAGTTCTAGGTCCAGTTGACAGATGGGACAGGCAAAAGCAGTGGCTGTTTGAAATCGTTGTAATTTTGGTTTGATCGGTGTATTCATATTAGTAGTGTAACAAAAGAGCCTCTAGATAGCAACCGATGCTGTAATGGGACTAAGTCACACTTTTTTAACGGTTCTACGCGGTATTGAATGGACCTTGAGTCTCTTTATTTAATTTCCTCATTTTCGTCCAATGGATCGCTGAGGAGGGTTTTCAATTCTAGACAATACTTACTTGCTTCAAATTCAATGATCTCATATTGAGCAATCTCATTTTGATAGAATGGATCGTGTGCAATGATTTCTTGGACAGCATCTTTATTTTTTGCTCTCATGAGAATGATACCGCCAGTTCTTGGATTTTTTCTTCCAGATGCGATAAAAAGACCTTTTGTATAATACTGATTTAAAAAATCTATGTGTTTTTCTAAGTGTTTTTCAACTTCATCAAGGGGCTTGATATAGGTAAGGTTTACAATAAACATAAGTGACTCCTTTAAAACAAATGATAAATAGATTATAATACTTTACAAACTACCTGAATAGTAGGCACATTTTTGTAAGGAGAAAAAATGTTAACAAATAAAAATTGGAACTGTAGTATGTCTCGAGTCTTAGATGTGGTTGGTGGGAAATGGAGGATGAATATATTATGGGTTATAAACAAGCATAAGAGAGTTCGTTTCAATCAATTGAGAAGAGAAGTTGAAGGGATAACAACTATCAGTTTGACACGTGGCTTAGACGTTTTAATAGAGAACCAATTGGTTGAGAAATATGATTTTGAAACGATGCCACTCCATACAGAATATGAGCTGACAGAAAAAGGCAAATCACTGATGCCGATTTTAAAGGACTTGAATCAATGGGGAAAAGAATGGTTGCAATGAATTTTTCCCTCATTTTAATCTCTTCTATCTCGCCACTCATCTCTTCATTTTAACCACTTATCCCCAAAAGCCGTTTTTTAAACGGCTTTTTTGCTAGACTGGTTCTATCAAAAGGAGAGAGAACATGATATTACAAGCTAAAAACATCAGTAAACGATATGGAAATCATTTAGCCGTAAACAATATTCATTTACAGTTTGAAAAGGGAACCTTTAATGCGATTCTAGGACCAAATGGGGCGGGGAAATCAACAACGATTTCCATGTTGATTGGTTTGAAACAACCAACGCAAGGTGAAATCATCTATGAACCAGGTACGAAAATTGGTGTGGTCTTCCAGACTAGTGTCTTAGATGAGATGCTAACGGTTAGGGAAAATCTGACCATTCGTGCGAAACAGTATAAAGGCTTAAAACCTGATCGTGTGTCTGATCTTATTGATCGGCTAGGCCTATCAGCTTTTCAAAAACAGAAATATGGGACTCTTTCAGGTGGCCAAAAGCGTCGGGTTGACATTGCGCGTGCTCTGCTCTCACAACCAGATATTTTGTTCTTAGATGAGCCAACGACAGGTTTGGATATCCAAACCCGGAAGTCTATTTGGGATTTGCTCTATCAATTGCAGAGAGAAGAGGGAATGACCGTTGTATTGACCACGCATTATCTTGACGAAGCAGATGAAGCTGATCAAATTTATATTGTAGACCATGGGGAAGTGATTGCTCAGGGATCAGCACTAGATATTAAGAGTCAGTATGCAAAAAATATCTTGAAGATTCGTTTCAAGGAGATGCAGCAGATAGAAAGTCTCAAATCTTCGGGAATGTCAGTAGAGCAACAAAGTCAATTGGAGTATATTTTTCAACCCAAGAGTGAAAGGGAAGCCATTGATTACCTGGCGCAAGTTAGAGATAATCTAGCCCATTTTGAGTTTCGTCCAGGGACCATGGATGATGCCTTTATTGCACTTACAGGAAGGGAGGTCCGCTAATGCTAGCCGTACTAAAGCGAAATTTTTTATTGTATTTTAGGAATCGTTCAGGAGTTTTCTTCTCCCTGTTGGGAGCCTTGATTTCCTTTGTTCTCTATATTATTTTTCTTCAAAAAAATCTGACAGATGCTTGGGCTCAGCTCCCAAATAGTGGTCCTGTGTTAAATAATTGGTTAATGAGTGGGACGCTGGCTGTGACAGGGATTACGACAAGTCTGGCTGCCCTGACTCAGTTAGTAAAGGACCGTGAACATCAAGTAGATCAGGATCTTTATTTATCGGATCAAGGGAAGTGGCGGTTACCATTTTCGTATCTAACGAGCGCAATCATCATCTCTTTTTTCATGCAAGTCCTTATGTATGTGCTGATGTGTGGCTATTTTAGAGAAGCTCCAGCACTATCTTTATTACCTGAAGTACTCCTCATCATGCTGTTTAGTAGCCTGCTTTCTAGTTTAGTGAATGCCATTTTTGTTTATTTTTTCCAATCCGTAGACAGTCTTGGAAAGTTTGCGACCATAGTGGGTACAGCTTCCGGTTTTTTGGTAGGGACTTATGTACCTTTAGGTGTTCTACCTGATTTTGCACAACTACTAATGAAATGTACTCCAGCAACTTATATTGCTGCACTTTATCGACAAGTACTCATGAAAGAAGCAGTGAGCGAAACCTTTAAGGGGCGAGATGATCTTCTTCGAGATTTTCAAGAAAAAATGGGCGTTCAGCTCAAATGGCAAGCTTTATTGACAAAGGAACAAACATACCTTATAGTGTTAGGAGGTATTCTTCTAGCTTTGGGGATTTGGATTTCCTTGGCAAAAAGATCGAGTAAAAGAAAGTAAGTGAGAATTGGAGTAGGAATGAAGATTCGTTTTGAGGAAAAACAGGATATCGCAGAAAGCAACCCCTGTGTGGTCATTCAAGCCAAGCAATTATCTGATCAAGCACGAGAGGTGATGGACTATCTCGAACAATTTTCGACAGTGAATCAAGTAGTGATTCCTATCAAAACAGATGATCATTTGATTATGGTGAAAATTGATGACATTATTCTAGCCGAGATTGATAAGAATCAGCTAACCATTTATACGACAGACAAAACGTTCACCGTCAGAGATACTTTGACAAATTTTCAACATCGGATTAATCGTCGTAATTTTTTACAGATATCACGCCACGCGGTGATGAATATCGACCATTTAGAATCGCTATCGGATAGTTTTTCAGGCAATATGATGGCTAAACTGACACGTGGAGTGAAATCAAGTGTCAGTCGGAAATATGTCAAATCCTTGATGGATTATTTAGGGGTATAGGAGAAAGTGATGAAACGAGTTATAGCTTATTTTGTATCTGGTATGAGGACAGGATCCTTCTTTTATTTGTGTTTGGTGTTATTATCCCATATCTATCCCAACATCGTCTATCCCGCTGTGAATGTACGCAACATCCTAGCGATCTTTTTAATGAGTGGAACAATGGGAGTTTTGACGTTCATTCTTGAGGAAGAAGAGTTTTTGACCTATAGTTTGCGTGTGGTCCTGCATTTAGTTGTGACAGCTACCATCTTAGCATTGACCTACTTATTTTTTGGCTGGGGGGCAGCCTTACGGAGCCCGATTCCTTGGTTGATCTTTCTAGCCATTTACGGCCTGATCTGGCTTTACCAGATTTGGCAACTCCATAAAAAAACTCAACGAATCAACCAAGCATTGTTGTATCGCAGAAAAGGGAAATAGTCCCAGAAAAAAGTGTATAAGAAAACCACGAAGTTTCGTATTAACTTCGTGGTTTTACTTTCTTAATAAGTCAAAACAAAGTATTTTTTCTTACCGCGGCGGATAACGGTCAATTCATTTTCTAATTTATCGCTATCGCTCAAGACATAGTCAAGGTCTTGAATGCGTTCGCCGTTGACGTAGATAGCTCCGTTTTGAACATCTTCGCGGGCTTGGCGTTTAGAATTTACCACACCAGCTGTGACCAAGAGTTCAACAATGTTGAGGTTGTCTTCTGCTTGGACCTGGTAGTTTGGCACACCACGAAGGCCTTGTTTGAGTTCTTTTACAGAAAGGTTTTTGATGTTTCCTGCAAAGAGTTGTTCGGTGATGTTGAGGGCTTCCTTGTAGGCTTCTTCGCCGTGGACGAGGGTAACCACTTCACGCGCCAAGATCTTTTGAGCCAAGCGTTCATGAGGAGCGGCCTCAAACTGTTTGCGGATCTCTTCAATCTCATCAAGTGACAAGAAAGTGAAGATCTTCAAGAAACGCACAGCATCCGCATCCATCACATTCATCCAGAATTGATACATTTCGTATGGAGATGTTTTGTCTGCATTGAGCCAGACCGCATTACCTTCTGATTTACCGAATTTCTTACCAGTTGCATCTGTGATCAAAGGCACAGTCATAACATGACCAGTTTTATCTGCTTTACGACGCATCAACTCAGTACCGGCTGTCATGTTTCCCCATTGGTCAGATCCACCGATTTGAAGGGTTACATTGTGTTCTTGGTTGAGGACGTAGAAGTCATAGCCTTGCATGATTTGGTAGGCAAACTCTGTGTAAGAAATCCCTGTTTCAATCCGTTTTTTAACAGATTCTTTACTCATCATAGCATTGACCGTAAAGTATTTTCCGACATCACGAAGGAAGTCAATAAAGCTAATGCTTCCAAACCAATCGTAGTTGTTGACCATTTCGGCTTTATTGTCACCATTTTCAAAATCGAGGAAACGAGACAATTGCCCTTGAATGGAGCGAACCCATTCTTGTACCGTTTCTTTTGTTTGGAGACTACGTTCAGCATCTTTGAAGGACGGATCTCCAATGAGACCAGTCGCACCGCCAACGAGCGCATAAGGTTTGTGGCCTGCTAGTTGAAGACGACGGCTCGTCAAGATAGCAACCAAGTGACCAAGGTGAAGGCTGTCAGCAGTTGGATCATAACCAGTATAATAAGAAAGCTGACCTTCTTCCAGTGCTTTGCGTAAGGCTTCTTCATCCGTCGTTTGAAATACCAAACCACGCTCTTTTAGCTCATCAAAAATGTGCATGTGTCTTTTCTCCTTTATAAGTTTATTCATCTCTCTATTCTACCATAAACCACGGAAATGGCAATGGTTTCCATCATTTTCTTGTCCTTACCCAGGAAGAATGAGTGACGATTTCTACGCTCTTGTGATTGAAAACAAAGGGCCTAATCTGCTATAATATAGGGAACAAGGAGAAAGAATCAGTGAATCAATTAAAAGAGAAGCTGCAAGAGTTTTGGAAGAAAGTCCAAAAATTCTTTGCAAAGATGTATACAGAAACTCCGAATAAGGAAAAAAATGAGGAAAGTAGCTGGTCTGTCGGCGATATTTTTGCGACCTTTTTGCGCACCCTCAAACTCCTGTGGGATGTCATGATCGCCCTGTTCGTGTGCCTCTTTTTATTTGGCGCAGGGATTGGGATTGGTTATGCGGCGAGCCTCTTTTGCAATGTCAAGGTTCCAAAGACAGAAGAATTGGTCCAGCAGGTCCGCAACGTCAGCAGTGTTTCAAAACTGACTTATTCCGATAAGAGCTTGATTGCAGAAGTGGACAGTGATTTGATCCGCACGCCAGTCGCAGGAGACGCCATTTCAGACAATGTCAAGAAGGCTGTGATCGCTACTGAGGATGAGAATTTTGAAAGCCACAAGGGAGTTGTACCTAAAGCCGTTCTTCGGGCAACACTTGGATCTGTAGCCGGCGTGGGTTCCTCTAGTGGGGGATCAACCCTGACCCAGCAGTTGATCAAACAGCAAGTCGTGGGAGACGCTCCAACCTTTACTCGTAAGGCGACAGAGATTGTCGATGCCTTGGCTTTAGAGCGGGGAATGGATAAAAATGAAATCCTAACCACCTACTTAAATGTTTCGCCTTTTGGACGAAACAATCGGGGACAAAATATTGCGGGTGTGGAAGCTGCAGCTCAAGGGATCTTTGGCGTCTCTGCGAAAGACTTGTCCGTTCCACAAGCGGCCTTTATCGCTGGCTTGCCACAAAGTCCGATTGTCTACTCTCCTTATGCTGCAGACGGTAGCCTAAAGAGCAAGGAGAACCTCGAGTTAGGTCTGGCGCGTGCCAAAGACGTTTTGTTCAATATGTACCGGACAGGAGCCTTGTCGAAAAAAGACTACGAGACCTATGCTCAGTACGACTTGACCAAAGACTTCATCGCTCCAGATGGCATCGAGAAAACACCGCATGACTACCTCTACTTCCAAGCCATGGCAGAAGCAAAAGAGGCCATGTATGATTACTTGATCAAGCGAGACAATGTCACCAAGCAAGACTTGAAAAATAATGAAACCGTCAAGGCTTATCAAGAATTAGCGGAGAGCGAGTTGCGCGAAGGTGGCTACACCATTCAAACCACGATTAACAAACCGGTTCACAATGCCATGCAGGCCGCAGTAGCGAATTTTGGCAGCGTCTTGGATGATGGGACGGGTCTTGTAGAAGTTGGGAATGTCCTTATGGACAACCGAACGGGTGCCGTTTTAGGATTTATCGGTGGACGGAATTTTGACGGCAACCAAAACAACCATGCCTTTGATACAGAGCGTTCCCCAGGGTCTACAATCAAACCACTGTTGGCCTATGGGATTGCCATCGACCAAGGCTTGATGGGAAGCAATAGCATCCTTTCTAACTACCCGACTAATTTCTCAAGTGGGGAGCCGATCATGCACGTGGATAGCCGAGGGACAGCCATGATGGATCTCCGTGAGGCCCTCAATACCTCATGGAATATTCCAGCTTACTGGACTTACCGGACTCTTCGTGAAAAAGGTGTGGATGTCCCATCCTACATGAAGAAAATGGGCTATGATATCCCTGAATATGGCATTGAGAGTCTGCCGATGGGGGGAGGAATTGAGGTCACTGTTGCCCAACATACCAATGGTTTCCAAACCATTGCTAACAATGGGAACTACCTCAAACGCTACATGGTAGAACAAATCATTGATCGAGATGGGGATGTAGTCTACAAGCACGAGGCAGATCCTGTTCGTGTTTACTCTCCAGCAACGGCAACGATTATGCAGGATCTCTTGCGCGGGGTTATTACGTCTGGTGCTACAACGACCTTTAAGTCACGGATTAGCCAAGTCAACCCAACGCTGGCAGGTGCAGACTGGATTGGAAAAACCGGTACCACTAACTCAAATGGGGATATGTGGCTCATGTTGTCCACCCCTAATGTTTCTTTAGGAGGTTGGATCGGCCATGACAACAATGCTTCCATGCAGACCTTGACTGGATACAACAACAATGCCCAATACATGGCGCAGTTGGCGAATGCAATTTACCAAGCAGATCCAAGTCTCTTTGGGATTCAGGATAAATTCACTCTCGATAAGAGTGTGATCCGCTCTGAAGTACTCAAATCGACTGGTGAAAGACCGGGCCGCGTCAATGTCAATGGTCGGGATATCGATGTGAGCGGTCAAATGGTGACGAGCCTTTGGGCCAAAAACGGAGCGCCAACCACTCAATACCGCTTTGCCATCGGGGGATCGGATAGCGATTATCAAAGTGCTTGGGCAGCGATTCTCGGTAATTCCAGTGGAAATCAGTCGAATAATAAGAACAATTCGACAACCAATAGTTCATCCAGCAATAGTTCAAATCGAAACAGCTCAAATCGTGGCAATCGACGCTAGTCTGATCCAGTAGAAAACCTAGAGAAAGCCTTGATTTTTGGAGCAAAAAACGGTATAATAGTGATAACTAATTTGTCGTGTGCTTTATTTGAAATATTGTCCAAATAAGAGCTTACAGCAGTTAAATCTTACTTGAATAAGTCGATTTAGCTGCTCTTTTTGTGCCTATTTTTCAGAAAAAACCTAGTTTGTTACACAAATTTAATTTTTCTAAAAATTACAAAATGCGACGAATGAGGTGAAGAGACAGCTCTTCACGTGATGCAAATCACACAATTGTAGTTAAAACCGGATAGGTGGTGAAAGTCATTTTACCAAGCTATCCTAGTATGGAAAAAGGAGCTAAAAACTTTGGCAGGACATGACGTTCAATACGGGAAACATCGGACCCGTCGTAGTTTTTCAAGAATCAAAGAGGTTCTTGATTTACCAAACTTGATTGAAATCCAGACAGACTCATTCAAAGATTTCTTGGATCATGGCTTGAAGGAAGTATTTGAAGATGTGCTTCCCATCTCAAACTTCACGGATACAATGGAATTGGAATTTGTGGGTTATGAAATCCGCGAACCTAAGTATTCGCTTGAAGAAGCGCGCATCCACGATGCCAGCTACTCAGCACCAATCTTTGTGACCTTCCGTTTGGTCAACAAAGAAACAGGTGAAATCAAGACCCAAGAAGTTTTCTTTGGTGATTTCCCAATCATGACTGAAATGGGAACCTTTATCATCAATGGTGGAGAACGGATTATCGTATCTCAGTTGGTCCGCTCACCAGGTGTCTACTTCAATGATAAGGTGGACAAGAATGGTAAGGTTGGTTATGGATCAACTGTTATCCCTAACCGTGGGGCTTGGTTAGAGCTTGAAACCGACTCAAAAGACATTGCTTACACACGTATCGACCGCACACGTAAGATTCCATTTACAACTCTTGTGCGTGCTCTTGGATTCTCTGGAGATGATGAAATCATCGATATCTTTGGGGATAGCGAATTGGTTCGTAATACCATTGAAAAAGATATCCACAAAAATCCAATGGATTCACGGACAGATGAAGCCCTCAAAGAAATCTACGAGCGTCTTCGTCCGGGTGAACGAAAAACAGCGGAAAGCTCACGCAGCTTGTTGGTAGCTCGTTTCTTTGATCCACGTCGTTATGACTTGGCTCCTGTCGGTCGCTACAAGATCAACAAGAAACTCAATATCAAGAACCGCTTGTTGAACCAAACAATCGCAGAACCATTGGTAGATGCTGAAACAGGGGAAATCCTTGTAGAAGCTGGTACTGTCATGACGCGCGATGTGATCGACAGCATCTCTGAACAATTGGATAACGGTTTGAACAAAATCACCTACATTCCAAATGATGCTGCTGTTTTGACAGAACCAGTAGAATTGCAAAAATTCAAAGTTGTCGCTCCAACAGATCCAGACCGCGTTGTCACCATCATCGGAAATGCCAACCCATCTGACAAAGTACGGATTGTAACTCCAGCAGATATCTTGGCAGAGATGAGCTATTTCTTGAACCTTGCAGAAGGTCTTGGCCGCGTGGATGATATCGACCACCTTGGAAACCGTCGGATTCGTGCCGTTGGTGAATTGCTTGCCAACCAAGTGCGTCTTGGACTTTCACGGATGGAACGAAACGTTCGCGAACGGATGTCTGTACAAGATAACGATGTCTTGACACCACAACAAATTATTAACATTCGTCCCGTAACTGCAGCAATTAAAGAATTCTTTGGTTCTTCACAGTTGTCACAGTTCATGGACCAACACAACCCACTTTCTGAGTTGTCTCACAAACGTCGTTTGTCTGCCTTAGGGCCTGGTGGTTTGACACGTGACCGTGCCGGATATGAAGTGCGTGACGTGCACTATACCCACTATGGTCGGATGTGTCCAATCGAAACACCTGAAGGACCAAACATCGGTTTGATCAACAACTTGTCATCTTATGGACACTTGAACAAGTATGGTTTCATCCAAACGCCATACCGTAAGGTAGACCGTGAAAAAGGTGTAGTGACCAACGAAATCGTTTGGTTGACAGCCGATGAAGAAGATGAGTACATCGTCGCTCAGGCCAATTCTAAGTTGAACGAAAAGGGTGGCTTTGCTGAGCCAATCGTTATGGGACGTCACCGTGGTAACAACCAAGAGTTCCCATCTGATCAAGTCGACTACATGGACGTATCTCCAAAACAAGTAGTTGCTGTTGCGACAGCATGTATTCCTTTCTTGGAAAACGATGACTCCAACCGTGCCCTCATGGGTGCCAACATGCAACGTCAGGCTGTTCCATTGATTGATCCAAAAGCCCCTTATGTGGGTACTGGTATGGAATACCAAGCAGCCCATGACTCAGGAGCTGCAGTCATTGCTCAACATGATGGTAAAGTTACCTATGCAGATGCGGATAAGGTGGAAGTCCGTCGGGAAGATGGTTCTTTGGACGTCTACCATGTTCAAAAATTCCGTCGTTCAAACTCCGGTACAGCTTACAACCAACGTACTCTGGTTAAAGTTGGTGAAACCGTTGAAAAAGGCGACTTTATCGCTGATGGTCCATCGATGGAAAAAGGGGAAATGGCCCTTGGTCAAAACCCAATCGTCGCTTACATGACTTGGGAAGGGTATAACTTCGAGGATGCTGTTATCATGAGCGAACGCTTGGTGAAAGAAGATGTCTACACATCTGTTCACTTGGAAGAATTCGAATCAGAAACACGCGATACCAAGTTAGGCCCTGAAGAAATTACCCGTGAAATTCCAAACGTCGGGGAAGATGCTCTTCGTGACTTGGATGAAACAGGTATTATCCGTATTGGTGCTGAGGTTAAAGAAGGCGATATCCTTGTCGGTAAGGTAACACCGAAAGGTGAAAAAGACCTTTCTGCCGAAGAACGTCTCCTTCACGCTATCTTTGGGGATAAATCTCGTGAAGTGCGTGATACATCACTCCGTGTACCTCACGGTGGAGATGGAGTCGTTCGCGATGTTAAGATCTTTACCCGTGCAAACGGTGATGAATTACAATCTGGTGTCAACATGTTGGTTCGTGTTTACATTGCACAAAAACGTAAGATCCGCGTCGGAGATAAGATGGCCGGTCGTCACGGAAACAAAGGGGTTGTGTCTCGTATTGTTCCAGTTGAAGATATGCCTTACCTTCCAGACGGTACACCGGTTGATATCATGTTGAACCCTCTTGGGGTGCCATCACGTATGAATATCGGTCAGGTTATGGAACTTCACCTTGGTATGGCAGCTCGTAACTTGGGTATTCACATCGCGACACCAGTCTTTGATGGAGCAAGCTCAGAAGACCTCTGGGATACTGTGAAAGAAGCTGGTATGGATAGCGATGCTAAGACGATTCTTTACGATGGACGTACAGGTGAGCCGTTTGACAACCGTGTCTCTGTCGGTGTCATGTACATGATCAAGCTTCACCACATGGTTGATGATAAACTCCATGCCCGTTCAGTCGGACCATACTCAATGGTTACCCAACAACCACTCGGAGGGAAAGCTCAGTTTGGTGGACAACGTTTCGGGGAAATGGAAGTGTGGGCCCTTGAGGCTTATGGTGCGTCAAATGTCCTTCAAGAAATCTTGACTTACAAGTCAGACGATGTCAACGGACGTCTGAAGGCCTATGAAGCGATTACCAAAGGTAAACCAATTCCAAAACCAGGTGTACCAGAATCCTTCCGCGTTCTTGTCAAAGAATTGCAATCACTTGGTCTTGACATGCGTGTCTTGGACGAAGATGATCAAGAAGTGGAACTTCGTGACCTTGATGAAGGAGAAGACGATGATGTGATTCATGTGGATGACCTTGAAAAAGCACGTGAAAAAGCAGCAAAGGAAGCAAAAGCAGCCTTTGATGCCGAAGAATCAGAAAAATAATCAGTAAAAATGATTGTCCTGTGAGCAACCAATGCTTCTAGCAGGATGATTCGATAACAAGATACAGACACAAGGAGGTGGCAAGAAAGTTTCCTTTCTTCCCCCACCTAAGCTGTATCCAAATGAAACAAGTATGAAAACAAGGAAAGGTAAGAAATAGTGGTTGATGTAAATCGTTTTAAAAGTATGCAAATCACCCTAGCTTCTCCAAGCAAGGTCCGTTCATGGTCTTATGGAGAGGTCAAGAAACCTGAAACAATCAACTACCGTACATTGAAGCCAGAACGTGAAGGTCTCTTTGATGAAGTCATCTTTGGACCTACAAAAGACTGGGAATGTGCGTGTGGGAAATACAAACGAATCCGTTACAAAGGGATTGTTTGTGACCGCTGTGGGGTTGAAGTAACACGTGCGAAAGTTCGTCGTGAACGCATGGGGCACATCGAGTTGAAAGCACCTGTATCACACATCTGGTACTTCAAAGGAATCCCTTCTCGTATGGGATTGACCTTGGATATGAGCCCTCGTGCCCTTGAAGAAGTCATCTACTTCGCAGCTTATGTGGTGATCGATCCAAAAGATACTCCACTTGAGCACAAATCCATCATGACAGAACGTGAATACCGTGAACGCTTGCGTGAATACGGACCAGGTTCCTTTGTAGCTAAGATGGGTGCAGAAGCCATCCAAGACCTCTTGAAACAAGTGGATCTGGAAGCTGAAATTGCTCTCTTGAAAGAAGAATTGAAGACTGCAACTGGTCAAAAACGTGTGAAGGCTGTGCGTCGTTTGGATGTCTTGGACGCCTTCTACAAATCTGGCAACAAGCCAGAATGGATGGTTCTCAACATCCTTCCGGTTATTCCACCAGATCTTCGTCCGATGGTCCAATTGGATGGTGGCCGTTTTGCTGCCTCTGACTTGAACGACCTTTACCGCCGTGTGATTAACCGGAACAACCGTTTGGCACGTTTGCTTGAGTTGAATGCCCCTGGTATCATCGTGCAAAACGAAAAACGGATGCTCCAAGAAGCCGTTGATGCTTTGATCGATAACGGTCGTCGTGGTCGTCCAATCACAGGACCAGGTAGCCGTCCATTAAAATCATTGAGTCACATGCTCAAAGGGAAACAAGGACGCTTCCGTCAAAACTTGCTCGGTAAACGGGTTGACTTCTCAGGACGTTCTGTTATCGCCGTTGGTCCAACTCTTAAGATGTACCAATGTGGTGTGCCACGTGAAATGGCGATCGAGCTCTTCAAACCATTCGTGATGCGTGAAATCGTTGCGCGTGATATCGTGCAAAACGTTAAAGCTGCAAAACGCTTGGTCGAACGTGGAGATGAACGCATCTGGGATATCCTAGAAGAAGTGATCAAAGAACACCCAGTTCTCTTGAACCGCGCACCGACCCTTCACCGTTTGGGGATCCAAGCTTTTGAACCTGTCTTGATTGACGGGAAAGCTCTTCGCTTGCACCCACTTGTCTGTGAAGCCTATAATGCCGACTTTGACGGGGACCAAATGGCCATCCACGTACCGCTTTCAGAAGAAGCTCAAGCAGAAGCTCGTATCTTGATGTTGGCTGCTGAGCACATCTTGAATCCAAAAGACGGTAAACCAGTTGTTACCCCATCTCAGGATATGGTATTGGGGAACTATTACCTCACTATGGAAGAAGCTGGTCGTGAAGGCGAAGGCATGGTCTTCAAAGACCGTGATGAAGCGGTCATGGCCCTTCGCAATGGCTATGTTCACTTGCATACACGTGTCGGAATTGCGACAGATAGCTTGAACAAACCATGGACAGAAGCGCAACAACACAAGATTCTCTTGACAACTGTTGGTAAGATCCTCTTTAACGATATCATGCCTGCAGAGCTTCCATACCTTCAAGAGCCAAATAATGCCAACTTGACAGAAGGCGTTCCAGCTAAGTACTTCTTGGAGCCTGGTCAAGATGTCAAAGCAGCGATTGAGAAATTGGAATTAAACGTTCCATTCAAGAAGAAAAATCTTGGAAATATCATCGCAGAAATCTTCAAACGCTTCCGTACAACTGAAACGTCTGCTTTCTTGGACCGCTTGAAAGACTTGGGTTACCATCACTCAACCCTTGCTGGTTTGACAGTGGGGATTGCCGATATTCCGGTCGTTGAAGATAAGGCAGAAATCATTGAAGAATCTCACAAACGTGTGGAACAAATCACTAAACAATTCCGTCGTGGTTTGATCACAGATGACGAACGCTACAATGCCGTTACAGCTGAATGGCGTGCAGCCCGTGAAAAATTGGAAAAACGCTTGGTGGATAACCAAGATCCGAAGAACCCAATCGTTATGATGATGGACTCTGGAGCCCGTGGTAACATTTCAAACTTCTCGCAACTTGCCGGTATGCGTGGTTTGATGGCCGCTCCAAACGGACGGATCATGGAATTGCCAATCCTGTCAAACTTCCGCGAAGGTTTGTCAGTACTCGAAATGTTCTTCTCAACTCACGGTGCCCGTAAAGGGATGACCGATACGGCCTTGAAGACAGCCGACTCAGGTTACTTGACTCGTCGTTTGGTTGACGTGGCCCAAGACGTCATTATCCGTGAAGATGACTGTGGAACAGACCGTGGACTTGTGATCCGTGCCATTACTGATGGTAAGGAAATGATCGAGCCACTCGAAGAACGCTTGACTGGTCGTTATACCAAGAAATCTGTTAAACATCCTGAAACAGGTGAAGTCATCGTTGGTCCAGATACCTTGATTTCAGAAGACCTAGCACGTGAAATTGTCAAAGCTGGTGTTGAAGAAGTCACTATCCGCTCTGTCTTTACATGTAACACCCGCCATGGTGTCTGCCGTCACTGTTATGGTATCAACTTGGCGACTGGTGATGCGGTTGAAGTGGGTGAAGCAGTCGGAACTATCGCTGCCCAATCTATCGGGGAACCTGGTACACAGTTGACCATGCGTACCTTCCACACGGGTGGGGTTGCCTCAAATACCGATATCACTCAGGGTCTTCCTCGTGTCCAAGAAATCTTTGAAGCCCGCAATCCAAAAGGGGAAGCGGTCATCACTGAGGTCAAAGGGGAAGTCACAGCGATCGAAGAAGATGCTTCTACACGCACCAAGAAAGTCTTTGTTAGCGGAGCAACTGGTGAGGGCGAATACGTTGTCCCTTACACTGCCCGCATGAAAGTCGAAGTGGGAGATCAAGTCTCTCGTGGTGATGCTCTGACAGAAGGGTCTATCCAACCAAAACGTCTCCTTGCCGTTCGTGATGTCTTGTCTGTTGAAACTTACCTTCTTGCGGAAGTACAAAAAGTATACCGTAGCCAAGGGGTAGAAATCGGCGACAAACACATCGAGGTAATGGTGCGTCAAATGATCCGTAAAGTACGTGTCATGGATCCAGGAGATACAGACCTTCTCATGGGTACTCTGATGGACATTACAGACTTTACAGATGCTAATAAGGATGTCCTTATTTCTGGTGGAGTTCCTGCGACTGCTCGTCCAGTCCTTATGGGAATTACCAAAGCCTCACTTGAAACCAACAGTTTCTTGTCTGCGGCTTCCTTCCAGGAAACAACTCGTGTTCTTACAGACGCAGCGATCCGTGGTAAGAAAGACCATCTCCTTGGACTTAAGGAAAATGTTATCATTGGTAAGATTATTCCTGCAGGTACAGGTATGGCTCGTTACCGCAACTTGGAACCACAAGCGATTAATGAAGTTGAAATTATCGAAGAAGTGCCATTAACAGATGGAACAGTCGATGAAGTTCAAACAGCTGAAGTCATAGAAGAATAAGAAAATAAGTCGGAACTACAAGTTCCGGCTTTTTTTGAAAAAATTATAAAAATTTATTATTTGAAAAATAATTGTATAATTATTGAATTATTTTTTTACCAAAAATATTAGCCCGGTAAAAGTCGTGTTGTAAATACTTACAATTAGTGATTATATGGATATGTATTCTAAACACCAAAATAATAAAATGACTAACTATTAGTAATTTCTTTATAAAACCCAAAATCGGTTTGACATTTAAAGTCATTGGCGGTAGAATGAAAAAAGATGTACACAAATTAAAAAAATGTTGAATTACATGCATGTCAACGGGAGAAGTTTATGGGAAAATTGAAAATTATGGTTGTGTTTGGAACCCGACCGGAGGCCATCAAAATGGCCCCTTTGGTATTGGAGTTGCAAAAACAAAAGGAGGTTATTGAGACCATCACAGTGGTCACTGCCCAGCACCGTCAAATGCTGGACCAGGTCTTAGAAACCTTTAACATCGTACCTGATTACGATTTGGATATTATGGGAAAAAGCCAGACCTTATTGGACATTACCTCTAAAATTCTGAATCAATTAGATCCAGTTATCAAAAAAGAAAAGCCGGATATGGTGCTCGTCCATGGAGATACGACAACCACCTTTGCGGCGAGTCTGGTTGCCTTTTACAATCAAGTCCGCATTGGTCACGTCGAAGCTGGTTTGAGAACCTTTGATAAATATTCACCGTATCCAGAAGAGATGAACCGTCAAATGACGGATGATTTAGCGGATCTGTATTTTGCGCCGACAGGCGAAAGTAAGGCCAATCTCTTAAAAGAAAATCATCCGGAATCCTCTATTGTAGTGACGGGAAATACTGCCATTGATGCGTTGAAACTCACGGTTCAAGAGGACTATCACCACGAAGTGTTAGATCAATTGGATCCAGATAAAAAAGTCATCCTGGTCACCATGCATCGAAGAGAAAATCAAGGCCAACCCATGCGAGCGGTCTTTGGAGCTCTGAGAGAAATGGTGGATCAAGAACCGACTATTGAAGTGGTTTACCCAGTGCATCTTAGTCCAGCGGTCCAAGAGGCGGCAAACGATCTATTAGGAGAACATGATCGGATCCACCTCATTGAGCCTCTAGATGTGCTGGATTTCCACAATTTAGCTTCTAGAAGTTACTTTATCATGTCGGATTCAGGTGGGGTGCAAGAGGAGGCGCCATCATTAGGAAAACCGGTATTGGTATTGCGCGATACAACGGAACGCCCAGAAGGGGTCAAAGCAGGGACCTTGAAATTAGTTGGAACGGATCCTACCGTCGTCAAATCCACGATGACAGAGCTCTTAAGCAACGAAAGCCTGTATCTTCAAATGGCAAATGCCCGAAATCCTTATGGGGATGGAAAAGCTTCTGAGCGAATCGTACAAGCCATTAAACATTACTTTGGCCAGGGAGAGGCTGCCGAAGAATTTCATGAGGGAGAGAAAGAATAAATGAAAAAAACGGAAAAGTTAAGTAGATGGTTGCTGATTTTGATTGTTTTCGAAGTACTTCTTTTACTTTACTGCTTGTTTTTTGCAAGAGAGATTCTGATTGAAGAAGGATTGTTCTTTGTTTTAGGATTATTTTCTGCTATTGTCTTATCGGATTTATTGTTGACATGGACCATCCTGTTGTCATTTGCCCTTGGGATTGTCTTTTTGGTGGCGGGTGTTGTCTATATCCCATTTCATCAAGCCTTGCTTCTGCTCTTTAGTTTTCCGATCTTGATTGGAATATTGACCCGAATTCGCTATCACCTCTTTAAAGAGATTGCAAAAGTGAAGGATCAAGAGCCAGAAGCTTACGCAGATTACCGCAACCGCATCGCTTCTTATGGCGGACAAACCAATGATACAATTCAGGCCTTACTCATTCACTGGTCGCACGAGGAATTGTTCTTCCAATTGCAACCGAGAGAGTACAATCGGACCTTGAACCAAATCAACTATTTGTTAACGCATCATCTGAAGCCAAATGAAAGCTTGTATTATGTATCAGACGGTAATTTCTTGATCTTATCTTCTGATAGCGAGCGGGATCTGAAGAGCGATTATATGACGGTCTTAAAACCACAGTTGGAAGGACTGGTTTTCCAAGGAGAAGATGGGGTTCAGGGCATCCAATTTCAGTCAGGATTTCTTGTAGTGGATCAATCCAATCGAACCAAATACCATCGCTATAAAGAAATGATTCGTTACTTAAAACGTCAACTTGAAACAGATATTATTGTGGAATATTAGGAGGAAAACATGTCTCTTACAAATATATTTTTTAATATAGCTGTAGGCATCAGTGTATTTTTTGCCTTGTGCTTTATTGTATTATTTGTAGCTTATACGGTGATTTACCACCGTGTCAATAAAAATTTTAAGGCGGTGGACCATGATTAGTCAGATTGTGATGATTATTGCCTTGATTTCGATTTGGTTGTCCTTAGCCTGGGGCTTAGTAATCCTCTTTTCAGCCGTTCATTTTTGGTTTAAACACAGTGATTTTCGTGTTAATACGGATCCGCTTCCTTATTATCCAAAAGTGACGATCGTCGTGCCCGCCCATAATGAGGATGTGGTCATTGCACAAACAGCTAAAGCGATCCTTGATATGAACTACCCACATGATCGTGTTGAATTACTGCTCTTTGCGGATAATTGTTCTGATCGAACCTATGAAGAGTGTTTGGCGGTTAAAGCATTGCCAGAGTATGCAGGACGTGATTTGACCATTATCAATCGAAGCGGGACAGGTGGGAAAGCCGGTGTACTAAATGACGCTTTGGCGATGGCGACTGGAGACTATATCTGCGTCTATGATGCAGATGCCATGCCTGAAAAAAATGCCCTTTATTTCCTTGTGAAGGAAGTCCTCAAAGATCCAGAACGTCATGTGGCTTCTTTCGGCCGCAATAAAACGCGGAATGCCAATCAAAACTTCTTGACCCGCTGTATCAACCAAGAGATTGTTGTCACCCAACGGGTTCATCATGTGGGCATGTGGCATCTCTTTAAGATTGGACGGATTCCAGGAACTAACTTCATTATTCAAACCGAATTTGTCAAGAGTATTGGAGGATGGAAAAACGGTGCCTTGACGGAGGATACGGATATTTCCTTCAAGATTATGCAAAGTGGGAAGTTGATTGCGCTAGCCTATAATTCAGAAGCCTTTCAACAAGAGCCAGAAACTCTGAAGAGTTACTATATGCAACGGAAACGTTGGGCCAAAGGGAATTATGAAGTGGTTCTTTCCAACTTCAAGCATTTATTTGGTAAGGGAAATTGGCGCGTGAAGTTAGAAGTGACCAACTATTCCTGTGTCTTCTTCTGGTTTAACGCAGCCATCGTCTTATCGGACTTGATCTTTTTTGCCAATATTCTGGCCATGTGTATCCATACAGTGGTGCCAGGTGTGCAAATTCCATTTGCCTTTGATTCAGAAAATATCTATATTGCGCAATTGATGTTGTTCAATTGGGTCTTGATGATTGGACTTTATCTGCTTCAGATTAATGTGGCTCTTGCCTCACAATTTGGTCAAGCCACTACCAAGCAAATTTGGTTGGCCTTGGCTGCCTATTTCACCTATTCTCAACTGTTTATCATTGTGTCGATTGATGCCATCTCTTCGATTGTGATGGATAAACTATTGCACCGGAAAGAAACCAAATGGGTTAAAACAAAACGATTCGCAGGATAGGAGAGATTATGAATACGAAAAAGATGAGATATGTATGGTTTCTAGTCATCCTTTGCATTTTCTGTTTGACCTTGTTTTTAGCGAGAACGCGAAGCAAAGTGGAGATGCGAAATCGAATTTATCGTCAGTGGAATGAGCATTTTGTTGTTTCAAAAGGGAAAGAATCCTATGTTCGAACCACCAATGATAGCAATCAAACGGTAGTGTTATCTGAGGCGCAAAGTTATGGAATGCTCATTACTGTTGCGGCTGCTGAAAAAGGACAAGCCCAACAAGCAGACTTTGATCGACTCTATCACTATTATCTAAATCATCGCTTGGAAGGTACCCAATTGATGTCTTGGAAACAAACCATCAGCAATGGAAAAGCAAAGGATGAGGATCATAACGCCACAGATGGAGACCTCTACATCGCCTATGCTCTTCTAAAAGCCGCTCAGCAATGGCCAAAGCAAGCCAAAGACTACCAGGCTCAAGCCAAAGCGATTTTAGAAGATATTCTCGCACACAACTACAATGAAGAAACTGGTGTGTTAACGGTGGGGAATTGGGCCAATCAGGATTCGGAATTTTATCATTTGATGCGGACATCTGATACACTGCCAGCGCAATTCCAGATCTTTTATGAAGTGACAAAAGATTCGAAGTGGTTGGACATCAAAGAAAAGATGTTGCAACAACTCCAAACGATCAGCTCCCAAACAAAAACAGGTTTACTACCTGATTTCATCTGGGTAGATGAGCAAGGAACGCGCGTAGCGGATCCCAAGACGATTGAATCCAAGTATGATGGTGCCTACTCGTATAACGCTTGTCGACTTCCATACAACCTTGTTCAAAGTAAGGACGCAACCAGTCAAAAATTGGTGAAAAAGATGCTTAACTTTTTCAAGAGTCAAAGAAACCTGTATGCAGGTTATGACTTAAAAGGGAAGGCCTTGAATAATCATCAGGCAGCAAGCTTTTTGGCACCGATTGTCTATGCCTCTGAACATGAAAAAGGCTATTTGAAGTTGGTGCAACAGAACAAGTATATCTTTACACAAGATCTACCTCTGAACAACTATTACGATGCAACCATGACAACCATGATTGCACTTGAATTGTTCTAAATACTTGAGAAGAGAGAGTTCCCAGGATGGCTCGTCATTTTGTTGGGACTCTCTTTTTTGATTCTCGAAAAAAGGACCCAATAGCAATTAGGCAGTCTATTTTCGAAAAATAATGGTGAAAATTGCCTGGAAACTACCTGAAAAATCATGCTCTGAGCAGAAAACTTTTATTCTCAAAGGATTTTCTATATAATAGAGGATACAAAGGATGGAAGAGTTTATGTATCGAGTGATTGAAATGTACGGGGACTGTGAACCCTGGTGGTTTTTAGAAGGTTGGGAAGAAGATATCGTGAGTAGTCGGAAGTTTGAAGACTATTACCAGGCTTTGAAATACTACAAGCAGAAATGGTTGGAGTTAAATGAGCATTTTCCAAGTTATAAGAGTCGGAGTGACCTCATGACGATCTTTTGGGATACCAAGGAGAAAGAGTGGTGTGAGGACTGCAGTGAAGATGTGCAGTTTTTCCATTCGATTGTCCTCTTAGAAGACGAGCACAAGATCCCTAAAAGCAAGCTCCGCCCAGGCTACGAAAAGGAAAGAGGCAGTCGCAAACACCGTTCTTGTCAATATACACTCGATTCAAAAAAGGGGACAACCCTGTCATAAGAGACATTCGGAAGATTTTCTAGAGCGATCTAGAAAGTCTTCTTTTTTTGTCTTCTTTTTCGAATAGTATAAGTGAGAGGAGGAACTATGGTTCAAGAAATTGCAAAAAAACTGATCCGTATGGGGAAAAAGGAAGAAGCTCAGGATCTTTACTTCATTCCTCGGAAGGAGGAGTACCAAGTTTCTATGAGGGTGGGAGACGAGAGGCGCTTTGTGCAGTCCTTCCCTTTTGAGGAGATGACAGCTATGATTAGCCACTTTAAGTTCGTAGCAGGGATGAATGTGGGAGAAAAAAGGCGCAGCCAGCTAGGATCGTGTGATTACCCTTTGGAGAATGGAGTGGTCTCGATTCGCTTGTCGACGGTGGGGGATTATCGTGGTTATGAAAGCTTGGTCATTCGGCTCTTGCATGATGAGGAACGTGAATTGCGGTTTTGGTTTGATCAGTTGCCGGACTTGAAGAAGAAATTGGCTGGTCGTGGGCTTTATCTTTTTGCGGGCCCCGTTGGCTCGGGAAAGACCACTCTCATGCATGCTTTAGCGCAAGAGCGCTTTGCGGACCAGCAAGTCATGTCTATTGAAGACCCTGTCGAGATCAAGCAGGATAATATGCTTCAGCTTCAGCTGAATGACCAGATTGGCATGACCTATGACAACCTGATCAAACTCTCCTTACGCCATCGGCCGGACCTTCTCATCATTGGAGAGATCCGAGATAAGGAAACAGCTCGTGCAGTCGTACGAGCTAGTTTAACAGGAGTCACCGTCTTCTCTACGATTCATGCCAAGAGCGTTCGAGGTGTTTATGAGAGGCTCTTAGAACTTGGAGTGAGTGAGGAAGAGCTCAAGATTGTTTTACAAGGTATTTGCTACCAACGATTAATTGCAGGAGGAGGTGTGGTCGATTTTGCGACGGAAAACTACCAAGAGCACTCAGCCAGCCGCTGGAACCAACAAATGGATCTCTTGGCTCAATCGGGATATATCCAGCTGGCTCAGGCCCAAGCCGAAAAAATTATCTACCGCTAAACAAAAGCAAATTATTGAATTGTTTTTGAATCTTTATTCGAGTGGTTTTCATCTGTCTGAGATCGTCGATTTTCTGGATCGCTCCCACCTAGTGGAGAGTCGTTTGGTTTCCCAGATGCGAGATGATCTCTCGCGGGGCCGTAGTTTTTCAGAGATGATGGCGGGGATCGGTTTTTCAGATGCAGTGACGACACAGCTGTCTCTCGCTGAGCGCCATGGCAATCTTATATTGAGCTTGGAGAAAATCAGTGCTTACCTAGAAAACATGCGCAAGGTCAAGAAAAAGCTGATTGAGGTGAGCACTTATCCTCTTATCTTGCTTGGCTTTTTAGTTCTGATTATGCTAGGCTTGCGCAATTACTTGCTTCCTCAAATGGATGCTCAAAATATTGGGACGCAATTGATCAGTTCCTTCCCCCAACTCTTTTTGGTCTTAGGAGCGGGACTGGTGACCTTCTTCTTACTCGGCTTTCTCTATTATCGAAAGTCAGGCAAGATCAACGTTTTTAGAACCTTGTCTCATCTGCCTTTCGGAAAAGGCATGATTCAAGCTTATTTGACAGCCTATTATGCCAGAGAATGGGGCAATCTGATTGGGCAAGGATTGGAGTTGTCTCAGATTTTTTCCATGATGCAGGACCAAAAATCCCAGCTTTTTCAAGAAATTGGAAGGGACTTAGCTCTTTCTTTAGACCGTGGCCAGTCCTTTTCAGAGACGGTCAGGGGGTATCCTTTTTTCAAAAAAGAATTGCCCCTTATGATTGAATATGGTGAAGTCAAATCAAAGCTCGGAAGTGAACTAGAGATCTATGCTGAAAAAACATGGGAAGATTTCTTTCGTCGGGTTCACAAGGCCATGAATGTGATACAACCCTTGGTGTTTGTCTTTGTAGCTCTTGTGATTGTCTTACTCTATGCAGCCATGTTACTGCCGATTTATCAAAATATGGAGGTTCATTTATGAAAAAATTAAAAACCTATAAGGTTAAAGCCTTTACACTTATTGAAATGTTGGTGGTCTTATTGATCATCAGTGTGCTCTTATTGCTCTTTGTGCCGAATTTGACCAAGCAAAAAGACTCCGTGAAAGAGACAGGAAATGCAGCGGTTGTGAAGGTGGTCGAAAGCCAGGCTGAATTGTACGAGCTCAATCATACCAATGACCAAGCCACTCTAGCAAAGCTGATTGCGGATGGAAATATTACCAACAAACAAGCAGAATCTTATCGTGCCTATTATGCGAAAAATAGTGGAGAAACTCGTGCGGTTGCAGATTAAGGCCTTCACCTTGGTGGAGACCCTTCTGACCTTGATGATCGTCAGTTTTATCTATCTGGGCTTATCGGGATCGATCAAGACGAGCTTTCAGCAGGTGGAAGAAAAAGTATTTTTTGCAGAGTTTGAACACCTCTATCAAGAAAGCCAAAAGATAGCATTGGCAAGGCAAACGGAATTGGATGTTGAAGTGACTGCAAGGAAGATTCAAACGCCCTATCAGGCGGTGGAGATTCCTGATTCTGTTATTTTGCAAGATCCTAAAACTATTCGTTTAGACCGAGCAGGTGGCAATTCATCCCTGGCCAATGTTCACTTTCAGACACAGAGAGGAGTGGTGACCTATCAACTGTCGCTTGGAAATGGAAAAATTAAAAAAAGCATCCGTTCCCGCTAGTATTCTCATAGAATCCTTAGTAGCCTTGGGTTTATTTGCCATGATTACGACCTTATTGTTAGGGGAGATCCGGCGTTCGCGCAAGGAGCGACTAGCGGATTTCAAAGAGGTAGAGGTCTTATCTGTCGCTCAAATGGCGCTTCAGACAGGGCAAAATCATCTAGAGGCCAATGGTATTCAGGTTCAAGTCGAAAAAGATGCCGATCAACTCACGGTCTATCATCAAGGGAAGGTGGTACTGCATGTGGAATAAAGGAAAGGTCAAGGCCTTTACCCTGCTCGAAGCCTTGGTCGCTCTCTTAGTGCTTAGTGGGGGAGTGTTGGTCTTTCAAGGCTTGACCAAGCTTCTGCATGCTGAATTGGACTACCAGGCGCATCAAAAGCAGGAAGAATGGATACTTTTTCAGCAACAATTGCAGGTGGAATTGGACCGGAGTCATTTTGAAAAAGTAGCGGACAATCATATCTACTTGGTTCAGGATCAAAAACCAATTGCTATTGGCCAATCTAAAGGAGATGATATCCGAAAAACAGATGATAAGGGCAGGGGCTATCAGCCTATGATTTCAGGTGTTCACTCTAGTCAGATTTGGCAGGAGGGAGAGTTGCTTCATCTGCGTTTGAATTTTGAAGAAGGTCTAGAAAGGGAGTATGTCTACCATGTGGTACCAGCGATACAAAATGAAAAAAGTTAAGGCTGGTGTCTTGCTCTACGCCCTCTTGATGGCAGTGATTTTCAGTCTCTTGCTTCAGTTTTACCTGCACCGTCAGGTCGCGGAAAGACGGATCTTAAAGACGAGTCAAGATCGTCTACGGGCCTATGCTTTGGTGCAATTGGCTCTTGAAAAGAGAAAGAGTGATGAGAAGACATCAGAGATTCATTTAAAGTCTGGAGTTGTTCAGCTACAGCAGGACACTGGTTTTCTTCATGCTCAGGCTAAGATGAATGGCGAAAGCTATGAGTTTGTCCTTCCTGTAAGGGAAGAAAAAGGAAGCAAGAAGAGTCAAAAAGAAAAGAAGAAGACGAGGAAAGATAAAGAGAAGGCAGAGACCGAAACGCCTTCTGAAGAGACGCCAAACGAGACTAAGGAACCATCAGAAAATAGCGAAAAAGACTAATTTTTGGTATGATAGGGTGCGGAGGAAATCATGAATTTCGAAAAAATTGAACAAGCTTATACCTATCTATTAGAAAACACTCAAAGTATTCAAAATGAATTGTCGACCAACTTTTATGACGCCTTGATTGAACAAAATGCCATGTATTTGGAGGGCAAGACGGATCTAGACATTGTTAATAACAATAGCAAAAAATTAAAAGAACTAGGTTTAAGTAAGGAAGAATGGCGCAGAGCCTACCAATTCCTTTTTATGAAAGCTGCTCAGACAGAACCTTTACAAGCAAATCACCAGTTCACACCAGATGCGATTGGTTTTATCATTACATTTTTGATCGATCAGTTGGCCAAAAGCGACCAACTGGATGTCCTAGAAGTGGGAAGTGGAACCGGAAATCTCGCTGAGACTATTGTCAACAATAGTCGCCTCACGATTGATTACTTAGGATTGGAAGTAGATGATCTTTTGATTGATCTATCTGCTAGTATCGCAGACGTGATGGAGTCTAGTGTTGTCTTTGCACAAGGCGACGCGGTGCGTCCGCAAGTGTTGAAAGAAAGTGACTTGATCGTTAGTGATCTTCCTATTGGATACTATCCAGATGATGCAATTGCCCAGCGCTATCAGGTAGCGAGCTCCGAAGGCCATACCTATGCCCATCACCTCATGATGGAACAGGCTCTGAAATACCTGAAACCTCAAGGAGTAGCCATCTTTTTAGCTCCAAACAACCTCTTGACGAGCCCTCAGAGTGATCTGTTAAAAGCTTGGCTAACAGACAAGGCTCAAATCCTTGCCATGCTGACCTTGCCAGAATCTCTCTTTTCAAATCCAGCCTATGCTAAGACGATTTTCGTCCTACGAAAACAAGAAGAAGAGTCTGTTCAGCCCTTTGTCTATCCGTTTACCGATCTCCAGGATCACGACCAGGTGGTTCACTTTATGGAAAGTTTCCAAAACTGGTTAAAGGATAGTGAAATTTGATCAAAGATCTGATATAATAGAGGAAGTGAAAACGCTTAATGAGGTGAATATATGTCGAAAACAATTTCTATTAATGCAGGAAGCTCTAGTTTGAAATGGCAATTGTACCAAATGCCAGAGGAAACTGTTCTTGCAAAAGGGTTGATTGAACGGATCGGTTTGAAAGATTCTATTTCAACTGTTAAATTTGATGGACGCTCTGAAAAACAAGTATTAGATATCCAGGACCATACACAAGCTGTAAAAATTTTGTTGGATGATTTGATTCGTTTTGATATTATCAAATCCTACGATGAGATTACAGGTGTGGGCCACCGCGTCGTTGCTGGTGGAGAATACTTCAAGGATTCTGCCTTGGTAGATGACGAAGTCCTTCGAAAAGTAGAAGAATTGTCTTTGTTAGCACCTCTTCATAATCCTGCAAATGCAGCTGGAATTCGTGCCTTTAGAGAGATTTGTCCAAATATTACCAGTGTTGTGGTATTTGATACTTCTTTCCATACAACCATGCCGGAAAAAGCTTATCGTTACCCACTTCCAACTAAATATTACACAGAAAATAAGGTTCGTAAATATGGCGCTCATGGAACCAGTCATCAGTATGTGGCTGGTGAAGCTGCTAAACTTCTTGGAAAACCATTAGAAGAATTGAAATTGATCACCTGCCACGTTGGAAATGGTGTATCTGTTACAGCGGTTGACAAGGGAATCTCTGTCGATACCTCAATGGGCTTCACACCTCTAGGTGGTGTCATGATGGGAACCCGTACAGGGGATCTCGATCCAGCGATTATTCCATACTTGATGGAACATACAGAGGATTTCAATAAGCCTGAAGATATTAGCCGCATCCTCAATCGTGAATCCGGTCTTCTGGGTGTTTCTGGATCTTCTAGTGACATGCGGGATATTCATACAGCGATGCATAATGGAGACGAAAAAGCCAAATTGGCTTACGATATCTTTATCGATCGTTTGCAAAAATACATCGGTCAATACTTGGCTGTTTTGAATGGTGCAGATGCCATCATCTTTACAGCAGGAATCGGTGAAAATGCAGTAAATGTTCGTTCTTCTATTATCAATGGCATCAGCTGGTTTGGCTGCAAGGTCGACCCTGAAAAGAACGTCTTTGGAGTTGTCGGAGACATTTCCACAGATGATTCCCGTGTCAAGGTATTGGTTATTCCAACGGATGAAGAGTTGGTGATTGCGCGTGACGTTGAACGTTTCAAAAATCAGTAAACTGAAATAAAGTGAGAAGGCTGGAGGCGAAAGCCCCAGTCTTCTTATTTTATACAAGAAAGAGGTTGTCCATTGAAAAATATACAGTCTTTTATTCGAGAGCACCCATTATGTCAGAATGCCCTCTGGCTCCTTCTTTTTGTGCCCTTATTCTTTCTCTCACAATTCCCCCTCATCACTATGGTTTATTCCCTTCAAGAAGGAATGGATGAAAGGTGGATCACTATCCTCACTCTCTTGGTGACAGTGGCGGTGTTCTTTGTTTTTTATAAGGTCATCAAGATGAGCCCTCTGGAGAACTTAGATGTTCGGGTCATAACCTGGCCGGCTCTAGGGAGAAATTTTCTTTTTCTTCTCTTGTTGATGGCTAATAACCTGCTAGCCTATCCCTTGTTGAAAGAAGAGGCAGGTGGTACAACAGCAAACCAAGCGGCTCTGAATGAACTGCAATCTCATGCTCCTTTTCTTGCTATGGGCATGGTCGTGATCCTTGTCGCTCCGATTCTAGAAGAGCTGCTCTGTCGGGCCATCATCCCTCGTTTGATCTTTCGAGGGGCAGAACCGATCGGTTATCTAGCCGGTGCTCTCTTTTTTACTTACTTACATGGACCGAGTACCCTAGGGGAATGGGTAGCTTACGGAGGCATGTCCTTGATCTTAACTTGGGTGGCTTATCGCTACAAGCGGATCGAGTATAGCATTTGCCTTCATATGACCTTGAATGCGCTGGCTTATTACTATCCAGTGGTCATACTCCTTTGTTTATTGCCAGTATGGAGAGTTTTCTTCCATGATAAATTATGATAAAATGGTAGGTACCAATGAGTTTTGATGCAGAACCATCCTACAGAAGGTCAGAAATCCGTATGGAGAGTAGACTCAGAGGTTTAGAACACTTGTTCTAGCCTCTTTTGTTCGCAATCATGCTGTAGGAAGGGAATCAAAGGAGAACGAAAATGATTGATAATAAATGGCTGAGTGGCCAAGGGACCCTTCTTTGTGGGATCTTAAATGTCACTCCGGATTCATTTTCTGATGGCGGTAAGTATACGAGTGTGGATGCAGCCTTGCAGCAGGCGAGAAAACTGATCCAAGAAGGAGCTCAGATCCTCGATATCGGAGGAGAATCAACCAGACCAGGAAGTCATTATGTGGAGATCCAAGAAGAGATTGACCGCGTGGTTCCAGTGATTAAAGCCATTCGGAAAGAAAGTGATGTCTTGATCTCAGTGGATACCTGGAAGTCCCAAGTGGCGGCAACAGCGCTCGAAGCTGGAGCTGATATTGTCAACGATATTACTGGTTTTCTTGGAGATCCTAAGATGGCTGCTGTCGTCGCGGAGCATGAAGCGGGCGCAGTTCTCATGTTTAATCCAGTGATGGCAAGACCGCATCATCCAAGTTCCACTATCTTTCCAAGTTTTGGGCTTGAACCAGTTTTTTCAGAGCAAGAACTTCAACAGATGACTCAAGAACCGATTCAAGACTTGATGTGGACTTTCTTTGACCGCTCGCTTGCGGTAGCGAAGGCAGCCGGTGTCCAGATGGATCGTATTATGTTGGATCCTGGGATCGGATTTGGGTTGACCAAGCGAGAGAACTTACTCTTATTACAAGAACTTGGGACGATTCACCAAAAGGGGTATCCGATCTTTCTAGGGGTCTCCCGCAAACGCTTTGTGGTCAACATTATTGAGGAAGCTGGATTTGAGACAGATCCTGCAACGGAGACTGGTTTTTTGAATCGGGACCTGGCTTCGAGCCATTTGACGAGTATTGCAGCCAGTCAAGGAGTCGAAGTGGTGCGGGTGCATGATATTCCCCTTCACAAGATGGCAGCCAGTCTGGGGCAAGCCATTTTCCAAGCCCAAGAGGCAGCAGATACCAATTTAAAACAATACAAGTAAATGAAGACAAAAGAACATCAGTTGGATCTTCGTTGGCTAGAAGCCTATCGTTCCCAAGATCCACATTTCGGCTTGGAGCGCATGGAAGCTCTCTTGGCTTTGAGAGGAAATCCTCACCTAGACTGTCGGGTCATTCATGTTGCGGGGACCAATGGCAAAGGATCTACCATTGCTACCTTGTCCCAACTCTTGAGACAGGCAGGTTTACGCGTTGGAGTCTTTACCTCTCCTTATCTGATCCATTACAATGACCAAATCACCATTAATGGCGAAGCCATTGCGGATCAAGACCTGCAAACCTACCTGGATAGTTACCAGCAGCTCCTGCAAGCTGAACAATCAAAGGCCGTCTTTCAAGGGTTGACTGAATTTGAAGTGATGACGGCCATCGCCTATGATTATTTTGCTCACGAGGAGCTGGATTATGTGATCATGGAAGTCGGTATGGGGGGACGACTTGACAGTACTAATGTCTGCCAGCCCGTTCTAACCGCGATCACTTCGATTGGCTTGGATCATGTCGCCCTTTTGGGTCCAGATCTGGCTTCCATTGCCCGTGAAAAGGCAGGCATCATTAAGCCAGGAATTCCTCTGGTTCTAGGGAAATTAGATACAGAAGCTAGCCAAGTCATTGAAGGCATTGCGATTCAGAAGCAGGCACCGATAACAGCCTATGACAGAGATTACCAAGTTGAGCTAGAAGCCTCTTGTCTATCGGGCCAATCCTTTTCTTATCACAGTTCCAAAAGAGAAAAAGTCTCTTATCAAGTAGCGCTCTTAGGCCATCACCAGGCCAGAAATGCAGCTCTCGCGATTAGTATCTGTGATATACTTTTTGAAAGAGCAGGGCGTGAACTCTTGTCAAGAGAGTTAGTGGATGAGGCCTTGCATCAAGTCGTCTGGCCTGGCCGGATGGAAGTGGTCTCACAAAATCCCATGATCTTGCTAGATGGGGCCCATAACCCCCACGCCGTTGCGCCTTTAATCGCAAGTCTTCGGGAACTTTTCCCAAGTCAAAAAAAGACCATTCTTTTTACCTGCATCCGGACCAAAGCTTTAGAAGAGATGCTCATTCAGTGGCAGGAACTGGAAAATAGTCGCTTGATCCTCACAACCTTTGAAGATCCAAGAGCCTATTCTCAAGAAGAGATAAGAGCTGCTGCGAAAAAGCATCAGCTTGAGGAAGTCAACTGGCAAGAGTTTCTACAAAACTGGCAAGCAAAAGGCGATGAGCTCCTCATTGTAACGGGGTCGCTCTACTTCCTTAGCAAGGTACGACCTTATTTATTAAAAACAGAAAAATCCAACTAGGAGATGATATGGATACAAAGAAAATTGAAGAAGCAGTGAAAATGATCATCGAGGCAGTCGGTGAAGATGAGAACCGTGAGGGACTTCAGGAAACGCCGACCCGCATTGCCAAGATGTACCAAGAAATCTTTGCAGGACTAGGGCAGACAGCAGAAGAGCACCTGTCTAAATCATTTGAAATCATTGATAACAATATGGTGGTCGAGAAGGATATCTTCTTCCATTCCATGTGTGAGCATCACTTTTTACCATTTTATGGAAAAGTGCACATTGCCTACATTCCAAATGGCCGTGTGGCTGGGCTTTCCAAACTGGCTCGTACGGTTGAAGTTTATGCTAAAAAGCCACAGATTCAGGAACGTTTGACGGTAGAAATCGCAGATGCCTTGATGGAATATCTTGGAGCACAAGGAGCACTTGTCTGGGTAGAAGCAGAGCATATGTGTATGAACATGCGTGGTGTCCGTAAACCTGGGACCGCTACAGTGACAACTGCTGCGCGTGGACTGCTTGCGACAGATAAAGACTTAAAAAATGAAGCCTATAAACTCATGGGCCACTAATGGCTGGCTATAAGAGGTGAACAGAGTGGATCAATTACGGATCAAGGACTTAGAGGTATACGCCTATCACGGTGTTTTTCCAGCAGAAAAAGAATTAGGACAACGCTTTGTCCTAGACCTATGGATAGATTATGAGATGACTCGCGCTGCCCGCACAGGTGATTTGGAAGCTTCGATCCATTACGGGATCTTGGCGGAACAGTTGACCGAGTGGATGCAGGTAGAAAAGATCGATCTGATTGAAACGGTGGCCTTTCAGTTGGTGCAAAAGATTTTTGAAAGCTATGCCTTTGTAGAAAAAGTTCGTCTGGAGTTGAAAAAGCCCTGGGCTCCTGTTCCCTTGCCATTAGAGACTTGTTCGGTGACAATCGAACGGGAGAAAAAACGGGCCTTTATTGGGCTTGGCACCAATATGGGAGATAAACAACTGCAACTAGAGACGGCGCTAGAAAAAATCAAGGATCGAGGCATTCGTCTTCTTCAGACATCCACAAGGATTGAAACAGAACCTTGGGGAGGGGTGGAGCAGGACACCTTTTTGAATCAGGTGGCAGAGGTTGAAACCTGGATGACCCCAGAGGATTTACTAGAGACCTTACTTGCCATTGAGCAGGAAATGGGGCGTGTCCGTGAGATCAAGTGGGGGCCACGTGTGATCGATCTAGATCTGCTCTATATGGAGGACACCATTTGTTACAGTCCAAACTTGATCTTGCCGCATCCTTATGTGGCAGAACGTGCCTTTGTCCTAGAGTCTTTGAATGAAATTGCTCCTCATTTTGTGGACCCTGTTCAAAGAAAGCCCATTCGCCAATTATGGGAGGCTGTCAAATAGTCTCTCTTCTTTGCATCATAATAAAAAACAATCCCTGTTCGAGGGATTGTTGAGAGCGTAGAGAAACGAATCTTTAATAAAATTTAATCAATTCTTTAAAAATTATACTCGTTATAGTTATTCAATCATATTCTGAAACTTTCAGCCGTGAGAAAAGTGCCTGAAACGACTCAGTTTCAGGCACTCGGAATTATTGAGACCTTAGGCTCAATAATTAGTCATGGAACTTCATAGAAGTTCGCTGACGTCCGTACTCACCTAAGGAAAGTTTTTTAAGAAGACTTTGTCTTCAATCTGAACAATTCCTAGAGCAGGGATTGTTTTTGTTTGTCTGAGTTTATTTACGATATAAGCGATCGTATTGGTAGACAGGATCCATGGTGACGTTGATACCGAGCTTGCGAAGGACGTTCTTGTCTTCGTCTGTCAGCATCACGGTTGAATGGGCTTCGCTGCCTTTCAACTTGCCTAATTCTTGCATAGCAAGCTTAGCGTCTTCATTGGTCATAGCTGTAATGGCTAGGGCAATGAGGATCTCGTTTGAGTGAAGACGAGGGTTACGGCTACCCAAATGATTGATCTTCAAGCCTTGGATAGGTTGGACGTATTCTGGCTCGATTAATTTGGTTTCTTTATCAATATGCGCCAATTTCTTGATCGCATTGATCAAGAGGGCTGCGGTTGGGCCAAAGAGATCAGAGGTTTTTCCGGTTACCATCTCGCCGTTTGGCAATTCAAGGGCCAAGGCTGGCTCACCTGTTTCTTCTTCTTTTTGACGAGCAAGAACAGTCACTTTCCGGTCATTTGGAGTAATGCCCAAATCATTCATCAAGAGCTCAATCTTCTTGACAGCTCCTTCACCGACACGCTCTGCTTTAACATCCAAGATAGTTTGGTAATAGCGACGGATGATTTCTTGTTGGGAAGCTTCAATCGCAGCGTCATTGTCCACAATGGCAAAGCCAACCATGTTGACGCCCATGTCTGTTGGAGACGCGTAAGGAGAGGTTCCTAAGATGCGTTCCAACATGCGCTTCAAGACAGGGAAGATTTCGATATCGCGGTTGTAATTGACCGTTGTTTCCCCGTAGGTTTGGAGGTGGAAAGGATCGATCATATTGACATCGTCTAGATCTGCAGTCGCTGCTTCATAAGCCAAGTTAACTGGGTGGTGCAAAGGAAGATTCCATACTGGGAAGGTTTCAAACTTAGCATAACCTGATTTGATCCCATTTAATTGGTCATGGTACATATTGGACATACAAGTTGCCAGCTTACCAGAACCAGGTCCAGGAGCCGTTACAACGACCAAATTGCGGCTAGTCTTGATGTAGTCATTTTTCCCCATCCCTTCAGGAGAGATGATGTGGTCCATATCGGTCGGATAGCCCTTGATCGGATAGTGGAGATAAGAGGCGATGCCGCTCTTGTCCAGTTGTTTGCGAAAGGCGTCTGCTGCAGCTTGTCCAGCATATTGGGTGATGACAACAGAGCCTACAAAGATCCCCAATTCATTGAATTTGTCGATCAAACGTAGCACTTCTTGATCATAAGAAATTCCTAGATCCCCACGGGCTTTTGAGTGCTCAATATTGTTGGCATTGATGGCAATGACAATTTCCACTTGGTCGCGCAATTCTTGGAGCAACTTGATCTTATTGTCTGGTTCGTATCCAGGGAGGACACGAGCAGCGTGGAAGTCTTCTAACATCTTACCACCAAATTCAAGGTAGAGCTTGCCATCGAATTGGTTGATCCGCTCAATAATGTGGTCACGTTGCAAGTTCAAATACTTTTCAGAACTAAAAGCTTGTTTTTTCATGTAAAACTCCTGTATATAAGGGAAGGGCCTGCCACACAAATCCAAGGATGAGTGTTCCGTCCCTACCATTTCATTCTTTCATATTATATCAGAAAACAGATGGAAGATAAAATATTCTAAGATACTTTCCTAAGATGAGGTTAGACATCATAGAATTTGATTGTTCAGGCATATTTTTTACATAAAATAACCTAAGTGATGCTAAACAAATAAAATGAGGTAGTCTATTAAGGTCATTGCAGGGTGTACTTAAACTTTCCGCTGTGAGAAAAGTGCCTGAAACGACTCAGTTTCAGGCACTCGGAATTATTGAGACCTCAGGCTCAATAATTAGTCTTGGAACTTCGGAGAAGTTCGCAGACGTCCGTACTCACCTAAGGAAAGTTTTTAAGAGGATTTTATCCTCGATCTGAAAGCCCCTTACGGGGCTTCGTGATAGATGTTGTTTAATAGTGTTTGATCAAATCAACTGTAGAGCGATCCAATTTCTTAACCAATGCTTGTAAGAAGGCTTGCGCTTGCAAGAAATCATCCATGGCATAGAGGGTTTGGTGAGAGTGGATGTAACGTGCACAGACACCAATAGTGGTTGATGGGACTCCGCCGTTCTTCAAGTGCGCTGCACCTGCATCGGTACCACCTTTGGCACAATAGTATTGGAATTTGATACCTGCTTCTTCAGCAGTAGTGAGCAAGAAATCTTTCATATTTGGTAGCATGATGTGACCTGGATCATAGAAGCGAAGCAGTGTTCCTTCCCCAATCGCGCCTTGGTCTCCAAAGACATCGGCTGCTGGCGAACAGTCTACAGCAAGGAAGATTTCAGGATCAAATTTAGTGGTTGAAGTGTGGGCTCCACGAAGTCCCACTTCTTCTTGAACGTTGGCTCCTACATAGAGTTCGTTGTTTAAGGCTTGTCCAGAAAGACTCTTGGCCAATTCGCTGACCATCAAGACGCCGTAGCGGTTATCCCATGCTTTGGAGATGACGTTTTTACCATTAGCAGTGAGAATCGCAGAGCTATCTGGGACCAAGGTATCTCCAGGACGGACCCCATAGCTTTCAGCTTCGGCTTTAGAGCTAAAGCCTGCATCAAAGACGATGTCGCTAATGGCAGGTACGGTTGGTCCACCTGTTCCACGTGTCAAATGAGGAGGAACAGATCCTGAAATCGCAGGGTATTCACGTCCGTCACGTGTAAAGAGTTTGAAGCGTTGGCTGCTAACGACCATCGGATTCCAACCTCCGATTGGGACAACACGGAAAGTTCCGTCAGCTTTGATTTCGCTGATCATAAAACCAACTTCGTCCATGTGGGCAGCTACTAAGATACGAGGAGCATCGGCTGCTGTTGAGTGTTTCACCCCAAAGATCCCACCGAGACCATCTGTCACGATTTCGTCCACATGAGGGGTCAATTGTTGGCGCAAATAATCCCGTACAGGAGCTTCATGACCTGAGATAGCAGGGATTTCAGTTACTTCTTTGATTTTAGAAAATAAATCAGTCATAGGTTACCTTCTTTCTGATGCTATTTTATCACTTTTTATACAAGGATGGTAGCGTTATTATGGAAATCAGTCCCAAAAAGCAGAGGGAGAGATCCAGCTTAGACCGTTGTCCCTCTGCTTATTTTGTGTTACAATAGGCACTATGAAAGCTAAAAAAATTATTTTGTCTAGTCTGGCTCTAGCAAGTGCAGGAGCTCTTGCGGCCGGTGTTTATAAAATTGCCAAAGATCAAAAGCGTCTTCGTACCCAAGAAGAATTGGTAGCAGAAGTACGGGAGCAAATGGAAGCCATGGGGACGATTGCGACTCTGTATGTGGAACTCTACGAGTCTAGTGAAGAGCGCTTAGTAGGTGGTGTCATTTTTGAAGATGAGCGCCATTACCGCTTTGTCTACGAGGACGGTCTCTTGCATTACGAAGAGGAAAAACTATGATTATACCGAGTTCTATAGAAGAAATTGCTTCATATGTAGAGCAAGATGGCAAGAAAGTGTTTGTCTTTTCAGCAGATTGGTGTGGGGATTGTCGTTACCTCAAGCCTTTTTTGCCGGAGATTGAGACTGAAAATCCTGAATTTACCTTTATCTTGATTGACCGAGATGCCTATATGGATCTGGCGAAAGTCTGGGATGTTTATGGGATCCCTAGTTTGGTTGTTCTGGAAAAGGATAAGGAAATCGGTCGGTTTGTCAATCGGGATCGGAAAACCAAAGCGCAGATTACAGCATTCTTAGCAGGATTAAAATAGGAGAAAATCATGATTGTAACATACAACAAAGAACAAGTCGGCGATGTCTTGATGCTGACCTTGAAAAATAGTGGAGATGCAAAGCTCGCGGTGGAGAGAAAAGGGAAAGTGGCACGCGTTTACCGTGAGGACAAGCAAGAAACCGTTGCCTGGAATATCTTTGATGCCTCATCTTTCTTCGCCATCGAAGGCAAGGGACAAGTCTTTTTGACAGATGAGCAAGTGGATCGTTTGAACCAAGAATTGGAAAAAGAAGGCTTCGCAGAACGTTTGGTCAATGATCGGGAACCAAAATTTGTGGTGGGAGAAATCCTTGAAATGGTAGCCCATCCAGATAGTGACCACTTGAATATCTGCCAAGTAGCAGTTGGACCAGATAAGACGGTTCAGATCGTAGCAGGAGCTCCAAATGCGCGAGTGGGTCTCAAGACCATTGTCGCTCTTCCAGGTGCCATGATGCCGGATGGTAGCTTGATTTTCCCAGGGGCCCTTCGTGGAGAAAAAAGTTATGGCATGATGTGCAGTCCGCGTGAATTGCACTTGCCAAATGCTCCTCAAAAACGAGGCATTATTGAATTGGATGATGCAGAAGTAGCAGGGACACCTTTTGATCCTGCTCGTCACTGGCATGAATAAAGAGAAGAATCTAGGATGTTTTGGATCCTAGATTTTTTTGATTTTGGTTTGTCACCTCCATTTTTTAAAATTTTTTCGAATAAATAGATAGGAGGTAAATGATGTATAATAAAGTTATTTTAATCGGTCGCCTGGTGGCGGCTCCAGAATTGCATAAGACCAGCACAGACAAATCCGTTGCCCGAGTGACCGTTGCGGTCAATCGTCGCTACAAGGACCAAAACGGGGAGCGAGAGACTGATTTTGTCAATGTCGTTGTCTGGGGGAAATTGGCTGAAACCATGGCTAGTTATGCCAGTAAAGGGAGCTTGATCTCTTTGGATGGAGAGATTCGGACACGCCGCTACGAGAAAAATGGGGTCATGCAGTATGTGACAGAGGTCCTCTGCCAAAGTTTTCAGTTGCTAGAGAGCCGCGCTCAGCGAGCGATGCGTGAAAATGGTGGAACGGGAGATTTAGCCGATATCATCTTAGAAGAGGAAGATCTTCCTTTTTAGAAACAAAAAAGAAAGCTGGTTCGTTTATAGACCAGCTTTTTTGATATTTGGTAGGGATTTCATTCGGGAACGACTCATTTAAAAATAAATCAAAAATATGCATCTGTACAATAAAAGCCAGCACTTTTCTTGAAAAAGTAGTAAAATAAAGTAATATATATTCAAAATTTTCAGAAAAGGAACGGAGTTTGAAGGGGAAAGAAGAAAGAAAAGAACGGTTGAAATGGCTGATAAAACGGGTTTTACTGGTGATTCCAGTGGCCTGCATCCTCTTGTGGATCTATGCCGTTTGTCAAACCAGTAGCATCAAGGATCAGACCAAGATCGGTGTCACCTATATGACCATGAACAATGAGTTCTATAAAAGTATTCATTCGGAAATTAGTCGGATTGCCGATGAGAAAGGGGCTCTTGTATCTGTCCGAGATCCAGAATTGGACGAAAAAAGGCAGAGCCAGCAGATCGATGATTTTTGCGCTCAAAAGGTAAATGTGATTGTGATTAATCCGGTCAAAGGGGATAGTCAGCCCATTTTAAGAGCTCTTAAAAAAGCTAGAAAACAAGGAATTAAGATTATTGCAGTTGATACCCAGCTCAAGCATTTTAAGCCGGATGCCAGCATTGTCTCTGATAACTACCAAGCAGGAGTCTTGATTGCGAAAGAGTTGATGAAACGCTCTTCAAATGCTCGTATTTTGCTCTTGGAGCATAAGGGGACTGTTTCGGCAGATACGCGGATACAGGGATTTAAGGATACCATCAAAGGACATGGCTCTTATCAGATCATCTCGGAACTAGAAACCAAGGGGCAGACGGAGATCGCCATGCCTGCTGTCCGTAAGTTCTTGCAGTCAGGGGGGAATGTCGATACACTAGTTGCCCTAAATGACCGCTCGGCTATAGGAGCTTTAGCGGCCATCAAGGAACAAGGAATCACCCATCCCATTGCGATCTATGGGATTGATGGCTCACCAGATATGAAAGCCTTGCTGCACTCGACCGATGATGTTGTAGGAACCGTTGCCCAGTCTCCGTTGAAGATGGGAGACCGCGTGATGGAGGTCATCCAAGATATGACGGCTGGGAAAAGCTACCAAAAAGAGATAACCATTCCGGTTCAAATGATGACAAAGGAAAACATCGATCACTTTGATGTGAATGGGTGGCAGTAATGAGAAAATTTAGAGGTGTGAGATACAGTTTGGCCATTCTGATGGTCGTGAATTTTATCGCTGTGATGCTCAACAGTATCATCTATCTTCAAGCAACCAACTATATCATTGCCCAACGGCAAGCTTCCCTATTAGTAGAACGCTTAGAGCGTATTCCTTTTGCGCCTTCTACAACTTTTTGGTTGTCTGCACTCTTATTTGCTGGGATTGCCTTGATCTCCATGAGTCGTTACCGGTCTCAAACGAGTCGATGGTCCATTTTTGATCAGTGGAACATTCTGGAGATCCTCCTGATGTTGCTCTTGATGTGGGTCCAAAATGTAGCTTATAACGGGCTCATTCTCTTGGTTTTTGCGGATATCTTCTATGGTTCTAAAGAGTTGAATACCAAGCGAGACCGCAGGTATTGGTTTGCGTTTATCCTAGTAAGTTTCTTGATGCTTCTTGTGACCAATTCAGACGTCTTTTCGCTTTTCTTTCCGATACCTTCTCTGGATGTCTATATTCATTTTTACCCCGCCTCTATTCGGATTCTGGCCTTTTTCTTAAAGAATTCCCTCTATGCCTTGAATATGGTGCTCTTCATTATTTCGCTTTTGTTCTATATTATGAATGTTCTTGCGGAAAACCACGAAGTAGAAGAAGAGTTGGCTATGGTTTCGAAGGTCAATACGGAGTTGAACAACTATATGGCCTTGTCTGAGAAGATTGCAGAGGATCGAGAGCGCAAGCGGATTGCTCGGGAGATTCACGATACCTTGGGACACGCGCTAACAGGGATCTCGGCCGGCTTAGATGCTGTTGGGGTCTTGATTGATATCGATCCCAATCGGGCAAAAGAGCAGGTAAAAAGTGTATCAGAAGTGGTTCGTGAAGGGATCCAGGATGTGAGAGGCTCTCTCAACCGCCTCCGTCCAGGTGCCCTTGAGGGACGAACCCTCAAAGATGCATTAGAAAAGATGATCCGCGAGTACCAGACGCTTTCCAACTTGCAGGTTGATTTACACTATGAATGGGTCGATGTCGATATGGACGTCATGATTGAAGATACGATCTTTCGTGTGATCCAAGAGTCTATGACCAATGCGGTTCGCCACGGTCATGCCAGTCAGATGAGCCTTCATTTTTTTGAGGATGAAGAAGATTACCTGATCGAGTTGCAGGACAATGGGGTTGGGTTTGAAACCTTGACCTATGGTTATGGGCTCAAGCAGATGATGGAACGCATTTCCATCCTAGGAGGACAGCTTCAATTTGAAAGCCGCGATGGATTTTTCACGCGCGTCAGTTTACCGAAATATAAAGAAGGGAGATAGAGATGGTGATAAAAGTAATGGTGGCAGATGACCAGGCCTTGATTCGAGAATCTCTGAAAATTATTTTGTCAGCCCACCCCGATATCGAAGTGGTGGCCACAGTGGAAGATGGGAATCACGTCTTATCTAGCATTCCACAGACACATCCTGACCTGATCTTAATGGATATTCGGATGCCAGGCATGGATGGGGTTTTGGCGACAAAAGAAGTCAAAGAGCACTATCCGGATATCAAAATTATTATTTTAACGACCTTTGACGATGATGAATTTATCTATAGTGCACTCAAGTATGGTGCTTCAGGTTATCTTTTAAAGGGAGCTTCGACAGAGGAACTCTATGAAGCGATTAAGGTGGTGTATCAAGGCGGAGCCATGATCAACCCGAATATCGCTAGTAAAGTCTTTCAAATTTTCTCACAAATGGCCAAAACCAACTTCTCTATTGCTGTGGATGAGGACAATGTCAAGGATTTGAGCACGACGGAATGGCGCATTATCCAAGAAGTCGGCTATGGGGAGTCCAATAAAGAAATTGCGGCCAAACTTTTCTTATCAGAAGGAACCGTGCGCAATTACTTATCAACGATTTTGGCGAAATTAAACCTACGAGATCGAACGCAATTAGCGATCTGGTCAGTCCAAACAGGAGTGACGAGACGTGATTTTTCTAAAGGAAATACAGAATGAAATTGAAGCGAAAGCATCTTTGTTGGGGGATCGGTCTCCTTGTTGTGCTCTGTACGAGCGCGGGTTTCTATTGGTGGAAACAGCAACCGACCGTACTCCATATCGGCGTTTATGCAGGTTCTAGCTGGGATGTGCCGACCAGTCAACGTTCCCATGCCTTGGATCGTGCGATTGAAAAATTTGAAAAGTCCCATCCCCACGTCCGTGTAGAGTATGAAAACGGGATTCCGCAGTCAGATTATTCAGACTGGCTCTCTGAAAAGATTGTCTCAGGAAAGACACCGGATGTCTTTATGGTCTCTGAGCAAGATCTTTCCTTATTAGCAGCGCGGGGCGTATTAGAAAAGTTAAACGGCTATATGGATCGAAAAGATCAAGCTGCCTTTTATCCCGTTGCCTTTGAATCCGGTGTCTATCTGGGGCAAACCTATGCCTTACCTTATGAAAGCAATCCGATTTTGATGTGTGTCAATAAAGATCTCTTGGATAAAGAAGGTATCGCGGTTCCCAAAGAAGGCTGGACCCTTGAAGAGTTCTATACGATTTGCAAGAAACTAACCAAAGATACCAATGGAGATGGGCAATTGGACCAATTTGGAAGCACAGAATACACCTGGAAAGAAGCCTTGGCGGCAAATGGAGGTCATCTCTTCCAAGGTGGCATGCTCAAGCTGACAGCTCCAGAAGTGAAAGAGTCTTTGACTTTTCTGCAAAAATTGGAAGATCTAAATAAAAATTACAAGGTGAGCTCTAAAGATTTTGACCAGGGGAAAGTCGCCTTCTATCCCATGACCTTGGCCCAATATCGGACCTATAAACCTTATCCCTACCACGTTTCAAAATATTCAAACTTCACCTGGACCTGTATCCCGATGCCTGCTAAGTCAAAAACGACCAAGGCAACCTTAGTCACGACGACTTCTTTTGCTATGTCAGCTCGGAGTTCTCATTCCAAGTTGGCTTGGGAATTGATGCAACTCTTAACAGAGGATCCAGAAATTCAACAAACCCTCTTTGCTCAATCCCAAGGGATCTCTGTCATGCCACAGGTCGTCAAGAGTCGCTCTAGTAAAGACCTTCTGCAGGTGGATGATTTTGGAACAGATTCCTTGACCAATCAGACCTTGAACCGCATCATGGAACAAGCTGTTGAAAGTAGTCCGAAAAATGTCTCAAAAGAGGTGTTAGAAAAGCTAGACTACTTGATTGGTAATGCCTTGCGCGATCAGGATGTCGAGAACCGCTTGCCTCAAATTCAGAGGGAGATTGAGAGTAGTCTACAGGTAGGAGTTTAGAGTAAAATAAGATGGCATTTTGTCAAGTGACAGATGTCATTTTTTTATTGCTAAATGTCATATTAGGAATGTGACATTTGACAATGTAAAAACGCTTTCAAATAATCTACAATAGAGTCAAATAAAGGAGGCGTAGAAAAATGAAATACCTCGTTTTGGTCAGTCATGGCGGACTGGCAGAAGGTCTAAAAACATCACTAGCCATGTTTGCTGGTGACAAGTTGGATCAGGTCATCGCAGTTGGACTCAAAGAAGGAAAATCGGTCGATGACTTCGCAGTTGATTTCAGAGAGAGCATTTCAGGATTGACAGCTGATGATTCTGTTTTGGTCTTGGCAGATATCGTAGGTGGTAGTCCATTAACCACTGCAGCCACGGTTCTAGAAGAAGCTGGAAAGCTCGATGGAGCCTTGATCCTTGGTGGGATGAACCTTACCATGGCCTTGACGGCAGTTGTGATGAAGGATGTGTTGGATGGAGACGATTTGTCAGCCACCATCTTATCAGAAGCACGATCTGCACTACAGCCTTTTGAAGTTTCAGCCACTGGTGCTGAAGAAGATGATGACGATATTTAATAGGGAGGTACCTTATGGTAGTAACATTTGTACGGATTGATGACCGCATGATTCACGGTCAGACAGTCACACGCTGGGCAAAGGAAAAACCATGTGATGGTTTGATTGCCGTAAACGATGCAGCAGCATCAAACAAGGTTTTGATTCAAGCTTACAAAGGCGCATCCGACAAGAAAACCTTTGTATGGACAAAGGAAGCCTTTAAAGAAAAATCAGCAAAAGTAACAGAATCAGATAGTCGTTACTTCTTGATCACCAAAAATCCAATCGATATGAAGGAAATTTTGGTCGACCAAGGGTTTGTCCCAGGTGATGTCAAAGAAATCATTGTTGGCCCTGCAAATGATCGTCCTGGAGCTGTGAAATTGGGGAATAACCAATCCATCACTCAGGAAGAAGCAGAAGCCTTCCAAGCCATTCAAGCAGCAGGCTACAAGGTGAAATTCCAATTGTTGCCAGATGTTTCCATCGGTTATTGGGATGATTTCAAATCAAAATTTGGTTTTTAAAACTAACAGTCTTATCTGTTAGGTAAATAAATTTACAAACAAAAGGAGCGTTTGTTATGACAATTTCATGGATTCAAGCAATCTTGCTTGGTATTTTCGCCAGCTTGTCTTCAATGCCTGGTATGGGAGGTTCCAGTATCGGGAACTATACACTCGGTCGTCCTTTGATCGGTGGGTTGATTTCAGGTTTAATTCTTGGAGATGTGACAACCGGTATTATGGTCGGGGTTGCCCTTCAAGTCGTTTATATCGCCTTGGTAACACCTGGTGGTACCGTATCTGCCGATGTGCGTGCCATCTCTTACATCGGTGTTCCTCTTGCTATCTTGTTTGTGCATGCTAATAACATCACAGATGAAGCTGGAATCGCCGCAGCTGCAGCTCCAATCGGTGCAGCCGTTGGGACAATCGGTACAGTTCTTTTCTACGGTACCGCTACTATGAACTTGGTTTGGCAACACATTGGTTGGAAAGCCGTTGAAGAAGGAAACTTCAAAAAACTCTACGCAGTTGACTGGGTTTACCCTTGGATCTCTCACTTCCTCTTCTCTTTCCTTCCAACAATGATTATCACCAAATACGGTGAAAACATGGTTGATTTGATGAAACAATACCTTCCTATGGATGGTTACTGGATGAAAGCCCTCTTTACAGTCGGTGCTCTTCTCCCATGTGTCGGTATTGCCATCTTGTTGAAACAAATTGTTACAGAAGCAACTGACTTCATTCCATTCTTTGTTGGATTTACCTTGGCAAAATCTCTCGGATTGAACTTGGTATCCAGTGCCGTTGTTTCATTAATCTTTGCAGTAATCTACTATGAACTTGAAGTGATCAAATCGATGAAAGCTGCTCCAGCCGGAGTGGTGGACCTAGACGATGATGAGGAGGATATTTAAAATGGCTGATAGAAAGAAAATTTCAAAGAAAACATTAGCAAAAGCATTCCATCATTGGTATTATGGTCATTTGACTTGTTTCTCTCAAGAACATATGCAAACCTTCGGGTACTTGACTTCTATGCTTCCAATCGTAGAAGAAATGTATGACACCAAAGAAGAACAAAAGGATGCTATGCAAACCTATACGGCCTTCTTCAACACTGAACCACAACTTGGATCTCTTGTTGTAGGGATCACAGCTGGTTTGGAAGAAGCGCGTGCAAACGGAGATGCAGTAGATGGCGAAACCATCAACGGTATGCGTGCCGGTTTGATGGGACCAATCGCTGGTATTGGTGACTCATTGGTCGTTGGTACCTTGATTCCAGTTCTCTTGGGGATTGCCCTTGGACTTTCTAAAGGTGGTAACGTCGCTGGTGCTCTCTTCTACATCGTCGTATGGAACCTCTTAGTCTACTTTGGTATGCGCTTTGCCTTCTTCAAAGGTTACCAATTAGGGGATAAAGCCGTTGAATTCCTTGTAGGACCAAAAGGACAAGCTCTTCGTAAAGCGATCAGCGTTGTCGGTGGTATGGTTATCGGTGCCGTAGCAGCTACTTGGGTATCTGTTACAACAGCCCTTCAATTCAAGAATGCTGAAGGAAAAGTCTTCTTGAACATCCAAGAAAAGATCGATGGTGTTTATCCAGGTCTCTTGACAGCAGCCTTCATCACTCTTTGCTGGTGGTTGATGTCTAAGAAAAAAATTTCACCAAACAAAGTCATGTTACTTCTCGTTGTAGTGGCTTTGATCGGTGTTGCCCTTGGTATCTTTGATCCACATCTTAAATACTAAGGAAAAGAAAAAACAAATTTGCTAGTAGGAGTTTTTGAGAATGAAGTGAATTGACCTCCTTTACTTGCACTTCATTCTCAATTTTTATCAGGAGGAATCCCATGGTTACAAAACAAGAACTTGTCAATGGATATGAAACAGAAATCAACTACCAACGCCACATGCTTGAAAACCTTGGTCGTTGGTTCAGCTTACTCTTTATCATTGCCAGTATTGGTGTGGTATTGATCTATCTCTTTCACAAAAGTTTCCTCCCACTCTTGATCCTCGGGATTTTACTAGCCTTGGTTGGAATTTTAGGCATGATTGTTTTTGGATATGGCATCTACCGCGGGCGGATCAATCTTCAAAAAGTGATCGATGATTTCAATCAAAAATTGACAATTTTAAATTGAAATTTTAGAAACATCTCATCTATTTTTGAGGTGTTTTTTTCTTGACTATTTCTGACCAAGTGATACAATAGAAACATAAGTTAGCACTTACGTATAGAGAGTGCTAAAAAACTCGTATGGAGGAATGAATATGTTAAAACCATTAGGAGACCGTGTGGTCTTAAAAGTAGAAGAAAAAGAACAGACTGTTGGAGGTTTTGTCCTCGCCGGTGCGAGCAAGGCTGATACAAAAACAGCTGAAGTAGTGGCCGTTGGTGAAGGTGTGCGTACCCTAAGTGGCGAACTCATCGCCCCAGCTGTAAAAGCAGGAGACCACGTTTTGGTTGAAAGCCATGCAGGAATTGAAGTGAAAGATGGGGAAGAAACCTACACCATCGTTGGAACATCAAACATTCTTGCAATTGTAGAGTAAGAGAAGAAAGAGGTAAGAGAAATGGCAAAAGATATTAAATTTTCATCTGATGCACGTTCTGCAATGGTCCGTGGTGTCGATGTCTTAGCAGATACAGTGAAAGTTACGTTGGGCCCTAAAGGACGCAATGTTGTTCTTGAAAAATCATTTGGTTCACCCTTGATCACAAATGATGGGGTAACTATCGCAAAAGAAATCGAATTGGAAGATCATTTTGAAAATATGGGTGCCAAATTGGTGTCAGAAGTGGCTTCTAAGACTAATGATATCGCAGGTGACGGTACAACAACCGCAACGGTTTTGACTCAAGCCATCGTCCGTGAAGGAATCAAAAACGTCACTGCAGGAGCTAACCCAATTGGCATCCGCCGTGGGATTGAGACCGCTGTTGCAACAGCAGTAGAAGCTTTGAAAAACAATGCGATCCCAGTATCGAGCAAGGAAGCCATTGCTCAAGTAGCTGCTGTGTCTTCTCGTTCTGAAAAAGTCGGTGAGTACATCTCTGAAGCCATGGAAAAAGTTGGTAAAGATGGGGTCATCACGATTGAAGAGTCTCGTGGAATGGAAACAGAACTGGAAGTCGTTGAAGGCATGCAGTTTGACCGTGGTTACCTCTCACAATACATGGTCACTGATAATGAAAAAATGGTGGCAGACCTTGAAAATCCATACATTTTGATTACTGACAAGAAGATTTCAAATATCCAAGAAATCTTGCCATTGTTGGAAAGCATTCTTCAAAGCAACCGTCCACTCTTGATCATCGCAGATGATGTCGATGGCGAAGCTCTTCCAACACTTGTCTTGAACAAGATCCGCGGTACCTTTAATGTCGTAGCTGTCAAGGCACCAGGATTTGGTGATCGCCGCAAAGCCATGCTAGAAGACATTGCCATCTTGACAGGTGGTACAGTCATTACAGACGATCTTGGTTTGGAATTGAAAGATGCAACCATTGAAGCGCTTGGTCAAGCAGCTAAAGTGTCAGTTGATAAAGACAGTACCGTCATTGTCGAAGGTTCTGGTAACCCAGAAGCGATCGCTAACCGTGTGGCGGTCATCAAGTCACAAATCGAAACCACAACCTCTGAATTTGACCGTGAAAAATTACAAGAACGTTTGGCTAAATTGTCTGGTGGCGTTGCCGTAATCAAGGTTGGTGCTGCAACAGAAACAGAATTGAAAGAAATGAAACTCCGTATCGAAGATGCCCTTAATGCGACTCGCGCAGCCGTTGAAGAAGGGATCGTTGCCGGAGGTGGTACAGCTCTTGTCAATGTCATCTCTGCAGTCGCAGCCCTTGAATTAGAAGGGGATGAAGCAACAGGACGCAATATCGTTCTTCGTGCTTTGGAAGAGCCAGTGCGCCAAATTGCCCACAATGCCGGTTACGAAGGATCTATTGTGATTGATCGCTTGAAAAATGCCGAAGTCGGAACAGGTTTCAATGCTGCAACAGGTGAATGGGTGAATATGATTGATGCAGGAATCATCGACCCAGTTAAAGTGAGCCGTTCAGCCCTTCAAAACGCCGCTTCCGTAGCGAGTCTGATCTTGACGACCGAAGCAGTCGTAGCCAACAAACCAGAACCAGCAGCCCCAGCAGGACCAGGAATGGATCCAAGCATGATGGGTGGGATGATGTAAGACACTTAGCCTAAAGGGTGCTGAAGCACCTCGTTAGGCTACGGCAAGCACCATGGTGCCTTGCCGAAGTGTCTTACTAAGAAAATAAAGAAGGCATTATCGGCCTTCTTTATTTTCTGTCGTAACCGGTACACGATTGAGGCTTTGCCTCTCATCATTTGACGCCAGCCGCTATTGTGCGGTCTGGCTAATCGTCTCACTAGCTCAAAGGGAGTGGAAGATTCTTTCTAATCTTCGCGACCAATCATAGGGTGAGCTGAATGACGCAGTAGCTGATTGTGCTCTCCCTTCGCTTCTTAAGCTCGGAAGAGCTCTAATCAGCCTTGCGGGGGCGAGACAACGAACGAGTTTTTATAAAAACTCATTCTGTCTCGCTCCCTTTTCACGTCGTAACCGGTACACGATTGAGGCTTTGACTCTCATCATTTGACGCCAGCCGCTATTGTGCGGTCTACCTAATCATCTTACTAGCTCAAAGGGAGTGGAAGATTCTTTCTAATCTTCGCGACCAATCATAGGGTGAGCTGAATGACGCAGTAGCTGATTGTGCTCTCCCTTCGCTTCTTAAGCTCGGAAGAGCTCTAATCAGCCTTGCGGGGGCGAGACAACGAACGAGTTTTTATAAAAACTCATTCTGTCTCGCTCCCTTTTCACGTCATAACCTATGTAAAACAAAGAAGGCAATATCGGCCTTCTTTATTTTCTGTCGTAACCGTTGCATGATTGAGATTTCGTTTCTCATCATTGGACGGTAGCCGCTATTGTGTGGCCTACCTAATCGTCTGACTAGCTCAAAGGGAGTGGAAGATTCTTTCTAATCTTCGCGACCAATCATAGGGTGAGCTGAATGACGCAGTAGCTGATTGTGCTCTCCCTTCGCTTCTTAAGCTCGGAAGAGCTCTAATCAGCCTTGCGGGGGCGAGACAACGAACGAGTTTTTATAAAAACTCATTCTGTCTCGCTCCCCTTTTTATCGTACTTTGGGAATTTCATTTGTCATGGAATAATATTTTTATTTTAAATTTTGTAACAGAAATGATAAATACTAGTTAAAGAGGACTTGCGTAGATGCTTGGGAATCAAGTATTTGTGCTGTTTTCAGACGGAGGAATATTTGCCAACAAATTGCAATACAAATTAACTGATTTTGTAATAATTCTAGTGTATACTATTAAGAGTAGATCACAGGTCTACATTGTTGCAAGGGGAGAACTTCCCACATACATGTCTATTGACAATAAAACTTGATCGTAATATCGCTGTTAGTAAAATGAGAGTTTGAATATAGCATAGATTTTATCGACCTTTTTCATATTAAAAAATATTTTTCAAATTCCCCTTGCGCAAGCTCTTCCGGATTCCTCCGGGAGAGTTTTTTTGTTAAGGAGAAAAGGTAGAAGGGCTATTAAGTCTCTTTTGAAAGAGTGGCTCAGCAGGCATCATTTATGGTAAAATAGAACATATTCGTAGAGGGGAAGGAGTGAGGACTTTGTTGAAGATTTTTGTGTTAGAAGATGAATGGATCCAACAATCGCGTATCGAAGCGGTCTTGCAGGATCTCATCCGTCAAAAATTCTTGCAATGCAAAGCGCCAGAAGTGTTTGGGAAGTCAAGCCAGTTGCTGGATGCTATCACAGAGAGAGGCGCCCATCACCTATTCTTTTTAGATATCGAGATTAAAGGTGAGGAGAAAAAGGGGCTGGAGATCGCAAAAGAGATTCGTAAGAAAGATCCCCATGCGACCATTGTCTTTGTCACCACTCACTCTGAATTTATGCCCATTACCTTTCAGTACAAAGTGGCTGCCTTGGATTTTATCGATAAAACGCTGGGTGAGGAAGAGTTCAAAGAGAGAATCAGCTCAGCCATCGATTATACCTTGGAGCAAGCTGGGACCACGATTGCGCAAGATGCCTTTACGTTTGAGAGTGCGATGGCGCGTGTACAAGTTCCTTTTAATAAGATTTTGTATGTTGAAACGTCTCCAACCATTCACAAGGTCATTTTACACACCCAGGAAGAGCGCTTGGAATTTTACGCTAGTATTGCCGATATCGAAAAAGCAGATCCCCGCTTGTATCGGTGCCACCGCTCCTTTGTGGTGAATCCGCAAAATATTACGAAGATTGATAAAGAAGCCAAGAAAGCTTTTTTTGAAAATGGGGACAATTGCTTGATCTCACGGACCAAGTATAGAGGCTTACTGGAAGCTTTGAAAAAATAGAGGGAGAAAGAATTGCTGTTAACTATTCTAATGTCTTACCTAAAGTTCTTCGTCAGCATGCTGATCTATCGTCATATCAGTAGACAAGAGTTCACCTTGCGCTGGCTCTTTTTGTGCCCCTTCCTCTTCGCAATTATCTTTACCCTTGTACCACCGGTAGGCTTTTTTGGCTATTTCTTAGTATTTATTGCCTATAGTTTCTACCGAAATCGTAACATACGACACCTTTTGAATATTTTTTATGGGCTCTATCCGGTTGTCATGGAGAGTCTCATTGGGCGTCTCTTAGCCTTTTATGTCTTTCCAATGTTAGGGATCGTACTTGTTCATGAGGCATCTGTCAGCTGGTATGATGCTCTACTTGAATTGCTGGTCTTTCCTGTTTATATAGGAATCACTAAATTGTTAAAACTAGATTTTACAGATTTAAAAGTAGGGTTTCAACGGCAGTATTTTAATCGTTTCCTACTCCCAATGGATCTTTCCATGTTTGTGTATTTGCTCAGTGTTGTAGGTCTGGTGGTTTTTGAGGATGCTATTCCTCATGCAGATGCTTTACGGGAACAGTTAAATAGTATTTATCTGATTTTGTTTTTTGTGATGCTCTTGTATTTCAATGCAGTGTCCAAAGAACGATTGAAACAAGAGATTCTAGAGCAAAAAGATAGGCAACTGCAGGAATTAGCCACCTATAGCCAACACGTCGAAATGCTCTATGGGGAGATTCGTGCCTTTCGTCATGATTACCTGAATATTTTAACCAGTCTCAAATTAAGTATTGAGCACGAAGACCTCAATGCGATCAGGGAAGTCTATGAGAATGTTCTTCGAGAGAGTGGCCAGCAATTTTACAATAGTAAGTTTGATATTGCCAAACTCAGTCACATAGAAAATCCAGCTGTAAAAAGTGTTCTGTCCGCAAAATTATTGGAAGCTCAAAATAAAGGGATTGGGATCTCTGTCGAGATCGATGAACCTGTTCGTGATTTATTCATCGAGGTTTTAGATTTCATCACCTTCTTATCCATTCTTTGTGACAATGCTATTGAAGCGAGTCTCGAATCAGACGACCCCCAGCTGACCCTTGCCATGCTTCAGGAAACGAACTCCCTCATCTTAATAGTTGAAAATAGTACAAAAGCTGAAAAAATAGATCTGGCGAGAATTTTTGAAAAGGACTACTCGAGTAAAGGAGAGGGCCGCGGTCTTGGCTTGTACAAGATCCAACAATTACTGGAAAAGTATCCCAAAACGACAGTGTCTACCAAGAGTTCAAACTACCGATTTACTCAGAGCCTGACCTTTTGGAAGGAATAATAGAAGAGAGAGTGGGACAGAAATCGGTCATTCGTTAGAATTCGCTTTCGTCGTCCCACCTCCGCACAGTTGAGTAGGGCTGTAAAAGCTGATGAAATCAGCGTAGTAGAGCCCACTCAACCACTGCGTCTTGCTCGACAATCAAAAATAATTGAGAGGCTAGGACTTTTGTCCCAGCCTCTTTTTTGACCATTCGCGACGATTTTTTGACCGATTCTGACAGAGAGCCACAAAGCCTGTCCCTTTGAAGTATACTGTACACAAGATCAATAAGAAAAGAGGGATCGTATGTTTCAGGTAGCATCTATTACAAAATCATTTAAGGAGAAAGCTGTATTAAAGGGAGTGTCTTTTTCGATAGAAGAAGGAGACAAAATTGCCTTGCTGGGAAATAATGGAGCAGGAAAAAGCACCCTGTTCAACATTATCGCTGGGCAGCTCCAGGCTGATTCGGGGACGATAAAGACTTCGCTTGATTTTCAAAGGGAAATTGGGATGATGCCTCAGGGGGATCTGCTCATTGAGGATCTAACTGTTGCCGAACTCGTCGAATTAAAATGCCGGATGAATCAGCTGAAGCAGGCTGATATCAATGGACTCTTAGAAATGGTCGAATTAAGAGAATCAAGAGAGCAGATGGTGGGAAGTCTTTCCGGTGGTCAAAAGAGACGCTTGTCCTTGTTGTTAACCATTTTGAATCATCCAAAGTTGATTTTTTTAGATGAACCAACGACTGGCATGGACTTGGAAGCAGTGGATAATTTTTGGAAATTGCTGGAGCAGCAAGAGTTTACATCTGTTGTGGTGACCCATGATTTCAACCAAATTGATGCCTTTTTTACAAAAGTCCTGATTTTAAAAGAGGGTCGAATTGCTGCCGCAAAGGCTGTTGAGGACATTCACCAGGCTGGTCAAACCATAGAGCAGTATTTCCGAGAAGAGATGAGTAAAGGAGGGGAACAAGCATGAAAAAGATTCAATTAAAGCAAGTTTTACGAAATAAGCGCTTTGTATTATTCACCATTATTTTACCCATAGGCTGGTATATCTTCTTTGATCAGCTTCAAAAAGGGGTTTCGCCAAGTATTTTATTAGGCATTGCCGTATTTATCGGGGTCATTGGCAATAGCCTTGCAACCTTTAGTAAGCGAATCGCCTCAGATATTGGGTTTTATTCTTTTGAATCCCACTTTACAAGCTATAGTGTCAAGAACTATTTATGGGATCAATCGATCGTACAACTGATTTTGAACAGCTTGATCTTTTTAGCAGTACTAGTAGTTGCTGTTCTAGGTTTTCACTTTCCAGTGACGACTAGCCTGTTGGTGCAATTTTTCCTCTTATCCTTGATGGGGATCTACTTTAGCGTGATTGGCTTTGTTCTTGGGGTAAGAGTAGATGCCAAGACGATTGATACCATTGGCTTTCCTGTCATTATTTTGGCCGCTATGACCATTATTCCCTTTGATACGCTTGGCGCAAGTGGAGGATTTATGGACTTGGTTGGCAAGCTACAACGGGTATTCCCAGGCTATTATTATACAAAGCTGATCCAAGATTTGACTGAGAAACAAACGATTGATGCCACCCAATTAGCGCTCTTTGTTGCAGTATTTGGATTGAATTTGCTATTTTTCTATCTGCTCGTACCCAAAGGAAAAATGGGGAACTAAGAGCAGATAAAAAAGAGAGTGGGACAAAAGTCCTAGCCTCTCAATTGTTTTTGGATTGTCGAGCAAGACGCAGTGGTTGAGTGGGCTCTACTACGCTGATTTCATCAGCTTTTACAGCCCTACTCAACTGTGCGGAGGTGGGACGACGAAATCGAATTCTAACGAATTACCGATTTCTGTCCCACTCTCTTTTCTTTGCTATAAAACGGTTATTCGGTATTCGTTCGTCAAGTGCTTGGAAAGATCTTGCTATTCTAAAGTTCTAATGGAGAGCTTTTTTATTACATGCTAATAGAAAAAATCAATGCCGTAGTTTTCTTTTAGATAGGTCGCTAACTCGGCTTTTTCTTCCTCTCTAAATCGACAGAGGCTAAGGGCGAGACGCAATTTCAAGGTGCTTGTATTGATGATGATGTTTGACTTAGAAATATCTTCTAGCTGGGTGACTTCTCTGAGGTTAAAATCTAAATAGCAAGCCTTGCTGTTGACATGATCAGGGTCGCTGACGTCCACTTCAACATACGATGCTCGCAACAATTCTTCTTTGGGAATGAAGATTTCTTTTGAGAAGAAGAGTCCGGGATAGACCTCAATACCTTCAAAGGTGAATTCAAAGGAGACTCTGTGGCTAGTCAGTCTTTTGATGCCTGCAATTGTTGCGTAGATAGCAGCGAAAAAGAGGACGGTTGGAATCACAGTGAGAAGATTTAGTTGAGAAAAGTCGATCAATCCATGTAAGAGAAGAAAGAAAATTTGAATGAATATAGCCGATGCAAAGAGTAGATAGCCACCACCGACATATTTTGAATAATAGATTTTCATTTTGGACTCCTTACATTTTAAATGCTATGAAAACTCGGAATTTCAAGTACCCTTATCATAGCGGATTCAGGCAAGAACTGTCAATTGTTTGGTAGGGTTCAAAGCTGGTTTTTATTTTAAATGGAATAACAATGGTGTAGAATGATTTAACTTCGTAAGCTACATTATAGTATATAAAAATATGAGCCAATGCTTTTGAAATAAGCAAAAAGCCTTGGTTTTCAAGGCTTTTTGTGCATAAAAAATGCCCCCTACATGAATTTGTAAGAACTTTTCATATTGAAAATAAACAAAAATGTTGAAATATAAGTGATTTTAGGGAAGTACTTTTAGGTATTTTCAATGTCAGGATTTAAAAATGGGGCAAAAGTGGGGCAAAAACAAATTAACGAAAAAAATATCGAGTTCGTGCATCAAGTAAATGATAAATTGCAAGAATAAGTGCAACATTTACTCGAACTCATCCTCTAGAGCTTCACTAGCAGTTCTGTAAGTTAAACATTTTCGTGTTCGGTGATTGATATCAAATAAAGCCTTGGAAACCAAGGCTTTTTTAATGCTATAAACTCATTAAAACAACTCCCAGTAAGGTGTGGAATGTTTTTTAGTCTGTGTCATATAAAAATAAATAGAATGAATAGCTATAGCTAGAGCTAAAATGGTTGTAATACTTACTACTATTATAGGATTAGAAGCAAAGATTAAAGAGAGAATCAAGGCAGCCAGATAGAGTGTAGCTTGGACACAGTAGTAACTTTTCGAATAGCGAAGATAGTGTTTGTTATAGGGCCCATTTGCTAGGACAGCAGCTTGGAAGAGGCCAATTCCGATATAAAAGAAGCTGGTTGCAAAGAGACGATTAGCTTCAGGATTCTGAAGAAATCCCATCGATACAGTCATCATCATAAGTCCAATGAAAATAGGATAGTGACTGTAAATTAGAAATAGCCCCTTTTGATTAGATTTTTCATCAATAGCATGGTCGAATTGACCAAAATAAAACAAGAACAGAGAAATCATAATAATGAAATAAAGAACCGAATAAATCGAGAAATTCTCGATTGTAAAGAAGTTAGCTAGATTCGTAATCATCTCTCCAAACATAATAATGACAAGAAGGGAGATGCGCTCGATTAAATGGGGGAGATTTACCTGGAAATGATCATCTTTACTAATCGAGGTAATTGGCGTAATAAATGTTAGCAGAATACTAGCATAAAGGATATAGACTCCAATGTAAATAGGAAGAAGAGCTGCTAGATAGATTTCTAAACTTCGTAGACCTGTTATCCATAGAAAACCTTTGATACTTTCCCTATGAACATTATCGGTTGATTTTTTAAAAAACTCAACCAAATATTGAAAAAATAAGGTAAGGGTTAATGTACCAATAGCCCAACAGACATAATGAAAATATTGTTGCCAATCAGGTCCAATCATATTGGCTATAAAGAGTAAAATTCCCATTTTGATAAACATGATTACTATGTTAAATAAAGAGTTCTTTCCATAGCGATTGGTATAATCGGTTTGAATCATCCAGGAATCGATGAGAAGCAAGACAGACATGAAAAAATCAAGCAAAGAATTCCAAGTCAAAATACCGTTATGAAGATGGTGAATTAAAGCAGTTACTTTTGAAATCGCAAAAACAAAAACTAGATCATAAAAAAGTTCTGAAAATTCTACACGTTTGTGTTTGATAAGGTTTGTCATAGTAAGTTCCTTTTAGTTAAGATGTACAATTTATTATAACAGAAAATGGCAATGAAAGAGAAGGGTATGAAGTGATCTTTAAAAAGTCTGACTTGGAGAAGCCTTTCCTCACAGCCAATAATGTCATGTTAGACTACCTCGAACCACAGCTCAAGGAACGCTTAGCAGAAGCAATGACCAGTGAAAGTTTCACAGGGATTGTCTAGCAAAAACTCTATCAGGCTATTCCAATTTTCAATCATTTCTTATTTTGGTTCCCATAAGCTTTAATTCATAATCTAATTATATGGTATTTCATTCTTTTTTTGTTCTTTTCAAAGCGTTATGAGGACTTGAAATTTTTTTATGATTTTTAATTAGTAAAGAGTTGAACTATAGTGAATATTGTGTAACAATAGGTAATATATAAACCATTAATAGAATAGAAATAATACTTTCTTACCTTTACAAGTAGTATTGGTTATACATTTTTTCGTCGCAATTGTGTCTATCTCTCGAGTTTAGCTAGTTTTTATAAGCTCTGGTTTCTAATCAATATAACAAATTTTAGAAGTGCATAAGACAAGATGGTGACATTACTACAGTCATTTCTAGTCACCATATGTTGCTGGCACAGGCTGTTTGTAGTGTTGGCTATTTACTAGTCAGTTTAATCGGAGTGTTTAATTTTTATTGTTGAAAGGTTTTTATATGGCGAAAATTCTATCTTTAGGTCTGACAGGTAAGAAATTACTTGCTCAGGGGTTCTTGTTTGTTCTGCTAGGTCTCATCTTGATGGTCACGGGGACTTGGTTGCCAGTAAAGGTTATTCGACTGGTTCTGTTTTTAGCTTGGATAGCAACGGTCTTAGATTTAGTATTACGTATTTTCAAAAAAAGTCAGTCAACGGACACCTTGGGAGTTGCACTGGTTAAATTGTTAGTGCTGGGATATTTGCTTGGCTCCAATCTTGCGACTGATATACCGATTTATGTTCTGGCTCTTGTGATTGGAGTTTATCAGATTTTTAGGGCCACGATTAATCTTGTCACCTATGTTCTCTACCGTAAAAATAATATTCGACCTCGTTTTCGTCTCTTACTAGATGGTATTCTACTAGTTTTTCTTGGTGGAGCTAGTCTTTTGTCCTCTACGGGAAATTCTGTCTTTCAACTCTTTGTTTTAGGGGCTTATTTTTTCCTTTATGGTCTGTCCAATATCCGTGACGGTTTCTTATTTGAAGGGGAAATTGGGAAAAACCATCTCAAACGTCGCATTAGAATTAGCTTACCTATTGTCCTAGCCGCTCTCATCCCTGCAAGAACTTTAGCAAAAATTAACAAATTTATGCTGGAAAATGCTGATGAGGAAGAAGATATCCATCTTGGAATAGTGAAGTCTGGTAAGACAGCAGAGCTAGAAATTTTTGTTCATACAGCTGAGACCTCCCTGTTTTCAGCTATTGGTCATGTGGATATCTGCTATCAGGGCCGTGTTATTTCTTATGGCAACTATGATCCGTCATCTGAGACCTTATTTGGTATGGTAGGAGATGGTGTCTTATATTTCTGTGACCGCGATAAGTACATTGATCTATGTAAACGTGAGAGTCAAAAAATGGTTACGGAATAGATTTGACACCGGAAATGGAAGAAGCGGTTCAGGAAAAATTAGCTGAATTAAAACAACTAACGATTCCTTGGGAGCCAAGCGCAGATAAAATTAAAACGGAAGATGGTAAGGAAGACTACACCTACGCTTATAAAATCAGACATGAGACGGATGGGGAACTTTATAAATTTATCAAATCTAAGTTTAAATCCTACTTTGTCTTGTCCACAAACTGTGTGCTCTTGGCTGATACCATAGTCGGTCAAGCTGGAACAGATATCCTCTCACCAAAAGGATTTATCGCTCCAGGAACTTACCAAGCCTACCTTGATCGAGAGTTTGAAAAACCAAATAGTATAGTCGTATCTAAACATGTTTATTAAGGAGAATTTATGAACTTAGTTAAAAAATATACCCCGTTAATCCTTTTTATAGGGCTGGTTGCTCTTGTAATTCTGAATGCATCGAGCTTTATATCAGGAGCAATCTCTCTCTTTGATGTAACATCAACCTTGATTTATGGTGCTGTTATTGCTTTTGTGCTTAATGTTCCTATGAAAAAAATTGAACAGTACTTAGTTAAATTGAAGGTAAAGGCAGAGTTGCGTCGTCCGATTGCCATGGTACTTGTTTTCCTAGCTCTTATCTTAATCGTGATTGCTCTTTTGGTTTTGGTGCTGCCAACCCTAGCTCAGACTATTAGTCAGCTGGGAACAGTCCTTTCAACAGTCCTTACTCAACTTGGGAAATTGCTAGGCAGCTCGGAATTTGTAACCAAAGACATGTTGTCAACTATCGTATCAGGCATACAGGGACAATCTAGTTCTATTAGCCAAGCTTTGATAGGTTTTTTATCAGGTCTGACTAGTAATATCGGCAATATTTTTTCAAGTTTGATGAATGCCTTTTTGATTATAGTCTTCACCTTTTTATTTTTATCCAGTAAGGAACATTTGGCAGCGATGACGAGTCGACTTCTAAAAGTTTTTCTTCCAGAGAAGGTGGTGATAAAGTTGACTTACATTGGACAAGTAGCACTAGAGACTTATGACCAATTTTTGATGAGTCAGCTGATTGAAGCAGTTATCATAGGAGTTATGATAGCGGTTGGTTACAGCCTGTTTGGGATACCCTATGGAGTAATGACAGGTATATTTGCAGGAGTGCTATCGTTCATTCCTTATGTAGGGCCTATGATTGCTTGTGTTGTGGGAGCGATTTTTATCTTCACAGTGAGTCCTACTCAAGCCTTACTTTCTCTTCTTCTATATCAAGTTATACAGCTGATTGAAGGAAACCTTATTTATCCAAAAGTTGTAGGTCAGTCTATTGGTTTACCAGCTATTTTCACGCTTGCGGCTGCTAGTATTGGAGGCAATCTCTTTGGCTTACTTGGGATGATATTCTTTACCCCCGTATTTGCTGTTATCTATCGATTGGTTAAGGAATTTGTCGTTGCAAAGGAAAATCAGCTAGATTAAGAAAAACTAAATTTAATAAGATATACTGAGAAGAGAGTGAAAGATTCTCTTCTCTTTTATTTTTAAATACTTTGCTACAAAAAGCTATTGGACGTCAAAAAAAGCTGAGAATGTAACTTCCCAGCTATTTTAATATGCCCAAAATGGCAGCTAGATTATTTACGAAAGGCATCAATAATGTAGGTGAAGCCAGTAACTAAAAATGAAAAGGCAATGACATAAACGACAAAGACACCTGTAGCCACTGGATTGAACAGAATCACTAGACCTAGTAAAAATTCAAGCAAGGCTACCCACGTGATATTGCTACCAATAATAGGGAAAATCAATCCTAGACGATTGCCTTTAAAGAAAGCAATAATGGCTTCTACAATTAACCAAATTCCTACAATGGTCGGAATGACGACCGGCAGGGTCACAAAGCCATAAGCAACGAGGTAAAGAGCTAAGAGAAGACTAACAAATCCTTGGAAAAGATAAAAAGGTGAGCGAAGCTCTTTTGGTGCAGAGAAATAGCCTAAAATAGCTGCTATAGAAGAAACCAGTAAACCAAATGAAATCCACCAGCTGTAAGCAACAAGATTAGCTACTGGGTTTGTAAATAGGAAAAGTCCTAAAAGGACAAAAACAACTCCTGCAAGGAATAGCAGTAAACGATTAGAAAATTTCATTTCAATACCCCCTATATAGTATAGTTTCTAATAAAACTATTGTACTTATTTTTATAGAAAATGTCAATAAAATAAATAAACAATTTGGAAGTTTCAGTCTGACTTACAAAAAGAAAAGGAGTTTTCACTCCTTTTCACAGATTGAAGACAAAGTCCTTATAAAAGTGTCTTCTAAAGATTTTAACTTCAATCTGAAGCGAGGTTATCCTCGCTTTTTCTATTTATCAAACAATTCCTTATTTTCAATTAAGAGTTCTAGTGGAGATTTATCCCTTGCTTCAATAAAACCAGGTTCATATTGGTTATGAAGTGTTCTTTTCTGAGAAGTTGGATCAATATACAACTCATCTCCATCTTCTGTGTATAGTTGGTTGCCTCTTGTTAAGTAAAGTAAATCCTCTAAGTACTGTCCATCAGTTTCTAGAAAATCTTCGATGTATTTGACAGCTTTTAAAATCTCACTTACTTTATCAGAGTATTCATTAGATTCAAGAACACTCTTTTCTAACTCAATCTCTTTACTAGTTCCAAATAGTTGGGTTGGAGTTGCATTAAAATATTCTGCTATCTTATCCAAATTTGCAAAGGTAGGATAGCTTTTTTGTTTTTCGTAATCAGAGATGTCTGGAAAGATTGCTCATAAAAAAATGTGGGGCAAATGATGGGGCAAATCAGTTATAGACAAGCAAAAAAGCCTTATAAATCAAGGCTTTTTCCTGTTGATTTAGATGCCCCCTGCAGGGCTCGAACCTGCGACCCATAGATTAAGAGTCTACTGCTCTACCAACTGAGCTAAGGAGGCAAAAAAAAGCTGTATTGGTGCCGAAACTTCACGGTTTGTATTGAACCCGCGCAATTAAGCAGGTGGGCAACTTGCTCTAACTGAAGCTGCTTCCGCGTGATACGGCCTGCATGCTGTTAGAAGTCCTTTGTTTCCCTAATAATACAAAAAATAGTCGGTCAACACTTAAGTGTGAAGTCGTACACCACAGCGTTTCTATATGTATATGATACCATATTTCAAAAAAATTTCAAGGGAAAATCTCAATTTTTTGGAACCGATATCACCTTTTCTTGAGTTGATCAATCTTCTCTTTTGTCGCCCCTAGGGCTCGCTCGTATTTGCCATTTTCATTGGGAGTGAAATAAGAGGCCCCCTTAAGCTTGTCTGGTAGATAGTCCTGTTGGACCCAATTGCCAGGATAATTGTGGGGATACTTGTAGTCTTGGGCATTTCCCAAGGTCTTGCTTCCGGCATAGTGACCATCCCGTAAATGGCGGGGGATAGGAAGATTACCCGACTTCCGGAGGTCAGATAAGGCTTTGTCCATGGCGACGTAGGCCGAGTTGGACTTAGGCGAAAGAGACAGGTCGATGACGATGTTGGCGATGAGGATGCGGGCTTCGGGGAAGCCGATGCGCTCCGCTGCCTGAAGGGCTGTCACCGTATGGATCTGCGCATCTGGATTGGCCAGGCCGATATCTTCGTAGGCAATGACCGTCAAGCGACGGGCTAAGCTGGGTAGATCGCCCGCTTCGATCAAACGTGCGGCGTAGTGGAGACTAGCATCGACATCGGATCCGCGGATGGACTTTTGCAGAGCAGAGAGGACATCGTAGTGACCGTCTCCGTCCTTGTCCATGGTGATATAGCTGCGCTGGAGGCTGTTTTCCATGATCTCTAGCGTAATATGGCGAATCCCTTCTGCATTTTCAGAAGTTGACAACACCGCCAGATCGAGAGAATTAAAGGCAGAGCGAAGATCTCCATTGGTTGAGGTAGCGATGAAATCCAAAGCGTCCTCATCGAGCACGACTGGAAAGTCAAAGCCACGGTCGGGATCATCCAGCGCCGTTTTTAGAGCTTGCTTGACCTCCTCTGTCGTCAACGGTTCCAGCTCAAAGATTTGTACCCGGCTACGAATAGCGGGTGTGACAGAGAAAAAGGGATTTTCAGTCGTTGCACCGATCATGATGACCAGACCACTTTCGAGCAAAGGCAGGAGAAAATCTTGTTTAGTTTTATCGAGGCGATGGATCTCGTCCAAAAGCAGGACCAAGCCGCCAGAAAATTTGGCTTCCTCTGCGATTTCTTGTAGGCGTTTTTTACTGTCAACCGTTGCATTAAAAGTCCGAAAGGCATACTTGGTCGTTCCTGCGATCGCAGAAGCAATACTGGTCTTTCCGATCCCCGGAGGTCCATAGAGAATCATAGAGGACAGACGATTGGCCTCGACCATGCGACGAATGATTTTGCCTTCTCCAACCAGGTGCTGTTGACCGATGACTTGATCGATCGTCCGTGGTCGCATACGGAGTGCGAGATTGTCGGGCATTTCCTTCTCCTTTCTAGCTTTGTCTCCTTTCAAAGAGGCGGTTTTTATGGTAAGATTGTAGTAACTATTGTATCATATTCCGCTCTAAGAGTGGGAAATTAGAAAGAGGACGCTATGTCTAAATACGGATTTTTGGATGTTTTAGAAGAGGAGATGGACAAGGTTTTTCCTTTTGATTTTGAGATCAATTGGGATAAGAAAAACCATGCGGTAGAAGTGGCTTTTCTCTTGGAAGCGCAGAATACGGGAGGGGTTGCACTGGTTGATGAAGCTGGCGAAGAATCTGACGAGGATATCTTCTTTGAAGAAGCCGTGCTCTTCTACAATCCAGCCAAGTCTCATGTGGAGGAAGATGCCTATTTAACAGCGATTCCTTATGAGCCTAAAAAAGGCTTGTCTCGTGAGTTTCTAGCCTATTTTGCGACTTTCCTCCGAGATACAGCCGAGCTGGCCTTGGATGAGCTCATGGATTTCTTAGCAGACGAAGAAGCAGAGAGCTTTGAGATCGTCTGGAACCAAGAAGTTTTTGAAGAAGGCAAAGTTGGCCTAGATGAAAGCACCTTTTATCCTTATCCGAGATACTAGGAGGGAAAGCTCATGCTTGAGGATTGCTTAGAAGCACGATTCGAATTTACGGGTTGTAAAATTGCCTTGATTTGTGAGGGGCAAATTTTGACCATCTTGCGCGATGATAAAGAAACGATTCCTTACCCCAATATGTGGGACTTGCCAGGTGGTGGTCGGGAAGGAAATGAGACACCTTTTGAGTGTGTGGCGCGTGAGGTTTATGAGGAATTGAACATCCAACTGTCGAAAGATGACGTCATCTGGTCTGGGATCTATCCTGGCATCTTGGATGAGAAGAAACAGTTTGTTTTTCTAGTTGGCAATCTAGCCCAAGAAGAGTTTGATCGCATCGACTTTGGAGATGAGGGACAGGGCTATAAGTTAGTGAGCTTTGAAGAGTTTTTAACTTCAGATCGAGTTGTTCCCCAATTGCAAGAACGAGTACGTGATTATGTGGAGGAAAGTGTATGATAAGACTTGAGAAAGCAGGAGCAGAGGATTTAGAAACCATTATTGCCATTCAAAGAGCCAGTTTTAAGGCAGTTTATGAAAAATACCAGGATGAATATGATCCTTATCTGGAGGACCGTGAACGAATCAAATGGAAACTGGCAGAGCGTCCCAATAGCTATTACTACTTTGTAAAAAAAGATGAAGAAAACATCGGATTTTTACGAGTTCAGACCAATGAAGAGTTAACGGAAGCTTGGTTGGGGACCGCAGCGATTCTGCCTCCGTATCAGGGAAAAGGGTATGGATCTGAAGGATTGCGCTTGCTAGAAGAGGAATTTTCAACCGTTAGACAATGGGATTTGTGTACGGTGTTACAGGATGCAGGCATGGTCGCGTTCTACGAGAAGAATGGCTACCATCAAACCCATATCGAGCCTGAAAAAGAAGGCATGGATATGGTCTACATGAAAAAATTGATAGAGAAATAGAAAGGATGGTTCGGTTAAATTTCTAAACTGAACCCGCCCTAAACACTGTGCCAAAAAGATAAACTTCTCCTAGACACAAGTGTCTTCAGAGAGTTTCCTATTTTGGCTTTGTGTTTTACGGGCTTGGTATCTTAATGATGGAAACATGGCAAGAGTTAAAAGTTACAGTGAAGCGTGAGGGTGAGGAACTAGTCTCCAACCTCTTGATCGAGTTAGGTGCCCAAGGGGTCGCGATCGAAGATAGCATGGACTATGTGGGCAACGTGGACCGCTTCGGTGAGATTTTTCCTGATGTCGAGCAGCAAGAAGAAATCGTGGTGACCGCCTACTACCCGGAAACGGTTGATGTAGCAACAGTTGAAGCGGATTTGCAGGATCGCTTAGCAGAATTGACGGATTTTATGGATCTAGGAGAGGTCAAGATGGGCACGACTGCCTTGGCTGAGGAAGACTGGGCCGACAACTGGAAGAAATACTATGAACCAGCTCGCATCACTCATGACTTGACCATCGTGCCGTCATGGACGGACTATGAGGCGACTGCTGGAGAAAAGATTATCAAGCTGGATCCTGGTATGGCCTTTGGAACAGGAACTCACCCGACCACTAAGATGAGCCTCTTTGCCTTAGAGCAAGTCCTTCGTGGCGGGGAGACAGTGCTAGATGTGGGGACAGGATCAGGCGTCCTTTCTATTGCTAGCTCGCTTCTAGGTGCCAAGGAAATCTTCGCCTATGACTTGGATGATGTAGCAGTTCGCGTCGCTCAGGAAAATATTGAGCTCAATCCTGGTATGGAAAACATCCATGTGGCCCCAGGCGATTTGCTCAAGGGTGTGGAGATTGAGGCAGATGTCATCGTGGCTAACATCTTGGCGGATATCCTTATCCATCTGACAGATGATGCTTATCGATTGGTCAAGGACGAAGGTTACCTCATCATGAGTGGCATTATCAAGGACAAGTGGGACATGGTGCGTGAGTCGGCTGAATCGGCTGGATTTTTCCTTGAAACCCACATGATCCAAGGGGAATGGAATGCCTGTGTCTTCAAGAAGACCAAGGACGTCTCCGGTGTGATTGGAGGCTAGCATGCAGCAGTATTTTGTAAAAGGTTTGGCTAGCTCACCTGTCACCATCGAGGACAAGGAAACCAGCAAGCACATGTTTCAGGTCATGCGCTTAAAAGAAGATGATGGGGTGACTTTGGTCTTTGATGATGGGATCAAGCGCTTGGCGCGCGTGGTAAATGTAGAAGCTCGTCAATTGGAGCTGGTTGAAGAATTGGCTGACAATGTGGAACTACCCATCCAAGTGACCATCGCATCGGGCTTTCCCAAAGGAGACAAACTGGAGTTCATCACTCAGAAAGTGACGGAACTGGGTGCTAGCCAAATATGGGCCTTCCCTGCAGACTGGTCGGTTGCCAAATGGGATGGCAAAAAATTGGGTAAAAAGGTCGAAAAATTAGAAAAAATCGCTCTTGGAGCAGCCGAGCAAAGCAAGCGGAATCTGGTCCCAAGTATCACCCTTTTTGAGAAAAAATCTGACTTTCTAGCTCAACTCGATCAGTTTGACCGCATCGTGGTGGCTTATGAAGAGTCAGCTAAAGAGGGAGAAGCTGCTGCTCTCTTGCAAGCAGTTACTGGACTCGAGAAGGGAGCTAAATTGCTCTTTATCTTTGGACCAGAGGGTGGCCTCTCTCCTGCAGAAATTGAAAGTTTTACAGCTAAAGGAGCAGTCCTTGCAGGACTTGGGCCTCGCATCCTACGAGCAGAAACAGCACCACTCTATGCTCTCAGCGCCGTGAGTGTTGTTACAGAATTAATGAACTAACGAAGTGAAGGAATCGCTTCGTTATTTTTTTACAAAAAACTGTTACGAATGATGAAAGCAAGGTGGATCCCAGAATGATTTTCGAGAAGTATCCGTATATTAAAGTAGCTTCATTGGTTCCCATCTGCTTCTAAAAGTGTTAAAATAGTATCCAAGAAACTGGAGAAAATACATGCCGAAAGAAGAGAATTTAACAGGGGACCAAGTCGTTGCCCTTACAAAAAAATATTTATCACCTGAAGATGTTGCTTTTGTGCAAAAGGCTTTGGTCTATGCGGTTGATTGCCATAATGGACAATTCCGTCAGTCAGGTGAACCTTACATCATTCATCCTATTCAAGTAGCAGGAATCCTTGCTAAGCTAAAACTGGACGCTGTGACGGTCGCCTGTGGCTTTTTGCATGATGTCGTGGAGGATACGGATGCAACCTTAGATGATTTAGAGCGCGAATTTGGTCATGACGTGCGTGTGATCGTCGATGGGGTGACCAAGCTCGGGAAGGTCAAGTACAAGTCCCACGAAGAGCAGTTGGCTGAAAATCATCGCAAGATGCTCATGGCCATGTCTCAAGATATTCGTGTAATATTGGTCAAATTAGCAGACCGTTTGCATAATATGCGTACCCTCAAGCATTTACGCAAAGATAAGCAAGAACGCATTTCGCGTGAGACCATGGAGATCTATGCACCACTGGCCCATCGTCTCGGGATTTCCAGCGTTAAGTGGGAACTTGAGGATTTGTCCTTCCGTTATCTGAACGAAGTTGAATTCTACAAGATCTCCCATATGATGAAGGAAAAACGTCGCGAGCGAGAAGAGTTGGTCGAAGAGGTTGTCCACAAGATCGAGACCTATGCTGGGGAACGCCATCTGCATGGGAAAATTTATGGTCGACCAAAGCATATCTATTCGATCTATCGCAAAATGCAGGATAAGAAGAAACGCTTCGATGAAATCTATGACTTGATTGCCATCCGCTGTATCCTGGATACTCCAAGTGATGTTTATGCTATGCTAGGCTACATCCATGAGCTCTGGAAGCCAATGCCAGGGCGTTTTAAGGACTATATTGCCAACCGGAAGGCCAATGGCTATCAGTCCATCCATACGACTGTATACGGCCCTAAAGGACCGATTGAGTTCCAGATCCGAACCAAGGAAATGCACGAGGTTGCTGAGTATGGGGTTGCGGCTCACTGGGCCTATAAAAAAGGAATCAAGGGTCAAGTCAACAGCAAGGAATCGGCTATTGGGATGAACTGGATCAAGGAGATGATGGAACTCCAAGACCAGTCAGGCGATGCCAAAGAATTTGTTGAAAATGTAAAAGAAGATATCTTGGCAGAAGAAATTTACGTCTTCACACCAGATGGAACCGTGCGCTCGCTTCCGAAAGATTCTGGACCGATCGATTTTGCCTATGAAATCCACACCAAGGTTGGGGAAAAAGCGATTGGTGCTAAGGTCAATGGCCGGATGGTGCCCCTCAATACCAAACTTCGGACGGGAGATCAGGTGGAGATTATCACCAATGCCAACTCCTTTGGTCCGAGTCGTGACTGGCTGACCCTTGTTAAAACTAGCAAGGCGCGCAACAAGATTCGTCAGTTCTTTAAAAATCAAGACAAGGAATTATCTATTAACCGTGGTCGGGACCTCTTGATGGCCCAATTCCACGAGCATGACTTGGTAGCCAATAAGTTCATGGACAAAAAGCACATGGACAAAGTGCTACAAAAATCAAGTTACAAGACAGAAGAAGCCTTGTTTGCGGCGATTGGTTTTGGAGAGATTGGGGCTATTACCATCTTTAACCGCTTGACGGAGGATGAACGCCGGGAAGAAGAACGGGCTAAGGCACGTGCAGAAGCAGAAGAGCTAGTCAAAGGTGGCGAGGTCAAGGTTGAAAATAAAAAAGATACCTTGAAGGTCCGTCACGAAGGTGGCGTGGTTATCCAAGGCGCTTCTGGGCTCTTGATTCGGATTGCTAAGTGCTGTAACCCAGTTCCAGGTGATGAAATCGTCGGCTATATCACCAAAGGACGCGGTGTTGCGATTCACCGTCAGGACTGTATGAATCTCCGAGCTCAAGACAACTACGAGCAACGCTTGATTGATGTAGAATGGGAAGATAACAACACGACCAAAGACTATATCGCCCACATCGATATATACGGACTCAACCGTGCCGGACTTCTGAACGATGTACTACAAGTCCTCTCCAATACAGCTAAGATGGTCTCAACCGTCAATGCCCAACCAACCAAAGATATGAAATTTGCCAATATCCACATTTCCTTTGGAATTCCAAACTTGTCTATGTTGACAACGGTTGTGGATAAGATTAAGAGTGTGCCGGAGGTGTACTCTGTTAAGCGTACCAATGGCTAGTCTTCTGCGAAAATCGACTTCATACTGCGTTAGTTTCGACTGGCCTAACTACAGTTATGCCTGCGTCTCACTGCCTTGTCTGATGTCGATTTTCTTTGAAGAAGCTAGGATGTGCTCAGAACTCTTTTATTGCTTGGTTAGCTCGCCTTGCCGTACTTCAGTACTGTCTTCGTCTCGCTGCCCCGCACTAAAAGTAACTGAACAGCCTTTACTTTTCAGATAATATACCTGCGTCTCACTGCCTTGTCTGATGTCGATTTTCTTTTAAGGTCAGCAGTGAATGCTCAATAGATTTATAAAATAGGATAATAAAATGAAATTAGTAATTCAACGGGTCAAGAGTGCCTCGGTTTCCATTGATGGCCAAGTTTACAATGCGATCCAGCAAGGCTTGCTGCTCTTAGTGGGAGTAGGGCCTGAGGATGACCAGAAGGATTTGGAGTATGCAGTCCGCAAGGTATCGCAGATGCGTATTTTCTCAGATGAGGAAGATAAGATGAATCTTTCGGTCAAAGATATTCAAGGAGAAATCTTGTCGATCTCTCAATTTACCCTCTTTGCGGAGACAAAAAAAGGCAACCGTCCTGCTTTTATAGGGGCTGCCAAGCCAGATATGGCCAGTCAGTTATATGATGCCTTTAATGATCAATTAGAAAAAGAAGTCCCTGTCAAACGAGGGATCTTTGGAGCCGATATGGCGATTGAATTGATCAATGATGGTCCGGTGACGATTTTACTAGATACAAAAAATCCATAAGTAAGAAAACATGCAGTCGGGTTAGACTGCATGTTTTTCGATATAGAGTTGTTGGGCGATCACTTGGTTGATAGAAATTTCTTGTTCATGGATAACTAAGTAATAGAGGCCTGTGTAGTCATCATACCGTTGAAACGCGATGGTATCACCAATTTGGAGATGGATCTGATCTAAGAATTTTAACAATTCATAGGTGTCATAGACTCTTTGCAGAATATACAGACCAGGCTCAGTCGTTTCACTGAGACGGTCTTGGTAGGCTTCGACAAGCCTTTCACCTTTCTTTGGAATTGTCCCACCATGAGGACAGGTCTTAGGATTTCCAAGCATGTGATCCAGCCGGTCGATGAAATGTTCAGAAACGGTATGCTCGAGAACTTCTGCCTCTTCATGGACTTCTTCAGTTGTGTAGCCAAGATTTTTCAGCAGAAATACTTCGATCAAGCGGTGCTTGCGGTAGAGATCAGAGACCAATTGCGAGCCCAGATCTGTTAGTAGATAGCCATGGGTCTTATCTTTCACCAAGAGACCCTCAGAGATCATGCGCTTAATCATCTCGGTCACAGCGGGTGGAGAGACCTGCATGCGACTGGCAATTTCTTTATTACTGATTTTTTCTACTTCTGTGCCAATTTCGTAAATGCACTTGAGGTAATCTTCTTTGTTTGGTGTCATGCTTTCCTCTTTTCTTCGCTCACTTCTAGTATATCAAAAAAATCCTCAAAAACGCTAGTGGAGTAATGAGAATTGTCTCAAGCTCCAAAAGATGGTAGTATAGTAGCATAGAAAGGACAGCATCATGAACAGACGGGAATTAGCGAGACTAGGCTGGAGAGAAAATAGTTTAGCCTATCTAGAGAAGCACTTGCAGGTATACAAAGATCCACAAGCCTACCAAGAACAATACCAGTCTGTCTTTTTCTTTGCCAGTCCTCTGTTTCAAAACATGTGGTTTCAAGAGATCAAGGATCTAACGGAAACTGCTGCCCAAGACTTGCTGAGGGGCGTTATGAAAATTCTCCTAATGCCGAGTGACTTATCTGGAACTTGTGAAGAAACAGCCTTTCTTCTGAGTAGGATGGCTCCAGATTGTCCGCCAGGATCCGACTTTTGGACGGCATTTTCACGCGTCGTGCAGGTCGCCTTTGAAAATGATCCTTTAGCAGATCAGTCGGGAGATCAGCTTTTGAAACGCCAGGTTCACCAGTTGCGCTACCTACTTTCAAGTTACCAGGCACAATGGATTCGGATACATAATGCGAGATCTGGACAGACTGACGAAGAGGCCTTACAAGCTTACCTACAGGAGACTAGAGCTGTCAGGGTGGATGCTTATGCGGCTGCCCGCCTTCATAACAAGGTCTCCCTAAGGCCAGATGGTCACCTTCATTATCCATCAGGGGCCTCCCAACAAGTTAATTTCAAGGTCTTGTTAAATTTTCATACGGAGTATATTCTCGATCAAGCTGGGCATTTTCTCAATGAAGTTGATCCAATAGAAGTTTCTGAAAATGGCATTGTCAATGGTGCCAGTTTTAACTACGGCTTGGCTAGGGGCCGGACCCATAAGGACTTGGATATTGCCCCCGTCAAAGCGTGGGATCCAGCCTTTCGCAAGCGGATCCTCTATCAGCAAGGTGTTCGCTATCTAGCTCCGAAGAATGACCGCGGAGAGCAAGGTTATTGGAGTCGAAAAGGAGTTTTTGCACAGGGAGGTAAGAGCTACAAGCAACAAGTAGCAAAGCGCGTGCGAAGTTTCCTCAGAGGCATCCCTCGCTTACGCTGGCGACTTTTACTCAAGAATGGACTCCACCGGATTTTATAGTAGTCCTCTTTCGGATTGAAGAAATAGGACTCTTAGAAACTTTCCTTAGGTGAGTATGGACGTTAGGTGAAATTATCCAGTGGATGATTTCAGCAATCCACGAAGTTCCATGACTTAGTTTTGAACCTAAAGTTTCAAAACTCCCGAGTGCTAGAAACAATCATGTTTCTAGCACTTTTCTCACGGCGGAAAGTTTCAGTATATGTTGAATGAGCCTAATAGTGTCTACCTCATTTTATTTTTTTTTCTGCATCATTTAGGTTCTTTTACGTAAAAGTAGTTTGTTTATATTAAAAAAAGAGGTCGCAGACCTCTTTTTCGTTTACCCAAGTGCCTTGACGGCTTCGATTGCAGCGTCGTAATTGGGTTCGCTGTTGATGTTGTCGAGGTACTCAACGTAAGTCACCTTGTTGTCTGCATCTAAGACCAAGACAGCACGCGCAAGCAAATGCCATTCATTGATCAAGAGGCCGTAGGCTTTCCCGAAGGAATGGTCGAAGTAGTCTGAGAGCATGATGGCATTTTCGATCCCTTCAGCAGCACACCATTTGCCTTGGGCGAAAGGAAGGTCGACGGAAACCGTCAAGACCACAGTGTCCTCCATGTCAGAGAGGGCCTGGTTGAAGTGACGTGTTTGAGTGGAACAGATACCTGTATCAATAGAAGGGATCACACTGAGAACTTTTTTCTTCCCAGCAAAATCAGCTAAAGATTTCTTTTCAAGAGCTGGAGTGATCAATGAAAAATCATGAGCCATTTCCCCTACTTGAAGTTGAGATCCGGTAAAGGTAACAGGGTTTCCTAAAAATGTTGCCATAAAAAGACTCCTTTTTTTGTTTTTATTGTACCGCAATACCGGAGGAGGGGCCACTGATTTGTTTAGAAATCTAAAGGGTCTACTGACTCAATCCTTCTGCGATCTTGTCTAAGTTCCATTTCATCATGCTGTAGTAGCTATCGCCCTTTTCTCCTTCTTTGGCAATGGAATCAGTGAAGATCTTTGCATAGATTGGGATGTCGGTATCTTTAGACACAGTTTTCATAGGACGTTCATCGACACTGGATTCAACAAAGAGGGCCGGCACCTTGGTTTGACGGAGCTTTTCTACCAGCGTTTTGATTTGGTCAGGTGTGCCTTCTTCTTCCGTATTGATTTCCCAGATATAGGCAGATGGGACGCCATAGGCTTTGGAGAAGTACTTGAAGCAGCCTTCGCTGGTTACGATCATCTTCTTGTCTGCTGGGATGTTATTGAATGCTTGCTTGGCTTCTTGGTCTAGCTTGTTGAGTTTTTCAGTGTAGGCTGCTAGATTTTTTTCGTAGAAGTCCTTATTTTTTGGATCTTTTGCGATTAATTGTTTGGCAATGTTTTTAGCGTAGATGATTCCATTTTCGAGATTGAGCCAAGCGTGAGGGTCTTCTTTTCCAGCTTGGTTTTGGCCTTCTAGGTAGATGACATCGACTCCCTCGCTAACTGCGAAATAGTCCTTGTTTTCTACTTTATTGGCATTTTTGACCAATTTAGTGAACCAAGCATTGCCACCGGTTTCAAGGTTGATCCCGTTGTAGAAGATCAGGTCTGCTTGCGAAGTTTTTTTGACATCTTCTGGTAGTGGTTCGTATTCGTGGGGATCTTTGCCGACGGGAACGATACTGTGCAGTTCGATCTTATCCCCAGCAATATTTTTGGTCATATCTGCAAGGATCGAATTGGTGGTGACCACTTTCAATTTACCAGAAGCTCCAGAAGAAGAACCCTTGCTACAGGCTAGAAGGCCAAATAAGAGCGCTACAAAGAGGGCGAGGACAGAAGCGATTTTTTTCATGTGTTTCTCCTTTAATGAGATGAAAGAGCGTGCTTGTTCTTTCTCTGCTTAGGAGCGATAAAAAAGCTGATGAGAAAGAAGACGGCAGAAGTGAGGACAATACAAGACCCAACGGCGATGTTCAAACTATAGCCAATAAAGAGTCCCAGAACGGATGCAAGAGCGCCTAGGCTAGAGGACAGGAGCATCATGGACCAGAGGCTATTGGCATAGAGATAGGCTGTCGCAGCAGGTGTGATGAGCATGGCGACGATGAGAATGGTTCCGACACTTTGCATAGCAGTAACAGAAACCAATGTCAAAAGCACCATAAGGAGGTAGTGGTAGACCTTGACCCGGACGCCCATGGATTGAGCCAAAACCGGATCAAATGAAGTGAGAAGCAAGGGGCGAAAAAGCAGGACAATCACCAGCAAGACTGACACCCCAACACCGATGGTCATCCACATATCTTGGTCTTGCACGGCCAGGATATTCCCAAAGAGGATGTGGAAGAGGTCGGTGGAACTTTTTGCGACTCCAATCAGGATGACTCCTAAGGCAAGGAAAGAAGAAAAGGTAATCCCTATCGCTGTGTCGCTCTTGATGATGGAGTTACTCTTGATATAGGTGATAAGGATGGAAGCTAGAAGCCCAAAGACAATGGCGCCAATAAAGAAATTGATGCCAAGGATAAAGGACAGGGCCACCCCTGGAAGGACTGCGTGCGAGATAGCATCTCCCATGAGAGACATGCCTCGCAAAATAATGAAGCATCCGACAGCTCCAGCGACAATACCAATGGCAATGGCTGTGATCAGGGCATTCTGTAAGAAGTGGAATTGCTGTAATCCATCGATAAATTCTGTAATCATCCGACTCCACCTCCTATAAAGAGTTCATGCCCATAGGCTGCATGCAGATTCTCCTTGGTAAAGGTTTCCTCTGTTTTTCCAAAAGCGATCAGCTTGCGGTGAAGGAGGAGGACCTGGTCGAAATAAGCTGGGACCTTGCTGAGATCGTGATGGACGATCAGAATGGTCTTGCCTTCTTGTTTCAAGGTCTGAAGGGTCTGCATGATAATGTCTTCGCTGACGGAGTCAATCCCTGCGAAGGGCTCATCCAAAAAGATGACATCTGCTTCTTGGACCAAGCAGCGGGCGATTAGCACCCGTTGGAATTGCCCTCCCGAAAGCTGGCCGATCTGGCGATCTGCTAGATCAAGAAGATTGACAAGTTTCAAGGCATTTTCCACTTTTTGGAGATCTTCTTTACTTTTTCGCTTGAAGATAGAAAGATGGGGATAGAGACCCAGTGAGACACACTCCCGCACCGTGATGGGGAAGTGGAAATCAATAGCGGATTTCTGTTCGACGTAGGCCACTCGTTGAAGAGCTTGGCCGAGATCTTTTTGATCGAGCAGGACCTTTCCCGAATGAGGGAGAAGTCCTAGCATGGCCTTGATCAGGGTTGATTTTCCAGCTCCGTTGGGTCCAAGAATGCCTAGGATGGTTGGACCCTGGATGGTGAGGGAAAGATCCTCCAAGGCCAGTGTTTGCTGGTAAGCAACACTTAGATGTTCAATTTGAATCATGATTTTGCTCCTTTACTATTAATATACATAAATAAAAAAATTAAGTCAAGTTAATTTTTAAAATGATTTAGATTAACTTACTTGTAATCATTGAAAAAAGTTCCTATTTTTGATAAGGTTATTAGAAAAGAATGAAAGCGAGAAGATCATGGTACGTTTACAAGATGATTTTTATGATTACGTCAATGGGGAATGGGCTGAGACAGCTGTGATTCCTGATGACAAACCGTCAACTGGTGGTTTTATGGACTTGATCCAAGATATCGAAAACTTGATGTTGGATATCACTGGAAAATGGCAACGGGGAGAAGAACTGCCTGAAGACAGCATTCTGCAAAACTTTGTCAAATACCATAAAATGGTGGCAGATTTTGATGCACGGGAAGCAGCTGGTGTAGCACCAGCCATGCCCTTGATCAATGAAATTAAGGCTCTGTCTTCTTTTGAAGACTATACCAGCAAGTTGGGGACCTATGAACTAGCTGGCAAACCAAATCTCATGCCATTTATGGTGTCACCAGACTATATGAATGCCCAAATGAATGTCTTGTGGGGAGAAGCGCCGGCTCATATCTTGCCAGATACGACCTACTATGAAGAAGGTAACGAAAAAGGCCCAGAATTACTGGCTATCTGGCGCCAAATGATGGAAAAACTTTTACCTAAATTTGAATTCTCAGAGGCAGAAATCAAAGAAATCCTGGATAAGGTCATTGCGTCGGATGCAGAATTGGCCAAATATATCTTGTCAAATGAAGAAAGATCCGAGTACAACAAACTCTACCATCCTTATGAGTGGGCAGATTTCAAGGCCTTGGTTCCAGAATTGCCACTCGATACTTTCTTTACAGAAGTGATCGGACAAACTCCGGATAAAATCATCGTTCCAGAAGAGCGTTTCTGGAAGGAATTCGCACCAACATTCTATTCAGCAGCCAACTGGGAAACTATTCATGCAAGATTGAAACTCGGTGCAGCCGTAGATTGGACTTTATTCTTGACCGAAGAAATCCGTGTCTTGGCTGGTGAATATAGTCGTACGATTGCAGGTGTTCCAGAACCTCGTCCAAAAGAAAAGGCGGCCTTGTCATTAGCAGAAGTACCATATAGCCAAGCGCTTGGACTCTGGTATGCGGGAGAAAAATTTTCACCAGAAGCAAAAGCAGATGTAGAGCATAAAGTAGCGACCATGATTGACGTCTACAAGGAGCGCTTAGAAAAAGCAGACTGGCTCGCTCCTGAAACTCGCGAAAAAGCCATTGTCAAACTCAATGTCATCACACCACATATCGGCTACCCTGAAAAATTACCAGAAACATACGCCAAAAAGATCATCGATGAGAGCAAGACCTTGGTGGAAAATGCTCAAGCCCTTTACGAAATTTCCATTGCCCATACTTGGAGCAAGTGGAACCAACCGGTTGATCGGAGCGAATGGCACATGCCAGCTAATATGGTCAATGCCTACTATGATCCGCAACAGAACCAAATCGTCTTCCCAGCAGCGATTTTACAAGCACCTTTCTATGACCTTCACCAATCATCATCAGCCAACTACGGCGGAATCGGTGCAGTCATTGCCCATGAAATCTCCCACGCCTTTGACACCAATGGTGCTTCCTTTGATGAGCACGGTAGCTTGAAAGACTGGTGGAAGCCAGAAGATTACGAAGCCTTTACCGCTCGGACTCAAAAAGTCATCGATCAGTTTGAAGGACAAGACTCTTACGGTGCCAAGATCAACGGGAAATTGACCGTTTCTGAAAACGTGGCAGACCTCGGCGGTATCGCTGCAGCCCTTGAAGCCGCTAAGAAAGAGGAAGATTTCTCAGCAGAAGAATTCTTCACCAACTTTGCTCGCATCTGGCGCATGAAAGCTCGGACAGAGTACATGCAACTTCTCGCAAGTGTCGATGTCCACGCACCAGGAAAACTCCGCACCAATGTCCAATTACCAAACTTTGACGAATTCTTTGAAACCTTTGATGTCAAAGAAGGCGACGGCATGTGGCGCGCACCAGAAGATCGTGTGATCATTTGGTAAATCAAGATACTAAGCCCGTAAAAAAAGCGAGAAGAAAATAGGAGATTGACCATGTGGGCCATGCCCACCAGGCAATCTCTCTTTTTCTCGACGGTCGTAAAAAAATAAAAATCCCCAAAGCCAAGTTTCAATCTACTGAAACTAGTTTTGGGGATTTTTGAGTGGATTAGAAATAACAGTGAATGTCATGATCTAAAAAAACTTGCTGGTAGTCATATAAATCTTCTGGATGCAGGGCTTTTATTCCTTCCATTTCATAGCGACGTCCTAAAAGCTTGTATTTGTTTTCTCCAAACTGGTGAAATGGGAGAAGTTGTACTTCATCGATGTTGAGAGAATTAAAAAGGGAAGCAAATTCTTCAGCATCAGTTAAAGAGTCATTGAAATTAGGAATGACTGGAATACGTAAAACGATTGTTTTGTTTTGAGCAAAGGCATAATGAATATTTTTAATAATCAGATGATTGTTGACTCCGACAACCTTCTTATGTTTAAGTGTATTGTAATGTTTAAGGTCTGTATAAATAAAATCAACATACTGAATGAGATCGACAAATTTCTCATGTTCAACAAAAGCTGTCGTTTCGATTGCAGTATGAAGTCCAACTTCTTTCGCAGCTTTTAAGATAGCTTTGGCAAATTCAAATTGAGCGAAGATTTCTCCACCAGACAGGGTAAGGCCACCACCAGATTCTTCGTAGAAGTCAACGTCTTTTAAGACATCATCTATGATCTCGGTAACTGTTTTTTCTTCTCCTGTGATGGTTTCCTTTTTAGTAACAGCATCCAACATTTTTTCAGGATTTGCACGCTGGGATTCAGGATTGGAGCACCATGGACAACGTAGGGGACATCCTTTTAAAAATACAGTAGTTCGGATTCCAGGGCCATCATGGATACTAAAGTGTTGGATATTAAAGATTATGCCGCGATTTTGTTCCATATTTTTGCTCTCCTATCAATCTAGTAAGTCCATTATACATTATTTAAGAAACTAATTCAATTACGAACGAAAGTTTATTTTGTTTTGAATTCACTCGAAAATTTGCTAAAATAGAGAAGAGGTAAAAACAATGCAACGTTTAGATGAAATATTGAAATTAGTATCGGAATTTGAAAAGATTGATGTTAATAGTTTGTCTGAGAAATTACAAGTCTCTAAAGTGACCATTCGAAAGGATTTGGACAAGCTAGAATCCAAAGGATTATTGCATAGAGAACACGGCTATGCTGTTTTAAATAGTGGAGATGATATCAATGTTCGACTGTCCTTTCAATATGATACCAAGAAAAGAATAGCCAGGGAAGCTGCTAAATTAATTAAGGATAACGACACGGTTTTGATTGAATCGGGCTCTACATGTGCCTTGCTAGCGGAAGAAATTTGCCAAACAAAAAAGAATGTCAAGATTGTGACAAATTCTTACTTTATTGCAGATTATATTCAGGAATATGATTCTTGTAAAATCATCCTACTTGGTGGTGAATTTCAAAAAGAATCGAGAGTGACTGTAGGTCCGCTTTTGAAAGAATTAATCCGCTCTTTTAGAGTTCCCTTTGCTTTTGTAGGGGTAGACGGATATGATGACGAACTTGGCTTTACTGGGAAAGATATGATGAGAAGTGAAGTTGTTCAAGCTATGTCCGATGTTTCTAAAGAAGTGATTGTCTTAACAGATTCAAGTAAATTTGGGAAATGTGGAACTGTCAGACGATTTGCACTTTCACAAGTTTCGAGAGTCATAACAGATAAGAATATATCTCAAGAAGCGAAAGAAAAACTTGAGGATTCACAAACAATTTTAACTTTAGTATAAGAAGGAGAAGCCAATTGAAAGATGAACGGAAAAAGTTACTTGCTAAATTAGCCTATCTATACTATGTTGAAGACAAAAGTCAATCGCAAATCGCAGCAGAAACTGGAATCTACCGTACAACTGTCAGCAGAATGCTAGCAGAGGCCAAGAAAGAGGGCGTAGTAAAAATTGAAATCGAAAACTTTGATACTCGCCTCTTCCATTTAGAAAATTATATCAAACAAAAATATGGCTTAAAAGCTATCGAGATTATACCGAATCTAGTTGATGAACCTCGAGAAAGCCTTGAAAAGCGACTGGCGCAAGCAAGTGCGGTCATGCTTCGTAATTTGATTGAAGATGGAATGACAGTCGGATTTTCATGGGGCAAGTCTCTCAGATTAATGGTAGAACAAGTTGGAACGAAGCGCTTGGATGGTGTACAGTTTTATCCCCTAGCTGGAGGTCCCAGTCATATTCATGCTCGCTACCATGTCAATACGCTGATCTACAGTATGGCGAGTAAATTTCATGGGGAATGTCATTTTATAAACGCGAGTGTCATTCAAGAAAATTCTGAGGTGACGGAAGGCATCTTATCTTCTAAGTATTTTGAGGATTTGAAAGCTAGTTGGCGTTGTTTGGATGTTGCGGCTGTAGGGATTGGTGGCTATGCAGATAGCAAGAATCCTCAGTGGTTTGATATGCTGACATCAAATGATTTTAAGAAATTGGAGTCAGAACATGCTGTAGGAGAAGTATGCTGTCGTTTCTTTGATCAAGAAGGTATCCCCGTTTATCCTGAATTACAGGAAAGAACAATATCTATCACATTGGAGGAATTGAGAGAGGTACCAAACACCATCTCTTTGGCCTACGGTGATCAGAAAGCAAAAGCACTTTTATCGGTTTTGAAAGCCAACTATATCAATCATTTAGTCACAGATGAAGCAACGATCTTAAAAGTCTTAGAATTAGATGGTGATCAGCAATTTACTAAAAAATAGGACAGCAGGAATGCAGTCCTTATTTTTTTGAGTTGAATAGCACAAATGTGCAAAAAACAAAAACAATAATCAAATGTTGTGATTTTTATTGACCGGCAAAAATATAAATGGTATATTGACAATAGAAAAAGCGCTTTCAGTAGATTGATAAAGGAGTGTAGTGCACATGGAAATAATTGTTGCAGACCAAATTATTATGGGATTGATTTTAAATGCGGGTGATGCTAAACAGCATATTTACCAAGCTTTATCATATGCTAAGGAGGGCGATTTTACATCTTCTGAAGACGAAATTGCGAAAGCAGATGCAGCATTGCTAGAAGCGCATAACTTGCAAACACAATTTTTAGCCCAGGAAGCAGGTGGGACAAAGACAGAGATTACAGCTTTGTTTGTGCACTCACAAGATCACTTAATGACTTCAATCACAGAGATTAACTTGATCAAAGAAATGATTGACTTACGTAAAGAACTTTCAGCGAAACAATAAGGAGGAAAAGAAGATGAAAATTGGATTGTTTTGTGCAGCAGGATTTTCAACAGGAATGTTGGTAAATAATATGAAGGTGGCGGCTAAGGAATTAGGGATTGATGCTGAAATCGATGCCTATTCTCAAGCGAAATTAGCAGATTTTGCTCCTGAAATCGATGTCGCTTTGTTGGGCCCTCAAGTAGCTTATACTTTGGATAAATCAAAAGCGATTTGTGAGGCAAACCATATTCCTATTGCTGTCATCCCTATGGCAGATTATGGGATGTTGGATGGTAAGAAAGTACTAAATCTAGCTCTAGAATTGCTAGGAGAAAAATAAGGAGGCTTCCCATGTCTAATTTTAATTCTCAGAAAATTATCGCTCCAATCATGCGGTTTGTAAACTTGAAAGGAATTATTGCTCTTAAAGATGGGATGTTAGCGATCCTTCCATTAACGGTAGTTGGTAGTTTGTTCCTGATTATTGGGCAATTACCATTTGAAGGCCTTAATCAGGCTATTGCTAGTGTATTTGGCGATACGTGGACAGAGCCATTTATGCAGGTTTATTCAGGAACATTCGCCATCATGGGCTTAATTTCGTGCTTCTCCATTGGTTATTCATATGCTAAAAACAGTGGAGTAGAACCCTTGCCAGCAGGAGTTTTGTCCCTATCTTCATACTTTATCTTGTTAAAATCTTCTTATGTACCAGCTAAGGGAGAACCAATTGGTGATGCCATTGCAAAAGTATGGTTTGGTGGTCAAGGGATTATCGGGGCTATTATTATAGGTCTGATAGTTGGTGCGATTTATACTGTGTTTATCCAAAGACACATTGTTATTAAAATGCCAGAACAAGTACCTCAAGCCATTGCCAAACAATTTGAAGCGATGATTCCTGCTTTCGTGATTTTCTTACTATCAATGATTGTCTATATCGTATCAAAAGTAGTGACAAGTGGCGGTACTTTCATTGAAATGATCTATGATGTCATTCAGGTTCCTCTACAAGGTCTAACAGGATCACTTTACGGAGCGATTGGAATTGCCTTCTTTATTTCGTTCTTGTGGTGGTTTGGTGTGCACGGACAATCAGTTGTCAATGGTGTAGTAACAGCCTTACTACTTTCTAACCTGGATGCCAATAAATCAATGTTGGCAGCTGGGAAGCTATCCGTTGAAAATGGTGCTCACATTGTAACTCAACAATTCCTAGATAGTTTCCTTATTTTGTCTGGATCAGGTATAACCTTTGGTTTGGTTGTTGCTATGTTATTTGCTGCTAAGTCAAAACAATATAAGGCACTTGGGAAAGTTGCAGCTTTTCCTGCAATCTTCAATGTTAATGAACCCGTCGTATTTGGCTTCCCAATTGTAATGAACCCAGTGATGTTCCTTCCATTTATTATCGTTCCAATTTTAGCAGCGATAATTGTTTATACTTCAATTGCTATTGGGTTCATGCATCCATTCTCAGGTGTGACCCTTCCTTGGAGTACACCAGCCATTATTTCTGGATTTATGGTTGGAGGTTGGCAAGGTGCTTTCGTTCAAGTGCTGGTTCTCGCAACCTCGACTGTCGTATATTTCCCATTCTTCAAATTCCAAGATAATCTTGCCTATAACAACGAATTACAAGCTGAAAAATAGTGCGTTTATTAGGAGTGCACAGATGTGCGACTAGAATAGAATTTATAGGTATTATCCATAATTCATTGAAATTCGTAAAATTTAATGCTACTATAGTTACGAAAGAAAACAAAATAATTTCAAAAGAAAGGTTTTGAAAAAATGAAACAAGTAGAAGTAGCAAGTACAAGCATTAAAACAGAATATTTTGGAAGCCTCACTGAACGCATGAATAAGTATCGTGAAGATGTCTTAAACAAGAAGCCTTATATCGACGCTGAACGTGCCGTTCTTGCAACTAAGGCATATGATCGTTATAAGGAACAACCAAATGTTCTTAAACGTGCCTATATGTTGAAAGAGATTCTTGAAAATATGACAATCTATATTGAGGATGAATCCATGATTGCTGGAAACCAAGCATCCTCTAATAAAGATGCTCCGATCTTCCCAGAATATACTTTAGAGTTCGTTCTGAAGGAATTGGATCTTTTTGAAAAGCGGGATGGTGACGTCTTCTATATTACGGAAGAAACGAAAGAGCAGCTCCGTAGTATCGCACCGTTCTGGGAAAATAATAACTTACGTGCAAGAGCTGGAGCTCTTCTACCTGAAGAAGTATCTGTCTATATGGAAACAGGATTCTTCGGTATGGAAGGGAAGATGAATTCAGGAGATGCCCACTTAGCAGTCAATTATCAAAAATTATTGCAATATGGCTTGAAAGGTTTTGAAGAAAGAGCCCGCCAAGCTAAAGCAGCCCTAGATCTAACGGATCCAGCTAGCATTGATAAGTACCATTTTTACGATTCTATCTTTATCGTAGTTGATGCTGTTAAGACCTATGCTCAACGATTTGTTGAACTTGCTAAACAACTTGCTGAGACAGCAACTCCTGAACGTAAGAAGGAATTGCTTGAAATTGCAGAGATTTGCTCAAAAGTTCCATACGAGCCTGCAAGTACATTTGCAGAGGCTGTTCAGTCTGTTTGGTTTATCCAATGTATTCTTCAGATTGAATCAAATGGACACTCACTTTCATATGGCCGTTTTGACCAATATATGTATCCATACGTTAAAGCTGATTTGGAAAGTGGACGGGAAACTGAAGAGAGTATTGTTGAACGCTTGACCAACCTTTGGATTAAGACTATTACAATTAACAAAGTACGTAGTCAAGCACATACCTTCTCATCTGCAGGTAGTCCGCTTTATCAAAATGTTACGATTGGTGGTCAAACGCGTGATAAGAAAGACGCTGTTAACCCATTGTCTTATTTAGTGTTGAAGTCTGTTGCTCAAACTCACCTTCCTCAACCAAACTTAACTGTTCGTTACCATGCTGGTTTGGATGCCCGCTTCATGAACGAATGTATTGAAGTTATGAAGCTCGGATTCGGTATGCCTGCTTTCAATAATGATGAGATCATTATTCCATCCTTTATTTCAAAAGGCGTGCTTGAAGAAGATGCTTATGATTACAGTGCAATTGGTTGTGTAGAAACAGCTGTTCCAGGTAAGTGGGGATATCGCTGTACAGGTATGAGTTATATGAACTTCCCTAAAGTTTTGCTCATTACGATGAATGACGGAATCGATCCTGCTTCTGGCAAGCGCTTTGCACCAAGCTTTGGTCATTTTAAAGACATGAAGAGCTTCGATGAATTGCAAACAGCATGGGACAAGACCTTACGCCACTTAACCCGCATGAGTGTGATCGTAGAAAACTCTATCGACCTATCTCTTGAAAGAGAAGTGCCAGATATCCTCTGTTCAGCTTTGACAGATGACTGTATTGGACGTGGAAAACACCTAAAAGAAGGTGGGGCTGTATACGATTATATTTCTGGTTTACAAGTGGGTATTGCAAACTTATCCGATTCGCTTGCAGCGATCAAGAAACTGGTATTTGAAGAAGGGCGCTTAACACCACAAGAACTATGGCATGCTCTGGAAACCGATTACGAGGGCGAACGTGGAAAAGAAATCCAAGAGATGCTTATCCATGATGCACCGAAGTATGGAAACGATGATGACTATGCAGACAGCTTAGTTCGAGAAGCATACGATATTTATGTGGATGAAATTGCTAAATATCCAAATACTCGCTATGGACGTGGGCCAATCGGTGGTATCCGTTACTCAGGTACATCTTCTATTTCAGCCAATGTAGGACAAGGTCGTGGAACATTAGCTACTCCGGACGGTCGTAATGCTGGAACTCCACTAGCAGAAGGATGCTCTCCATCCCACAATATGGACCAACATGGCCCAACATCTGTTCTAAAATCAGTTTCTAAATTGCCAACAGATGAAATAGTTGGTGGTGTTTTACTGAACCAAAAAGTAAACCCACAAACTTTAGCCAAAGAAGAAGATAAATTAAAACTTATTGCTTTACTCCGTACGTTCTTTAATCGTCTACATGGATACCATATTCAATATAATGTGGTTTCTAGAGAAACGTTATTAGATGCTCAAAAACATCCGGAAAAACACCGTGACTTAATTGTACGTGTTGCAGGCTACTCAGCTTTCTTCAATGTACTATCAAGAGCTACACAAGATGATATTATTGGACGGACAGAGCATACTCTATAGTAAAGAGGTATGTATATGGAATTTATGCTTGATACTTTAAATATAAATGAAATAAAAAAATGGGCTCGAGTGTTACCTCTTGCTGGGGTAACCTCTAACCCAACAATTGCCAAAAAAGAAGGAGAAATCGATTTCTTTAAACGGATTCATGAGGTTCGGGAGATCATTGGTGAAGCTCCTTCTATCCATGTGCAAGTTGTTGCGAAAGATTATGACGGTATTTTAAAAGATGCTGCGAAAATTCGACAAGAATGTGGCGGAAATGTTTTTATTAAAGTTCCGGTTACTCCTGAGGGGTTGGCAGCTATCAAAACATTAAAATCAGAAGGTTATAAAATTACTGCAACCGCAATTTATACTGTATTTCAAGGTCTTTTGGCTATTGAAGCAGGCGCAGATTACCTTGCTCCCTATTATAATCGAATGGAGAACTTGAATATTGATTCAGCACAGGTAATAGCACAATTGGCAGATTCAATCGAAAAAAATCAATCATCAAGCAAAATTCTAGCAGCATCCTTTAAGAATGTCGGTCAAGTCAATCGAGCATTCAAAGAAGGGGCACAAGCCATCACTGCTGGGGCTGATGTCTTTGAAGCGGCTTTTGGAATGCCGTCAATTGAAAAAGCGGTGAATGATTTTGCAAATGATTGGTCAGCTATTCATCATCAGAATATAATTTGATAAAGGAGGAGTATATGAGAAATTTTGCAAGTCCGTCACGTTACATTCAAGGGGAAAATGCCTTATTTGAAAATGCAAAACCTATTTTAGAACTGGGGAGTCATCCTGTATTACTATGCGACTCAGTAGTCTATGAAATCGTAGGAGAACGATTTGAAAAATATCTCCTTCGGTATGGATTTACAGTCTTGCCAGTCTTCTTTAATGGAGAAGCTTCTGATAACGAAATCAATCGTGTGGTTAGTTTGGCAGAAGAAAATGGCTGTGATTTGGTCATTGGACTTGGTGGAGGAAAGACCATCGATAGTGCGAAAGCTATTGCCGATCTTTTAAAATCACCAGTTGTGATTGCTCCTACCATTGCCTCTACAGATGCTCCCGTTTCCGCTTTGTCAGTTATCTACACGGATGAAGGTGCCTTTGCTCGCTATATTTTCTATTCTAAAAACCCAGAATTGGTCTTGGTGGATAGCAAAGTCATCTCTCAAGCACCAAAACGTTTGCTCGCTTCTGGAATCGCAGATGGATTAGCGACTTGGGTCGAAGCGCGTGCGGTAATGCAAGCCAATGGAAAAACCATGTTGGGTCAACGACAAACCTTAGCGGGTGTCGCCATTGCACAACGTTGTGAAGAAACCTTATTTGCAGACGGTCTTCAAGCCATGGCTGCTTGTGAAGCCAAAGTCGTAACCCCTGCTCTTGAAAACATTATTGAAGCTAATACCCTTCTCAGTGGGATTGGATTTGAAAGTGGGGGATTAGCAGCTGCCCATGCCATCCATAATGGCTTTACTGCCCTTACTGGGGACATCCACCATTTGACTCATGGTGAAAAAGTAGCCTATGGAACCTTGGTTCAATTGTTCTTGGAAAACCGTCCGAAGGAAGAATTGAACAAATACATTCGTTTCTATCAACAAATCGGTATGCCAACGACTCTGAAAGAAATGCATCTTGAAACTGCAAGTTATGAAGATCTTCTCAAAGTTGGTCAACAAGCCACCATCGAAGGAGAAACCATCCATCAAATGCCATTTGAAGTGAAGGCTTCTGATATTGCCCAAGCCATCGTAGCAGTAGATGCCTATGTTCAAAGTTTGGCCTAAGATGACTTTGTCGACAAACCAAGAACTCCCATACCTTATGGTAATGGGAGTTCTTTTTCTATTTTCTTCTTTTTGGATCGGTTTGTTTAAAGATCAGGTATAAAATTCCAGCGGGTAGGAAGCAGAAGATCCACATGATATCGAATCCCTTGCTTTTACTGCTAGAGGTCGTTGCTTTAGACTCACTGACGGCCACTCCCGGTTTAATGCTTGGAGATACCTGTTGCAAGCCGTTCTGGACGACTAGGCGGTTATTTTCTAGTTTTAGCGCTGGCTTCGTCCCCTTCTTAACGGTCGCATAGAAGTCTTGCTTCAAGTGAATGGTCTTCCCGTCGATGGTATGATCGCCTGCAGAGAGGATTTTTTTATACTGGTAGTCTGCGAACATTTTCTCAGCCAAGGTATTCCCGATTTGATTGCGGTAGCTTTCGGCGATCTCGACATCGTAGTTCCCAACCCCCAAAATCACTTCGATAATCCGCTGTTTACCCCGCTTGGTTGTCGCGGTGTAGTTGTAGTCAGCAGTCGGGCTGGATCCAGTTTTGAGTCCATCTGTTCCTTTAAGGGCGAATTTCCCACCTTCGAGGGAAGTGTTGTAATTATCGTAGCTTTGCTCGTAAGGGGTTCCTTCCATGATCGTAGTATGAGCTTGCTTGGTGTATTCCAACATTTCTGGCAGGTCGTTTACGATGTGATAAGCCAGAATAGACATGTCCCGCGCTGTGATTTCGTTATTGGCATTGACGTCGTAGCGCTGAGGATTGTAGTAGCCCTGAAGGACCGAGATCATCGCCCCATTTGGATTGTGCCATTTGGTATGGCTCATCCCCATTTCTTGTGAGTACTGATTCATTAAGTCCAAAAACTTATCGGGATCATTGTCAGTAACGGCGTTGGCCAGCATAATCACGGCCGCACTGGAAGATGGAACAAAGAGCATCTTGATCAATTCAGATACTTTGTAGTCAACACCAGCTACAATAGGTGAGTTACTTAACAGATTGTTTTCCGAGATGGCTTGGTCTGCCTCTGTTGCTGTAACCACGGTATCATATTTGATCTTGCCTTCTTTGAGGGCCCGAAAGACTACATAGGCACTCATGAGTTTGGCCATGCTTCCTGAGTCCCGGACCGTGTCGATATTGTCTCCGTACAATATAGCTCCAGTATTGGCGTCGATGACGATGTCAGCCTTAGGCTTGTAAAAATCATCCAATACCAGTCCAGCATCAGCTGCGATTTTCATGACATCTTCTTGCTGGTAGATGTCGTCCGCAAAGGCAGTGGAAATAGGGCCTAATGTCAAGACTCCTACAAGGAGGGACAAGAGGCTGTGTTTTAGTCGTTTGTGTAAATGTCTCACATAATTCATAGATTCCATTATATCATACAGGCCAGGGATTCAACTTGAAAAAATTTTAGAAAAAGTAGAAATTGAAAAAATAAAGGAAAAATAGAATAATTTCGCAGTAAAAGCGTTTACATTTCCCTAGAAAGTGCTATAATTTAAATTGAGTATAACATTTTTTACAATGAGGTGATTTATATGAACAAAGGGAAGGTACTCTTAGCTACCAGCGCTCTGCTTTTATCAGCTGGTGTACTGGCAGCCTGCTCAGGAGGGAAATCTAGTAGCTCTGGTGGTCAGACATTTAGCTATGTCTATACCCAGGATCCGGATACCTTAGACTACTCGATTTCCAATAAAAAATCGACTTCTGAGTTTACAGGAAATGCGATAGATGGCTTGTTGGAAGTGGACAAGTACGGGAACTTGATCCCATCGCTTGCTAAAGACTGGACGGTTTCCAAGGATGGCTTGACCTATACTTATAAACTCCGTAAAGGGGTCAAATGGATGACTTCTGAAGGGGAAGAATATGGAGAAGTCAAGGCCCAAGACTTTGTCACAGGTCTCAAGCACGCAGCAGACAAGAAATCACAAGCAATTTACTTGGTCCAAAAATCTGTCAAAGGCTTGGATGATTATGTTTCAGGGAAGACAACTGATTTTTCAACAGTTGGTGTAAAAGCTATTGACGATTACACCGTTCAATATACCCTGAGCCAACCAGAAAGTTTCTGGAATTCTAAGACTACGATGGGGATCTTGATGCCGGTTAATGGAGAATTCCTGAAATCTAAGGGAGATAACTATGGTCAAGGGACCTCTCCGTCTAGTATCCTATACTGCGGTCCTTATTTGATCAAATCCATCACTTCTAAATCTTCTGCGATATTGGAAAAGAACCCAACATACTGGGATGCGGATAATGTTAAGATCAGTAAAGTGAAGCTGACCTATTATGATGGACAAGACTCCGAGTCTCTGATCCGTGGATTTGATAACGGCGACTATACAGTTGCTCGTGTCTTCCCAAATGGCTCTAACTATAAGAGTGTAGAGAAGAAGCACAAAGACGATATCGTCTTTACTGACCAAGGTTCCTCAACCTATAACCTTTCCTTCAACATTGACCGTCAGGCTTATGAAATCACAAAGAAGACCACGGATGCTCAAAAGACTTCAACTAAGAAAGCAATCTTAAATAAGGACTTCCGTCAAGCCATTATGTTTGCCTTTAACCGCAAGGCTTATGTAGCGCAAACTAACGGGGAAGCGGGTGCCAATAAGGTGATCCGTAATACCTTTACGCCACCAAACTTTGTCCAAATCGATGGCAAACAATTTGGTGATGCAGTAGAAAAAGACTTGGAAGCTTATGGGGATGAATGGAAAGGGGTCTCTGTCGCAGATGGAAAAGACACCCTCTACAATCCAAACAAGGCCAAAGAAGAGTTTGCCAAAGCCAAGGCAGACTTGCAGTCTCAAGGAGTTGAATTCCCAATTCATTTGGACCTTCCAACTTCTTCTACTTATACGGAAGGAATTAAACAGGCCCAATCCTTTAAACAGTCGGTTGAATCTACACTGGGAGCAGAAAATATTGTAATTGATTTGAATATAATTTCTGAGGATGATCTGCAACGGGTTACCTACTTTGCTGAAAGTGCTTCGCAACAAGACTGGGATTTGAACAATAACTTGGGTTGGAGTCCAGACTATACGGACCCATCTTCTTACATCGACATCACTAGTGGTAAATCCGGCGAAAACGCCAATTCTTACTTTGGATTCGATGCTGGTACGGATAATGCAGCCGCAAAAGCAGCTGGTTTTGATAAATACGATCAATTGATCGAAGATGCGCACAATGAAACCAAAGATGTGAACAAGCGTTACGAAAAATATGCTGCCGCTCAAGCTTGGTTGACCGATAGTGCCCTCTTGATTCCGATCCATTCAGATGGAGCTTCTCCAGTCGTTCGTAAGACTGTACCATACTCTGCAGCCTTTGCTTGGACAGGCCACAAGGGTCAATCCTTCAACTATAAATATTTAGAAGTTCAAGACAAGGTCGTATCGGCTAAAGACTACGACAAAGCGCGTGATCAATGGAAGAAAGAAAAAGAAAAATCCAATAAAAAAGCGCAAGAAGAACTTGAAAAGCATGTGAAATAGACTTTTCTTGAAGAAAACAGGAGAGACAGGTCCCGTATGGGACCTGTCTTTTTCTTTGTCTGAACCTTTAAAAATCGCCTAAAAATGGTATAATAGGAGCATCACGAAAATTGGAGAGACGCTATGAGTTTTTACAATCATAAAGAAATCGAGCCTAAGTGGCAAAAATACTGGGCTGACCATCACACCTTTAAGACAGGAACAGATGCTTCAAAACCTAAGTTTTATGCATTGGACATGTTCCCTTACCCATCTGGAGCAGGTCTTCACGTAGGACACCCAGAAGGCTACACAGCGACTGATATCCTTAGCCGTTTCAAACGTGCGCAAGGCTACAATGTCCTTCACCCAATGGGATGGGATGCTTTTGGTTTGCCTGCTGAGCAATACGCTATGGATACAGGGAATGACCCAGCGGAATTTACAGCAGAAAACATTGCTAACTTCAAACGCCAAATCAATGCGCTTGGCTTCTCTTACGACTGGGATCGTGAAGTCAATACGACAGATCCGAACTACTACAAGTGGACGCAATGGATCTTTACTAAGCTTTACGAAAAAGGCTTGGCCTATGAAGCTGAAGTGCCAGTAAACTGGGTTGAAGAATTGGGAACAGCTATCGCTAACGAAGAAGTTCTTCCAGATGGAACCTCTGAGCGTGGTGGCTATCCAGTTGTCCGCAAACCAATGCGCCAATGGATGCTTAAAATCACTGCCTATGCGGAACGTTTGCTCAACGACTTGGATGACCTTGACTGGCCAGAGTCTATCAAGGACATGCAACGCAACTGGATTGGGAAATCAACTGGTGCTAACGTTACTTTCAAAGTAAAAGGGACTGACAAGGAATTCACCGTCTTTACAACTCGTCCGGATACCCTTTTCGGTGCGACCTTCACTGTTTTGGCTCCTGAACATGAACTAGTAGATGCCATCACAACACCTGAACAAGCTGAGGCTGTAGCGGACTACAAACACCAAGCTAGCCTTAAATCAGACTTGGCTCGTACAGACCTTGCCAAGGAAAAAACAGGGGTTTGGACTGGTGCTTATGCTATCAACCCTGTCAATGGTAAAGAAATTCCAATCTGGATTGCCGACTATGTTCTTGCTAGCTACGGAACAGGTGCTGTTATGGCTGTACCTGCCCACGATGAGCGTGACTGGGAATTTGCTAAACAGTTTGGTCTTCCAATCGTAGAAGTCTTGGAAGGTGGCAATGTTGAAGAGGCTGCTTACACAGAAGATGGCCTTCACGTCAACTCTGATTTCTTGAACGGTCTCAACAAAGAAGAAGCGATTGCTAAAATCGTGTCTTGGTTGGAAGAAAAAGGCTTTGGTCAAGAAAAGGTGACCTACCGTCTCCGCGACTGGCTCTTTAGCCGTCAACGTTACTGGGGTGAACCAATCCCAATCATTCATTGGGAAGATGGAACTTCGACAGCTGTTCCAGAAAGTGAACTTCCACTTGTCTTGCCAGTGACCAAGGACATCCGCCCTTCAGGTACTGGGGAAAGCCCATTGGTCAACTTGACAGACTGGCTGGAAGTGACTCGTGAAGATGGTGTCAAGGGTCGTCGTGAAACCAACACCATGCCACAATGGGCCGGTTCAAGCTGGTACTACCTCCGCTATATCGACCCACACAACACAGAGAAATTAGCTGATGAGGACCTCCTCAAGCAATGGTTGCCAGTCGATATCTACGTGGGTGGTGCAGAACACGCTGTGCTTCACTTGCTCTACGCTCGTTTCTGGCATAAATTCCTCTATGACCTTGGTGTTGTACCGACTAAAGAGCCATTCCAAAAACTCTTTAACCAAGGAATGATCTTAGGAACTAGCTACCGTGACCACCGTGGTGCTCTTGTGGCAACTGACAAGGTTGAAAAACGTGACGGTTCTTTCTTCCATGTGGAAACAGGGGAAGAGTTGGAGCAAGCACCAGCTAAGATGTCGAAATCTCTCAAGAACGTGGTCAACCCAGACGATGTGGTGGAACAATACGGTGCGGATACCCTTCGTGTCTATGAAATGTTCATGGGACCACTCGATGCTTCTATCGCTTGGTCTGAAGAAGGTCTGGAAGGAAGCCGTAAATTCCTTGACCGTGTATACCGTTTGATCACAAGTAAAGAAATCGTTGCGGAAAACAATGGCGCTCTAGACAAGGTTTATAACGAAACCGTTAAAGCTGTCACAGAGCAAATCGAGTCGATGAAATTCAACACAGCCATTGCTCAACTCATGGTTTTTGTCAATGCGGCTAACAAGGAAAACAAACTCTATGTGGATTACGCCAAAGGCTTTATCCAATTGATTGCTCCATTTGCGCCTCACTTGGCAGAAGAACTCTGGCAAACAGTCGCAGCAACCGGTGAGTCTATCTCTTATGTAGCTTGGCCAACATGGGACGAAAGCAAATTGGTTGAAGACGAAATCGAAATCGTCGTTCAAATCAAAGGAAAAGTCCGTGCTAAACTCATGGTCGCTAAAGACCTCTCACGCGAAGAATTGCAAGAAATCGCTCTGGCTGATGAAAAAGTCAAGGCAGAAATCGATGGCAAGGACATCGTGAAAGTGATTAGTGTACCGAACAAGCTTGTAAATATTGTTGTGAAATAAAAATAAATCCTTCGGAGCTTAGCTCTGGAGGACTTTTTGTATTGCTATATGCTATAATAGTCCCAACTAAGATAAAAACACAGTTCTGGTTGGTAGTCCAGACGTAGGCAAGCCTATCAGTAACCTTCCTCCTTGGTTGTCCATTCTTAGGGATAGATTTAAGGAGGTGCTGTCGTGGAAACAATTTCAATTGGATTGACAGTTTATTTTGAAGATGGATTTTGGCATGGTTTGTTCGAACAAGTGTATCGAGAAACTTATCAAGTTTGTCGTGTGACATTTGGTCAGGAGCCAAAAGATGATGTAATTCTAGAGATGTTACAGACTCAGTTTACTCAATTATCTTTTAGTCCAGAAGCTACAGTTAAGCAACATGTAAAAATCAAGAATCCTAAACGATTACAGCGAATGGTGAGGAAACAAGTAAAGCAAAAAGTTTCTTCCAAGTCGAAAGAACTATTGCAGTCGCAGTATGAGGAAAGGAAAAAGATTTCAAAACATCAATCTAGTGTCCAAAAGCAATTGCTCAAACAAGAGAAATTCGAACGCAAACAGCAAAAACGAAGAGACAAGCATAAAGGACATTAACCCTTATCTCTTTCATCAAAAAAGCTTCGGTAGGAAGAACCCTACCGAGGCTTTTTTAACATGTCGAAAACGATTGTTGAATATCAGGATGATGTTCCCAATCAGCTCGATCGTAGCTGCCTGTAATGGTGTGTTCCTCTGAAAAGAGCAGAACCCGTTCCACAATCGGAGCGATTTGGTCGAAATGGTGGGAGGAAATCACAATTGTTTTTCCTGCTGTTTTGAGATCTTGGAGTAAGTCGACGATCAGTTTTTGGTATTTGGGGGAGAGGCCGTTAAAGGGCTCATCAAATAGCAAGAGACTAGGATTCATAGTGAGGACACTGGCAATAGCGACTAGCTTCTTTTCCCCTCCGGAGAGATGGTAGGGAATGCGATCTCTCAGGTGTTCAATCTCTAAAAGAGCGAGTGTATCATTGACGCGTTGGTCGATTTCAACGGCAGCTAAGCCGAGTTGACGTGGGCCAAAAGCAAGTTCATCATAGACGCTTGTGTTGAAGAGTTGCGTATCGCTATTTTGAAAAATAAGCCCGACTTGTTGAAATAACTGACCAGCACGATGGGGATCTTTTAAGAAAGTGTCATCTATCGTCCAATCCTTAAAGTGGTAGTGACCAGAAGACAGGGGTAAAAGTCCAACTAGAATTTTAAAAAGTGTGGATTTTCCTGCTCCATTCGGTCCCATCAAAGCGATCGTTTCTCCTTGCTTGATCTGTAGTTGGATATCGTGGATTCCAATCTCATCGGTGTAGTGGTAATTTCCATCTTGAATGGTAATCATTAGGTTATCCTTTCTAACGGAGTAGAGTGGTGACGGCAATAAGGAAGACTAATTCCAGTAGTAAAAGGCCATCTTCTTTTTTCCAACAGAAGGGCTCTTTTTGTTTCCTGTCCATGCCATATCCTCTCAGCAACATGGCCTCGTAGACCTCTTTGGTATGGTTCTTCGTTGATAGATACAAGAGACCCAGCAGAGAGCCAAAAAGATGGAGGCTCACTTTTTGACCCACGGTCCTAAGTTGCACACACTCAATTTGTTGGTGAAGGTGTTTCCCTAAAATATAACTATATTTTAGGGTAATATCAATGGTCTGGACAAAGGTCTTTGGGACATGCAACTGCCTTAGGGCCTCCACCAGTTGGATGCTTGTGGTAGTGGCTAAAAAGAGAGAAATATTGAGGACAATGATCCCTGCACGTAACAAAAAGAGTCCACCATTTTGAAATCCTTGAAATAAGATACTCGGTAAAATCACAATGGTAGAGAAGAGAAGGACCTTGACGAGGACTTTAAACAGGTGAAGAAGGGTTTCTCCCGGCAGCATGGCAATGTGAAGTAGTAAGAGGATACCGAGGATCCAGAGCTGGATCGTATGGTGGGCTGTTGTAATAAGAATGGCTAGGGTTAAAAAGTAAACAAGCCGCATCCAAGAGGAAGTTTTGGCCTTGAATGCGGGTGTCGTTTGTTTCATTTTGCCAAGAAAATGGCGCAATGTGTGAAGGTTCATTTGTAAATAGTGATGGCTTTTTGAAGCTTCTAGAGTCGCTTGCTCTTGAAGGAGCCAGTCAGGAAGTTTACGCATGAGAAGTTTTTGCTCCGTTTATTGATCGAATCATTTTGCTAATGATATAGAAAATGAGAACAGCTGTAATGGCTGATAGAATATAGCCAATCGCAATTTTAGTTCCAGGAATGGTGTAATCACTGAACAAGGCTTCAAAAGAAAAACCATTTTTGATACCAGCTGGAACTTTCCCTTTGAGCAAGGATCCTAATTCTTCAGAAGACCATTCTCCGAAAGCTGTACCATCTGCCAGGAGACCGAGAGGGCTCAAAACGATCAGCCCCAAGAGGACCCAGCGGATTTTTTTGACAAATGAAGTCGTATTTTTGCTACTTGGTGTATACAATTCAGCTGGGGCTACTTGTTTGACAAAGCGGTAAATCACATAGGTGAAGAAGGCTTCGACCCAGCCAGCTACCACAAGATGGGCAGCCATCATGGCAGGAATCGTGACTTCTAATCCATAAGGATTGTAGAGAGGTTGTCCAGCTTCGGATGCAATCAAAGGTTGCAGTCCAAGTTCTATCCCTGTTAAGAGAGCTGCGGCGTTGATAGCGACATAGGACCCCACGATCACTCCAAGAGATTCATGATGGTGTTTGCGGAACCAACTGTAAATCCCATAGCCGATAAAAGGCATGGCAACGGCCATATTGAAGATATTGGCTCCAAGGGCTAAGATTCCTCCATCTCCAAATAAGAAGGCCTGGAGGATCAAGGCAACAGATAAGGCAAGGGAAGCTGCATAGGGACCAATCAGGATGGCCAGAAGAGCACCACCGACAGCGTGTGCTGTTGTCCCCCCTGGAACTGGAACATTAAACATCATTAACAAGAAGGATAAAGAGGCTGCGACGCCAAGCATAGGGGCCAACTCTTTATTTTCCTTTAATTGAACTTTGACTTTGGCAATGGATAGGCCAATCGCAGGGGCAGCCGCTACAGCTAAGAGGGCACAACTTGCAGGACTCAAATAATTATCTGGGATATGCATCACAAATACTCCGATCTTTCTATAGTACAGTTAACAGATTACCACATCGTAAAACCAAGTGTCGTTACAAAAGGAGTTTAACATTTGTTACTATTATTATAGCGAATTTTTGACCGTATTCCAAAGAAGTTTGTGTAAAAGGGGTAAAAAAGTCTGGTCATTTGGAGCTGTGCAAGAATCCTTTGAAGAGTATCTTAGAAAAAAATGTTATTTCTATATCGAAGCAGTTGACAGATGTAACGAACAGTGATACAATGGCTGTGATATTTCGATATAGAAATAAAAAGGAGACGAAATGGACAAGATGCAAGGGGGCTACCAAGCTTTACAAATACGCTTGTTAAATGGGCGTATCTTTCAAAAACTGCTGAGCAAGGAACCAGATGCCCTATACCGAAGTGAACAAGGGAAAATTTTAACGATTTTGTGGAAGCAAGAGTTGGAGTGCGCTACTGCGACCGATATCGCTCTTGCGACGGGTCTAGCCAACAATACATTGACCAGCATGGTTAAGAAATTGGAAGAACAAGGCTTGGTCACGATTCAACCTTGCACGCAGGATAAAAGGAAAAAATATATTTCTTTGACAGACCTCGGTTGGGCGCAAAAAGAAATCGGTGACCGCGTTAGTAAAGAGTTGGGTGAAATTTTCTACCAAGGCTTTTCGGATCAAGAGATCCGAGAATTTGAAGCCTATCAAGAGCGTATTATTGACAATTTAAAAGCTAAAGAAAATGACATCTAGGGAAAGGAAGAAACAGTTATGATTGGAATAACAGGTGTAACAGGGAAATTAGGTTCTTATGTGGCTAATCTTGTCGATAAGAAAGGAATGGTTTCCGTACACTTAGCACGAAGTCCAGAGCGTGCAAAAGTCTACGCGTCTGCGGAAATCCGTAAAATGGTGTATACCAATACTCCAGAGGTGGTTGAGGCCTTAAAGGGTATCGATACTTTGTTGATGGTCTCTGCTCGGGAAAATCCAGAGCGTGTCAAGGAGCACAAGGACTTTTTAGATGCTGCAAAACTAGCAGGGGTGCAACATATTGTTTATACCTCCTTTTATGGGGCAGATGAGAAGGCAACGTTCACTTTGTCTCGAGATCATGCCCAGACGGAAGCCTATATCAAGGAGTTAGGGTTTACCTATACATTTTTGAGAGATAATTTTTACTTGGACTTCTTGTTAGATATTGCTCTTGAAAATGGAGAAATTCGTGGTCCGGCTGGCAGTGGGCAGGTGTCAGCTGTTGCCCGTAAGGACACTTCTAGGGTCGCAGCAGAGATTCTCTTACATGCTAAGAAATGGAAAAATCAAACCTTGAATCTAACAGGACCTGAGGAACTTTCTATGGAGGAAATCGTAGCGCTTCTCTCAAAAGAGACCGGTAACGCCATCACGTATGTAGATGAATCGGTAGAAGAAGCTTATGAGTCACGGAAAAAATGGCCAGCACAAACATGGGAGTACGATGCCTGGGTCAGCACCTATACAGCGATTAAAGCTGGAGAACAAGCTGGGGTTTCTACAGATGTCGAAAAAGTCCTAGGGCATCCAGCAAGTAGCTTATTGGATATTCTTAGAGACAGAAAACTTATTGAGGAAGAACATGATTGAATACAAACATGTAGCCTTGCGCTACACGGAAAAGGACATTTTGAAAGATGTCAATCTCCGCATTGAAAATGGAGAATTCATGGTGCTAGTGGGTCCTTCAGGATCTGGTAAGACCACCATGATCAAGATGATTAACCGTCTTTTGGAGCCGACAGATGGCAATATCTATATGGATGGGAAACGTATCAAGGACTATGATGAACGGGAGTTACGTCTCAGTACCGGCTATGTCCTTCAAGCCATTGCCTTATTTCCTAACTTGACCGTTGCTGAAAATATAGCATTGATTCCTGAGATGAAGGGCTGGACTAAAGAACAAATCACTTCTAAGACAGAAGAACTCTTGGATAAGGTGGGGCTCCCTGCTGCAGAGTATGCAAAGCGCATGCCTAGTGAATTATCTGGTGGGGAGCAACAGCGGATTGGCATTGTGCGCGCTATCATTGGAGAACCAAAAATTCTATTGATGGACGAACCTTTTTCAGCCTTGGATGCCATCTCTCGCAAGCAGTTGCAGGCTCTTACAAAAGATTTACATAAAGAATTCGGCATGACGACCATCTTCGTAACTCATGATACGGATGAGGCCTTAAAATTAGGGGATCGCATTGCGGTGCTACAGGAAGGAGAAATTCGTCAGGTGGCAGACCCTGAAACAATTTTACAAGCGCCTGCGACAGACTTTGTCGCAGATTTGTTTGGAGGTGCTCACCATGTCTAAACTACTTACAACTTTTCAAGAACGTTTTGGGGACTGGCTTACAGCCCTTGGACAACACTTACAATTGTCTCTCTTGACCTTATTGGTCGCTATTTTTCTGACGATTCCGCTGGCAGTTTATCTAAATAGCCATAAAAAAGCAGCGAACTGGGTGTTACAAGTTGCGGGTATCTTCCAGACCATTCCCTCAATGGCTTTGTTGGGTCTCTTTATTCCTTTCATGGGGATTGGAACCTTACCAGCCCTTACAGCTCTAGTCATTTATGCTATTTTCCCGATTTTGGAAAATACAATCACAGCCTTGAACGGCATTGATCCTAGTCTTGAGGAGGCAGGGATTGCTTTTGGAATGACCAAGTGGGAGCGACTCAAGAAGTTTGAAATTCCACTGGCCATGCCTGTCATTGTATCGGGGGTTCGTACAGCAACCGTTATGATCATTGGGACAGCGACTTTAGCCGCTCTTGTTGGAGCTGGAGGATTGGGTTCCTTTATCCTTTTGGGGATTGACCGTCGGAATGCCAGTCTCATTTTAATCGGCGCCATATCTTCTGCCTTCTTAGCCATCGCCTTTAACCTTCTTCTCAAATGGATGGAAAAGGCCAAATTGCGGACCATCTTTGCGGCTTTTGCTGTGATGGTTATTGGATTAGGAGCTTCTTATACGCCAAGTCTTCTTCCCAAACCGAAAAAAGAAAACCTGGTCATTGCTGGGAAGTTGGGTCCTGAACCTGAAATTCTCGCCAATATGTACAAGATCTTGATCGAAGAAAACACGGATATGACAGTGACCGTCAAACCGAATTTTGGGAAGACCACCTTCCTCTATGAAGCCCTGAAAAAAGGGGATATCGCTATCTATCCAGAGTTTACCGGGACCGTGACCGAAAGTCTCCTCAAGCCGGCACCACAAGTCAGTCATGATCCAGAAGCGGTCTACAAAGCTGCCCGAGATGGGATCAAGCGACAAGACGACCTGGCCTTGCTCAAACCCATGGCTTATCAAAATACCTATGCTGTAGCAGTGCCTAAGAAGATTGCCCAAGAATATGGACTCAAGACCATTTCAGATTTGAAAAAGGTGGAAGGACAACTCAAGGCAGGCTTTACGCTTGAGTTTAACGACCGCGAAGACGGAAACAAGGGCTTGCAGAAGGTCTATGGTCTCCACTTACAAGTCTCCACCATGGAGCCAGCCCTTCGCTACCAGGCGATCCAGTCTGGGGATATTCAAATAACGGATGCCTACTCAACAGATGCTGAACTTGCTCGCTATGACCTGGTGGTCCTCGAAGATGACAAACAACTCTTCCCACCTTATCAAGGGGCGCCCCTCATGAAAGAAGCTCTTCTTAAGAAACATCCCGAATTGGAAGGTGTGCTTAATAAGCTAGCTGGTAAAATCACTGAAAGCCAGATGAGCCAGATGAACTACCAAGTCGGAGTAGAAGGCAAGCCTGCTGCTAAAGTAGCGCGTGACTTTTTGGTAAAAGAAGGGTTGATGAAAAATTAACAAACCATTCTCAAGTCTTTGCACTTGAGAATTTTTTAATAGAAAGCAATTTCATATCTTTTCAGCAAGCTTTTGGGTTAGAAGGGGAGACCTTCTCTTCAAAAAAACTCCATTGAGTCTGGCTTAAAATTGTGTTACAATAAGCCTTGAAAATGAATGAAAGTATATGGAAAAAGTATGAAAAAACGACCAGTAATTGGAATTACAGGAAATGAAAGACCCTTCCCGGATGATCCAGACGCGAATATGAGTTATGCGGCGACTGGTTTTGTCGAAGCGGTCAAAGAGGCAGGAGGGATTCCCTTGATCTTGCCAATTGGAGATGCAGCCTTGGCCAAAGACTACATATCGATGATTGATAAGCTCATCATTACCGGTGGGCAAAATGTCTTGCCCAAGTTTTATGGAGAAGAAATCACCATCGACAGTGAGGACTATCTCTTGAAACGCGATCTCTTTGAGTTGGCCTTGATTGAAGAAGCGCGTGCGGCTAAAAAAGCGATCTTTACCGTCTGCCGTGGGACCCAGCTCTATAATGTCGCTCTAGGGGGAACTCTGTATCAAGACATTGAACACCACTGGCAGGACAATCCAGGTCAGTACACCAGCCAAGAGTTGGTGACCAAGGATCAGACGATCCTGCAAGAGATCTATGGTAAGACCAGTCGCATCAATTCTTTTCATCATCAAAGTATTAAAGACTTGGCAGATGGTTTAGAAGTGATCGCGCGGGATCCTAAAGATGACGTCATAGAAGCCGTTCAATCCACAGATGAGAGTCGTTTCCTCGGCGTTCAGTGGCATCCGGAACTGCGTTTTGACAAGAGTCCAGCAGATCGCAAGCTCTTTGAATATGTCGTGACTCAATTGTAAAGAGGACCAGCTTCCTTAGGAATTTTTCCTAAGGGGCTTTTTCTTTAATCTGCGTAAGAAAGACTGTAAATTGTGCCTAGGTTTTGGGGGAGGATGCGCTACAATAGAGCTAGTAGAATGAGGAGGATTAGGACATGTATCAATTTCCAAAGGATTTTTTATGGGGGAGTTCGACCTCGGGCCCTCAAACAGAAGGGCGTCTAGCCCAGGATGGAAAGGGAGACAATCTCTGGGATTACTGGTATAGGATCGAGCCCAACCGCTTTTATCAAGGGCAAGGACCAGAGAAAACATCGACTTTTTATGAACACTGGGAAGAAGATCTGGACCTCTTGTTAGAAACCGGCCACACGGCCTTTCGAACCTCTATCCAGTGGTCACGTATTTTCCCAGAAGGACGAGGGGAAATCAATCAAGCAGGTGTTGATTTCTACCGCCGTGTCTTTGAAAAGATTAAAGAAAAAGGGATTCACCTTTTGGTCAACCTCTATCATTTTGATTTACCGATGGCTCTTCAAGAGCAAGGGGATGGTTGGGAAAATAAAGAAACCGCCTATGCTTACCAGGAATATGCGCGTTTTTGTTTCAAGACCTATGGGGATCTGGTTGATCAGTGGATCACCTTTAATGAACCCATTGTCCCTGTGGAGTTTGGTTATTTTTATGATGCCCATTTTCCTCATAAGGTAGACGCAGTAGCAGCTGTAAAAGTAGCCTACCACACCCAGTTAGCAAGCTCTCTAGCAGTCAAGGCCTGTCACGAGGTGGATCCTAATTACCGTATCGGGATTGTACTCAATTTGACACCAGCCTATCCTCGGAGCCAGCATCCAGAAGATGTGAAAGCTGCGCGTATTGCCGAGCTCTTTCAAGCCAAATCTTTCTTAGATCCATCTGTTCTTGGTTATTATCCTGAAGAATTAGTGGAGATCCTACGGGAGCGTGATCTCTTGCCGGATTATGATCCCTTTGAATTGCGCTTGATCGAGGAAAATACGGTGGATTACCTAGGGGTTAACTATTACCAACCACTCCGTGTAGCAGCTCCTCGTTATGCTCCAAATCCAGCATCTCCCCTACTCTTTGAGCAATTTTATGAACCTTACGTTATGCCAGGGCGCAAGATCAATCCCCACCGTGGTTGGGAAATCTATGAGCAAGGTTTGTATGACATTGCCCAAAATATCAAGGAAAACTATGGCAATATCGAGTGGATCCTGACAGAAAATGGAATGGGAGTTGAAGGAGAGGAAAAATTCCGCAAGGATGGCGTGATCCAAGACGACTACCGGATTGACTTTGTCAAAGACCATCTTCGTGAGCTCCACCGGGCTATTCAAGATGGTGCCAACTGTAAAGGCTATTTGATCTGGACCTTTATTGACTGCTGGTCATGGCTCAATGGCTACAAGAACCGCTATGGCTTGGTTGAGTTGGACCTCGAAAGTCAAAAACGAACCCTCAAAAAATCCGGCCATTGGTTTAAAGAACTAAGCCAAGCCAATGGATTTGAAGACTAAATCAAAATCCGCAGCCTGTGTTCTGTTCAATTTGAGCCTCCTCACATTGTCGTTTTAAAGATTGGAGTCAAACAGTTTCCCAAACGGTTTGACTCTCAATCATTCCGAATGTCTGAAACCATTCTGTTTCAGGCATTTTTCTTGCAGTAGAAATTTTCTCAAATGACTTTGCCTTCAATCTTAACGCTAACTTAACTAGACCAATTTTCTTGAATTTCCTAGTTGACAAACTAGAAGAAGCATTGTATACTGACTCCGCTGGTTGCTTTTTGGTCAAATTAGACTAGACCAATTTTAAAGTAACTGAGAAATCGACCATGGGTCGTTTGACTAAGTAAAGGGGAAAGTATAGCAAGGCTATATCGTAAAAACTATGTGCGGAATCGTTGGTGTTGTAGGAAATACAAATGCTACTGATATTTTGATTCAAGGACTTGAAAAACTCGAATACCGAGGCTATGACTCTGCGGGTGTTTTTCTGGCTAGTGAAGGCAAGAGCCAATTGGTAAAGGCAGTTGGCCGTATTGCAGAATTGTCATCTAAGGCAGAAGGTGTCGAAGGGACAGCTGGGATTGGACATACCCGTTGGGCCACTCATGGAAAACCAACTGAGGACAATGCTCACCCACACTGCTCTGAAACAGGTCGCTTTGTTTTGGTCCACAATGGGGTGATTGAAAACTACCTTGAAATCAAGGAAGAATACCTAGCAGGTCACCATTTCAAGGGGCAAACAGATACAGAAATCGCCGCCCACTTGATCGGAAAATTTGCTGAAGAAGATGGCTTGTCTACGCTTGAAGCTTTCAAAAAAGCCCTCCACATCATCCGTGGGGCCTATGCTTTTGCTTTGATGGATGCGGAAGATCCAAGCACCATCTATGTGGCAAAAAATAAATCACCACTCTTGATCGGTCTTGGAGATGGCTACAATATGGTCTGCTCAGATGCCATGGCTATGATTCGTGAAACCAACCAATACATGGAAATCCATGACCAAGAGTTGGTCATTGTCAAGGCTGATAGCGTTGAAGTGCAAGACTATGATGGCAACGTCAAAGAACGGGCTAGCTATACAGCTGAACTCGACCTTTCTGATATTGGAAAAGGGACTTACCCATACTACATGCTCAAGGAAATCGATGAGCAACCAACTGTCATGCGTAAGTTGATCCAAGCCTATACATATGAATCTGGTCAAGTAGTAGTAGACCCAGCTATTATCAAGGCTGTTCAAGAAGCAGACCGCATCTATATCCTTGCGGCTGGTACCTCTTACCATGCTGGATTTGCGTCTAAAAAAATGTTGGAAGAGTTGACGGATACCCCAGTAGAACTCGGTATTTCATCTGAGTGGGGGTATGGTATGCCACTTCTCAGCAAGAAACCACTCTTCATCTTTATCAGCCAATCTGGTGAAACAGCTGATAGCCGCCAAGTATTGGTTAAAGCCAATGAAATGGGCATTCCAAGCTTGACAGTGACCAATGTTCCAGGTTCAACTCTTTCACGTGAAGCAGACATGACCATGTTGCTCCATGCTGGTCCTGAAATTGCGGTAGCTTCTACTAAGGCTTATACGGCTCAAATCGCAGCCCTTGCCTTTCTGGCTAAAGCTGTTGGGGAAGCCAATGGCAATGAGAAGGCCAAAGCCTTTGATTTGGTGCACGAATTGTCTATCGTTGCCCAATCGATCGAATCAACCCTTTCAGAAAAAGAAGTGATCGATGAAAAAGTTCGTGGCTTGTTGGAAACAACCCGCAATGCTTTCTATATCGGACGTGGTCAAGATTACTATGTTGCCATGGAAGCCAGTCTGAAATTAAAAGAAATTTCTTACATCCAATGTGAAGGCTTCGCTGCGGGTGAGTTGAAACACGGTACTATCGCTCTGATCGAAGAGGGTACACCGGTTATCGCCCTCTTGTCTGATCCAGTCCTAGCCAGCCACACACGTGGAAACATCCAAGAAGTGGCAGCACGTGGGGCTCATGTTTTAACCATTGCAGAGGAAAATGTCGCTAAAGAGACAGATGATTTGGTCTTGACAGCGGTTCACCCTTACCTCTCTCCAATCTCAATGGTGGTGCCAACCCAATTGATTGCCTACTTTGCAACCCTTCATCGTGGGCTCGATGTTGATAAACCACGGAACCTTGCTAAGTCTGTAACCGTTGAATAAATTTGTTTATATAGAAAAAAACATCCTCGTTAGGTTTTTCCTAGCGAGGATGTTTGCTTTATTTATCAAAACCTTGCAAGGCTTTGAGGCGTTCTTCTGTTTGTTCCTTGGCATCTAGTTTTTTACCTTGGTAAACAGCAGATTCCCATGATCCATACATTGGATTTGGGAAGATGATGAATTTTTCACCAAATTCTTTTTGCAATTCGTCCAATTTCTTGTCGCGATCAGCTTCAGAGGTCTTAGAGAAGTCTGCAAAGTCGACCAGGTTGTCCCCAAAGAGCAAGACAAGATTGGTCTTTTCTTGTACAGCTTGGCGACGGCCTTCTTTTGATTTGACGCCATCTTCTAAGAACATGAGGTGGTCACGTCCTTGAACAGGAATGCCTTCTTTTTCAAGGTTCTTGATGGTATCATCTACTTGAGAGGTTGTACGGTCAGAAATGTAGTAGATTTGAACCCCGTTTTGATCCGCATATTGAAGAAAATCTTTGGCACCTGGCACCGCTTTTGCGGCTGCTTTTTTCACCCAAACATCCCAGTCTTTAGGATTGAAGGCCATACCATCTTTGACGTTTTGAACTTGGTAAGGGCTGTTGTCTAAAACAGTTTCGTCCAAATCCAAGACGATGGAATAAGGCTTATCAGAAGGAGTTTGGAGGATCTCTTTCAAACGGTCAGTAGCGACATTGTAGCCTTGTAAATACAAAGCCTTGGTTTCTGCTGCCTTTTGGTACCAGAGAACAGACATGGTATTTTCTTGTGAGCGCTGTTGATCATAGGTCATCGTCACCTGATTTTTAGTGCTGCTTGCTTTTGTCTCTTGCGTTTTAGTGGTGTTGCTTCCACAACTCGTCAGTAAAATGACAGAAGCAAGAGCAGAAACGATGGTAAAGGTGGTTTTTGTTGTTTTCATAAACCGTACACTCCTTAAAATTATTCTACAAAAATTATACTCCTTTCAATCTTGCCTGACAAGAAAGAGGAGAAGGGGATCCAGGGAATGGTAAAATGAATAGGAAAGAAAGAAATGTTGATATGAAGGGCTTTTTCACCTCAATAGATGCCATTTTTCAGCTTAAAAGAAGGGGTATAGTTTTATGCTATAACCGGATCAAGAAAAGATCAAAGCGGTCCTTTTCTTCTAAAATGAAAGAATAAAGAAAGATACCCGCAAGTCCCTATTTTCAAGGACTTGCGTTTTTTTGATACCTTTCTTAATAAAGAAATTTTAAGGCCTTGATAGGGAAAATATATTAGTCAGCCACTTTTCGAGGTGATATCATGGTTACAAATTCCAGAAGGGAAGCAGTCAATCTTTCTGTTGGAGAAATATTGAGGAGGATGTACAGTATGAGTAAAAAAGAATTGGTTCTTCGTGCCATTCGAGGCGAAGCAGTAGAGCGAATCCCTGTAGGATTTTGGCTCCATTATGTGACCCAAGAAGAAAAAGAATTGGGGCTAGATAATCCGGCTGTAGTAGAAAAAAGTATTAAAGGACACCAACACTATGTTGAAGAAATTTCACCTGATTTTGTCAAGATCATGAGCGATGGCTTCTTCCGCTATCCGAGTGCACTTTATTCGAGAGAGATCCAATCAATCCAAGAATTGAAGGATATTCAACCGATTGGAGAGCATCATCCTTGGATTGAAAAACAAATTGAAGTGGTCAAGGAGATTCGTTCCCATTTCCATGAAGAAATTGCTTCTTTCTACAATATCTTCTCGCCCATTTCTTATTTGAAACGCTGGTTCCGTACGGATCAATCCCGTGGAGACCAAGTGATTGCAGACTTTATTAAGGAAGATCCAGAAACTTTAGCTCATGTCCTTGACGTGATTGCAGGAGACATCGCTAGTTTAAGTCGCCGCTTGATCCAAGAAGCAGGTGTTGAAGGGATTTACTTCTCAACCCAGCAGGTCCAAGATGAGCGTGTGACTGATGAAGAATACCGCAAGTTCATTGAGCCTAGCAGCATCGCTGTCCTAGAAGCAGCCAATGAAGCTGGAGGCATCAATATCCTTCATATCTGTGGTTTTGAAGGGGCCAGCAATGAAGTGGAACTCTTCAAGGATTATCCAGCTCAAGTCATTAACTGGGCGACCCATCATGAAGGCCTTAGCCTAGCCGCAGGTCGCAAACTTTTCGGCGATCGTGCCGTTTTGGGTGGTTTTGTCAATGGCAAGAAAGGCTTGCTCTACCAAGGGGAACGAGATGCTATTGAGCAAGAAACGCGTCGCTTGGTGGCAGAAGCTGGAAGCCGCGGTTTGATCCTTGGAGCAGACTGTACTGTGCCAGATGATTTCCAATTGGAACGCTTAGATTGGGTACGTCAAGCAGCTGTGTTGTAAGAAGAAAGGAGAGGGAGATGAAAAAGATCAATGTATGGTGTATCGTGGTAACCGTTTTGTTTTTGCTTCTAGGGCTTAGTAAAGCTGCTCTAGCAAGTAGTCAGGGGAAAGCAAAAAAAGATCCAGATATGGCAAGACTGGAGAAGATTCCAGCTCATAGCCTCTCCCTCCTTCGCCCGTCTGATCTAGCAGGAATTCTTCTTCTCGAAGATCAGTGATAAAAAAAGATGAAGAGCTTGATAAAAAATATATATTAGTCAAAGCATCATTGAAGTGATAAGATAACAAACAAGAAAAGATAGAACGAGGTAAGAACATGTCATCAAAAAGAGAATTAGTCTTAAAAGCTTTTAAAGGAGAAGCAGTCGACCGTGTGCCAGTTGGATTTTGGCATCATTTTACAACAGAAGAAGAATGGTTGAAAGGATTTTCAAATCCGGAAATTATTGAAAAAAACCTCAATGGCCATAAAAACTTCCTTCACAAGGTCAAACCAGACTTTGTCAAACTCATGAGTGATGGTTACTTTGCTTATCCAAATCCAGCCATTCACAAAGGCCTTGAAAATATCTCTGACTTAGCAGGGATTGAACCACTCGGAGCAGATCATCCATGGATCACAGAGCAAGTAGAGCTCGTTAAAAAAATCCGTGCCGGTTTTGAAGAAGACATTGTGGCTATCTACAATATCTTTGCTCCAGTGACCTACTTCAAATGGTTGGTCGGAGAAGTTTCAGGAGGAGATGACTTGATCGCCAACTTTATCGATCAAGATGCAGCAACTCTTAAAAAAGTATTGGATACAATTGGCCAAGATATTGCAAGTTTGAGCCAACGAATTATTAAAGAAGCAGGAGCAGACGGGATCTACCTCAGTGTTCAAAGTATCCAAGATGCGCGGGTTACACAAGAAGTCTATAAAAACATTATTGCACCGAGTGAACTCCATGTCTTAGAGGCGGCCAATGAAGCCGGTGGCGTAAATATTCTTCATATCTGTGGCTACGAAGGAGCTCGCAATGATATCCATCTCTTCACAGACTACCCAGCCCAAGTCATTAACTGGGCAGTCGGACCAGAAGGAATCAGCCTAGCAGAAGGACGCGAAATCTTCGGTGGACGCACGGTTCTTGGTGGCTTTGAAAATGGTAAAAATGGTCTTCTCTACACAGGAGATAAGGCTGCGATCCAAACAGAAACCAAACGCATCATCGAAGAAACAGGAACCACAGGCTTGGTCATCGGTGCCGATTGTACCATTCCAAGTGACATTGATGAAGAACGAATCGAATGGGTTCGTGAAGCTGCAGCAGAATAAGGAAAATAGAAAGAGGGAGAACAGAGTATGAGTAAAAAAACATGGATTATCGGTGGGGTGGCAGTACTTGCCATTGCAGGAGCAACCATTCTTGGACGGAGCTTGAACCATGCAAACGACAGCAAGGGCTCAACAGGATCGAACAAGGTGACAACCTTGAAAGTAGCCCACACTCAAAACTATGTACCGTATGATTTCGTTGATGAAAAAGGAGAATCAGATGGCTATGAAGTAGCCGTTCTCAAAGCCATTGACGAAAAACTACCAGACTACAAGTTTGAGTACACTGGAACAAGTGATGACGATCTCTTGATCGGTCTAGAATCTGGTAAATACGATATCGGAACCAAAGGAGCTTGGTATACCGAAGAACGTGCCAAGAAATTTATCATTCCAAAAGAACCAATCGGAGCAAGTATCATCGGATTTACCGTACGGAAAGAAGATGCGAATAAATACAAGAACATCGATGACTTCGCTAAAGAAAAAGGAAAATTGGTTCCAATTTCACCACAAAATGCGCAGTGGAATGTTATTAAAGAATACAATGAAAAGCATAAGGACCAACAAATCGAATTAACAGCTGCGGAATCTTTCAAAGTCGCAGATGCCTATGCTTGGGTTCTTGAAGGACGTTACGATGCCTTCTTTGACATCAAACTTTCCTTTGAAAAAGCTGTCACAGATAAAGATGGTTCTTACCACCAATATGCGGACAAACTGAGCTGGTTTGCCTACAAAGGAATTCCAACTTACCCATTGATCCATAAGGATAAGAAAAACGAAAAATTTGCGGAAGCATACAGCAAGGCTATCAAAGAATTAGAAAAAGATGGCACACTTGCTAAATTGTCGAAAAAATATTTCGGTGAAGATGTCTTCAGTTATGTAGATAAAGAGAAATAAGATGAAACTGGGTGCGTATAGCCCCAGCTTCCTTATTTCTATACGGATACAGAAAGGAAAAGAAACATGGTCTCATACGACATTTCCAAGGTCTGGTCATTTCTTCCAACCTTGGTCCAAGCTCTACCAGCGACCCTAGCTTTGATGGTGTTAACGACGGTTCTCGGTTCTGCATTTGGCTTGGTTTTGACCTGGGCACAAGTATCAGAAGATAAGGTAGGAGCAGGTCTGGCAAAAGGTTATGTCTTTACTTTGCGTTGTACCCCTCCGATTGTCTTGCTCTTTTTGGTCTTTTATGGACTTCCCCAATTTTTGAACTGGTGGTTGGGCATTGACATTGACCACTGGTCCAAGTTTGTCTTTGTCCTTGTTGCCATGTTTCTTCTCTTTGCCGCTATGATCTCTGAGGTCTTCAAGGCAGCCTATTTGGCCATTCCAAAAGGTCAGATGGAAGCGGGCTTGAGTATCGGCTTGACGCCAGCTCAAACCATTTGGCGAATTGTCCTTCCCCAAGCCTTTCGCGTGGCTCTTCCCAATATGACGACTGCCATCTTGAACCTCATGCGCGATGCCGCTTTGGCTTATACCATTGGCTTTATCGATATCATGGGAGCAGGCAACAACTTGATCAGCCGCAATCTTGGGAATTATTCCCTCGAAACGTATACAGCCGTCGCAGTGATCTACTGGGGAATTGCCCTTGTGATCTCCTTCTCCGCTCAACTCCTTGAGAAACGACTCAGTGTAACAGAAAGGTAGCTTATGGATTTCAATTTTATTAGTAAAGCATTTCTAGCCACCTTGGGTGGTGTTCCAGTGACCCTTCTGATCATGGTCGTATCGATTCTCTTGAGTTTTTTTCCGGCCCTCTTTTTAGCACTCGGTCAGATTTATAAGGTCAAAGGTGTTCGCAGTTTCTCAGTGATTTACTTAGCCTTTATCCGCGCGACGCCTCCGATTCTCTTGATTCTCTTCTTTTATAGTCTCTTTCCCAGCCTCTTAAATAGCTTTTTTAAGAGTATTGGCAGTCACTTTAATGTCTTTGAGATCAATCCCATTTACTATGCCTTTATCATCTTTAGCTTGATGACAACAGGGAGTCTGGCTGAAATTCTCCGGTCAGCCATTCTGACGGTGGATAAGGGCCAGCTAGAAGCAGCGCAAGCCATTGGTTTGACCAATCGCCAAGCCTATATCCGCATTGTTTTTCCACAAGCCTTGCGTTCAGCCCTTCCCAATTTGTGTAACTTGGTTATCAACTTGGTCAAAGGAACCTCCCTTGTCTTTGTCATGACCATCAAGGATATCACCGCCATTGCCAAGGTCGAAGCCTCTTATGGCTATCAATATTTTGAATCCTATCTAGTGATTTTTATTCTTTATATTGTCATTTGTGGGGTGATTCAGTGGGGATTCAATCACTTAGAAAAACGCCTGACACTCGCATAGAAGAAGGAGAAATAAGAAGATGTTAGAAGTAGAACACGTATCGAAAAAATTTAAGGACCACCAGGTCCTGGTAGATGTTAATCTCAAGGTCAACCAAGGGGATGTGGTCGTTATTTTGGGGCCATCTGGATCAGGAAAAACAACCTTCCTTCGTTGCCTTAACCACTTGGAAAAGGCAGATACAGGGCACCTCACCCTAGGTGGAAAAGAGTATGACCTCTCAAAACTCAGCAAAAAAGAGATTCTAGAAATCCGCCAAAAGACAGCCTTTGTCTTCCAGCATTACAATCTCTTTGCCAACAAAACAGCGCTTGAAAATATCTTAGAAGGCCTGGTTGTAGCCCGTAAGATTCCAAAAGAAGAAGCCATCCAACGGGCAGAATCAGCCCTTGAAAAAGTTGGTCTCCTCGCTTATAAGGATTACTATCCTTCTCAATTGTCAGGGGGCCAGCAGCAGCGGATCGGAATCGCGCGTGCCATTGCAGTGAAACCAGACGTGATCTTGCTAGACGAGCCGACTTCAGCGCTAGACCCAGAGTTGGTCGGTGACGTCTTAGATGTCATGAAGCAATTGGCCCAAGAAGGAGTGACCATGGTTGTCGTAACCCATGAGATGGGCTTTGCGCGTGATGTGGCCAACCACGTTATCTTTATGGATGGTGGACTCATCATCGAAGAAAACGAACCCCATGAATTCTTCAACAGTCCAAAAGAAGAACGAACCAAACAATTCCTTTCACGGATTTTATCCGATGCCACTTATAGCGTCGAATATATGATTTAACAGGAGACACACCCAGTAAGGGTGTGTTTTTTGGATTCTGGAAAAAATTTTTAAAAATTGGCTCATTTTTTAAAAATCATTACGAATAATATAAGTGAGAGGGAACATATGACTGATAAAAAACAACGATTAATGCTACTATTCTTACTGACTTTGTTTCTAGGAGGCTGCAGTCTTTTTACAGATAAAGCTGCTGAGAGAAGGGAAATGATTCAGATTGCAGAGAGTCAGAAGATGAAAGTGGCAATTGAAACCTATTTAAAAAATCTGGATCCAGAGGCATTAACTCCAAATGGGAAAATAAAGTCTTATAGAATTTTAAAAGATAAATTAAAATATAATCCAATGGAAGGAATTATTGTCGAAATTGTCATTAATAGGGATGATCGGTTGACGATTGATATGACGGTCATAGAAGAGGATTCAGGAGAATATCTTGTTGCCACATCAGGAACGCCTAAAGAATTAACGAAATTAATAGAAAGAGACAAGCAATAGCAACCTCATCTATTTTATAGAATTTATTGATTGGGCCAAGTATGTTACATCAATATGTAGTGCTTGTAACCTTTTGGCAATGTTTTTTAACAAAAGTAACATTTCAGGTATGGATGGAATTTTGTATAATAAATTCTAAGAAACCTGAAGAAAGAATGGGAAGAAGATGAAAAAAAGTAAATTTATTGTGTTGATAATGGTAGCATTTAGCCTGAGCTTAGGGGGATGTAGCTTTTTTAATGGACAATCTGCCAAGAAACAAGAAATGATTCAAATTGCAGAGAGTAAGAAGATGAAAGTAGCGATTGAAAATATGTTGAAAAAATTAGATCCTAAAGCTCTTACTCCAGAAGGAAAAATAAAATCATATAAAATTTCTAAAGATGATTTAGATTATAATCCGATGGGAGGGCTATTAGTAAAAATAGTTATAAATAATGATGAAAAATTAGTTTTAAGCACAACTATACAAGAGGATGCTACAACAGGGAAATATGAAGAGACCTATTTTGGGGAAACAGAGGAGTTAAGTGATTTATTAGATAAGGAGTGATAATGGCTAATAATTTAAATTTCAATGATCAACAAAATGTTAAAGCTGCTCTACTTGAATACGAAAAAGATGTCAAAATAAATGGAAAGTTTAAAATTGGGACGAAGAAAGACGAATACATTGGTAATGTTGCCCATATTTATGATAACGTAAATGACAATGAGGAGCAGGTCTTCGTTCTTACTAATAATGGCCAAGGCGCGCAACAAAATGCAGTCCCCTATACTGCTTCTGATGAAGCGCGTGCCCAAATCCATGACGTGACAGTCTTGATGAAGGGATCTGAAACTGAAACAAGTACACAAAAATTACTCCATGATACATTTACGGATTGGGTAAAGACAGATTTGCCTGCTGCTTCTAACATTCTTGGTCCCAATGGAGCGGCGAACTATGCGACAGATTATGCGAAAAGATTCACCAGAGATAAGATTAAGGAGAATTTGAAAAAAAGGGATGAAACTGCCGATTATAATATTTCGGAGCTTATTAGTTATCCGTTTAGTTTACTCGATAAAAATGTTGGAAATAATGTAAAAAGCTTTGTCAAGAGTATTAGAAGTAATCCAATAACAAATGCTTATCGTGAGGCGAAAGCAAATCTATATGGTATGGGAACGGATATTCTAATTGATAGTCAAGCAAAGTTTCCAGTATTTATTGGGGCTACCATTTTAAAAGAGTACAACAAAGATAGAGGTACTTTCCCGCCTCCGCAATTTAAAGATGCTGCAGCTCATTTGAAAGAGGTGATCCGAAAATACCCTAATGCCAAGATCGATCTATACGGTCACTCTCTGGGGTCTATGAATATTCAGTATGCGCTTGCCTGCTTGACGGAAGAAGAAGCGTCTCATATTGGGACTGTCCATCTATACAATGGTCCTAATGCCTATTCCATCTTAACACCCGAGCAAAAAGCGCGTATAGATTCGCTGAAGTACAAAATCTACAATCACATTGACCATAAAGATTTGGTTAGCTTGGGCTATCAGGATTCTGGAAGCAAGGAATCCAGTGGGATTGTCAAGCACCTCAAAACTAAGAATTTGAAAAATACTGGCCTGCAGCACATGATGCATGGTTATATCTATGATAAGGATGGGAATTTGGTTCTTGAAAAGGGAACGGAAGCCATCACTCGCAAGGAAATCATTGAAGAGCGGATGAAGGTTTACTATCGCCTAAAGGATAAATTGCAAAAAACAGGTGGTGGACTGAGCTCAAGTGAACGGATCTATCTGGATGCTTTGCAGGCGCGCTTGGCTTCTGATGAGCTGATTCGAGTAGTGGATGAAGGGCTGGAGCAAGCTCAGAAATCTAAGGCACAACTGGATACAGATTTAGAAGCTTTGGAGAAAGTATTACATACCGTTCCGAAAGGCTTCATTCTCAATCTTGCGGAAGTAGAAGAGGCCTATGCACAGGCTGGTGCAACAAAGCAAACAATTGTCACTGAAGTAAGAGAAAAGTTTGACAATCGTTTGGCTGCATATCAGTCCTTATCGAATGAATTCCATGCTTTAAACGAGCAAGTGAATGCAGGAATTGAACTCTTAAAAACAAAAGATCAAGAAATAGCAGGAGAAATGAACCAGTGGGAACAACTAGCTTATTAATTTCATCTACTCTTTCAAAAAAGGAAAAGAAACTAGATCACTTGGAAAGAGAGTTCCAAAAAGCGCGCTTGGAGTTAGATGAAAAGCGTTGCTTAGTGGAAAGAAAACAGCAGCTCTTCACCCAGATGCTGGAAGAAGAGTTTGCGATGGCAGCTTCCTTCTTACAAGAGCAGGAAGTTGATGTCAGTTGTGGATGGGAGTCCCTCCATCGCTGTATCGAAGAGTATGATCTCGAAGCTAGAGAAGCTGCACAAGTAGCCTTAAAACAGATCGAAATCGAGGAAGAGAATTTATGGCAATCCTACCGGAAAGATAGACGTCAACTGGAAGAGGAGTTTGCACAAGATAAAGTTTCATAGTATAGAAGAGGAGGAAGTATGGGTGATAGTCCAGTTAAAGATTTTTTTGATTTAGATATGAAAGATAAGATGAGGATCATCGAAAGTCGCAAGAAACTTGAAAAAGAATTAATACGGGTTGTCTATGCGCCCGTTTTATTGACCTGCAAGGCAGGAGTTGAGAAGCGTTACAATGATGGATTGACTGCGATTGCAACAGTAGCCGAAGAAGACGTCCAGGTAGTTGGAAAACAACTGGATCAGGCCATGGTGGGGCAATTTGCTAAAAATGTACAGACAGTTATTCAAGAAAAAGCTGGGAAATTTAAATCTATCTAGCCGAGAACTTCTATTTAAATATGGAATCTGGAGTGACTCCAGATTTTTTTAATAAATTTAAAAAATTATGTAAAAAAGCGTTGACAAAAGAATCAGTCTGCGTTATAATAATTTATGTAAACAAAAAGAGGTTGAAAAACTTACTGGTTTACAAGATCAATAGTGGAAAGGAGATGGTAATATGCTATTTCCAGAATTAAGACAACTAATTGATAAAAGGAAAATAGAACTGTTAGCCTGTAGGGCTATTATTAAATAAATGAATTAAAATTATGTAAACAATCGAATGGCAGCCAATTGGTCTGCTAATTTTCAAGAATGAATTAAAATTATGTAAATTAGAGGTATACAATATGAATAACAACTTTAACAATATGGATGATCTTTTCAATCAACTAATGGGAAATATGGGTGGTTTTCGTTCTGAAAGCCGTCGTTACATGATCAACGGTCGTGAAGTGACACCTGAAGAATTCGCTATTTACCGCCAAACTGGTCAACTTCCAAATGAAGGAAGCGAGCAAGTGCAACACCATCAAGGTAAAGGAATGAAACAAGATGGGATCCTTGCAAAACTCGGTCGCAACTTGACCGAAGAAGCTCGTGAAGGAAAATTGGATCCGGTCATCGGACGTAATAAAGAAATTCAAGAAACTGCTGAAATCTTGTCTCGTCGTACCAAGAACAACCCTGTCCTTGTAGGGGATGCCGGTGTTGGTAAAACAGCAGTTGTAGAAGGTTTGGCACAAGCTATTGTGAACGGAGATGTTCCAGCTGCTATCAAGAACAAAGAAATCATCTCGATTGATATTTCTGGTCTAGAAGCTGGTACGCAATACCGTGGTAGCTTTGAAGAAAATATTCAAAATCTGATCCAAGAAGTCAAAGCTATGGGAAATGTCATTCTCTTCTTTGATGAAATCCATCAAATCCTTGGTGCAGGTAGCACAGGTGATGGTCAAGGATCTAAAGGTCTTGCGGATATCATCAAACCGGCTCTTTCACGTGGGGAATTGACAGTCATTGGTGCAACTACTCAAGATGAATACCGTAACACCATCTTGAAGAATGCGGCTCTTGCTCGTCGTTTCAATGAAGTGAAGGTTAATGCTCCATCAGCTGAAGATACGTTCAAGATTCTTCAAGGGATCCGTGATCTTTATGAAAAACACCACAATGTCATCTTGCCAGATGAAGTTTTGAAAGCAGCGGTTGATTATTCGATCCAATACATTCCACAACGTAGCTTGCCTGATAAGGCCATTGACTTGCTCGATGTAACAGCTGCTCACTTGGCAGCCCAACATCCAGTAACAGATGTTCATGCTGTGGAACATGAAATTGAAGAAGAAAAAACCAAACAAGAAGAAGCTGCGGCTAAAGAAGATTACGAAGCAGCTTTGAAAGCAAAAGTTCGTATCGAAGAACTTGAAAAGAAAATTGAAAACCATACAGAAGACCATAAGGTAACTGCAACAATCAACGATGTGGCTGAATCAGTAGAACGGATGACTGGTATTCCAGTGTCACAAATGGGTGCAACTGATATCGAACGTTTGAAAGATATGGGTCACCGTTTGCAAACCAAGGTTATCGGTCAAGACAAGGCTGTTGAAGCAGTGGCACGTGCTATCCGTCGGAACCGTGCAGGATTTGATGAAGGAAACCGCCCAATTGGGAGCTTCCTCTTTGTAGGTCCGACTGGTGTCGGTAAGACTGAGTTGGCTAAACAATTGGCTCTTGATATGTTCGGAACCAAAGATGCCATCATCCGTTTGGACATGTCAGAATACAGCGACCGTACAGCTGTTTCTAAATTGATTGGTACAACAGCTGGTTATGTTGGTTATGATGACAACAGCAATACTTTGACAGAACGTGTTCGCCGTAACCCATACTCAATCGTTCTTCTTGACGAAATTGAAAAGGCGGATCCTCAAGTGATCACCCTTCTCCTCCAAGTTTTGGACGATGGTCGTTTGACAGATGGTCAAGGGAATACGGTCAACTTCAAGAACACTGTAATTATCGCTACTTCAAACGCTGGATTTGGTTACGAAGCTAACTTGACAGAAGATGCGGATAAACCAGAACTCATGGATCGTTTGAAACCTTACTTCCGTCCAGAATTCTTGAACCGTTTCAACGCTGTCATTGAATTCTCACACTTGAGCAAGGAAGACCTTTCTAAGATTGTTGATTTGATGTTGGTAGATGTCAATAAGACCCTTTCTAAGAAAGAAATCGACTTGGCAGTGAGCGATGCAGCTAAAGAATACATGACTGAAGAAGGTTATGATGAAGTGATGGGTGTTCGTCCACTCCGTCGGGTAGTTGAACAACAAATCCGTGACAAAGTCACAGACTTCCACTTGGATAACTTGGATGCCAAACATCTCGAAGCAGACATGGAAGATGGTGTGCTTGTGATCAGAGAAAAAGACACAAAGAAGGAAGAAAACGCTGATAAACAAGCAGATTAAGGCGAATTAGTTTGTGAAAAATAGAGACTGCTATCATATAGCAGTCTTTATTTTTTCTTCCCACCTGGGGGAAATTATTCGCCGTATAAGGCCAAAATCCTCCTATTTGGGGCAAAAAAACATCAATAATTAGTGAAATTAATCCAATTTGAGCAAAATTATTAATAAATAAAGAAAATAAGTATATAATCTATACAAGAATAAAATTTGAGGAATGGAAGTAAGATGAGCAATACAATTGATATCTACTCAACTCCCGAATACAGAAAAGTGGAAGCCGTTGTTCAACTGATGGTTGACGGTCGCTTGACGAGCTATCGTGTCGCAACTGAAACAAACATCAGCAAAATGAGCCTAGCGACTTTGACGAAGGGAACGAGTAAAATCAAAAATATTACCTATCAAACGGCTTTGGCCTTGATTGATTGGTATGATGAGAATCATGAAAAGTATGGCATTACGATTGACTAGTCAGTAGCCCACTTTTCGTGGTTTTTTTCTTTTTCATCAAAACGTGCCTCTTCTCTGAGACTGGAGTCTGATTTTACTTGAAGAGGATGGGAAAACTTGAAAAGACGGGCGAAATTTGATATAGTATAGCATATATGAAAATTAAAGGAGAAACATATGCAAGGCGGAAGTTTGCTAATTATGCTCGTTCTTATGGTCGGTTTGATGTACTTCATGAGCCGTAGCCAAAAGAAACAGTATCAAAAACGGATGGAAAGTTTGAATAAACTTCAAAAAGGAAATGAAGTCATCACGATTGGTGGCTTGTACGGAACCATCGATGAAGTCGATACAGATCGCAAGACCGTTGTCTTGGATGTTGATGGTGTCTACCTGACCTTTGAATTGGGAGCGATCAAAACAGTTCTTCCTGTATCAGAAGGAATCTCAGCTACTGCTACAGAAGGCGCTAGCTCAGATGCCGATTCAGCCATCGAAGAATAATCATCAAAGAAGAGGCAAAGGCCTCTTTTTTGGTGGGCAAATAGGACGATGTGATGAAGGAAAGCCTTGCTGGTTCAAAAAAGAGGCCAGAGTCCCTATTTTATGGGGATTTATGGTATAATGAAGCGATAAATATTGAAATAGGTAGAAAAACATGTTTCGTTTTAAGAAAAAAGAAAAAATCGAGATACCTTTAGAAGTCCCGAAACACATTGGGATCATTATGGATGGCAATGGTCGCTGGGCGAAAAAACGGATGCAACCGCGCGTCTTCGGTCATAAGGCGGGGATGGAAGCTCTCCAAGAAGTGACGATTGCAGCAAAAAATATGGGGGTTCAGGTCCTGACTGTCTATGCCTTTTCGACCGAAAACTGGACACGCCCTGAAGATGAAGTCAAGTTCATCATGCACTTGCCGGTCGAGTTTTATGATCGTTTCGTCCCCGAATTGCATCGCAACAATGTCAAGATTCAAATGATCGGTGATACCAAGAAATTACCAAAAGAAACGCTGGAGGCTTTGGAAAGAGCAGAAGCGATGACCCATCTCAATACAGGCTTGATCCTGAATTTCGCGCTCAATTATGGTGGGCGTGCTGAGATCACTCAGGCTGTGAAGCAGATCGCCCAAGAGGTCTTGGATGCGAAGTTCAGTCCAGAAGATATCACAGAAGAGATGATCGCAGATTCTCTCTATACTGAGAGTTTGCCACGCGTCCTAAGGGATCCGGATTTGATTATCCGTACCAGCGGAGAGATCCGTTTGAGTAATTTCCTTCCTTGGCAGGCTGCTTATAGTGAGTTGTATTTCACGGATGTGATGTGGCCAGATTTTGGAGAGGAAGCACTACGAAGTGCCATAGTAGAATATAGCCATCGCCATCGGAGATTTGGTGGTATTTAGGAGAAGATGATGACGAAAGATTTACAAAAACGTGTGATTTTTGGAGGAATTGCCCTGCTCTTTTTCATTCCAACAGTAATGGTTGGAGGGGTGTTCTTCCAGATTGTGATTGGCTTGATCGCCATGCTTGGGGTTCATGAATTGCTCAAAATGAAGGGGCTTGAGACAGCGATCTTTGAAGGAGCGCTAGCCATGTTAGCGGCCTTCGTCCTGACTTTGCCGATCGAGGACTACCTTCCTTACCTTCCAGCAGATGGCAATATGATTGCCTATGGTCTGGTTGTCTTGATTCTCATGGGGACAACTGTTCTTGCTCAGAATTACAATTATGAAGATGTGGTCTATCCCATTGCCTCTAGCTTTTATGTTGGACTTGGTTTCCATTCTTTAGTGGATGCGCGAATCGCTGGTATTGATAAGGTCTTATTGGCCCTCTTTATTGTCTGGGCTACTGATTCAGGTGCTTATCTGGTAGGAAGTCGGTTTGGGAAACGCAAGCTCATGCCTGCGGTTTCTCCTAATAAAACGATTGAAGGCAGTCTTGGGGGAATCTTGTCTGCAGTTGCGGTAACTGTGATCTATATGATCGTGGATCGTTCTGTGGCGGGTGGACATGGTTTTCTTGCGATGATCTTCTTTACCATCCTCTTTAGTATTGCAGGTCAGTTTGGAGATCTGGTAGAGAGTGCGATTAAACGCCACTTCGGTGTGAAAGATTCTGGGAAATTTATTCCAGGACATGGTGGTGTTCTAGACCGCTTTGATAGTTTGATTTTTGTCTTTCCCTTGATGCATTTCTTGGGCTTGTTCTAAGACAGAAGAGATAGAAAGGAAACCACGTATAGAACGATGCAGTTTATTGCCTTTATTGTTATTTTTGGAGTGATCGTTCTCGTTCACGAGTTTGGTCATTTCTATTTTGCAAAAAAATCGGGCATCCTGGTGCGAGAATTCTCGATCGGGATGGGTCCAAAGATCTTTGCCCATATTGGTCAAGATGGAACAGCTTATACCATTCGCATTCTACCTTTAGGTGGCTATGTGCGTATGGCTGGCTGGGGTGAGGACACAACTGAGATTAAAACCGGAACGCCTGTCAGCTTGACGCTAAATGAGGCTGGTAAGGTCGTCCGGATCAATCTTTCAGGAAAGAATCTGGATCAGACAGCCCTTCCTATGAATGTCACCCAGTTTGACTTTGAAGACAAACTGGAAATTACGGGCTTGGTTCTCGATGAGACCAAGACCTATAGTGTTGATCATGATGCGACCATCGTTGAGGAAGATGGGACGGAAGTGCGGATTGCACCGAGAGATGTTCAGTATCAGAATGCCAGCATTTGGGGACGGTTGATCACCAACTTTGCGGGTCCTATGAACAACTTTATCCTCAGTATTGTCGTCTATTCACTCTTAGCCTTTATGCGCGGTGGTGCGATTGACTACTACAGCAACAATGTTCAGGTGGCACCTGATGGGGCGTTGGCTAAGGTCGGTGTCAAAAGCAATGTTCAGATCCTTCAAGTCAACAACGACACCGTTAGCAACTGGGATGAGCTGACAGACGCTGTTGAGAAAGCAACCAAGGACAGCAAGACGGCTCCTGAATTGACCCTGAAGGTCAAGACAGACGGCCAAGAAAAAGAAGTCAAAGTGAAGCCAACTAAGTCAGGGAATCGTTACTATTTGGGTGTGACAAATGGCCTCAAGACAGGATTTGTGGATAAACTCTTGTCTGGTTTTACAGATACCTGGAATACAGCGACACGGATTTTGGGAGCTTTGAAAGATATCATTTTCCACTTTAGTCTCAATAAACTGGGTGGACCGGTTGCTATCTACAATGCCAGCTCACAAGCTGCTCAATTAGGGATTCCAGCAGTCTTGTCTCTTATGGCCATGCTCTCTATTAATATTGGGATCTTCAATCTAATCCCGATTCCAGCTTTGGATGGAGGAAAAATCTTGATCAATTTGATCGAGGTCGTCCGGAGAAAGCCATTGAAACAAGAAGTAGAAACCTATATGACACTTGCAGGTGTAGCTGTAATGGTTATTTTGATGATTGCTGTCACCTGGAATGATATTATGAAATTATTTTTGAAATAGAAAAGGATATTGTCCATGAAACAAAGTAAAATGTTGATTCCAACGCTTCGCGAAATGCCAAGCGATGCTCAAGTCATTAGCCATGCTTTGATGTTGCGTGCAGGTTATGTTCGCCAAGTATCAGCTGGTGTCTATTCGTATTTGCCACTAGCTAATCGAGTGATTGAAAAAGCAAAAGGCATCATGCGCCAAGAATTTGAAAAAATTGGAGCAGTAGAAATGCTTGCTCCAGCCCTTTTGAGTGCGGATCTCTGGCGTGAATCTGGTCGTTACGAAACTTACGGGGAAGACCTCTATAAGTTGAAAAACCGTGAAGGCTCTGACTTTATCTTGGGTCCAACCCATGAAGAAACCTTTACAGCTATTGTGCGCGACTCAGTGAAATCTTACAAACAATTGCCATTGAATCTCTACCAAATCCAACCAAAATACCGCGATGAAAAACGTCCACGGAATGGTCTTCTTCGGACCCGTGAGTTCATCATGAAAGATGGTTACAGTTTCCATGCTAACTATGATAGCTTGGACGTAACTTATGATGAGTATAAGGCAGCTTATGAGCGGATCTTCACCCGCAGTGGCATCGACTACAAAGCCATCATCGGTGATGGTGGTGCCATGGGCGGAAAAGATAGCCAAGAGTTTATGGCTGTTACACCTGCTCGTACAGACTTGGACCGTTGGGTTGTTTTAGACAAATCGGTGGCTTCCTTTGATGAGATCCCAGCAGAAGTCCAAGAAGAAATCAAAGCAGAATTGTTCAAATGGATGGTTTCTGGTGAAGATACCATTGCCTATTCAAGTGAATCGACCTATGCTGCCAACTTGGAAATGGCTACCAATGAATACAAGCCAAGTAACCGTGTCGTAGCAGAAGAAGAAGTGAAACGCGTGGAAACGCCAGGTGTCAAATCCATTGATGAAGTGGCGGCCTTCTTGAATGTTCCAGAAGAAGCGACTATCAAGACTTTGGTTTACATTGCAGATGAAGAGCCAGTTGTTGCCCTTCTCGTAGGTAATGATCAGCTCAATGAAGTGAAGTTGAAAAATCACCTCGGAGCAGATTTCTTTGAACCTGCAACCGAAGTGGAAGTGAAAGAATTATTGGGAGCTGATTTTGGATCTCTCGGTCCAGTTGATCTTCCTGAAAATGTTAAGATTATCGCAGACCGCAAGGTCCAAGACAGCCGTAATGCAGTAGTCGGTGCCAATGAAACAGGCTACCACTTAACTGGTGTCAACCCAGGACGTGACTTTACTGCAGAATACGTCGATATCCGTGAAGTTCGTGAAGGCGAAATCTCACCAGATGGGAAAGGGGTCTTGAACTTTGCACGCGGGATCGAAATCGGTCACATTTTCAAACTCGGCACACGCTACTCCGCTAGCATGGGAGCAGATGTCTTGGACGAAAACGGTCGTGCAGTTCCAATCATCATGGGCTGCTACGGAATCGGTGTCAGCCGTCTTCTTTCAGCTGTTATGGAGCAACATGCACGCCTCTTTGTCAATAAGACTCCAAAAGGGGAATACCGTTACGCTTGGGGGATTAACTTCCCTAAAGAATTGGCGCCATTTGATGTGCATTTGATTCCAGTCAATGTCAAGGATGAAGCAAGCCTTGCTTTGACCGATCGGATCGAAGAAGCTTTGGTGAATAAAGGCTACGAAGTCTTGGTGGATGACCGAAATGAACGCGCTGGTGTCAAATTCAGCGATAGTGATTTGATTGGACTTCCAATCCGCGTAACAGTTGGTAAGAAAGCAGCTGAAGGCATCGTTGAAGTGAAAATCAAAGCGACAGGAGATACCATTGAAGTTCATGCGGACAATCTCCTTGAAACTCTTTCAATCTTGAACAAATAAGAAAAAGCTTTCTGAGCTCTCACCAGTGTGGTGATGAAACTCAGGAAGCTCTTTTTATTTTTCTTCTTTGAGGCCTTGATCTTTGAAATAGGTAAAGAGATCTTGAGGTTTGCCATTGAGGTATTTCTTGAACTCGGCTCTTTCTTCCTCCCCTTGATCCCCGTAGATGGAAGCAAACTCATCTTTCTTGATTTTTGAGAAGTCAGCTTGTAAGACCTTGGCATAGGATTGTTTATCTTTCGAAATTTGAATGCGGAAGCTAAGACCAGGCTTGCCATTTAAGCTTTTATAGATATCGCTATGTTCTAATTCTTCTTGGTAGATTTCCTTTAACTCGGAAAGATCCATGTCTTGCAAATCTGAGGAAATGGGTTCAAAACTAAGAAAAGTAAAAGAGACAATTTCATCTTTTTTGTAGCCGATTTGAATTTTGTTTTGGTGGTGATCGCCGAGGTCACTAACAAAGGTCTTGTTTTGGACTTGCTCCTTTTTGGTTTGAGTGGCCTCTTGCTTGGAAGAAGCGTTAGTAGTCCCTTTGCCTTGTTGGCCTTGGCTACAAGCGGTAAGAGCTAGTAGACAGACAGAGACAAGTAGAAATTTTTTCATATATACTCCTTATAGGTTAATGGTGTTCGATCTTGTATGAAACAAGTTTTGAACAGGTTTCATTATACCATAAAAGTTTTAAAAATGAAAAAATATACAAAAGTCATCGAAATTTGCTTTTAAAAACACCTAAAATCAACAACTTTTATCTATGTGTTGAGTTAATATAAAAGGACAGAGTGTCTTCTTTTCTTTCCATAAATAATACTAGTTGGAGACTACTGGGGCAAGGAATTCGGGAAATATATTACAGTTTTATGACAAAATGTTACACAATTGTAACAAAGTTACAATGTTTTATCAGTTAGTCCTCTAAACTTGACATTCTGGCAATATTTCATTAAGATATTTTTAAGTAAATAATACAAACAGGGAGAAAAAGGTAAAATATACAGTTATCTGGCATTTTACTAATTCGTACTAAAATGTATTGTTTATGAAAAAAATATAAGGGTATCAGCCCAAAAGGAGAAACATATGGCTCAAATTAAATTAACTCCAGAAGACCTACGTGCTTCAGCACAACGTTATGCACAAGGTTCTCAAGAAATCGATCAAATCCTTACTACTTTGACTCATGAACAACAAGTCATCGACGCAAACTGGGATGGATCTGCATTTGATAGCTTTGAAGCACAATTCAACGAATTGTCTCCAAAAATCAAACAATTCGCTCAATTGTTGGAAGACATCAACGGTCAATTGATCAAAGTTGCTGATATCGTTGAACAAACTGACCAAGATATCGCTGCACAAATCCACTAAGATAACTAAGATAGTCTTGGAGGTGATCTTACTTCTTGTAGGTAGATCACCCTTTTGTCTTTTGATATATAGAAAATAGGGGTTAGATTCTTAATTCCTAACCCCTATTTTGTATCTATGAATTAGAAAAAGGAAAAGGTATGGAAGTTAAAAATAAAAAATGGTTAAAATACATCGGTCAGAGTGCGGTTGTGCTCCTTTTGATGGGATCTGTCGTGGGTCTTTATACGACGGTTCAAAAGGACCAAAAGCAAAATGAAGCCAAGACCGTGCAAACAACGGAAAACACTAAGCTCAACATTGCGGTTGTCAATGAAGACAAGGCGGTCAAGCTGAATGATAAAGAATATAACCTTGGGGCTAGCTATGTAAAGAATATCGAACGGGATAATTCACAAAACTGGTCTGTACTCCCTCGTGGAGCCGCTGAGTCAGGGCTTGCAGATGGCAAGTACCAATTGATGATTGTCATTCCAAGTGACTTCTCAGAGAAGGTCTTGGAAGTGAACGCGGTTAATGCAGAGAAGACAACGGTGACGTATAAGGTCAATGCGGCTGGAAATTCTCAGGTTGAAAACGAGGCCAATAAAGTCGCTAAAGATATCGTTTCAGACTTGAATAGCCAGTTGGTTGATATGTATATGGTCAGCATTTTGAGCAACCTTTATACAGCTCAGAAGAACGTGGAAACAAGTAACAAGATCCAATCGACCAACATTGGTTCTTACCGGAGCAACTTGCTGGATTCGGCCTTAGATTCCAAGAATATCTTCCCAAGTCTCTATAGCTTGTCTACGTCATCTGTTGAGTCGAACAATGCCTTGAAGACAGTCCTTGAGTCTTATACACAGGCTTTTGATCAATTGACCCAATCTCAGGATCAGTACGGTCAAAACTTCGACACATTGATCAAGCAACGCTCTGAGGATAAAATTAGCCATGAAGAGTTCATGAACCAGCTGATGTCTATGAACCAGTCTGTTGTCAGTGAAAAGACCCAAGAGTTGTATAAGAATCTACAACAAAACCAAGAAGCAATTACCAAACAATTGAGTCAACCAACTGAAACAGAAGGAGATGCTTCAGGTACTAAGACCTATGCTGGCTTGACAAAAGATGTGAATGATCGTGTGGCAGACCTCGAAAAAGGGATCAAGGCAGAACGCGACAAATTAGATGAGCACGAAAAGAACATCGAGTCTTCTGTAAAAGCGAAGATCTTTGACTACTATGGGCTAAAAGAAGGAGACAAAGTCACACTTCGTACCTTGCTTGGAAAGAAAAATATAGAAACCATCAGTAAGGCACGTGATAAGGCAGATGCGGACATTCGTCAAGCAATTGAAAAACTTCCGTCTTTAGATCCATCTAGTCTTAATCTGAATAAGTATGGAAATCTCAACGCAGCGATTAATTTTGATAGTGCTTTTGCTGGAACGAAGGGGCAAGCAAAAGGGAACGCCGATGACTTAAAACGATTGGCTGCAGAAGTGGATGCCAAATCAACGGCAGTTGCGGATGTCCTTAATGCTAAATCTGGAAAACAGAAAGTTAGTATTCATGTCCCTGCAGGGGTCAAGGTTGATACTTGGACCTATGATGGACAGACTTATGCAGGCAGTGGCGAGCAGGAAGTCGAACTGAAAGATGGCAAACAAATTCAAATTCACCTCGCTGAAGATGGGGGAACTATGCCAAGCACGATTGATGTTGAAGTTCTTGTGAATGGAGTTTCTTCAACCAGTGTGACCGTATCTGCAGAAGATTTGAAAACAGCTGTCGCTAACTATGCATCGAAAGCTAGTGAAATCGCCTTGGATTATCAACGCGCAGGAGCATTGATCGATGCCTACTATCCAAAAGATGAAAAGGGAGATCGTCATTCGCTCTATGATCCGATCGAAGATATGGATTTGACAAACGCTTTGGTTGATATCGTGAAGGCTGCTGTTTCAAGTAACCTAAAGGACTACCGTAAGAGTATTGAAACGGATGAATCTGGGGATGCAACGAAGAGTGTGAAAGCCCAGTTAGATGGTACACTCCAACAGTTGCAAGACTTGGGACCACAATTGCAGGCCAATCTTCAAGCAATCGAAAATACTAACAAAGATCTAACCCAAAATATCAACGATCAATTGGCACAGTATGCTGATCTTCAAAAACGCTTAGAAGCTATCTCATCTGCACAAGAAACAGTGACACAGGCTCAAACCAAGACCGATGCAGATTTGACAGCCCTTGGTTCTGAATACACGTCATTATTGAGCTCGACAGAAGGTGTTAAGAGCTCATCTCGTAGCAATGTAGAAGCTGCTAACTCTACCAATGAAATCTTTAGCCAATTGAACAAAGAATTGGAAAAAGCCCAAGGCAATACAGAGAAATTGTCTAGCAATGCAGAGAGCTTGATGGGTGAATTCGACAAGGAATTGTCTGAAAATGGGAACTTCGTCGAAGCCTTCCGTAAGGTCTTCAACAATGCCTATGAAAACGGAGTGCCGAATGAAGTCTTGCTCGACTTCTTGTCAAATCCAGTTGCAGAGAAATCTTCTTCTGTGAAAGCGACTATCAACGTCTACCGTCCATTTATCTGGATCTTTATGTTGGAAGTCTTGAGTCTCTTTACAGCTTATCTCTTTGCGACTCAACCAATCATTCGCAAGGTTAAGGATCGTTTCAAATTGGATCGTTTGCAAGAATCAGATCTCTTGTCTGTCGGTGTCCTTGTGGGACTTTCTCTCATCCTTGGACTGGTGATCGGAATGATTTCAAGTATTCAACTCTCTGTTGGTCGTGAATATGTACCTTCATGGGTGTTCTTAGCGGTTCTAGCAAGCTTTGTCTTGGTACAACTACAATACCTTCTCTTGAAACACTTCCGTGTGATTGGAATGGGACTGGCCTTCTTCATGTTGATCAGCTATGTCTACCTATCAAGCGCGATCGGAACGACCGCGACCTTGTCAGGCCTTCCAGCACTGGTGAAAAATGTCAACCTCCTTTCTATTTTAGAAGGACAGTTTGCGGGTTACTTTGATGGACAAACAGCCGGTATCGGCGTCTTCTTCGGATTGTTGGTCTTCTTCGGACTTTTGGCGGTTGCCAATATCTTCATTCCTAAGAAGTTTACTCAAACAAAGGAAATTGAATCAAGCTTATGAAAAAAATGATGTATCTTCTCTTTGTCTTAAGTCTCTTGCCAGCGGTTGTTGTTTCTGCAGATGATTTTATTGATAATCGTCTGCAGGTCAACAACTCACGTCTTGAGACAGAGCAGGAAAAGACACTTGGGGGCCAATTGGATGCGACTGAGTCTCTTTTCAATGAGAAGGATCAGAAAAAATTAGCAGATGAAAAACGCAAGCAAGAGAAACAATTGACCGATTCAGACGGCCAGTTGTTTTCTGCTATAAAGGGAAAGAAAAAAACGGGGCCTGAAGCGGACCTGTTCCAGCCTGAAAATCAAAAATTATCTAAATTCGAGTCCAATGTGGAGGACAATTCGGCCAGCTTGTCGGATTTTATTCCAGCCTTGCAAATGCTGGCTTGGAGTGCCCTTCTCTTTGGGATTGCTGGCTATATTTCCTATCGAATCTATAGAAAAGAGGCCTAGATGGACCAACATATCAATGTCACCTTCCGTATGAATGGTGCAAGCCATGACCTCCGAATCCCAACACGGATGGAGGTGCGACGCTTGATTCGGGAATTGGATCAGATCTTTGGGTCTGCCATGGAACCTAGAAGCAAGTATCAGTTGCGCGTGGTAAATAAGGGCATCTTGCTAGATGAAGGCAAGGTGGTACAAGAGTATCCGATCACGAGTGGTGATCTGATCGAGATTGAGGAGTGGTAAGGTGAAAGAAGAACAATTTACACTGGAAGAACAAGTCTTCCGTTTTGAAAAAGAAGAAACGAGCTGGCGGCTGGACCTTAAGCGTTCAGAAGTGGATAGCCAGGATTTACGCAATTTATGGATTTTGGATCTCCATCATCCCTTGTTTTTAGAGCAAAGCATGACAGCTGATCAAGACCAGATTCATCTGACCTATCAGACAGATGCGCTAGGATTGAGTGCTGAAGAAATCCAAGAATTACCCGTGTCAGACCGTCTGCGTCTAGCTATCAATGTCTTGGATTTGGCGCCAGCCTTGGAGCTTCCGGTGACCTTTATGTTGCATCCTATCAATTTGTTTGTGACCAAGGATGCGCAAGTCAAGATCGCTTATCGCGGAGTGCCGGGGATGATGGTGCCACGCAAGTGGGATCAGGTTGAATTCTTGCGTCAGGCCAAGTGCTATGCGGTCACTCTTTTTGGGGACTGGGATTTCATGGAACTCTATCAAGGGACACTCGAATTAGAAGATCTACCTGATTTCTTGGTGGAAATCCGTGATGCTGCTAGCTTAGAAGAGATGAAAGCCCTCTTAGAGAAAGCGTACAAAGAGCGCAAAGAAGAGGAAGAAAAGACCTTGACCTTGGTTTCAAGCCGTCAACACCGAATCTTTAAGTTGGCAACCGTATGGCTTTCCGCTGTAGTGGCTCTCTTACTCTTGCCTTGGATCTATTTGGTCTTTTTCCAAGCACCCTTTAAAGAAAAGTTACTTCAAGCGGATACTGCTTTTCTTAAAGTAGACTACACCGGTGTGATCGATGAGTTGGAAGGAGTGGCTCCAAGCAGTCTTCCGATGACGCAGAAATATGAGTTGGCAACGTCTTATTTGCAAGGCTTGAATTTCTCAGAGGATCAAAAGAAGGTCATCCTCAATAACGTCACGCTCAAGTCAGACAGTCTCTATCTCCACTACTGGATCTATATCGGCCGTCATGACTTTACCCAAGCGCTGGATACAGCCAAGCGGATCGACGATTCAGACTTGATTATCTATGCCCTTCGTAAAGAAATCAAGGCGACACGTGATAGCGAAAAACTCTCTGGTGAACAGCGCGAGAAGAAACTCTCTGAGCTTGAGGGTGAATACAAGAAATACTGGGATGCCCGCTCTAAACTCTTGGAAGCAGAGAAGGATGAAACCAAAGCTTCCACTAGCAGCTCAACAACGGCTTCGTCTACAGAAGGTTCCTCAACAGAAAGCTCGTCTTCTACAACTGCAAGCTCGACTGAGTCTAGCGAACACAAGGAGTAGTCTATGAAAAAACGTATCATACTCTATAAAAAAGGTTTTCGCTATGAGCTAGCGCTAGAAGAGGGAAAAACAGCGACCGTATCGAATCAAGAAACAGCTCAGTTGACCCTGGCTTCGCAAGAAAATCCCCTTCATTTCCAATGGAGTCAAGGGGAAATCTTCTACCAGTATGGGGAAGACAAGGGCGTGCTCGAAAATAGCAAGATCCTTGGAGATGTGGTCTGCTACTTGGCGACAGGAGAAGTCCATGCCTATGAACTGCTAGACAAGGAAGAAATTCTCGTAGCAGATGAAAAGGGTGCGGATGTGCGCTTGCACTATCCAGTGCGCTTTCTCCTTGTAAAAAAAGAGCAGACATGGACTTGTCAGCTCTTATCCGGAAAACTCTACCATAACCACAAACTCGTCAGTGAAACGACTTTTCCACTGGCCTTTGGGGATGAACTGGCTATTGGAGATGTGACCTTTAAGCTCTATCCAGAAGAATTTGGCGTGGAAGGGGCTGTCGAAGTGAGTCCTTATCTAGTGCCGCGTTTGCATTCACGCTATGACTTCTACAAGGACTATCCAGAGTACCACCGGTCTCCGCGAATTATCTACCGGAGTTCGGAAGACAAGATCTTGATCAATCCACCGGGAGCGGAGCCTCAAAAGCCATCGGATGAACTCTTGAAGTTGATCATGCCACCCCTCATCATGGTTGGGGTAACCCTCTTGATCACCATTTTCCAACCGCGGGGACTCTATATCATCGCGACGGTATCCATGTCTGTGGTCAGTGTGATCTTTTCGGTACAAGGCTTCTTCAAGAATCGTAAGAAATACAAAGAAGACAAGAAAGAGCGCGTGGAGCTCTACCATCTCTATCTCAAGGACAAGGCCAAGGACTTGGAACAGCTATCTCGGAAGCAGCGAGAAGGTATGTTTTACCATTTCCCAGCGATTGAAGACTTGACCAAGATGGTCAAACGTTATGACTCGCGAATCTACGAAAAAACACCGCTTCATTTTGACTTTTTGGCCTATCGTTTGGGCTTGGGCAAGGTTCCAACCAGCTATGAGCTCAAATATGGTCAGGAAGAGCGCAGTGGGAAGAAAGATGCCTTGGAAGAAGAAGGTTATGCCCTTTTCCAAGCTCATCAAAAAATCGACAATCTTCCGATTGTAGCCAGTCTTAATCGGGGACCTGTCGGGTACGTCGGCCCTCGTCCCATCGTACTAGAACAGTTGCAACTCCTGGTTGCCCAATTGGCTGTCTTTCATTCTTACCATGATCTGACCATTATTCCGATCATTCCAGAAGAGGAAAAAGAAAGCTGGGATTGGATGCGCTGGTTGCCTCATGCGACTCTGCAAGATATGAATGTCCGTAGCTTTGTCTACAATCAGCGGACACGCGATCAGGTCTTGAACAGTCTCAACCAAATCCTCAAGCTCCGCAAGGCGCAAAAAGAGGAAGAAAAAGCCAATGATACCAAGATCTTCCACCCTCACTATGTGGTCCTCATCACCGATGAGACCTTGATTTTGGACCATGTCATCATGGAGTTCTTCCGTGAGGATCCGACAGAGCTCGGCTGCTCCATTATCTATGTGGCAGATGTGCTCTCATCTCTTTCTGAAAATATCCAAACCGTTATCTCTATCAAGGACCGCAACCAAGGGCAATTGCTCTTGCAAGAAGGGGTTCTTCGGGAGCTTGACTTCCAATTGGATCACTTCCCTGAAGGTTATGACAAGGAAGCCATCTCGCGTGGCCTTGCCCCACTGAAGCATATCCAACAGCTCAAGAGCTCAATTCCAGACTCGGTGACCTTCCTTGAAATGTACCAGGCGGAAACTTTCAATGACCTTAAGGTCTTGAGTCGTTGGGAGAGCCATGCCCCTTACCAAAGTTTGGCAGTGCCGATCGGTCTGCGCGGGAAGGACGATTTGGTCTATCTCAATCTCCATGAAAAAGCCCATGGACCACACGGTTTGATCGCAGGAACAACCGGTTCTGGTAAGTCTGAGACCATTCAATCTTATATCCTAAGCCTTGCTGTCAACTTCCACCCACACGATGTGGCTTTCCTCCTCATCGACTACAAGGGTGGGGGAATGGCCAACCTCTTCAAGGATCTGCCTCACTTGCTTGGGACCATCACCAACTTGGATGGTGCCCAGTCCATGCGGGCCCTAGCCTCTATCAATGCGGAGATCCATCGTCGGGAGCGTCTCTTTGGTCAATATGGGGTCAACCATATCAACCAATATCAAAAGAAATTTAAACTCGGTGAAGCGACCGAACCGCTTCCTCACCTCTTCTTGATCAGTGATGAGTTCGCCGAACTTAAGGTCAACCAACCAGACTTCATCAAGGAATTGGTCTCTATCGCGCGTGTCGGGCGTTCCCTCGGGGTGCACTTGATCCTTGCGACACAAAAACCTTCTGGGGTCGTGGATGACCAGATCTGGTCCAACTCCCGCTTCAAGCTAGCCCTCAAGGTGGCAGACCGTGGCGACTCTATGGAGATGCTGCGGACAGCAGATGCGGCCGAGATCACTCAGACCGGTCGTGCCTACCTCCAAGTCGGGAATAACGAAGTCTATGAACTCTTCCAAACCGCTTGGTCTGGAGCAGACTACCAGCCTGAGAAGGACCAGCTAGGGATCGAAGACCATACCATCTACTTGATTAATGAACTGGGCCAATACGAAGTCCTCAACCAAGACCTCTCTGGTCTTGATATGGCAGAAGAAATCAAGGAAGTGCCGACAGAACTGGATGTCATCGTACAAGAAATCAATCACCTGCACCAACAAGAAGGCATCGTAGCCGTGGCCCAACCATGGTTGCCACCGCTCAAAGAGCGGATCACGCTGGATGAGTTGGACAAGGTCGTGCCGATCGAGGCTTGGCAAAAACGGACAGCTCCAAACGTCCTGATCGGGGTCGCCGATATCCCGCAAGCGCAAAAGCAAGAAGCTGTTGCTATCGATCTGTCAAAAGATGGGAATATCCTCCTTTACGGAAGTCCAGGTACAGGAAAGACCACTTTCCTCCAGACAGCCACAATGGATCTGGCTCGCAAGCAAAGCCCAGAAAATCTGACCATGTACCTGCTTGATTTCGGAACTAATGGTCTAGCACCCTTGACTCAATTGCCACATGTGGCCGATAGTCTCTTGCTGGATCAGACGGAGAAAATCCAGAAATTCATCCGGATCATCAACCGCGAGTTGGATCGTCGCAAGAAGCTCCTCTCTGAGCATGGTGTCGGCACCATCGCCCTCTACCGTGAAGTGACTGGCAAGCAAGAGCCAACCATGGTCATCCTCATGGATAGCTATGAGTCTATGAAGGACGAGCCTTATGAGACAGATCTCTTCAAGCTCTTTATGCGGATCTCTCGTGAAGGTCTCAGCATCGGTGTGCACTTGATCATCACAGCTAGCCGTCAAAACAACCTACGGGCACAGCTCTATTCAAACTTCAAGCACCAGCTGACCTTGCCACAAAATGATATCTCTGAAGTCCGCGGTATCGTGGGAGCAACCCCACTAGCGTCTACGATGGAAGACATCAAGGGACGGGCACTCATGAAGCGTGACGAAGTCGATGTCGTCCAGTTTGCCCTACCAGTCGCAGGGGACAATGATATCCAAATCATCAACAATCTCCGCGACCAAGTCCAAAGCCTCAAAGAGATGTGGACAGGCCGCACCCCAGCAGGCATCCCAATGGTGCCAGATGAGTTGACAGAAGCAGCCTTCTACGGACGTGAGGATGTAGCATCCTTGCTGGATGAAGGAAAAGTACCACTCGGATTGGATCTGGAAACAGTTGAGCCTGTGACATGGGATCTCAAGAAAGGTAACCTTCTCTATCTGACAGATAAGGAAGAGCAGATGACACAATTCGTCGAACAAATCGCTCGTAGCAAGCAAAAGGTGATTGTGTTGGCGCCATCCTTCAATGAATTGCCAGAGATGGAAGGTGTGACGATTCTCTCTACGAAGGAAGACTATGTAGCTGGAATCAAGAAAATGGAAGAAAATATCCAATTGAGATTGGAACAGCAGAAATCGCAACATGAAGCAACGATTGTGCTATACAATCAGCTAGAACTTATGAATGATCTAAGTATGGATCTGCAATCTAGTCTGAACTATGTCCTTGAAAAAGGGGCGCGTGCAGGTTATGCTACAGTAGCCATGAGTGGCAGTCAGTTGAATCGAAAAATTGACGAAGTATCAAAATCTATCAAACTCTATAAACAAGCGATCGTGGCCATGCGGATTACAGACCAAAGTGTCCTGAATGTTATTAATCGACCAGTCCGTGAAGAACCACTTGATAGCCAGGTGAACTACTATGTAGAAGATGGATTTGTAAGAAAAGTGAAAGTATTAATGAAATAGAAGGGGGATGAAGTATGGGGAAAGCAGCCATAATTGCATCTATGAATGAAACAAGTCAAGCTATCTCAACACTAAATGCAAAAATTGCTAAATTAACTGAAATAAAAGGATCTTTAGAATCGTTTCCAACAACCGTCAACTATGTGTTAATTAACGATGAAAACATTAAAAGTAATTATAATATAGCAGGTGCGAAGTATTCAAAAGACACAAGTTTTGAACAAGATTTATTAAAGAACATTAAACGAGATTTTGATACAAAGATAGATAATGTTTCTGAGAAGGTGTCTAATAAGATTCATGAGTTAGAGAGTCAAAAGTTTGGATTAGAAAATAAAATGAATTTGTTACTTAATCAACTGTTGACGACAAAGGAGAAATAAAATATGAATGATGTTATTAAAGTTCATGATTTACCCGCAATAGGACGTTATGCAAAATCAATCCAACAATTTTCGAAAGAAGTTGAAGCAGCTGCTAGTGAAACGGAAAGGCAGTTCAATTCTAAAACGGGAAATGGGAATGATGAGGCTCTAGCGTTAGTAGCTTTTTTTGAGCGTTTAAATATTTTGCAGAATCTAGTGTTTCATAGATATCCAAAGTATATGGAAAATTTTGCAAGTAGTGTTTCTCACTTTGAAAGTAGTGTAAGTGGAGCAGGGTTCAATAAGGAAGCTTGGACAAGTGGATCTGGTATGCAAGATTTAGTGAAAAAATTGACAGATGAGGGCTCAGATAGTCAGTTATTCGCAATAAAGGATACTATTAAGCACCTACAAGAATTGTTTGACAGAGCAACTTCTGCTCTGGGGATTGAGAATGAAAGTTTAGAGCCAACAAAACAAGCAGCTGAAGGAGGTTTGGCAAATTCTAAAGATTCACGACAAAAGACTCACAATCAGATTCAAACGTCGCATGATACTTTTAATGCAACATTATTTGAAGTTATGTCAGATTTAATGGGGATGAGCAAAGATATTGAAGAAGCAGAAGCAAAACTTGCGGTTGCACCGGATGTTGTGTTGGCTTCCATTGTCAATAAAACTCTTACATCTGATAAAGCTTACTACCTTGATGCGGTTCAAACTAAAGCAGATGCTGAAATTATGACCGTGATTTTAAGTGAAGGTGATGATAAAAAAGAGTTTTTCACGAAATTAGCAAATGTGAAGACGAAGGATTCTAGTTTGGAAGTGTCACAGATTATTGTAGAGCGTTTAATGTATGAGGTTAATCATCCAAAAGAAGATGGAAGTGTACCAAATTTATCGATTTTTATGGAGGTTCTGACTCAACGAGACCAAGAAAGTGTAAAGGATTATTCATTAAGATTGTCTGCAGCATCAGAAGCTACAGGAGGAGCTTACAAGGTTCAAGCTGACGATATAATGCCAAAATTTCCTCCGCAAGGTTCTCCACGAGAAGCTTATGATGAATATTTTAAAAAGAAGAATAGCAAAGAGGTCCGTAAGGCATTATTGTCTTTAAATAACAAGGTGGAATGGTATGAAAAACTAAATAGCCTTTTTATGTATACCGCTATTAATGAAATGGGGGAAGGTAAACCACAAACTCTTCAAGAACCTAAAATCAATGGTGGCTATGAAACCAAAATTTATCCCTCCTTACAAAAGGCTTTCTTTCACAAGGATAGTTTTAAATTAACAAAAGGAAAAGATGGTAAAGGATTCTCATTCTCTGTAACTCAAACACTTCCTGGTATTAAAAAGGTTAAAGCAGATATTATAGATGAAAAAACAGATTTGAATATTCAAGGGAATATAGATAAAATTAAAGATTTAACTCTTGAAAAAACAATGCTTTTTCCAAAAACAGTGGCTAATACAATGAAAGATTTAGCTAAGTTATATGCACCTGCTGGAGTTTTAATAGGAATTGTTGAGACAGGTATGAGTGAAGACAAAGATATCAAAAAGCTCATAGACAGTGGAGAAACAGTTTCTTCCTCAAAAATTTGGAATGATACGCCTGTAGATAAATACACTAGTAAAGCGGAGGGCGCTTTAAATATCTCTAAAAATATTTACGATTATTTTGATAAAAAAGAAAAATATGATAAAGAGATCAAAAATTTGAAGAACGACAGTGAGGCTGAGTTTTGGCAATATGGTGGGACATCATTCAAAGAGGAGGGGGCAAAGAGTAACAGTCGATACGTCAGCCCAAGCTTTGATGTGGAAGCCTATTTGAAACAACGAGATTTAGAGAAAAATGGCTTACGAACTTATATAGCTGAGACGGCTATGAAAAATGGGGAGGATCCGTATATTGCGTTACAGAATTTTAGTAAAGCAGTTAATAAGAGTAAGGCGAGTGGGGCGTATGATGCAGAACTGAAGGGGCTTTTAAGTGGTGAAGGAGATCGTGATTATCAAATAGAGACAATCCCATTTAATAAGTTGTTCAGTGGATTAAAGGATGCAGAAAGCTCTATTAATGGTGGAAATAATTACGAAAATGGAAGTTCATATTTCACACGAGATTCCTATCGAAATTGGTCTTATTTAGATTATGTGACTGGAGTAGGTCAAGGAGGAAGTTGATATGAATAGAATAATAGAAAATAAACGAATATTTAAATTTATAGTCATTAGTTTGTTTCTGCTACTGTTAATTGTGATAAGCACATTAGCCTTTAAAAAAAATTATAAAAAACCTGAAAGTGCTGAATACTCAATTGAAAAATTTTCAAAGGTCGAAGATGCAGTTTACTTTTTTGGAAATCAACGGAAATATGTACTGTTAAATAATAACTCTGATTTTAATTTTGGTGGTGGGCGATTTGCTTATACGACAGAACGAAAAGTGATGACAAAAAAGGATGGTATCGATGTAACTGATGAAAAACGTATGCCAAAGTCAGATTATTGGAGACTTCGTCTATATGATTACAGCACAGAGAATTTAGCTGTTATACAAGTGGATTTGAACAAAGCAGTTGAAGAATATCGAGCAGATTTCTATCCTATTCGTTTTTCAATTTTTACCTATCATAATAATCCTAAAAACACTATTAATATAGATGTGAAAAATAAGAAAGGTATTTTTAAAACTTTCGTCTTGAATATTAATACTGGGAAAGTTGAAGGGGAGTTCAAAGAACGCTCAGATAAATATGATACCGTACCAAATTTTTATTACACAACATTAGGAGAGTATGTTAAAGGGAAGGGATATTTTGTAGATCATAATATTACCACTATTAGTGACTTTCAAAAAGAAGGTAAAAATTTGAATACAAATATCAATCTATTTAAGGACTATCCAGAAATTGAAGAGAAAATAAAAGATGATTGGATTTTTGAACCACAAGAACAATATGTGACACCAGAGGAGTGGTTTAATAAGGTCCTTTATTGGATGGCACCTCAGGGTGAAGAAAAGCTAACTATTTATGGTGTAGATAAAAAGGGTCAGGTATCAGATATTCCTATCACTACCTATGAGGAATACCAAGCTTGGATTCAAAAACAAGAATCGGAAAGGAGTAAGGATGAAGCGGATTAATCCAGAAAGAATTAAGAGTATCAAAGCGAGCATGAATGCATCCACAGATGAAATGTCAGACGGTGTTAAATCGTTAATTGAAGCTCCTGTAACAGGAAATTTTGAAGAATGCGTTAAGTTAACAAAAAAATCGATGGGTAACCTGGTCAAAACTGTAGATTCTTTGGATGCATATTTAAATAGTGTTGCCGATGCTTTTGCCAAAACGGATGCTAGTTTAGCAGCTTCAATTGATGGAGGGCTTTATAGTGTACCACCAAAGCAGACGTGGCAAGAGAAGCAAGAAAGCTATATTTCAGAGGGGAAAAATTTATCAGATAGATATAATCGTAGAAAATTAGTAGATGTTTATAATGGTCAATATAATGATTTTCCATCGTAATCAACCTTATGGATTACTAAAATAATCACATTATTGGTAAAATTTTTGTCTTTTTTAGGAGATTGATTTTTTAAAAAGAAATTTATTTTTTTGATTTAAACTTACTTTTTTCTCGTTTTGTTTTAAAGAATAGTAAGTAAAATGTGTAGAGCGAAAAATTACGTACAAGGGAAAACCACGGTTCTCTCTTTTAGAACGAAGACAAACGTCAATTTGATGTTTGTCTTTTTAAATCCAACTCAATCACAAAAGAAGGGAAATGATCCATGAAAAAGATGATGGTATTGCTGGCGAGTGTACTTGTTTTAACAGCCTGTGCTCAGCCTAAAAAAGAGGCCAAGGAGGCAACTGCAAGCAAAACGGAGCAAACTACAAAGGCTTCCCCGTCTGCTAAAGAGGAAAAGGGCTTGAAATTTGTAGTTGCACCTCAATATGAAGGAAAAACATCTGATTTGATTGAATTGGGTAAGAAGTTGGTTAAGGAGCATCCGGAAGTTGGCGATCAAGGGGATATCACTGTATATTATACAGGGAACACCTATACTGTAGAGCAACAAGAATATGCAGTATTTATGTTGGTCAATAAAACTACAACGAATATTGATCGTGATGCGACCTTTAAAATTAGCTGGAGTTATGATGGCCACTCGATTTATCAAGATCAAGTGGTCCAGTATAGTCTATCGAACAACCCTAAGTTACCGACCCAATCAGCGACTCTCTTATTGCTTCCTTTGACGAGCGAACAAAGCTCGATCGTAGAGAAGATATCAGATGGAACGAAGATGAGTCTGAGTATGTCAGATTTGATGATGAAGTAGGTGTTGGACATGACTGATATCAGCATACTTATAGTAATTGCTGTGGCTGTTATTGGATTTCCTTTATTTGAAGTACTCTTTTTTGGATATTTTTATAGAAGAGAAGTTAGGATTAAGACCCTCTCGTCAAAGAGCATTGAGGGAATAGTAGTTGGTTATAAGAGGACACAAATTGTAGCGGCTCCAATTGTAGAATATAGAGTGGATGGTCAGACCTATCGAAATAGCCTGAAATATTATTGGGTAGTGCGGGTAACCCTCCCTTGGAAAACGAATCAAGCGGCTAGCGACATCGATTTGATGGCGCAAAGGATAACTATCTACACCAATTCTACAGTCTCAAAGGGCAATCTTTTTCAAGATGCTTTTCCACTGGGATCGAAGATGACGGTCTGGTATAATCCAGCCTGTCCAAAAGAATCATACGTTGAACGCTATAGTGGACTAGACAGGCTTTTTAAACGGCAAATGTGGATTGGAATCTGGATGTTGATTTTATTGCCTATTTTAGTAGTTATGGCCATTACCATGGGAATGAAGTATAAATGATGGATCAGCCCTAACTGAATAAATAAAAGATGAAGAGAAATCACCGACCTATCGGTGATTTTTTGTCTTCACTTCTCCCTCGAATTAATCCTTAAATTGTGATAAAATAAGGGTTACGAATGTTTTTGAATGGTCTGTTTTTGCTTAGAAAGTAGGCTACTCAAAAGCGAGCAAAAGAATCAAGATCAAGGGAGAAACAATGTCCAACACCTTTGAAATTTTAATGGATCAGCTGGATATGCCGCTGGAGATGCGATCTTCCAGTGCCTTTTTGCATGCGGAGATTCAAGAAGTCGTGGTGCACAAGGTCAGTCGGGTTTGGGAGTTCCGCTTTGCTTTTGCGGAGGTCTTGCCCATTGCTTTGTTTAAGGAATTGCGCCAGCGCTTGAAGGACGAATTTTCAAAGACGGGAAACCAGGCGACCTTTACCATCCAAGTGGCTAATCAGGATTTTTCTGCTGACTTGTTGCAGGCCTACTACCGGGAGGTCTTTGAGGAAGGGCCTTGCGCTAGTCAAGGCTTTAAGGGGCTCTATCAAGACTTGCAGGTGCGCGCACAAGGGCAGGAATTGATCATCTCAGGGCCTTCTTCGGTTGATACGGAGCATTTTCGTAAGAATCATTTGCCCAATCTTGCCAAGCAGTTGGAAGCCTTTGGTTTTCCGCATTTCACCTGTCGGGTGGAGTCTGATGAGGAGTTGACAGAGCAAGAAGTGGCGCGCTTTGAGGAGGAAAATGAAAAGATATTCCAAGCGGCCAATGAAGAGACCTTGCGGGCTATGGAATCCTTGGCCCAGATGGCTCCGCCACCAGCAGTTGAAGAAAAGCCTGCCTTTGATTTCAAGGCTAAGAAGGCGGCGGCTAAACCGAAGCTAGACAAGGCTGAGATCACTCCGATGGTCGAGATTACGACAGAAGAGAACCGGATTGTCTTTGAGGGTGTGGTCTTTGACGTGGAGCACAAGGTGACGCGGACCGGTCGGGTCTTGATCAGCTTTAAGATGACCGACTATACCTCGAGTTTTTCCCTTCAGAAATGGGTTAAAAATGAGGAAGAAGCCCAGAAGTTTGACATGATCAAGAAGAACAGCTGGCTACGGGTGCGGGGAAATATCGAAATGAATAATTTCACGCGCGACTTAACTATGAATGTCCAAGACATCCAGGAGGTCGTGCATTATGCCCGCAAGGACCTGATGCCAGAAGGGGAGCGCCGGGTGGAATTCCACGCCCATACCAATATGTCGACGATGGATGCCCTGCCAGAAGTTGAAGAGCTGATCGCCAAGGCAGCTGAGTGGGGGCATAAGGCTGTGGCCATCACCGACCATGGGAATGTGCAGAGTTTCCCGCATGGCTTTAAAGCAGCCAAGAAAGCTGGGATCCAGCTGATCTATGGGATGGAAGCCAATATCGTAGAGGACAAGGTGCCCATTACCTATAACGAGGTGGATCTGGACCTCAATGAAGCGACCTATGTGGTCTTTGACGTGGAAACGACGGGACTTTCAGCTATTTATAATGACTTGATCCAGGTCGCTGCTTCTAAGATGTACAAGGGCAATGTCATTGAGGAGTTTGACGAGTTTATCGATCCGGGTCATCCTTTGTCCGCTTTTACGACCCAATTGACAGGGATCACCAACGAGCATGTTCGGGGTGCCAAGCCCTTGGTGCAGGTCTTAAAGGAATTTCAGGCCTTCTGTGAGGGAACGGTTCTCGTTGCCCACAATGCTACCTTTGACGTAGGCTTCATGAATGCCAACTATGAGCGTCATGGCCTTCCCAAGATCACCCAGCCGGTCATCGATACCCTGGAATTTGCCCGTAACCTCTATCCAGATTTTAAACGGCATGGATTAGGGCCATTGACCAAGCGCTTTGGAGTAGGCTTGGAGCACCACCACATGGCCAACTACGATGCGGAAGCAACGGGGCGCCTGCTCTTTATCTTCATCAAAGATGTCGCTGAAAAGCATGGGGTGACCAATCTTAAGGATCTGAATATCGATTTGATCGATGAGAATTCTTATAAGAAGGCGCGGGTCAAGCATGCGACCCTCTATGTCAAAAATCAGACTGGCCTTAAGAACATGTTTAAACTGGTTTCACTTTCTGGGACCAAGTATTTCGAAGGAGTCCCACGGATTCCAAAGACTGTGCTGGATGCCCACCGCGAGGGCTTGATCCTTGGATCGGCCTGCTCAGAAGGGGAAGTCTTTGATGCCGTCATGTCGCAAGGTGTGGATGCGGCAGTCGAAGTGGCCAAGTACTACGACTTTATCGAGGTGATGCCACCGGCTATCTACGCACCTCTCATTGCCAAGGAGCAGGTTAAGGACATGGATGAGCTCCAGACCATTATCAAGAGCTTGATCGAAGTGGGAGATCGCCTCGGCAAGCCCGTTCTTGCGACAGGAAATGTCCACTATCTGGAGCCGGAAGATGAGATCTATCGGGAGATCATTGTCCGCAGTCTCGGTCAAGGGGCCATGATCAACCGGACCATTGGGCATGGAGAAGATGCCCAGCCAGCGCCACTGCCAAAAGCGCATTTCAGAACTACCAATGAAATGCTGGATGAATTCGCCTTTTTGGGAGAAGACTTGGCGCGCAAGATTGTTATTGAAAACACCAATGCACTCGCAGAGACCTTTGAGCCGGTCGAAGTGGTCAAGGGTGACCTCTATACGCCATTTATCGACAAGGCCGAAGAAACAGTTGCGGAATTGACCTATAAGCGAGCCTTTGAAATCTATGGTGATCCACTCCCTGATATTGTCGATCTGCGGATTGAAAAGGAATTGACCTCCATCTTGGGGAATGGCTTTGCCGTGATTTATCTGGCTTCACAGATGCTGGTGCACCGTTCCAATGAGCGGGGCTACTTGGTTGGATCGCGTGGATCTGTCGGATCCAGCTTTGTAGCGACTATGATTGGGATCACTGAGGTTAATCCGCTTTCGCCTCACTATGTCTGCAGCCAGTGCCAGTATAGTGAATTCATCACCGATGGTTCTTATGGATCTGGTTTTGATATGCCGGACAAGGATTGTCCAAACTGTGGCCATAAGCTCAGCAAAAATGGCCAGGATATTCCTTTTGAAACCTTCCTTGGTTTTGATGGGGACAAGGTACCCGATATCGATTTGAACTTCTCAGGGGAAGACCAGCCGAGTGCCCACTTGGATGTCCGCGATATCTTTGGGGAAGAATATGCCTTTCGGGCAGGAACGGTAGGTACGGTCGCAGCTAAGACTGCCTACGGCTTTGTCAAGGGCTATGAGCGTGATTTTGGCAAGTACTACCGAGATGCTGAGGTCGAGCGCTTAGCTCTTGGTGCCGCTGGGGTCAAACGGACGACCGGTCAGCACCCGGGGGGAATCGTTGTTATTCCAAACTATATGGATGTCTATGACTTTACTCCGGTCCAGTATCCAGCAGACGATGTGACAGCTGAATGGCAGACCACTCACTTTAACTTCCACGATATCGATGAGAATGTCCTCAAGCTCGATGTCCTGGGACATGATGATCCGACCATGATTCGCAAGCTCCAAGACTTGTCGGGTATTGATCCGAACGATATTCCTATGGATGATCCAGGGGTCATGGCTCTCTTTTCTGGGACGGAAGTGCTAGGGGTGACAGCTGAGCAGATCGGAACGCCGACAGGAATGTTGGGGATTCCAGAGTTTGGGACCAACTTTGTTCGGGGCATGGTCGAAGAAACCCATCCGACGACCTTCGCGGAGCTCTTGCAGCTCTCTGGTCTGTCTCACGGTACCGACGTGTGGTTGGGGAATGCCCAAGACTTGATCAAGGCGGGCATTGCCGATCTATCGACCGTTATCGGGTGTCGGGACGACATCATGGTTTACCTCATGCATGCGGGTCTCAAGCCTAAGATGGCCTTTACCATCATGGAGCGCGTGCGGAAAGGGATGTGGCTCAAGATCTCAGAAGAAGAGCGCAATGGTTATATCCAAGCCATGAAGGAAAACAATGTTCCTGAATGGTACATCGAGTCCTGTGGGAAGATCAAGTACATGTTCCCTAAAGCCCATGCGGCGGCCTATGTTATGATGGCCCTTCGTGTGGCCTACTTTAAGGTGCATCATCCACTTTATTACTACTGTGCTTACTTCTCGATTCGGGCCAAGGCCTTTGACATCAAGACTATGGGAGCAGGCCTTGAGGCCGTGAAAGCGCGGATGAAAGAAATCTCTGAGAAACGCAAGAACAACGAAGCCTCCAACGTAGAGATCGATCTCTACACCACCCTTGAGATTGTCAATGAGATGTGGGAGCGGGGCTTCAAGTTTGGCAAGCTAGACCTCTATCGCAGTCAGGCGACAGAATTCTTGATTGATGGGGATACCCTGATTCCACCATTTGTCGCTATGGATGGTCTGGGTGAGAACGTTGCCAAGCAAATCGTGCGGGCGCGTGAAGAAGGAGAATTCCTTTCTAAGACCGAGCTCCGGAAGCGTGGCGGTGTTTCGTCTACCCTGGTTGAAAAGATGGATGAGATGGGCATTCTTGGCAATATGCCAGAGGATAACCAGTTGAGCCTCTTTGATGATTTGTTTTGATGGATAAATAATTTTTATTCAAAAGCTATCACTCTTAGATGAACAAAAGTCATAATTACATGACGTAGTAACTGAGTGATTTAGTTGTTCGTTTTCTAAGTTTGGAAGAATGTTACAATACCTTTTAAGGGGTAGGACAGAACGAAATTTACTAAAAATCGTACTGTTTTACTCCTATTTTTATATACTTGTATTCTTAAATAGAAAAAGTGTATTGCAGTTGATCTTGAATTGAGAAAAATAATATTATATTCTACAGAGATAATATTGATTTTACAGTTTGTAAATGCTATACTATCTCTAATAATAAATGGTTAACATATAATTAATAAAAAGTTGAAAGGTGATGGAGATATGACTGAATGGATTGTTATTGATCAGTTTGGGAATATGATTGCACAAGGATTTTGGACAAAGGAAGCGGCAGAACAGTATTCAAAAAATATTCCTAATGCAAGTGTTATTCAAAAGAAATAGACACTCTTAACTACAGATTCATATGAATTTGTAGTTTTTTAAATACGATAAAGGCGGATGAAATGGATATTCAATTTACTTCTAAAAAGGTTGGAGAGATATTAAGAAAGGGAAATTTGCGGATTCCTTCTTATCAAAGGCCTTATAAATGGGACAGAAAGCATATTCGTAATCTGTTCTACGATTTACAAGATGCAATGGGAAAAAGGGAATATCAAGTGGGATCTGTCATTTTGCATGAGAATGATGGACATTTAGATATTGTAGATGGACAACAACGTTTAATTTCCATTTCCTTATTACTACATTTACTAGATTATGTAAATAATTACGAAGGTGCTACTCAACTGTTAAGTACCGAATTTGGAGAACTATCTTGTTATCATGCTAGTGAAAATTATAATGAATGGCAAAATTTAACTCGACTTGTTGGGGAAAAACAGACAAAGAATATTTGTGAATTTTTATTGGAAAATTGTTCTATTTCTTGTATCATCATGCCAGAGGAACGTTTGGCAGAAGCTTTTCAATTATTTGACTCTCAGAATAATCGTGGCAAATCTTTGGAACCTCATGATTTACTCAAAGCCTATCATCTGCGCCAACAAGATTCAGAAGATGAAAAAATTGTTGAGAAGTGGGAGCAGTTTGTGGAAGATAACGATTTAAGTCTGAAAGATCTATTTGATAAGCATCTTTTTCGTATGAGACGTTGGTCTAGGGGAGAAACAGGACTAACCAATAAGCGGTATGGTTCTTATCTACGTTTTACAGAAGATTTTATTGATGATTTTAAAGGTGTTGATTTAAGTAGGGATTTTCCATACCTAGAATTATATCGTCATATTGAAAACTTCCCTATGTCAATTACCATGCCAATCATAGATGGAAGCAAATTTTTTGAATATATTGAATCTGTTCATCAAACGATTAGAGATCATATAGATTTTTTAAATAAACAGTTAGGAATGTCTAATAATCCTGAGAGTAAACAAAATGGTTCAGATTACCCAGACGGTATGTTGAAAATTTACAATAGTTCAAAAGGACGCTATCTCAAGTGCCATAATCTGTTTCTAAATATTTGCTCACTTTTTGCAGAGAGATTTGGAAAAGATGAACTATCAAAGGAAATAATAGAGACTCTTTTTATTTGGGCTTACTATCCCCGTGTGAAGTCTAGAGCTATATATGATGCTACTATGGGAAACTACGCTGCAGGAGGGAAGTTCAGACAAAGAGAAGTTCAAAAACTTTTTCAAATTTTAGCACATGCTGTAACTCCAAATGATTTCATGATTAAGATAGATAGAGAATTATTTGAAAATTATACTGTGGAGCAAATTATAGAGGAGGAAAGAGAGAAATGGTAGAGACACACGTCAGCTTGTCCGTTGATTGTTTATTAAACGAAGATAGCTATGCTATCCCTCTTTATCAGAGAAATTTTTCCTGGACTTATGATGAGATTGAGCAATTATTGAATGATGTAGCAGATGCTTTTCAAGAAAAGAGAGACAATTACTATATTGGAACATTAGTTGTCAATGAAGAGAATGGCCTTTTTAAAATCATTGATGGTCAACAACGAACAACAGCTCTTAATTTAATTGCCCTGGTTTTGAAAAATGAGTTTGATTTTAACAAATTAGAGGCAGTTAATTTAACTTTTCCAGCTCGGAGAAAATCAAATGAGAATATTCAAAAACTATTTATCAAGGAAAAAATTTCGGAGGACGATGAAAATGAATTAACTAGAGGTTACGGACATGCTAAAGATGCCTTAAAAAAAGTGTTAGGAGAGCGCCAACTTGAATCTCAGTCTTTCGTTGATTATCTTTTTAATAAAGTCATCATTTTTCGGAGTATACTTCCTAAAGATTTAGATTTGAATCTTTATTTCGAACGTTTTAACTCTCGAGGAGAACAACTAGAAGCTCATGAAATTCTTAAGGCACAAATGATGGCTAAGTTTGGAGAAGATCAAGAAAAGGCGCAAAAATTTGCGAGAATCTGGGATGCTTGCGCTGAATTTGATAAGCCGGTAGCAAGTCAATTTAAGATGAGGCGGAAGAGGGCAGATAGTTTTCAGGAGCGTGAACGTATTTTTGGATGGCACTTTTCAAATTACTCATTTCATGATATTTATGACGATATTGATTTTTATCAAAATGAAAGAAGAAAGTTATCTGATATATTGGGAAAAAAGGTAAATGAAAAAATTATAGAAGTAGAAAAAGATTTTGGTGAATATACCCAAGTTATAGATTTTCCTACCTTCTTACTCCATGTATTGTCAATTTGGGAAGGTACGGATACCAGTGAGGTTCAATTAGATGATAAGAAACTCTTAACTCTATTTGATATAAAAAATAAAAATCAGACCTGGGTTATTAAATTCAGTGAATTCCTTCTTAGAATGAAACATATTTTTGATAATTTCATCGTTAGAAATTCAAATATGGATTCTTCAAGCAGAAATAAGGATGAATGGTTTTTGCAGAAGGGGACTTATTATGAATATCAACCAAATGGAAAAGCAAAAGAGCATTACATAGTTGAAGAACGCTTTACTAAGAATACATTTTCAGATTCGGAAATTAATAAAAATATCATCCTTTTGCAATCCATGTTTGCCGTAACTTTCACTGCCAATCGTGATAGTCGTTGGTTGTATGAAGTTTTGCAATTCCTCTTCGAGCATATTGAAGAACTAAATGATCAAGAATTTGCTATTCGATTTAAGGATTTTCTTGAAAAAATGGCTGTGAGATATGCTGAGGGAAGATTATTCACCGAGGAAAATATTATTAAGAAATATGGTGACATTTCTGTTTATGCATTTAATTTTATTGATTACATCTTATGGAAAAATCGTGAAGAGTTAGGAAGGGAGTATAAAGGTGTTAAATTTGATCATTTCAAATTTGCTTATCGTCGTTCCATAGAGCATTGGTTCCCACAACATCCAAATAGTGATGAAAGAGTTGAAAAAATGGATGATCAATTCTTACACTCCTTTGGGAACCTTTGTATCATTACAGATAGTCAAAATTCGAAATTTGGAAATTTAGTCCCGAGTGCAAAATATAAACAGTGGGAAGGGATTTTTGATCGTCAGAGTCTAAAGTTACAAATAATGGCTAATATTACGGAAAAAACTAGATGGGAATCATATCAAATAAAAGGACTGGAAAAAGAAATTTTACCTATGGTCAAAAGATTCATAGAAAGTAAGTCATAAGAATTGCCTCGATCATTAATTTCAATAGGCTATTGTATATCCAATGAATTTACATTAGCCTTCTTTTTGTTAAAATAATAAATAGAAAGAAGGTGAGAATATGTCAAAGACGAGCATGAGTATTCGTTTGGATAGTGAGGTCAAGGAGCAGGCCCAACAGGTTTTTAATCATTTAGGAATAGATATGACAACGGCTATCCACATTTTCCTTCGTCAGGCTATTCAATATCAGGGCTTACCTTTTGATGTTAAATTAGACGATCATGGGAAGTTGCTTCAAGTCGTAACGGATGTAGAGCAAAAGCGGAATATGAGTCAGCCATTTGAATCAGTCTCAGACTTGATGGAGGATTTGCGTACTTAAGATTCGTTATTGGCAGACAATGTGCTGCTCCTTTCCACTGCCATGCTCTCAGGAGCGATTGCTCTAGCTGGCTTGTTTTCAGCCTTGAAAGATTAACTGACAGCCTCCATTTTCCTTTTGAAAATAGAGGTTTTTCAGTCTTTTCAGATCTGATAAGTGTTTTCTTTGGCACTGGATTGTGTTACAATTTTTAGTGACAAGTGTTTATAACAAGGAAACAGAAAAGATGAAACAGAGGAAATGCGCGTGGCAAGATATTTAGTAGGGCCTTACAACAATAGTTGGAACTTTATGGATGCGATTGAAAAAGCGCAGGATGGGGATACCATCGAGTTTGAAAATGGGTATGTCTTTCAATGGCCGACAAATAAAGTGATCGAGATCGACAAGAACCTTCATTTTGTGGGGCATGTGGTTCCAAATCCAAATGGCAATGGGCGCATGTTTAACAACATCATTGAGGCTTCCTTCCGATTTGTAGAGGGAGCTCAGGTGACATTTGAAGATCTGTGGTTTAAAGTTGGTGGGAATTATACTGCCTTGCTCTTATGGAATAGCTCAGATATCACCTGTAAACAGGTCTATTTTGAAGCAACCACTCCGACAAATAGTGAATTTTTTATCTATATGGATACGCATTCGAAGTTGACACTGGAAGGAGTCGGGATGAAGGTTCCGGAAAAACACCAAAGTGCCATCGGTATGTCAGCATCGGAATTGTCCATTCGCAATTCAACGATTTTTTCTAAGATTGATCTGTCAGAAGGATCTAAATTGACCTTAGAAAATGTCCATATTGAAAAATTTGGGAATAATACGATCCATGCCAAGGACTCAGAAGTGATCGCAAAAAATTCAACGATTACAGGCGGGGATCTGGAAAAGGACTTTCCACCAGTTTGGTTGAGGAATGTCATCTGGGAGTCTGAAAACTGTAAAATTGAGTTGCCTACTGGAACTGGAGTCTGTCTTGACAATAATGTTCAATTCAATTCGGATTCGGATCGTATAACCTCCATCAATTCATTCAATAGTATGATCCGAGCTCACCAGGCTACATTTTCAGAATTTTTATGCGTCTATGAAGAGTCCTTTGCTTCCCTGACTGGAGAAACGACCTTCTTGAATGAGAATGCCCAAACCATTTCATTTGGAGTTTTTGATGATGGTGTGCTGATGGCTGAGCATATGATTTGTCATAAGATTGCGGATCCCAATATACGGCTTCAAGGTGGAGCCTTTGCGAAGGTGGGCACCGTGACCTATAGCCAGGGGGATGCGCGTGATCTGACCAAGGAAATCGAGGATGACTGTGACTATCTTGTTGGCAGAGAAGTGGCTAAGGGCAATGCGCAAGTCGTTGCTACGGGACAGGCGACGGATGCAACGGTGGCTCCAACCACCGCAAGAGACTCTGGACCAGAGAAGAAACAAGATGCTCTTCAAGAACTCAATAGCCTGATTGGTCTTGAAAAAGTCAAACATGAGATCAAGAAAATGATCAACATGGTGGAATTTAACAAGAAACGAATCGCCAGTGGCAAGGCTCCTGAAAAACAAACACTCCACGCGGCCTTTATGGGAAATCCTGGTACAGGGAAAACCACTGTGGCCCGTCTGTTGGGACAAGTGCTCTTTGATGCGGGTGTTCTCTCAGGGGAAGAATTCCGTTTCGTGGAAGCAACGGAGTCCGATCTGATCTCTTCGAATATTGGAGGAACAGCTGAACAGACCCAAGCCCTGCTTGAAAAAGCGCGAGGAGGCATCCTCTTTATCGATGAAGCCTATAGCTTGGATAAAAAGGACAGCGGTGCGGACTTTGGGATCGAAGCGATCAATACCATCCTCAAATTTATGGAGGACAATCGTGACGACATCATGATTATCTTTGCCGGCTATACCAAGGAAATGGAGGAGTTCTTAAAGACCAATCCAGGCCTTCGTTCTCGGGTGCCAAATAATTTCATCTTTGAAGATTTCACAGGAGATGAGATTGTCCAACTAGGTGAAATGATCCTAAGCAAAGGAGACTACAAACTCGAAGACCGGGATTACTATGCGCGGCACGTTAAGAGGGCTTATGATGGTTCGCTAGATAAGAGCAATGGTCGCTGGATCCGTAACCTGGATGAGCAATTGACCAAGACCATGGCGGATCGGGTGGTGGCCCAAGGTTCTGACGATATTGAGACCATCCTCAATAGCGATATCGATGCTGTCCTTAACCAAGGTAAGTATCAAGCAGGAGCCGACAAGGAAGAAGATGGGATGGCTGCCCTCAACCGATTGGTTGGAATTGCTAAGGTGAAAGAGCAAGTCGAACAATTCGTAGCCATGGCTGAGTTCAATCAAAAACGGGCTGAACAAGGTGGCATCGTCGAAGACACGACCCTGCACTCTCTCTTTCTTGGAAATCCTGGTACAGGAAAGACCACCGTGGCCCGCATTTTGGGCAATATCCTCTTCCAAAAAGGAGTTATCAAGCAGAAGAAATTCATCGAAGTATCGCGGAGCAATCTGGTTGGAGGCTACCAAGGTCAAACAGCTTTGAAGACGCGCGAAGTCCTAGAAAGTGCACTGGGTGGAGTCCTCTTTATCGATGAGGCCTATACGCTCTATACCGGTTTAAATGACGATTTTGGGAAAGAAGCCTTGGACGAAGTCCTCAAATTTATGGAGGACCATCGCCGCGATATCGTTATTATCTTTGCTGGTTACACAAAAGAGATGCACGACTTCTTGCAGGTCAATTCAGGTCTGCAAAGCCGGATCCCGACTACATTTGATTTTGAAGACTACAGCCCAGATGAGATCGTTGAGATCGGTCTGTTAGGATTGCGTAAGCAAGGTTACCAGGTCAATGAAGCCCTTTATGGAGAGATTGTGAAAGGGAATTATATGCGTGCCAATGACCATAGTAATGGTCGCTGGGTTCGCAATCTCAATGAAAAACTCTTGCGCCAAGTATCAACTCGGGTAACCCGTGAAGGTAGTACAGACTACAATTCCATTTTGGATCAAGATTTGGAAGCTTTGAGAGAGAATAGCAGTTCTGAACAACCCCATACCGTGGATGATCAAGGTTATGTTCTTCCTTAAGTTAGAAGGATCAATAAAAAGGAGGCTGGGACAAAAGTCCTAGCCTCTCAATTATTTTTGGATTGTCGAGCAAGACGCAGTGGTTGAGTGGGCTCTACTACGCTGATTTCATCAGCTTTTACAGCCCTACTCAACTGTGCGGAGGTGGGACGACGAAATCGAATTCTAACGAATTACCGATTTCTGTCCCACTCTCTTTTTGCATGGACTTATGGTATACTAGGAGGAGATCATTCACTTATGAAGGAGAAAACAATGGTTTTACCAAATTTTAAAGAAAACCTCGAAAAATACGCTAAATTGTTAGTGGCGAACGGCATCAACGTGCAACCTGGCCATACCTTGGTCTTGAACATCGATGTGGAACAAAGAGAATTGGCTCACTTGATTGTGAAGGAAGCCTATGCTTTGGGGGCGCACGAAGTGATTGTCCAATGGGCAGATGATTTTACTACCCGGGAAAAATTCCTCCATGCACCGATGGATCGTTTGGACAATGTACCGGACTACAAGATTGCGGAGATGAACTACCTCTTAGACCACAAGGCTAGTCGCTTGGGTGTGCGCTCGTCTGATCCAGGTGCTTTAAATGGTGTCGATGCAGAGAAGCTTTCTGCCTCTGCTAAGGCTTTGGGCATGGCTATGAAACCAATGCGCATCGCCACTCAGTCTAACAAGGTCAGCTGGACTGTTGCTTCAGCAGCAGGTTTAGAATGGGCGAAAAAAGTCTTCCCAAATGCGGCGAGCGATGAAGAAGCAGTGGATCTCCTGTGGGATCAAATCTTCAAGACTTGCCGAGTCTATGAGGAAGATCCAGTCAAGGCTTGGGAAGAGCATGCTGCTATTCTCAAGAGCAAGGCAGATACACTGAATAAGGAACAATTCTCAGCCCTTCACTACACTGCGCCAGGAACGGACTTGACACTTGGCTTGCCGAAAAACCACGTCTGGGAATCTGCTGGAGCTATCAATGCCCAAGGCGAAAGCTTCTTGCCAAACATGCCGACAGAAGAGGTCTTCACAGCTCCTGACTTCCGTCGTGCTGAAGGTTATGTCACCTCTACAAAACCGCTTAGCTATAACGGAAACATCATCGAAGGGATCAAAGTGACCTTTGAAAATGGAGAAATTGTGGATATCACCGCTGAAAAAGGCGATCAAGTCATGAAAGATTTGGTCTTCAAAAACAAGGGAGCGCGTGCCTTGGGTGAATGTGCCCTCGTACCAGACCCAAGCCCAATTTCCCAATCAGGCATTACCTTCTTCAACACCCTCTTTGATGAAAATGCCTCAAACCACTTGGCCATCGGGGCAGCCTATGCAACCAGCGTAGAAGGTGGCGCAGAGTTCACAGAAGAAGAACTCGAAGCAGCCGGCCTCAACCGCTCAGACGTCCACGTCGACTTCATGATCGGCTCAAGCCAAATGGATATCGACGGCATCCGAGAAGACGGCACCCGTGTCCCAGTCTTCCGCAACGGAGATTGGGCAATATAGGGAGCAGGACAGAAATCGGTAGACGCAGTCTCGATTTCGTAGTCCTGCCCCCGCACAGTTGATTAGGAAGTACGAGTACCGCAGGTAGGAGTAGTTCCAATCAACCACTGCGCCGAGAGACAGAAATCGGTAGACGTAGTCTCGATTTCGTAGTCCTGCCCCCACACAGTTGATTAGACTGGACGAAGAACCGAAAGGTTCGAGTACCGTCAATCAACCACTGTGCTAAGAGACAGAAATCAGTAACTCGAAGAGTTTGATTTCTACCTCGCTTTTCGGTTTTAATGCTCGGGCAAAAAAGGTCCGCAGGACCTTTTTAGTACCCCCGCACAGTTGATTAGGAAGTACGAGTACCGCAGGTAGGAGTAGTTCCAATCAACCACTGCGCCAAGAGACAGAAATCGGTAGACGTAGTCTCGTAAAAAAAGTAAGGTAGTAGTGATGATTCACTACTACCTTACTTTTTTGTCAGTTGCGCTATTCTAATATCAAAAGTCCTTCTTTGATTTCAAATGGGTTGTTTGGGTTGATGCGGTCATAGAACATGATGCCGTTGGTGTGGTCGATTTCATGTTGGACGACGATGGAGTTGTAGCCTTTGAGTTTGATGCGTTTCTTTTCACCGTCTTTTGTGAAATACTCCACCGTCACGCGGGCATGACGGACCACATAGCCTGGGACATTGCGGTCTACTGAGAGACAGCCTTCCCCATCTCCAAGAGCCGCGTCTTGCACAGAATGGGCGACAACCTTTGGATTGTACATGACTTCTTGAAGGCTATAGGCTTCTTTTGGTGGGTTGCCATCGGCATCTTCTGGATTGGGCACCAAAACAGCGATAATGCGTTTCCAGATGTCCAGCTGAGGAGCAGCGAGTCCCACTCCTCCACGGAGTCCAAGTTTTTCGGCCATAACAGGGTCTTGAGAATGGTGCAAGAATTGCATCATTTTTTCACCCAGGATAATTTCCTGGTCAGACAAAGGGAAGGTCACATCTTCCGCAACAGCTCGAAGTGTTGGATTTCCTTCGCGGATGATGTCATCCATATCAATCAAATGGGATGCTCTTGTAACTTTTTCAATTGCTTTCATTGTCTTACTCTCACTTTCTTTCTACCTTCCATGATAACACAAAAGAGCCTAAAATTAAAGTTATCTGTCGACGGTTTCCGCATGTTTGATGGACAAATCACTCATCCTTTTTGGATCTAAAATCGTATAGATTCGCCCTTCTCTTTGGACTAAGCCCTCGTCAATCATCTGCTTGATGACGCGGCTAAGGTGGCGGTAGCTGATCCCAAAATGCAGGGCCAGCTGATTCATCTTGGGTTTGAGGGTCCCATTTTCATCACCATGTTCTAAAAAATGTGTAGCGAGGCGCTCCTTGACCGAATAATGAAAGTTAGCAGGAGCCAAATAGTTGATCTGGTGTAATTTCTCAGCCAAGGTCTTGGCAGTAGAGCGCAAAAAGGTGGGATCCAGCAGTAGGCGGTCCTTGAAATGCCGAGCAGAGAGCTGGACGACTAGTGAGTCTTGGTCTGCAATGACCGATGTGATACAGACCCGATCGAGCAGGAGCTCAATCTCTCCTAACAGTCCAGGTTTTTCTTGGATTTCAAGGATGGTGTCGCTACCATTTTCAAGACTGTGGACGATCTTGAGCCGGCCTTTGAGAAAATAAGGAATGACATCTTGGTCAGAACCCTGGCGGCAGATATACTCTCCAGCCTGATAGAGAACGAGGTCCAGCTGACTAAGACAGTCACCTGGAAAGATCTGATCTAATTGGTAGTCAGTGATGATCTTCATGAGTTTCGTAGATGGGGAAATTTTTTTCATCTCAATCTCCTAAAATAGGACAAATGTCCTATTTTTCTATTTCTAAATGGATTATACTAGGATTCTATTGAAAATACCAGTTTGAATCTTTTCTAAATAAATTAGTAAAGTCAAATGTTACTAGTAAAGTGTAGGAAATAAAAAAATGAAAAAAACAATGGAAAGAATCAGTCTCTTGAGCTTGTCGCTCATGCTGATCTCATCTTTTTCAATTACAGCCGGTTTGCCAGCTATGAAGGCCTATTTTAGCCAATTTGGATATTCAGCAGGCCAGGTGGAACTCTTGGTTTCCCTGCCGGCCTTTGCGGTTGTGGCCATGCTCTTTTTAAATAGCCTGATCGAGCGGTGGATGAGTGAGCGCCAGATGATTGTCGCAGGACTTTTGCTCTTTTCAACTAGTGGCCTCTTGCCTTTGGTTGTGCAGGACTATCCTCTCATCTTTCTGAGTCGTTTGGTTTTTGGTTTGGGGACAGGAATGATCAATGCCAAGGCTATTTCGATTATCAGTGAGCGCTACTCGGGCAATGACAAGACTCGGATGCTGGGCTATCGGGGATCTGCTGAAGTGGTGGGCTCTGCCATCTTGACCTTTATGGTGGGACAACTCTTACCCCTAGGCTGGCCAGCGATCTTTGCCGTATATGGTGGTGGTTACTTGATTTTACTCCTCTATATCCTTTTTGTCCCTTATCCTAAGGAGAAAAAACAGGCTAGCTTGAAGGTGAAAAAGTCAGGATCCGTCCGCCTTCGCTCTCCTCAATGGCGTTTTAGTCTAATGCTAGCCGTGATTGCTGGTATCATCATTTGTTTCAATTCCATCATTAGCCTGCGCGTGCCGGATATCATTGTTGACGCTCGTATGGGAACGGCGACAACAGCTGGAACCGTCTTGAGTCTGATGCAATTAACAGGGATTGTAGCAGGGGTAGGCTTTGCCAGTTTGACACATGTTTTCAAAAAGAACTTGCTCATGATCATGTGCATTGGTTTCGGTCTAGCTCTGGCTTTGATTGGCTTGTCCGGACAGCTGTGGAGCTTGGTTCTAGGAACCCTCTTAGCCGGATTTACTTACAGTACGGGAGTCACCAGTATCTTCTATCACCTATCTGAAAAAATCCCGACCAATCTCCTGAACCTTGCGACCTCGCTGGTCTTGATCGGCTGCAATCTCGGATCAGCCCTCTCTTCTTTCTTCATCCAGTTGGTGACGCCACTAGCTCCCTCTAATAACCTGCTCTTTGTCTGGATTGGTGCTTTGATGGTCCTAACGGGAGTTTTTGCCTCACAATTGTTAGCACGAACGAAATGATGGAGAAATCATTTCGTTTTTTTAATTCAATCTATTGCGTCCTGTCACTAGCTCGTGTTATTATAGGAGGAGTGTGAAAAAAAGATTAGTTTAAAGGATAGAATAATGAAAAAAATCATGGAGAAAGTGAGTATTCTCGCTCTTTCATTTATTTTGACGACCTCGTTTTCGATTTCGAGTGCGCAGTCGGCCATGTTTGCCTATTACAAGGGAATTCCTCACAGCATGATTGAGCTCTTGGTCTCGCTTCCTTCTGCCGGGATCATGGTTTCACTCATCTTCAATAAATGGATTGGACGCCTATTTTCAGAGCGTCAGATGATTGTGACAGGCTTAGTTGCTTATGCTCTATGCGGCTTTATTCCCTTAATCAGTCCCGCTTATCCTGTTGTCTTTTTGTCTCGGATTATTTTCGGGATGGCGGTTGGCTTGCTCAATGTTTCTGCCATTGCCATTATCAGTGAGCGCTATAAAGGAAAAGAACGTGTCCAAACACTTGGCATTCGGGGTTCTGCAGAGGTTGTTGGGACAGCTGTTTTGACCTTTGGAGTGAGTCTCTTGATTCGCTTTGGCTGGCAGGCTGCCTTTCTCGTCTACGGTATCAGTATTCCAATCTTACTTTTGTATCTCTTATTTGTGCCATATAGTTCGAAAACAGTTGGTGTAGAGGAGAAACATCGGAATGATCAGATGACAGCTGGTCAATGGCGGACGGCACTAGGCTTAGCTGTTGTTGCGGCGTCGATCGTCTTATCTAATGTCATGATCACCGTTCGGATTCCAAGTGTGGTGGAGCAAGTTGGGCATGGCACTGCCCAAACTGCAGGGCTTATTTTAGCAGCTATGCAATTTGTCGGGATCCTTGCAGGATTAGCCTTCTCACCCTTGACCCAGCTCTTCCGCGATCGCTTGTTGCTCGTTTCGGGAGTGGCCTATGGCTTGACCCAAATGTTGATCGGGCTTTCTGCCAATCTCTGGATGCTTGCCATTGTGACCGTCCTTGCAGGCTTTGCCTATAGTGTAGCTCTCACAACTGTTTTTAATGTCATATCTGATCAGATGCCTGCTGGAGTACTAAGTCAGGCAACTTCCATTGCGATTTTGGGGTGTAGTGCAGGTTCGATCGCGACGACCTTTGTTCTCAGCCTCTTAGGAACTGTTTCCTCAACTCCTGCCTTTATTTTTGGATTTTCTGGTATCCTCATGATCCTGGTTTCCTTTTTTGGCCTTTGGATTGTGCGAAAGGGTGGGAAGACATCATGCGCTTAGACAAATTTTTAGTAGATTGTGGTGTGGGGAGTAGGACCGAGGTCAAGCAACTCCTCAAGCAAAAGAAAATTGCAGTAAATGGAAAAAAAGAGACAGCAGGGAAACTTCAGATTGATCCAGCCAAGGATCAGGTGACCTTTATGGGGGAAAATCTGGTCCATGAAACCTTTGTGTATTATCTGCTTAATAAACCAGCTGGAGTCATCTCAGCGACTGAAGATGATCACCACCAAACTGTGCTAGATCTATTGGATGAGACAGCCCGTCACAAGGAAGTCTTTCCTGTCGGGCGCCTAGATATCGATACCCATGGCTTGCTCCTTTTGACCAATAATGGCAAGCTTGCTCATGCCATGCTTTCGCCGAAGAAGCATGTGTCGAAGATCTACTGTGCCCAGGTGGCTGGGATCATGGATGAGGTAGATGTAGCCCGTTTTGAAGCAGGCATTGCCCTCAAAGACTTCACGACTTTGCCTGCGAGATTACAGATCTTAGAGGTGAATGAGGCAAATGCCAGCTCCTACGTCGAAATCGAAATCGCTGAAGGAAAATTTCATCAGGTCAAGCGCATGGTCGCTGCCTGTGGCAAGGAAGTGGTGGATTTAGAGCGGATCTCAATGGGTCCTCTAACGCTAGATCCGACTCTTCAATTGGGAGAATGGCGGAGACTCCATCCTTCTGAACTCAAGTCCCTAGAGGTCTTCGGAGTTCCCTTATAAGAAAAAAACCAAGAGGCTGGGACAAAAGTCCTAGCCTCTCAATTGTCTTTTGATTGTCGAGCAAGACGCAGTGGTTGAGTGGGCTCTACTACGCTGATTTCATCAGCTTTTATAGCCCTACTCAACTGTGCGGAGGTGGGACGACGAAATCGAATTCTAACGAATTACCGATTTCTGTCCCACTCTCTATTTTTCTTTGTATCAAAAAAATGTACTTAAAATACAAAAAAGCATATATAATAGCTTGTCTTCTCAAAGTAAATCGATTATAATGAAAAAAGATAGGTTGTGTAAAAAATCACAATATGTAGTGATAATTTTTCGACTCACATACCTTATCTAGTAAACGTAGAAAAAGGAGAAAAATCGTTTATGAAAAAGTGGCTCTATTCTGTTGTGACAACAGTTGCCCTATTTTTACTAGCGGCTTTAGGATTTGCCAAACCCAATAGTCCAGCTAAAGTCCATGCAGATACGATCAATGATGTTGTGACATCTGTAAACATCTCGAAATCAACTGGTGGAGCGATTACAGATCCACTCGGTGTTTGGGAGAGTTTTCAAGTTGAAGCAAACTTTGTGTTGCCGAATGGACGTGTAAAAAAGGGAGATCAGACCGTTATCCAACTTGGAGATGGCTTTAAGGTCTTTGAAACGGACACCATTGACCTGCTGGATCCAAGTGGTCAAAAAGTTGCGACAGCAACGGTAGATGATCAAAGAAAAAAGATTACAGTGACCTATACGGACTATCCTGAAAGAATGGCCAATGTGACAGGGAAACTGCGTTTCTTTGCGCGTGTAGACCACCAAGTTGTCAAAGGACAAAAGACACTTGAATTCAAACTTAAAATCGGTAAAGATGTGATTCCAGGTGGGAATATCGATTACAAAGGGGTCAATCCAGGTGAGAATCCTCCTACTCCAGAAGTCTTTAGCAAGTGGGGTTGGACCAATTCAGATGATAAATTAAAATTGACCTATACCTTGAATATCAATCAAGGCCACACAGCCCTTCATAATATTGATATCAAAGACCACTTGGCCTTTACAGATGGGAAGATCAAGGCAGATTCTGTTAACATCCATACAGGAACTTGGCAGGTTAGTGATGAAGATGGGGCTTATCATTTACGAGACACCACAAATGTCACGAAAAATTATTCCCCTGTTGTCAGTGCTGATGGTCAATCTCTAACGGTTCATATTGGAGATCTAGCTCCAGAACAAGGAATGACGATTCGCTATGATGTCTATTTGGACAAGGTCCCAGCCATCAATACATCCTTTAAAAACAATGCTAGCATGACAGCTACAGAAATCAAGGAGCAAAATAAGGTAGCAGACATTCTGTATCAGTTCTTTGATGGACACTTCAATGGTGAGAAGTACTCATTCACCATTCATAAAAAAGGTGAAAATGGCCAAGCGCTTGCAGGTGCCGTCTTTGCTGTGACGGCAGATGATACAGGAGAGCAAGTTGGAACCATCGAAACTAATGAGGATGGAATAGGCACTATTACGGGCTTGATCAAGCAGGCTTATACAGTTCAAGAGATCAAGGCTCCAACAGGCTATGTTCTCTCTAAAGAACCTATCAAGATCAGCAAGGACGATTTTGGAAATGACCTTGCGATTTCTCGTGATGTTGTGAACCAAAAAGAAAAAACAAGTGTCTCTGGCCAAAAGACATGGAATGATAATGATAACCAAGATGGCAAGCGTCCGTCAAAAATCACAGTCAATCTCCTAGCAAATGGTGTCAAAGTCGCTTCTAAAGAAGTGAAACCAGATGCTACAGGAACGTGGGCCTATCATTTTGATAATCTCGATGTGGTCGATGATGCTGGTAATGTCATTGCCTACACTATTTCAGAAGAACCTGTCGAAGGTTATGAAACAACTATTGAGGGAACCAATATTACCAACACTCGTACACCAGAAGTTGTTGAAATTCCAGTAACGAAGATTTGGAAAGACAATGATAATCAAGATGGTGTTCGTCCTGACAAGGTTACTGTTCGTCTCCTTGCAGATGGTACAGAAGTAGCTAGCCAAGAGCTAAGTGCAGCAACTGATTGGAAGACAGTCTTTACCAATCTTCCAAAATACAATCACGGCAAACAAATTGTCTACACAGTCACAGAAGACACAGTAGCCAATTACTCTGCTGCGATTGATGGAACAACCATTACCAATAGCTACAAGCCAGGTAAAACCAGCGCTACTGTTACAAAACGTTGGGAAGACAACAATGACCAAGATGGCAAACGTCCAAGCGCCATTAAGGTACAGCTCTATGCAGATGGCAAAGCTCAAGGAAAAGAAGTGGAACTTTCTGCTAAAAATAACTGGACCCATACCTTTAGCAATTTGCCTCTAAAAGCGAAAGGCAAAGAGATTCAGTACCTAGTGAAAGAAGTTGGAACAGTCAAAGGCTATACTAGTACGGTCGATGACAGTAACAAGGGAAATGTAGTGATTACCAATAGCCGCACACCAGAAATAACAGAAGTAGCGGTCAAGAAGATCTGGGATGATGCAGACAATAAAGATGGTCTTCGTCCTGAAAAAATCACAGTTCGTCTCCTTGCGGATGGTCAAGAAGTAGCTGTAAAAGAAATCACAGCTACTGATAATTGGCAGGCAAGCTTCACGGATCTACCTGTATACAAGGAAGGTAAGAAGATTGCCTACACGATTACAGAGGATCCAGTAGCAGGTTATACAAGCAACATTGATGGTTTCACGGTAACCAACCGTCATACGCCACCAACAACACCTCCTACCACACCACCAGGCACACCGCCAGCGACTCCGCCTACAACCCCACCAACGACACCGCCAACAACTCCACCGACGACACCACCAACAACACCACCAACAACGCCGCCAAGCACACCGGAAAAACCAGAAATTCCAACTACACCAAAAGAAGGAAAGAAAAAAATTCTTCCATCAACTGGTGAAGTTGTTGCTTACGGGTTGACCATACTCGGTGCACTCTTAGCAATTTTTGCTTTGGCTTTGCTCTTGCGTGGTAAACGGAAAGAGAAATAAGCTTCATACCGATAAAGAGGCTGGGACAAAAGTCCTAGCCTCTCAATTATTTTTGGATTGTCGAGCAAGACGCAGTGGTTGAGTGGGCTCTACTACGCTGATTTCATCAGCTTTTACAGCCCTACTCAACTGTGCGGAGGTGGGACGACGAAATCAAATTCTAACGAATTACCGATTTCTGTCCCACTCTCTTTTGAATAAGTTGTTTGAAGAATGATCCATCAAACCGTCCAAATTCCCAAGGTTTTTTTAGAAAAGAGAAAAGGTCCTCTTAAAGGAAACATAAGTGTTTGACAGAAAGATGAAATCTTGGTAGAATAAGAAGGTCGAATAGACAACTAACTCTTTCTTGGTAGCAGGATATGCCAAACCTGCCACTCGGATAGAGCATAAAGAAAAGGAGCTTATCATGGCAATCTCAAAAGAGAAAAAAAATGAAATCATTGCACAATACGCACGTCACGAAGGTGACACTGGTTCAGTAGAAGTACAAGTTGCTGTCCTTACTTGGGAAATCAACCACTTGAACGAACACATCAAACAACACAAAAAAGACCACGCTACTTACCGTGGTTTGATGAAGAAAATCGGTCGCCGTCGTAACTTGTTGGCTTACCTTCGTACAAACGACGTTAACCGTTACCGTGAGTTGATCAACTCTCTTGGACTTCGTCGTTAATCATGATGCTAAGGGCGCCAAAAATCCGTATGAAAATAGGGAAACGACACAGTGTTCGATGAACACAAGGAGTTTCATCTTTTTCACTAGGATTTTAGCCCGAGCTCAAAACAGCTCTCTGGATTCAGGGGGCTGTTTTCTTGTCTTTTCCTTATCGAACAAGATCCATCATTCTGAGGAAGTCGTTTTGTTTGACAGATGTAATATCTAGAGTTACAATTGATGCATCATAAGAAATAGAGGTTATCGATATGATTGAAATTACATATCTAGACGGTGCAAAACAAGAAAGAGTCATGCATTTTGATTCCTACGAAGAGTTTGAACGCTCCCAACAAGCCTGCTTGATTGGGGTAGCAGATTTTTATCCTGTTGTGAAACTGACCTATAATGGGTATGAATTGGATTACCAAGGGACTTACGGAGATGTCTTCTTCTATTTGATGAAGCAAGATTTGACGCAGTACCAAAACTAAAGGAGAAAGAAAATGGCAAAAGCAATTACAGACGCAACATTTGAAGCAGAAACCAAAGAAGGCTTGGTCTTGGTAGACTTTTGGGCAACCTGGTGTGGTCCATGTCGCATGCAAGCTCCTATTTTAGAAAAATTATCGGAAGAACTTTCGGAAGATGAGTTAAAAATCCTAAAAATGGACGTGGATGAAAATCCAGAAACAGCGCGTGCTTTCGGCATTATGTCCATCCCAACCTTGCTCTTTAAAAAAGATGGGCAGGTTGTTAAACAAGTAGCAGGAGTGCATACCGCAGCACAAATTAAGGCCATTGTGGCTGAGTTGAGTTAAAAAGCAAAAAAGCTAAAGAAGAATGAACCTTCTTTAGCTTTTTTTGAATTTTATTCTCCCAATTCTGCACTGTAAGCAATAATTTGATCCACAGTGTCTGAAAGGAATTGGATGGTATCGCGAAGTGGTTTGTCAGTTGAGATATCTGCTCCGATGATCATGGCTGACTCAAGTGGGGTCTTGCTACCACCTGATTTAAGGAGGTCTAGCCAATCTTTAGCTCCGTTTTCGGAGCTCTTCAAATGCAGGTAACCCGCTGTTGAGATAACCAAGCCAGCTGAGTAGGTATAGCTGTAAAGCCCCATGTAGTAGTGGCTTTGACGCATCCAGGTCAAGGCTGCATCGTCATCGATTTCAACGGCGTCTCCCCAGAATTCTGTCAAGACTTCCTTCATGATGCTATTGAGCTTGCTAGCACCGAAGGTGCCACCTTCTTCAATCAAGGTGTAAACCTTGCGTTGGAAGGCTGCTTCCAACAAGTGGGTGATGAAGTTGTGGAAGTAGGTATCTGTCAAACGGTGAGCCAAGGCAAAGCGTTTTTGACGAGGATCGTCAAACTGGTGTTCCAAATAGTCGCTGAGGAGGAGCTCGTTAAAGGTAGAAGGAGCTTCCACATAGTAGGTCGACATGTGGGCGTTGAAGTAGCTTTGGTTGTTGTCTGAGAAGATGAATTGACCAGAGTGTCCGATTTCGTGGATCAGGGTGTAGACATCGCTCATCCGTCCTGTCCAGCTCATGAGGACATAAGGGTGGACACGGTATGGGTCAGCGGCATAACCACCGGAATCCTTGCCTTCATTGGCTGCAAAATCGACCCAGCGTTCGGTTTGGTAGCGGGCAATTTCGCGGGAGTATTCTTCTCCAAGAGGTGCCACAGATTTCATGACCAAGTCATAAGCATCATCAATGGTGACATCTGGGTTGAGCGCGCTGTCCAAATCCAACTTCCAATCAGCAAAGGTCATTTTTTCAAGGCCGTTGACCTTGGCCACGTGTTTGAGGAATTTTTGAGCGACTGGAGCAAAGTCCTTCATGATCAGGTCAATCTGACGATCAAACATGGCCCGATCCACTTCCTGCTCAGCCAAGAGGTAGTCAAAGACAGAGTCGTAGCCTCGCATATCTGCAATCAGTTTTTCAGACTTGACTTGAGCTAGATAGGTAGCAGCAGCCGTGTTTTGGTGCTTGCGGAGACCTTCTGAGAAGGAACGAAAGGCTTTTTCACGAACTTCTGCATTCTCATGGTTTTGGTAGAAGTTTTCATAGGTAACAAAGCTATTCTTGTAAACTTTTCCATCCACTTCAAAATCAGCCATTTCAAAGTCGCCTGCCCGCATCTTGGTATAGATGTCTTGAGGTCCGTAGAAGACTTCACCCAGGTTGGTCAATGTTTTTTCCACATTAGCTCCCAAGTAGTGAGCTTTTTTAATTTTAGCCTGACGAATGGCAAAAGTGAGGTTAGGGAGTTGCCCCAGGCGTTCGAGGACTTCTTCATCCGCTTCTACTAAAGCATCATCAAAGAAGGAAAGTTCAACGCTTGCCCAAGTTTCGAAATCCATCCCCGCTTGAGCAATCTCTGCGAAAGCTTCATCACCAAAGTCAGTGGTTTGTGGCATAAAACTGTAGTTGCCAATGTGGCTGAGTTGGATCTGAATTTGTTCAAAGACCGCAAAGGCAGCTTCAAAGTCTTCAAAGGTGTGGAGGTTGCCCTTGTAGTTACGGACAAATTCATTGATTTCTTCACGTGTTTTTTCAATGGCACGCAAGAAGTCTTCCTGGTCTTGGTAAAGGGCTGTGAGGTCCCAGAGTTCGTTCTCAGGAAATTCAGAACGTTTTTTTAATTCCATAATGTTCTCCTTTTGATCGGTATTCTTCCTTAAGTATAGCAGAAAATAGGACAGAAACATAGAGGGAGAGGGGAAAATGCTTGTTTGAAAATCTTGAAAGAGCTGGAAAAATTGACCATTTTTGATATACTAGGATAGAAATGAGGAGGTTTTTATGAAAAAGGTTATGATTTCACTACTGGCGGGTGCGTCCGTTCTAGCTCTGGTGGCTTGTACGCCCAAACGCTATGAACGCCAAAGTAAACCAAAGACAGCAACGTCATCAGCTGTCAAAAAAGAAAAGAAGGATACAGGTCAGAAGTATTATCAAGAGGTATTAGATCGCTACAAAGCTTATGCAGCCGCAATTAATGTCAAAGATCAAACAGCTTTACAAAATGAACTGAAGAAGATCGAAGCAACTTCAGAAGAATATGCGTATGTCTTTAATCTTCAAACACTTGGGAGTACCAATGAGTGGCAATATGCTTTTGAAGACCTTAATCGTGATGGTAATGATGAACTGCTGATTGGGGATGGCAAAACGATTGCTGCGGTGTATTATTTGAAAAATAACCAGCCAACCTTGCTCCATGTAGCCTATGTAGCTTCTGCAGGTGGCTATCGCTCCAGCTTAGATGTTTTTGACAATGGGCAAATCGTTTATGCCACTTGGCAATCCCTTAATCCAGAAATGGAATTGACCCTTTATTCGCTAAGAAAAGGCGAAGCCAAGGAAGAAAAGAAAGCAACCATTCAAATTGGTGGGAAGAAAACAGCAGAACAAGCTCTTGGGATTTCAGCTAAGAAGTTGGACCTCACTAAGCTGGACTGGAAAACTTTTGAAGGTTCAGGGGATTCCAAATCAACAGCGAAAGCAGAAGAGAAAAAATCGGAAAGCTTCCAAGTACAAGTCAGTGTGTCGGATCTCCGTATTCGAAAAGAGCCCTCAACCTCAGCTCCCTCTGCAGGGATGATCGCAAAAGGAACTCACACCATTACGGAAACAGTAGAGGCGGATGGTCATACTTGGGGCAAGCTTGAATCTGGACAAGGCTGGATCGCCCTTGAATTCACAACGCGGGTGGATGGAAATGCCGAATCAACTCCTGCCCCTGCCAAAACAAGCACTGAGATGAATCTAGATGAAATAAAAGCTGGAAATTTCTCAAGTGTAGCGGGAGTTTGGAAAAATAAGTACGGTACGAGTATTGAGTTTGATGCGCAAGGAATTGTAAAGGTCAATGGTAGTGCTGTCAATGGTGTTCAATTTTCTGGTTTTTACTTCAAGGAAGGCAATTTACACGGAGTTAGTCGGATGCCTGGGGCAACGAATGACACGCCTATTCTTTTCATTCCTTCAAGAGACGGTGGCAGTGAATCCATTTACTGGAGTAAGAGTGATGCTACGAATGGGAACGATTTGTACTACCGTGTGAACTAAAAAATAAGGAGACAAACATGAAAAAAATTGGAACATATTTACTAGCTGCAGCCCTCTTGCTCTCCCTAGCAGCTTGCGCTCCAAAACGCTATGAGCGTAAGCACAGTCCGGTAGGAGCTTCATCGGTCAAAAAATCATCTGACAAAGCCCAAGAAAAAGAGCAAACAGAAGAAGCTAAGTCAGATGAACATGATAAAGAAGCCATTGGAACCTTGTCAAAAGCAGACCAAGCGGATATCTACTCGATTATTGAAAACAGTGCGTCTTTGACTTATTCACTTCAGGTGCAACCGACTCGTTTGCTGGAGTTGAACAATGATCACGGTGCGGTTGATGGTTACCCGCAAGACATGTTCATTGATTACTACAATACCTACACGCCGGGAACCTATAATCTGCAAGATATCATTGATAAATTGAATGCTGAAGAGACATCGGACTCTATCCGTAGTCTGTCACAAGACAAGCTCATCCAACTGACAAACGAAAAGAAGGACGGCTGGCTCTATTCGACAAAAGACAAGGCCTTCTACGAAATTGTACCTGGTGGTCGTGGAGGAGCGATGCCACCGATGCAAATCCCTTCACCGGATGAATGGGTGGTCAATGAAGATTCAGTTGAAGTGACAACGACTATCCAAGGAACTTCTGATCCATACAGACGTTTTGTCTTGAAACGCAACAACAAGAATTACAAGGGTGGAACCCATAAAACACGCTTTTATGTCGACAGTACAGAATTCGTGAAATCTTAAAAATAAATAGAAGCTATACCTGGATCTAAAATTTTTATATAGGTCTCTTGGAAGATTCGCAGAAAAAGGCCCGTAAAGCCTTTTTCTTTTGGGCTTGAATATGTTAAAATAAAAGGTATACGTGCTTGGATACAAAGATGAGGATATAACATATAGATGGGCTGCGTCAATCAATGCTATCATGCGTAATTGAACCCGCCTACAACTCTGTGGAAAAAGATAAATCTACCTAGGAGCGTTCGCTCCGTCGTTCGATTTCCTATTTTCCTTTGAGTTGCTTAACGGCTTGGTATCTTGAGAATTGAACCCGGCCGAAAAGCTGTGTAAAAAAGATAAACTGTCTTGTCTTCATCGAAGACTTCGTCAGTTTCCTATTTTTACTTTGCTTTTGACGGCCTTAGTATCTTGATAGTTGAACACGGGCTAAATCCCTAGTGAAAAAGATAGATTTCCTGGTGTGCGTGGCACACTGCGTCAATCTCCTATTTTCATACGGGATTCTTCACGCCCTTTGTATCCTGATGAACTGAATTTTGGCCTCATTTCTTAGGAAAAAAGATAAGTTTCCTAGCACTCATCGAGTGCGGCGTCACCTTCCTATTTTTCTACAGAAATGTTCGGCAAGCCGAACCGTCCAAAATATCTTGATCTTTGTAGGCAAGTCGTATAATTTTATCAATCCAAAGGGGATTAAAATGACAAAACAAGTGTTTCAAACGACTTTTGCGGGTCGTGAGTTAATCGTAGAGACTGGTCAGGTTGCGAAGCAAGCAAATGGCTCTGTTGTCGTGCGTTACGGTGAGTCAACTGTCTTGACGGCAGCTGTCATGTCTAAGAAGATGGCAACTGGGGATTTCTTCCCACTTCAAGTTAACTACGAAGAAAAAATGTATGCGGCTGGGAAATTTCCTGGTGGCTTTATGAAACGTGAAGGACGTCCTTCAACAGATGCGACTTTGACAGCGCGTTTGATCGACCGTCCGATCCGTCCTATGTTTGCGGAAGGTTTCCGTAACGAAGTGCAAGTCATCAACACAGTCCTTTCTTACGATGAAAATGCCTCTGCCCCAATGGCAGCTATGTTTGGTTCATCATTGGCCTTGTCTATCTCAGACATTCCATTTGACGGACCAATCGCTGGGGTACAAGTGGGCTATGTGGACGGGGAAATCATCATCAACCCAACGCAAGAACAAGCTGAGCGCTCTCTTCTTGAATTGACAGTAGCTGGTACCAAACACGCTATCAACATCGTAGAGTCTGGTGCCAAAGAATTGTCAGAAGAAATCATGTTGGAAGCTCTTCTGAAAGGACACGAAGCTGTCAAAGAATTGATTGCCTTCCAAGAAGAAATCGTTGCGGCAGTTGGGAAAGAAAAAGCAGAAGTGGAATTGCTTCATGTAGATGCTGACTTGCAAGCTGAAATCATCGCAGCCTACAACAGTGACCTTCAAAAAGCGGTTCAAGTAGAAGAAAAATTGGCGCGTGAAGCTGCGACTCAAGCAGTCAAAGACCAAGTGACGGCTGTTTACGAAGAAAAATATGCCGACCACGAAGAGTTCGATCGCATCATGCGCGATGTGGCTGAAATCTTGGAACAAATGGAACACGCAGAAGTGCGCCGTTTGATCACAGAAGACAAGGTTCGTCCTGACGGCCGTAAGGTCGATGAAATCCGTCCTTTGGATGCACAAGTCGACTACCTTCCTCGCGTACACGGTTCAGGTCTCTTTACGCGTGGGCAAACGCAGGCTCTTTCTATCTTGACTTTGGCGCCAATGGGTGAAACGCAAATCATCGATGGTTTGGATCCAGAGTACAAGAAACGCTTCATGCACCACTACAACTTCCCACAATACTCTGTTGGTGAAACTGGACGTTACGGTGCACCAGGTCGTCGTGAAATTGGTCACGGTGCTCTTGGTGAGCGTGCTCTTGCTCAAGTATTGCCAAGCTTGGAAGAATTCCCATATGCCATCCGTTTGGTAGCAGAAGTATTGGAATCAAATGGTTCTTCATCTCAAGCTTCTATCTGTGCGGGAACACTTGCCCTTATGGCTGGTGGTGTGCCAATCAAGGCGCCAGTAGCTGGTATTGCCATGGGTCTGATCTCAGATGGAAACAACTACACAGTATTGACCGATATCCAAGGTTTGGAAGACCACTTTGGAGATATGGACTTCAAGGTTGCAGGTACACGTGATGGGATTACAGCCCTTCAAATGGATATCAAGATCCAAGGAATCACTGCAGAAATCTTGACTGAGGCTCTTGCTCAAGCCAAGAAAGCTCGTTTTGAAATCCTTGACGTGATTGAAGCAACCATTCCAGAAGTTCGTCCAGAATTGGCTCCAACTGCTCCGAAAATTGATACCATCAAGATTGATGTCGACAAGATTAAGATTGTCATCGGTAAGGGTGGAGAAACCATCGATAAGATCATCGCTGAAACAGGCGTTAAGATTGATATCGACGAAGAAGGTAACGTATCGATCTACTCGAGCGATCAAGATGCGATTAACCGTGCCAAAGAGATCATTGCTGGTTTGGTGCGTGAGGCCAAAGTGGATGAAGTCTACCATGCCAAAGTGGTTCGGATCGAGAAATTCGGAGCCTTTGTCAACCTCTTTGACAAGACAGATGCCCTCGTTCACATCTCTGAAATGGCTTGGACGCGCACCAACCGTGTCGAAGACTTGGTAGCGATCGGCGATGAAGTCGATGTGAAGATTATCAAGATTGACGAAAAAGGTCGTGTCGATGCTTCTATGAAGGCACTATTGCCACGTCCACCAAAAGCAGAAAACAGCGAGGAAAAAGGTGAAAAGGGTCCTCGTCACGGCGATCGTCCTCGTCACCACAACAAAGACCACAAACCTAAAAAAGACTTTACCATTACACAAAAAGATTCAGAATAATCATTAGAAAAGGAGGAGCACGGTATGGGATGGTGGCGTGAAACCATCAATATTGTAAAAGAAAATGACCCAGCAGCGCGTACCTCGCTGGAGGTCCTTTTGACCTATCCGGGCGTCAAAGCACTGGCAGCTCACCGTGTTTCCCACTTTTTGTGGAATCATGGCTTTAAGCTCTTGGCGCGGATGCACAGCCAATTCTGGCGTTTTTGGACCCAGATTGAGATCCATCCAGGTGCGACCATTGCTTCTGGTGTCTTTATCGACCATGGAGCGGGTCTCGTTATCGGGGAAACGGCCATTGTTGAAAAAGGCGTTATGCTCTACCATGGGGTGACCCTTGGGGGAACAGGAAAGGATGTCGGCAAACGCCATCCAACGGTACGTGAAGGAGCCTTGGTCTCCGCCCATGCCCAAGTCATCGGCCCGGTGGAAATCGGAGCCAAGGCCAAGGTCGGAGCAGGAGCTGTCGTGGTCTCAGATGTACCAAGTGATGTGACCGTTGTCGGTGTTCCTGCCAAGATTGTGCGGGTGCACGGTCGAAAAGACGAACCGGTTATTCACCAAGAAGAAGAAAAACGGGAATACTATATGAACAAGCTGGAGCATGCTAAGGAAGCCAGCCATCGGTCTTCGAGTCTGTAAGGAGATCCAATGAGTCATGTCACCAATCCCTCATCAAACAACTCATGGAGCAAAATGATAAGGAATTTCAGATTGCAGTGGAAGATGACAATGTTGGTGCCAAACGCTTGTATGAAAAGATTGGCTTTGTCACACAGACTCAGGTGGTTTACTTGAAGCCAAAAGAGTAGAAACAGAAAGGAAATGAAGCGTGTTAAAAATTTATGATACTATGTCTCGTGATTTGCGAGAATTTATCCCCATCGAGGAAGGAAAGGTCCGCATGTATGTTTGTGGGCCAACGGTTTACAACTATATCCACGTAGGGAATGCCCGCTCAACAGTGGCCTTTGACACGATTCGTCGCTACTTTGAGTATCGTGGCTACGAAGTTGCCTACATTTCCAACTTTACAGATGTGGATGATAAGATCATTAACCGTGCCAAAGAAGAAGGCATCACACCTCAGGAAGTGGCAGACAAGTACATTGCGGCCTTTCGTGAGGATGTGACAGCTCTTGGCGTGAAACCTGCAACCCGCCACCCTCGTGTGGTCGAGTTTATGGATGACATCATTCGTTTTGTCGCTGACTTGATCGAAAAAGGCTATGCCTACGAGAGCCAAGGCGATGTCTATTTCCGTGTGGAGAAATCCCACAACTATGCAAAATTAGCCAATAAAACCCTAGAAGACTTGGAGTTAGGTGCTTCTGGTCGGACAGATGAGGAAACAGCTCGCAAGGAAAATCCAGTCGACTTTGCCCTCTGGAAAGCTGCCAAACCAGGAGAGATTTCTTGGGATAGCCCTTGGGGACCTGGTCGTCCGGGTTGGCACATTGAGTGTTCGGTCATGTCAACGGGGATTTTAGGGGATACTATTGATATCCACGGTGGTGGAGCTGACCTTGAGTTTCCACACCATACTAATGAAATTGCCCAGTCTGAAGCTAAAACAGGCAAGACTTTTGCCAACTACTGGATGCACAATGGCTTTGTCAATATTGATAATGTCAAGATGTCCAAGTCTTTAGGCAACTTTATCACTGTGCATGATGCATTGAAGACTATCGACGGCCAAGTGCTTCGCTTCTTCTTTGCAACCCAGCACTACCGCAAGCCCATTAACTTCACAGAAAAAGCGGTGCGCGATGCGGAGACCAACCTTAAGTATTTGAAAAATACCTATGAGCAACCTTTCGCCGGAGAAGTGGATCCAGCAGACTTACAAAACTTTGTGGACAAGTTTATTGCGGCCATGGATGAGGATATCAATGCCGCGAACGGGATCACCGTTGTCTTTGAATTGGCTAAATGGATCAATTCAGGTCACTACAATCAAGACGTTAAGGATGCCTTGGCAAAGATGTTAGAAGTCTTTGGAGTGGTCTTTGTTGAAGAAGTTTTGGATGCGGATATTGAAGCCTTGATCGCTGAACGTCAGGAAGCGCGGGCTAAGAAAGATTTTGCGCGAGCAGATGCGATTCGCGATGAATTGGCTGCGCAAGGAATCAAGCTCTTGGATACAAAAGAAGGTGTAAGGTGGACACGTGATTGATGTCAATCTAATCAATGGGATCGCCCTTGCCTTTGAAGGGGATGCGGTCTATTCCATGTATATTCGCAGGCACCTAATTTTTCAAGGGATGACCAAGCCCAATAAGCTTCACCAGACTGCAACTCGCTACGTCTCTGCTAGAGCTCAGGCTAGCTTGATTGAAAGCATGCTGGAGCAAGAAATTCTGACAGAAAAAGAGTTGGAGATCTACAAGCGCGGTCGCAATACCAATAGCCATACCAAGGCCAAAAATGCGGATGTCGTGACTTATCGTATGTCGACAGGCTTTGAAGCCGTCATGGGCTATCTTCATATGACGGGTGAGCTTGCTCGTTTAGAAGAATTGATCAACTGGTGCATCCAGCAAGTAGAAGAAGGAAGAAAGCAGTGAAAAATATCAGAGAGTGGTTTCCTCATGCAGAGGTGACGGATCAAGCCCATCCACCAGCTGGTTATGTAGCGATACCCCTTCAGGCTCATCAATGGCTGCTACTGAAGGAAGAAGAGTTAACCGAGCGAGAAAAACAATTGATTTCCTGGTTGGGCGGTGAAGAAGAGGTTGCCCCCAATCCTTGGTACCAATACCTGATCGATGGAAAGGGAGAAGCCCCTCAGGTCATCAAAAAAATGCAGCTTGTCTATTGCCACCTCTCGCACTCAACAGCGGAAGGGATGGCTTCTTGGTTAGAGATGATGCAGACACTCTTGCCCAACTTCCGAGCAACCTTGCAACTGAGTGGACAGGACTACGTGCTCATTCTGGACCAAGACCAGTCTTTGCCTGTGGCCGATATCTTAAAAGATACCGTCTCTGCCATGGAGTATGACTTTACTATTCGTTTATCTATCCTGGTCGGGCAAGTATGGACCGAGTCAAAAGAAGGAAAAGTGTCTCCGGTTATCCGAACCGAACAGGCGGTTTTTCGAGCTTGGATCCGAGAAGGACACCAAGGCGTCTATCGCTTTTCTCAACTCTATCTGTGGGGGATCGAGCAGGCAGGTCTGGATCTTACCCCGATCAAAGAACGCTTGCATCAGTTGATTGAAAGTCAAGATCAATTGCAAGACATCATTGTCGCTCTTTGGGAAACTGGGGCAGTCGTAACTAAGGCGGCCCAGCAACTCTATCTCCATCGTAATTCGCTCCAATACAAGATTGATAAGTGGGAAGAGCTAACGGGTCTTCAGTTGAAAAATCTGACAGATCTGGCTCTTTGCTACCATTTAGTCTTGCAAGATGTAATTTAAACGGAATCAATCGAGAGTTTTGTGCAACTTGCACAAAACTCTTTTTCTTTTTTGTGAGACTTGCCATAGATTTGTAAAACGTTTTCATTTACAATAGAACTATAAAAATCAAAGGAGTACCATCATGGTAGAATTAAATCTTAAAAATATTTACAAAAAATATCCAAACAGCGAACACTACTCAGTTGAAGACTTCAACTTGGACATCAAAGACAAAGAATTTATCGTTTTCGTAGGTCCTTCAGGATGTGGTAAATCAACGACTCTTCGTATGATCGCTGGTCTTGAAGACATCACAGAAGGTGAATGTTCAATCGATGGCACTGTTGTAAACAACGTGGCACCTAAAGACCGTGATATCGCCATGGTATTCCAAAACTACGCTCTTTACCCACACATGACTGTGTACGATAACATGGCCTTTGGTTTGAAATTGCGTAAATACAGCAAGGAAGATATCGACAAACGTGTACAAGAAGCAGCTGAAATCCTTGGCTTGAAAGAATTCTTGGATCGTAAACCAGCTGACCTTTCTGGTGGTCAACGTCAACGTGTGGCCATGGGTCGTGCCATTGTCCGTGATGCAAAAGTGTTCTTGATGGACGAACCTTTGTCAAACTTGGATGCTAAACTTCGTGTATCCATGCGTGCTGAAATTGCGAAAATCCACCGTCGTATCGGAGCTACAACAATCTACGTAACCCACGACCAAACAGAAGCGATGACATTGGCTGACCGTATCGTTATTATGTCTGCTACTAAAAACCCAGCTGGTACAGGTACTATCGGACGTGTAGAACAAATCGGTACTCCGCAAGAAGTGTATAAGAACCCTGTGAATAAATTCGTAGCTGGATTCATCGGAAGCCCTGCCATGAACTTCATTAACGTGAAATTGGAAGGTGGACACATCGTTGCCAATGGATTGAACTTGAAAGTTCCAGAAGGTGCTTTGAAAGTCTTGAAAGAAAAAGGCTATGATGGTAAAGAATTGATCTTTGGTATCCGTCCAGAAGACGTGAATACAGAAGCTGCTTTCCTTGAAACATTCCCAGAATCAGTCGTGAAAGCAACCATCTCTGTATCTGAGTTGCTTGGTTCAGAATCTCACTTGTACTGCCAAGTTGGTGACAACGAATTCATCGCTAAAGTAGATGCGCGTGACTACCTTGGAACTGGTGAAACCATCGAACTTGGATTTGACTTGAACAAAGCTCACTTCTTCGACAAAGAAACTGAAAAAACAGTATACTAATAAGTGCTGACACTGTAGAGACTGAGACGATATGTCTCAGTCTCTTTCATTTTAAGGAGACAAAACATGGAAAAAGACTGGTGGAAGGGGAAGGTCGCTTATCAGATCTACCCAAAAAGCTTCAAAGACAGCAATGGAGATGGTGTTGGGGATTTAAAAGGAATCACGGAGAAACTCGATTACCTTCAAGACTTAGGGATTGATATTCTCTGGTTATCCCCTATTTACAAGAGTCCGTTTATTGACCAGGGTTACGATATTTCCGATTATTATGCCATTGATCCTATTTTTGGAACTATGGAAGATATGGAGGAGTTGATCGCTGAAGGCAAGAAGCGAGGCATTTCCATCATTATGGACTTGGTGGTCAACCACTGCTCCAGTCATCACGAATGGTTCCAAAAGGCTTTAGCGGATCCAGATGGCCCTTATGCGGATTACTTTTATTTCATCGAAAGTGACAAGGAACCCAACAACTGGGAAAGTTACTTTGGAGGCAGTGTTTGGGAACCGGTTCCTGGCACTAATAAATACTATCTCCATTCTTTCCACAAGGATCAGCCAGACCTCAATTGGCAAAATCCTGTCTTGCGCGAAGAGATATATAAGATGATCAATTGGTGGTTGGACAAGGGAATTGCAGGCTTCCGGATTGATGCCATTATCAATATCAAAAAGGATTTAGAATGGCGTTCGCTTCCGTCCGATCGCGAAAATGGCTTGGTTCCAGTACCGGAGTCTCTGGTCAATGCCCAACCGATTGAACCTTTCTTGCAAGAGTTAAAGGAGCGGACTTTTGCCAAGTACAACGCCTTCACAGTAGGGGAAGTTTTCAATGAAACTGACGAAGAGTTGCACTTCTTTATTGGAAAAGATGGTGTCTTCTCTTCCATCTTTGACTTCAAACAAACCATGCTGGGGCAAGAAGGAAAAGGCTGGTTCGACCATGCTCTTCCAACAGCGGATGAACTCAAGGAAAGTATTTTCCAAGCGCATGAGCGCGCGGATTGCATTGGGGTTCTATCGACCATCATTGAAAACCACGACGAACCTCGTGGAGTGTCCCATTATATTGCGGAAGGTCCAGTAAACGATACCAGTAAAAAGGCCTTAGGAACCATACAGATTTTGCGCAAGGGAATTCCTTTTATCTATCAAGGCCAAGAAATTGGGATGGAAAACCAAGTCTTTGAATCGGTGGAGGACTTTGATGATATCGCGACCATCAATGGCTACCATGTGGCGAAAGAAGCTGGTTTGACCGAGGAAGAAGCCTTGGCCGCGATTGCCAAATACAGCCGGGACAATGCGCGAACACCCATGCAATGGTCAGCAGAGCCAGGTCTGGGCTTTAGTGATGGACCAGCTTGGTTGATCAGTCCCAAACCAAATGTTGCCATCAATGTGAAAGATCAAGAAAAGGATCCAAATTCCATCTTGAATTACTATCGCCAGTTGACGGCCTTGTATCGCCATCCCCTTTATGGAAATACCATCCGATTCGGAGATATGATCCCAGCGTATCGGGACCGTGAAAACATCATCGCCTTTGAACGCCGTGGGGACAAGCGTCTCTTGGTTGTCAGCAATTTCCAAAATCGCCAGGCTAGCTTGGAGTTGCCAGCTCCGATTAAAACGGTCGTTTTAAATAATACAGCAGGATTATTCCAAGAAGGAGACCAAGTGCTCGAATTGACCCCTTACCAAACTGTTGTGTTGGAATTGGTGGAATAAGGAGAAACTTTGCATCAGTATTAGGATTTAATGTAGAATAGTATTTTCATTAAATATTCTGGAGAAATTAATAAAAGTTTTCTATACTTTAGAATCAATCAAGTATAAACTGAAACTTTCCGCTGTGAGAAAAGTGTTTGAAACATTATTGTTTCAAACACTCGGGAGTTTTGAGACCTTAGGCTCAAAACTAAGTCATGGAACTTCGAAGAAGTTCGCTGACGTCCGTACTCACCTAAGGAAAGTTTTGAAAGATAGTTTAGATCCAAAAAGAACCTTCGCATCTGCAAAGGTTCTTTTCATGTCATCCAGGTCTAAACCTGGAACTTACTCAACTTCTTTCTTTTTCAAGAGGAGGAAGCCGCCGCTAACGGCTAGCAAGAAGCCTGAAAGAATGAAGTGTGCGGTTGTGTCTTCTCCAGTTTGTGGCAATTGTGCCTTGGCTGGACTTTCTTGGAAGCTTTGTCCTACTTGGTAAGTCAAGACTTGCACGCTTTCTTCTTTAGTTGTCATTTCTTTTTGTGGAAGGAGCACTTTAGGAGTATCCTTCTTGGCTAAGATTGGCTGTGGATTGCTTGTTTGGTTATGAATTGGAACCACCATTTGATCTGGTTCTTTAGCTGGAATGTAATCCATCAAACTTGCCAACTTGCTGCCAAAGATCGCATTGGTTACCCAGCGGAAGAAGTGAACAGGGTGTTGACGGTTGGTTGGATTTCCTGCATAGACAAAGAGTGGTTGTCCCATCAGTTCTCCAGAGATGGCCATGACTTTGTTAGCCAGAACATCATTATGTGGCCACCAACCTGCAATATAATAATCGCTCGGAGCGATGCTCATCAAGGTCTTGAAATGTTCTGGAACCTTTTCAATCCAGTTTCCTGAGTTGGAGTAGAAGAGGGTATTCTTCTTGTATCCGCTGGTCAATGGATCCTGGTCATCAATGATCGCTTTCATCAAGCCTTCGTAGTCACTACCGCCTTTTAATTTTTCAGCGTCAAATCCTGTAAGAACTCCCAATTTTTCCAATTTTTGCATGGCTTCCCCACCAATGACAAGGGTTGGTTTCTTGCCAAAAATGGAAGCATCAAAGCGGTTGCTTTCCAAAATAACAACATCCGCTTCTTCTGGCGTATTGACGATTTGGAAGCCTAATTTTTCAAGGACCAGACTAGTATGAGCAGGCGCATCTACTCCAGCCCAATTATAGTGGTAGTTCGGAGAGTAGACCTTCATCGGTTTCAAGGTTGGTCCGCTTGGCACCTTGTAGAGGGCATCCCCATAAATGGCATAGTTTGGCAGGAGCGAAGCAAAGGTATCGCGGTCAACGATGTAGCCATCGTCTGTTAGGTAGACGGATTTTCCTTGTGCAATAGCCTGGTTGATAGCTTTAACGGCGCTAGCTGAGGTATTTGCGATCACATAGTAAGGAGCTTTTGGATCGATCTCAGAGGTACGAGTCGCGCGGGTGGTGGTAACTTCTCCTAATTTTCCATTGAAAAGACCGTCCGCAAAGACAGGTTCGGACTTGAACCCTCTCATATCTGGGAAGTTGACTAGCAACTCTGCGTACATAGCAGCCCAGGCAGATTCGTTGGAGCCCTTGTAGAGAATGTGGTTGGCATAGCCACGTTTGGCTTGGGCCATGTCAATGACTAAGTCCCCCTTTTTATAGTTGCCAATATCTTCTTTGAGTTCCTTGACGAGGACACCATTGCGTTTGAAGTAGTCGATCATATTGAAGGCTTCTTGGGCATCGTTGTCTTTGTCGAGGCTCATTGGGATGACGTAGTAGTCTGGGAAGAATTTTGGACGACCATTTTTCACACGTCCAACGATTTCCCCATTTGGGCCAACCAGTTCATTTTCAGCTTTTGGATCTTCGGTTTTATTGAGACCGCGCAGGTAGAAGTTGAGACGCATCTCAAGGAGACGGTCCGGATCTTGGTTGAGGAAGTCAATTCCGCCTAGGACAGCATTGCGACCTGCTTTGTAGGACTCTTCATTTCCTTCCGGAATTTCGATAGTATGGCCTAAGATACCATGGTAGACAGCATAAACTCCTGTATAGCCAGAGAAGGAGTCATCCCAGCCATCGCCCCAATCCAGTTTTGGAATGATGTAACTATTGTATTTAGAATTGGCAACTCCTGCCCGTCCCATATGATGGGCATTTTCTAGCATCAGGTCTGACAGAAGATCGTATTCGAAGTTCGGATCATGTGGTGGCGTTGCAGGTTCGATTAAGAATTCTTTGACAAAACCGTGTAAGTCGTAGAGAGCGATCGGATTCCATTTGTTGATCATTTGGATAACCGTGCGAACTTCAGGGTTGGTTTGGTAGCTGGCATCCCGGTTTGGATCGAGCCCGTTTGCTAGGGCCCGCAGGTTGAGAGCATCCCCATCTGGGTTTTCCGTGAAGTCAAATAAGAAGATGAATTTATTGAGCAAGGTTGGAATATCTAGCGTGACAGTTTTAGCATTTCCAGCTTCATCTGTAGTGTTAAAGGTCACCTTTTCCTTGGTCGCAAAGGTATTGAAGAGGCCTGTGATGATATCAATGCCTGGTTGCTCATCCGCGTGGGTGTTGTGGACTAAGACAGGTAATTTGTAATCCAAGGTCTTGTCTTTTAGTGCGGCCAGCATTTCGCTTGGCTTAGTCAAAGCTGTAGGGTTGGTACTAGAGAGGTAGTGATCGATGCTGGCTTGGTCCTTGCTCACGATCCCCATCTTCATATCCCGGCCTTGGGCACTCTTGCCAAGGGTTTCCAGCTGCACTAAACGATCGGGTTTCGCTTCTTCCTTGGATTTTTCGATGGCAGCCAGCATTTCTTCATGTGTATGGTAGTCTTGGTAAGGACGAAAAACAAGGGTCTTATTGATGGTGATTCCTAAGTCTGTATTGGTTCCGACCAGTTCATGGTTGCCGATATAGTTGCGATAAGTCCGGCGAATATTATTTGGGCTACGAAGACTGAGATCTTCCCCAAAGAGATCCTGCACGTCAATGTGGAGATCTAAATCCTTTCCGTTTGCCGTCTCTGTGATGGTGAGGAATGGATCCTTGCTTAGTGTTCCTGTCTCCATATCCCAAGTTTTCCACTCAGAGAGAGGCTTGTTGTCCAAGGTCCAGTTGATCTTGCCAGCAGCTTGAGCTTTTTCTTGGACTTTGTCATCAATCGTGCTCTTTTCAGAGAGATAAATGGTACTATCAGCCAATCGTGTCGCTTGGTCAGCGGTCGTTGCAGCACGGTTAGTGCTTGGACTAGCGGCTGGAGCAACTTCTGTAGTAGAAGCCACATCAGAAGTCGCTGCTGCTTCTGCAGAAGTGGCAGGGGCTGCGGTGTCTCCTTTTTCAGCTGTAGCAGGACTGGCAGTCTCAGCTGTCACAGATTGCTCAGTAGCGGGTGCCGCTTCAAGTACCGTACTTGGTTCTGTTTGAGGCGCTTCTAAGCTATCGGCTGATACTTGGCCATGTCCGATAACGGAAAGCAAGACAGCAGCTGAGAGGCTGAGTGTCGTAGTGTACAAATGTTTCTTATATGAAGACTTCATATAGAAGACCCTCCTTAAAAAGTTATTTTCCTGTTCTAGTATACCATTTTAGGAAAGCGTTTTCAACAGTTCCCGCAATAAAAAAGCCTTTGCATCTTGCAAGGGCTTCTCTGTCTATTCTGTCTCCTGATGAAATTGTTGATAAAAATCTACCTTGACCTGAATGAAGGTTTCTAAATCTCTTAACAATTGGAGCAAGGTGGCGCGTGTTTCGAATTCTTCCCGGGTCTTGGGCAAGGGCCGTTCGCGGAAGATCGCCAAATACTGAGTAATATCATCTAGAAGATCTTGGGCAGGATTTTCCTGACTTAACTGTTGCGCAGTCTTCTTAAAAAGTTGAGCCAAGATCATACTTTCACTCGCTGCTAACTGACAGCGGTTGACGTTTTCTGCCATATCCCGCAGGATGTCGTTTTGACGCTTGCGCATTTCGAAGTAGTGAATGTGGTAGTTGGTTTGATGAAAAAGGTGGTTGGAATGATCCATATAGACGAGATTTAAAGCGTCCTTTAGGATACCATCCAATTCCTTGATCAAGCGGGCATCATTGCGACCATCCCCTTTACCAAGTAATTCCGCAAAACGGGCAAGAATCTTCTTTAGTTTGTCTTCGACAACATCATGGTAGTGATCAATCGCAGCCTGATTAGAAGGCATATAGAGATTGGCCAGTAAGGCAAAGCTGGTCCCGATTAAAAAGAGGGCAAGTTCATTGAGCAAGAGCCCCCAGGAAGTAGACTGCTCAATCAAGAGATGGGTGACGAGGACCGTACTAGGGGTGATGCCGATCTGCCATCCCATTAGAAAGGCGCATGGAACATAGAGAGCGATAAAGACTCCCAGTGCCCAAAGGTTGAATCCAAAAAAGGAAAAAGCGATACTTCCGATCACAAGGGCCAGCAAGGTCGACATAAAGCGCTGGTAGGCTTGCTTGATCGTACTGCGACGCGTATCAGAGATGCTCAAGATGGCAATGACGCCAGCTGAGATGGCATAGGTCAAGCCCAGAGCATAAGCAAGGGCAGCTGCTAAACAGGTGGCCAAGGTGAGCTTGATGGTTCGTTGAAAAAGAGGCATGGCTTCCTTTCTATTTTGTTGGTTTCGCTGAGATAGATTTCATTTCATTATATCATGAATTGGCCTCATCCTCCTTTCTTGTGGTATACTAGTTCTATGGAAAATAACGATATCGTATACGGTGTCCATGCAGTCACCGAGGCTTTACAAGCCAATACAGGCAATAAATTATATATTCAAGAAGACCTCCGAGGAAAAAATGTCGACAAAATCAAGGCCTTAGCAGCTGAGAAGAAGGTGTCGATTTCTTGGACGCCAAAGAAAACCCTGCAGGAAATGACGGAAGGAGCCGTCCACCAAGGCTTTGTTCTTCGTGTGGCAGCCTTTGCTTACACAGACTTGGCAGCGATTCTGAAACAGACAGCCCAAGAAGAGAACCCACTTTTATTGATTCTCGATGGTTTGACAGATCCGCACAATCTTGGATCTATCTTACGGACAGCTGATGCGACCAATGTCTCAGGCGTCATCATTCCTAAGCACCGTGCAGTCGGGGTAACTCCAGTGGTTTCAAAAACTTCTACCGGAGCGGTGGAACACATTCCCATTGCGCGTGTGACCAATCTCAGTCAAACTCTAGACAAGCTAAAGGAAGAGGGCTTCTGGATCTTTGGGACCGACATGAACGGCACGCCATCTCACCAGTGGAATACGGCTGGTAAATTGGCCTTGATCATTGGCAATGAAGGAAAAGGGATCTCAGCCAATATCAAAAAGCAAGTCGATGAGATGATCACCATTCCCATGAATGGTCATGTGCAAAGCCTCAATGCCAGTGTGGCAGCAGCCATCCTCATGTATGAGGTCTTTCGCAATCGACTATAATTCTAGAAAGGCAATGATATGAAACGAAAAATCTTATTGGTTGACGGCTACAATATGATTGCCTTTTGGCAGGAGACCCGCCAGCTCTTTCAAAAGAGTGAGCTCGATGCAGCCCGCAATATCCTTCTGCAAAAACTGAGCCACTATGCTAGCTTTGAAGGGATCGAAGTCATCTGTGTCTTTGATGCCCAGTATATGCCAGGAGTGCGGCAGACCTATGAGGAGTTCAATGTTCAGGTGGTCTTTACCGGTGAGGATGAGACGGCAGATGACTATATCGAGCGCTTGGCAGCAGAGCTTAACACGCCCCTCCACCAAGTATCAGTAGCGACCAGTGACTTAAATGAGCAATGGACCGTCTTTGCTCAAGGAGCTCTTCGGGTATCTGCCAGAGAGTTAGAAAAACGGGTCGCAGTCGTCAAAGGAAACCTCAATCAAGCGCAGCGAGTGGTTAACGATCAAAAACCACCCATGCGACCGCTCGATCACGAAGTATTGCGACAATTACAAGAAATGATGGGAGACAAGTAATGACATTTGCTATTTTAACCGATTCGACCGCAGATTTAGACCAAAACTGGGCCAAGGAACATCAGGTGACCATTCTTGGCTTGACCATTGAGTTAGATGGGACGGTTTACCAGACAGTAGGCCAAGCTCAATTGACCAGCCCGGAGCTTTTAGAAGCCATGAAAAATGGGGCCAAACCGACAACCAGTCAGGTCAATGTGGGCCAATTTCAGGAAACCTTTAAACAATTTGCCAAAGAAGGAAAAGATCTGCTTTATGTGGCCTTTTCATCAGTCTTATCTGGGACCTATCAGAGTGCAGTCATGGCACGAGACCTGGTTTTAGAAGACTACCCGGAAGCCGTGATCGAGATTGTCGATCAGAAGGCTGCTGGGATTGGAGAGGGTTATCTGGTCATGCGAGCAGTAGCTGCGCGTGATGCAGGTCGTTCATTAGCAGAAGCCAAAGAAGAAATCATGGACCTAGCGCCAAAACTGCGGACTTATTTCCTAGTTGATGACCTCTACCACCTCATGCGTGGCGGCCGTCTCTCAAAAAGTGCCGCGATCATGGGAAGTTTGGCCAGCATCAAACCCATTCTCTGGATAGATGCGGAAGGGAAATTAGTCCCTATTAGCAAGGTTCGGGGACGCAAAAAAGCTGTCCGGGAATTACTGGAGCTGATCAAAGCAGATATCGGTGAAAGCACAGCCTTGGTATCTTATACCAACGATCTAGAAGGAGCCGAAGCACTGAAGCAAGAAATGCTTGCGCTTGAAGGCATCGATGAAGTTCTCGTGATGCCTCTTGGACCGGTTATTTCAGCCCACGTCGGCCCGAATTCCTTGATCGGATTTGTCATTGGAAAAGAAAATCGCAAATAATTTTCCAAATCGGTTGACTTTTATCTTAGAATTTTGATACAATAGTAGGCGGTATTGTTTACCCCATTTGTAAGGCCCCGGAACCTTTCAAATAACTTGCGGACCGGAACATCCGCCCTGTAAACAAAAACGACATTCATATAGGAGAAATCATGAACAAAACTACATTCATGGCTAAACCAGGCCAAGTAGAACGCAAATGGTACGTTGTTGACGCAACTGATGTACCTCTTGGACGCCTTTCAGCAGTTGTTGCTAGCGTGCTTCGCGGAAAAAACAAACCAACATTCACACCTCACACTGATACAGGTGACTTCGTAATCGTTATCAATGCTGAAAAAGTTAAATTGACTGGTAAAAAAGCAACTGATAAGATCTACTACACTCACTCAAACCACCCAGGTGGATTGAAATCAATCTCTGCTGGTGAACTTCGTTCTAAAAATGCAGTACGTTTGATCGAGAAATCAGTTAAAGGTATGCTTCCACACAATACTCTTGGCCGCGCTCAAGGTATGAAATTGAAAGTATTCGTTGGAGCTGAGCACACTCACGCTGCACAACAACCAGAAGTTCTTGATATTTCAGGACTTATCTAAGGAAAGGAACAATAAAGTATGTCACAAGCACAATATGCAGGTACTGGACGTCGTAAAAACGCTGTTGCACGCGTTCGCCTTGTTCCAGGAACTGGTAAAATCACTGTTAACAAAAAAGATGTTGAAGAGTACATCCCACACGCTGACCTTCGTCTTGTAATCAACCAACCATTCGCAGTTACTTCAACTGCAGGTTCATACGACGTTTTCGTTAACGTTGTAGGTGGTGGATACGCTGGTCAAGCAGGAGCTATCCGTCACGGTATCGCTCGTGCCCTTCTTCAAGTAGACCCAGACTTCCGCGATTCATTGAAACGCGCAGGACTTCTTACACGTGACTCACGTAAAGTTGAACGTAAGAAACCAGGTCTTAAGAAAGCTCGTAAAGCATCACAATTCTCAAAACGTTAATCAATACGATTATATCAACGTTTCGAAACACTTCATGGTTCACACCATGGAGTGTTTTTTTGATGATTTTTAGCAAAATTCACACCACTTTTCACACCAAATTCACACCATTACTCTTTAAGATTACGAAAGGCGATTTCTCCAACAGCCATTGGGATTACGTTTGAAGTGTTCACATAAGTCTTAGTTGTAATCGTATCACTATGAGTGAGTGCTTCAGAAATAGCCTCCATAGAGGTTCCAGCCTGTTTAGCGAGTGTAGCTCCTGTATGTCGTAATTTATGAGGGGTTGCATGTGCGAGTTCTGGATGACGACGCTTAACAGATTTCATCTTGTTGTTAAGATAATCAGCATGGAGACAACTGTTTACATTTCCCTTTGTATCAATATACGTAAAAACATACTGTTCAGGAGTTTGCATGATGTTAAATGAAGCCAGTTCAGATTTTTGTTGCTTCTTCCAAGAATTTAACAAGTCGGTAAGTTCTTGTGGAATCGAAAAAATCGTCTTTTTATTCCCTTTAGTTGACTTTTGATTTTTATATCGATCTAAGGCTTGAACCAATTGAATTTGTTGATTTTTGAAATCAATATGTTTCCATTGCAAAGCGTAGCTTTCAGATTTTCTATCTCCTAAGAAAAAAGTTGTATAGAATAACACATAATCTTTGAACAGGAGTTTGTCATTTTTTAAATCTTCTTCAAAAGCTGTAAACCATGCTTGAAGTTCTTCTTGAGATAGATATAAATCTTCATCTTTTTTAGATTCCTGTAGCTTGATTTTCTTAGTGGCTTTGATACGGCTTATAGTTTTTGATAGGCGATTAGTTTCGATATACTCTAATTCTTCTGCCCAGTCAAAGATAGAGTTAACGTAGCTCCTGATAACTTTGAAATTTGCATATTCTTCAGCCTTTTGAGTCAATAGATTTAGTACAACTTGCTTATTTTGATTAAGAAAGTCTATTGAATAATTCCCAAGTAAGGGTAAGATGTGTTTTCTAAAAGCAATTTCTGTTCCAACTATGGTTGCTTGAGAAGGTGGTTTAGCAGTAGAAGTAGTCTGACCTGCTTTGTAGGATTCCCACCAAACGTTTTGATAGAAATCTGAAAAAAGGATAGAACCACTATTTTCTAATGAGACGGAATCTCCACTATGAATTTTATCAATCTTATTTTGAAGTTCTAGTTCATATTTTTTTGCTTCAATCTTTGTTTTGAATCGTTTTTCAATCACTTTCTTATCAACACCTAGTGAAGACTTAACTTCCTCAGGAATATAAACACGTAAGCGATAGGTTCCGTTTTTAGTTCTTGTAATAGACATAGTATTCTCCTTTTGAATTGAGCTAGAAAATACCATGGTTACATTATAACAAACCACCATGGAATTTCTACTGCTTTTGTAACCAGCGATTGATTTCTGTTTTGCTAAAGCGAACAGTTTTTCCGACCTTAATACAAGGCAAACCTTGCTTAATCCAGCTGTCTAAAGTATTGTTGGATATATTTAAATACTCACAAGTCTGCTTTTTATTTAAAAAATGATGAGTACTTTCATTAGTATCTAAAAATTTATTTAGTTCTTTCTTAACAATATCCGATAATAGTAATTGAACTTGCTTAATCAGTTCTTCTGGAATAAATACATTCATAAATAGTACCTTTTTTCTTTCTGTTAGATTTAAATTATATTAGTTTAGATTTTGTTTTTAAGTCTTCAAGGGTTGAAGAGTTAAAAAATGGGAAAACGTTGCTGTATTAATACTTCTTCTTTTTTTTCAATCAGAATTTATATTAAAATGGAAGAATTATTTATTTGAATGTTGTTTAAAATAGAATCTAGGATTGAACCTATGTCTTTATTCTTGTTTTTAATAACTTTCTTAATAAATGCATCTTTTTCTTCAGCTGTAAAAGTAGGCATTTTAAACAAATGAAGTTTAGTATTTTGATTACTCTTGTAACAACCGAAATCAAGGATAGTAACAAGAGATAGAGTATTTAGCATTAAGCTAAAGAGACATAGTACTTGCCATGTAATCATAATAGAAAGAAAATAACGCTCATTCTTTAAATCATTCTTTCTACTTTCTTTAATCAGATTTCTTTTGGTTCTTGCACAGTTTTTTGGCTTTATAAATTTAGATGCATCAATAAATAAGAAAATAGATTCATCCAATGTTAATGGATATAAATAATCCATAGCATGATTTAGTTGAGTTTCAAAAAATGTTTTTATATATTTATCTTTACCTTTTTCTTTATACAATTCTATTAACTTATTTTCGGTATCTCTTACTGAAGTTTGAACAACTATCTTAAAGTTGGACAATCCTTTTTCAATTACACTATACACAAATAGATAAAGCTGATCATTGTGTAGTTTATCTAAGTCAGTAGTCTTGAATTCACTTTTAATTTTTTCTTCATTCAGTGTCATTTCGTATCTATAGATGCGATATTTACGAGATGCGTCCAATTCGATCTGTTTATTATGTTCAGCTTTTGCTGTTTTATCGTAAAGAACATGCAATAAGTTTCTATATTTTTTGCTTGAAAGAATATGGTGATCCTCAGGAGTTGAACATTTTGTATAAACTTTTTTATCTACTTGAGATGTATTAGATAGACTCCTCAATAATAAATTTCTTGTTTGAAAATGAATAATCGCATCAGTAGCAAATGTAAATGAGATTTCCATTTCATGAATCCTAATAGTAGTTGGGATAATCCAAATACCAGTTTGCTGTTTGATTTTCGTTATAACATTTATTAGTTTCTTTCGAATTGCTGAAATAGAGAGAGTTTCAAAATTGAGACCTCCATGATTTAGTTGTAGTAAGCAATAATTAACAGTATCTCCGCTTTCTTTTTTATAAATTTTTCCAATTTCAAGTCTTCCGAATTCCCTTGATTGGATAATTAAATCTTCTATCTGATTTGAATTGTAATTTAATTTTTTAACTTCATGAGGATTATTTTTTCTGTATTCTATTATTTTTTCAATGTCAACAATTAGATTTTCACCTAAGTTAAAAACCATGCGATCAAACCCCCAGAAGGAATTCATTAAAGTAAAACAAGATTGAATTTCTTTCTCATTTAAATGCTTTTTTTCAGTAGAAGCTTTTGTCTGTATTTTCATGTTTTAACGTTTCCTTTTTACTATTATTTTTGATAGGAATTATGCTAGGAAGTATTAGATGTCGTAAAATCAATATATTATCATAACCACATTTTGGTTCAAAACTAAAATTCCCTATTATAGGTATGCCATTTTTTTGACAAAAAACGCCTTTTTTTTAAAAAAAAATAGTGAAAAAATGGAAAAATTTTGAAAAACAATAAAATACACAATGTTTAATTGTTTAAAAAACGCGTAATGATAAGGGTTTGGAGAAAAAATTAGGTTTTTCCCTACTTTATTTATTTCAATGAGAGATATACAATTATTTTTTAAATGTGCTTATTAGTTTGCTTGTGCGATTAACTTATATGCATACGATTTTTGAAACTCTTCGGGACGATTGTGTCCAAGAGCACGCGATACAATTAAGCAGGCTTTTCGATCGAGGACAACGCCTTTTAATTCCCCTCTTAGATAAATTTTTTCCCTTTTATCCTTGATGTCTTTAGGATCTCGTGCGACAAGAAGATAAAGACGTTTTGCGTATTCAGCACGATATTTATGAGGTTTTAAAGCAGATGGAACTTGAAACACACGCTTTTTACCAGCTAGCCTAAATTCTTCAACAAGCCTCTCTAATTCTTGTTGATCTCGTGTGATAATCGGAACCCAACGATCTCTAGCTCCTTTTGTTTTATGCTTTTTACCAATGATTTTAAGATAATATCGGCCATCCTCACGTTGGTAGAGTGAGTCACCAGTAATTGCTTTTAGCTCATTTTTTCGTAGCCCAGTGGCAGATACGATTGAAAACCAGCGATTATTCGTTTCTTCAGACATTCTGTCGTCATTAGATTTTAAGCGATTATTCCTTTTGTTAGCTCGATATCGAATATCTGTAGCAATAAAAGCAGTAGAAGACACGCCTAAAACTTTTGCCAATGCTGCTTTATAGGTTGACTGGGTTGGTGCAGAAAGCCCAGTTTTTTTACAATGTTCTAAGTATTGATTTACTAAGTCAATCCATCCATCTACATTCTTAGATTTTTCAAGAGCTTCTAACTCTTCGGCAGTAGCTGTTGCAGCAACAAAGTAAGCGAATCTGCTCCAGGAACCAGCATAGTTATGGAGCGTTCGATCGGTATGAATTAAATGAATATCCTCTCCTGTTTTTTTGGATTCATTTCGCTTGATACCTTTACCCTTCTTGAAGCGCGTGACTAGATTAGTTAAACCTTTTGATTGGACGAATTGTTTACGGCCTTCGAAAGTAGTTAGAGAATCCATTTGTTCTTTCTGGGCTTTCTCTCTAGCTTTTCGTCGTTCAGAACGACTTCGTTTCTTCTTTGACATAGTTCTTTCCTTTCTATAGAAGATAATGTACGTTTAAAGAAAATCTTAACAAGAATCTTAAGGTCTTTTAATTCAAGTTGAAGTAGTGCAGTGACATAAAGCTTGTATTCACTGATTAGTATCTTCCCTTTGCTAAGGGCGCTTCTTAATTGATGGCTAAGAAGTTAACCAAGCCATTTTACAACATGACAAGTTGACTCAATTCAAATAAGATGTAGAGTTCCACCTTACAGATAAAAATCTGTTGTTTTTTTCTTTTTACTCTTTTTCAGGTTTAAATGCTTTAAATTTAGCGACTGAGATAAGCTAGTTTTTTTGTATTTGATTTTTTTGACTTTTGTTATTTACTTTCGTTCTTATACTCTTATACTCTTATACTTTACTTTGTTATGATCAAAAATTTTTTTACTGCTATTGACCTTACTTTTATTATCTATACATTTTTTTTAGTTAGTGAAATACAAAAATTGGTTCTTTCTTAACTCAGCTTAAACCTGCTGTTTACACGATAGCTACCTCCTTTTAAATATTAAAAAAAACGTAGCTAATTAGTTACGTCTCTACTTAATCAATCTTTAGATATCTATAGTATGCCATAAATTGATCATTATAAAAAACAAATTTTCTTTCTCTTTTGTGTTATACGGTTTTATTTGGGACTGTGTGTTTAGCGTGACTTTCACATACGTTTCTGTCAACGCTAAACACACAGAAAAATCAGCGACGTAATAATAAGGACAGGATTGATTGAAGGAAAATGCATTAAAGTTTCTTATACAAATTGAAAATCAGAAATCTCAGAAAGCAATTTAAATTAAAATCACTCCATTTTTTAAAATCCATTGTAAAAAATTTTTTTATAAATTCCTTTTTCTGGCATACTATTAATATCCAGAAAATTTTTTTAATACAAGAGGTATCTGATATGTTTAAATTAAATTATTTAATTATTAATAGTGTCCTTTTCAAATGGCGAAGAGAATTCGAAAACTCATTCGATTGTATCCCCCAAAAAACTGTTTATGAGTTTCATATTTATGAATCAGGAGGGGGAATGAAAATTAGACAAAAAGAACATAATGCAATTCATATTTGCTTATATTCCAGTAACAGGAGTTACGTTACACTTTACTTAAGAAATTTTACGCCAGATGATTTAGAGGCAACGATGAATTCTATAATCAGGCAGAAGAAAGAGCTTGGATATGAGCGGTTGATTTGTTTATTTTCTGAGCTCAAAAATGAAGAATCCTTGAGTTTACTAATGAAGTTATCTTAAAATAAAATAAACACACTGGGACAAGTATGAACTGCACCCCAAAACCTAGACAAAAAATTATCCTTTGGAGCCAATAGCTTTTATAGTACTTTTTTGAAAAATCGTTTTTTTATTTTATCAAAAAATGGCATAATAATATTGAAGATAAAAAAAGGCAGTGGTGAACTGTCTTTTTTTGTTTTCAATAAAGGAGGTAGCAGATGATCAAGCCAAATCTTTTAATAATAATATTAAAGAGAGTAAGGCCACCGTAAATCTAAGGATAAAAAAATCTTTTTCTAAAAAAATAAATGGAGGAAAACAAAATGAAAACCTATAAAAAGTATGTAGTTTTTTCAACTCAACAATATATTTCAGAGTTAATTAATCGCAATGAAGAAATTAATATTAGAATGTTTTATTCAACATTTGATGAGGATCAGTATATTTCAATCTTGAACGATCAAGATCAAGAAGTATCATTCAATTTTGTAAATGATAGTATTGAAATTGAATTAATTGATCCGTTGTGTGAGAAAATTTTGATTACATTTGATACTGTAGAACAAACAGCCAAAACCCATCAAGTAATTAAATTTCTCTTAGATTTGTTTTTTAAATTCAATTGGCATGAATCAGTTGCAGAGTTATCGGTTGCAAATTTCTGGGAATTAATCAAGAATTATGAGGAAGATAACCTCGATATGACATTTGGTTACCCAAGAATCGCAGGCTCTAATAGCTAATAGCCATATTTTTATGCACAAAAAAAGTGGGAAAGGAATCGTTTTTGTACTCATCCTTTTCCACTCTTTTTATTTTGTCTCGTTAATAATTATGTTAATAGCTGAAATGACTTTATTTTGTTTGTACTCTGGTAAAGATTTGATAGTGTCGATAAGCTGTGCTAAGTCAGTGCTTTCTTCTTTAAGTGTTAAATCAAAAAAAGTTTGTAGATCAACATTTAAGGCTTCTATAATTTTTTCAAGCGTACTAATTTTTATATTGGGCTCTAAATTTTCTAACTTATACGCGTAATTGGTGCCAAGATCTGCTTTTTCTTCTAATTGCTCCTGAGTCATCCCTGACTGAATCCGCAAAATCCGTATTCTTTTGCTTATATACTTTTGTAATTCTGACATTGCTCACCTCGTAAGACTATTCTACAGTCTTAGAAGGTTAGATTCTAGTTCTTAAAAGGTTGGATACAACTTTACAAAGTTGATAAAATATAGTATAATTCGGGTGTTTATAATTAAATAGTGATAATTTGCTCAATACTCTATCATAAAGGTGGGAATTATGAAAAAGAAAACGATCAAAGCAACTGTATCTGCTGTATCAATAGCTACGGCTTTTGCGGGAATTTCTGTTGTACAAGCGGACGAAGTAACTGCAACTCAGCCAAATGAGTCAACATTAAGTGTTGAATCGAAGACTCCTTCGTCTACAAATATAAAACAAGTAGACGGAGTATTTGTTAGTAATGGGGTTGCAACGGTAACGAAAACGCCAACTGCGGAAGTTGTAGAAGAAGCAAGAACGATCAAGGAAGAAACGGATCAATCGGTTTCAAATCAAGAAAGTGCTTTAGAAAACGCTAAGACTTCAGAAGCAGACGCTGTATCAAAATTTTCCAATGCAAATGTTGACTTAAAGAATGCTGAGGCGAATAAAGAATCAGCTACGCCTGAAAAAATTGAAAAAACCAAGAATGAAATATCAGAAGTAAAAGCTGATATTGAGAAAAAGGAAACATCACAAAAAGATGCATATGATAAAGTTCTAGAAGCTGAGAAAGAACGTAATCAGCAATCAGAGGTTATTAAAAAAGATCAAGATAAAATTTCAGAGCAAGAAAAGAAAGTTTCGACAGCTGAGGAAGCAGTAGCAACTGCACAAAAAAATCTTGATGGTACTGGAGCATCGGAAATCATTGCTGAAAGAGACAAAGCAAAAAGTGATGTAGCTGAAAAAGAATCAGCAGAAGAAGCAGCGAAAAAGGCTTTGGAAAATGCTATTAATGAAGACAAAAATAAAGCCGAGGAACTCAGTAAAGCTTCTGCTGATGAAAAAACGCAACTTAGTGCTAGTCAAGTATCTGCTAAACAATTAGCAGATGCTAAAAAGGTTGCAGAAGAAGCAGCGAGTGCATTAGTGAAGGCTCAAAAAGAGAAAGAAACTGCTCAGAGAGTTTTAGACGGTACTGGCGTTGAAGAAATTGTAGCAGAACGTGATGCTGCTAAGGAAAATTTAGATGCTAAAGCAGCAACTGAAAATTCAGCCAAACAGGAACTTGATCGTGCCAAAGAAGCAGATAATAAAAAAGCTACTACACTAAAAAATGCAAAATCTGTTGAAGCAGATCAAATAAAGAAAAGCCAAGAAACAGCAGCAAACTTGTCATCTGCTGAGGAAAAACAAAAACAAGCACAAGAGAATCTAAAGACAGCTCAAGAAAAGAAGGTTTCAGCACAAAGTAATCTTGATGCTTCTGAATCACAACTTGCCCAAACACTCGCAAATCGTGATAGTAAAGCAAATGATTTAGCAAATAAACAAAATAGTAAGATTAGTGCAGAAGCAGAGCTTAAAACAGCTAAAGAAAATGATGCTAAGAAAGCTTCAGAAATTTCTGCTTTAACTACTAAGAAAAACCAAGAAGAGGCAAAAGTAAATGAAACTTCAAATGAGCTAGCGAGTGCTACATCAGCAGCTCATGAAGCAAAAGAGAATAAGGAGAAAGCAGATAAAGTTGTTGACACACTTAACAAGCAAATCTCTGCAATTAAAAATCTCACTATTCCTCAATTGCCTCAAGATGTCATTGATGCTTACAAGGCTTATCTTGCCGATAACTCTGATGCAAATAAAAATGCATTAAACGATGTTATTCAAAAATGGTTCACAGGTAGTAAGTATGATTTTGGTACTCCAGAGACGGAATATTCTCCTGAACACCAAAATATTGTTATCAAAGGTTGGCCAAATAAGGATATTGTTTTGCCTATCGATGACTCTGAAGTCGATTTGGATAATCTTACAGATAAACAGATTGAAGCTTTGAGTCAATATTATGTGCTTCTCGCAAACAATCTGCAAGACCAAGTCTGGGGAAGCCATGATTTTATAGTTACTAAAGAATCTGTTCAAGGTGTTAAAAATATCGCAAAAGCCTATGCTGAAGAAAATAAACCATTTGGTACAAGTCATAGTGTGACAGCTCTTGCAAAAGATGGATTGGATTCAATCGCTTGGGCTGGCGAAAATATGAGCTTCAATAATACATTACTAGGTTTTAGTGCTTATTATTCAGAAGCAAAAGAAACACGAAAAGCCACAATGTCCCAATTGTATCGCGAGGTATATGATGCTGTAATTAGCTTTATGGCAAATGATGTACACGCATATTTTGGACATATGAGATTAATGATTGGAGAAAAAGCTCCTTCAAATATACAAGCAGTCGGGGTAGCAAATAGTCTAACACCTAGTGGTGTTGGTCGAATGCATTTTATTAAATTCAAAGGTCAATCTAGCCATTTCGATTACATTAAAGATGAACAAACAGGTGAGTATCACTCTAAGTTCATTGACGACTATTATGATAAAGGGATTGCTAAACCTCTAGCTACTCCATTTGATACTTCAAAAATGGAAGATGAATTAACAGCTGCTAAAGCTAAACAGACTGCAGCAAATACGGCAAATGATTCTGCACAGAAACGTTTGGTAAAAGCTAAATCAGAAAACGATTCAAGTACAAATGCTCTCAAAGAAACGACAGCAAAATTAGATGCTCTGAAAGCTACTCCCGATCAAACACCTGCAGCAACTACTAAATTGGAAACCGCTACACAAAATTATAATGAAGCCCAAACCCAATTTAATAAGGCTCAAGATGCACTTGATCAATTAAATGCTGATATTCAAAGCAAGCGTCAAGCTTTAGCAAATGCAAAAGATAATTTAGACCAGGCCACAACAGCAGAAGTAAAAGCTAAATCTGATCTTGAAAAAGCAAAAGTAGAAAATCAAAATGCAAATCAAAATCTGAAACAAACTCAAAAACTAGTAGCAGAATTAATGTCAGTTCCTGATCAAACTCCAGATGCACAGAAGAAATACGACAATGCAAAACAACTAAAAGAAGAAGCTGAAACAAGATATATCAAAGCTCAAACAGCTCTTGATAATTTAAATGCAGACCTTCAAGTTAAGCAAAAAGCATTAGAAACTGCAAAAGAGGAGCTTGAGAAAGCAAAAGCAACAGATAAGACTGCAAGAAACAATTTAGATGAAGTAACTAAAATTCATGAAAAACATTTGGCAGACTTAAATACTACACGTCAAACGATTGCTAGATTAAACTCAATCTCAGATAAGACACCACTTGCACAAAAGAATTTAGATGAGGCTTCTCGACAATTGATTGCTGCCAAGACTCGTTATGCAAAAGCCCAAACAGCTGTTGAAAATCTAAATGCAGATATTCAAACAAAACAAAAAGTTTTAGCAGATGCGCGTGCAGAATTGGATAAAGAACTTAAAGTTCTTTCAGATCTGAAAGCTGTAAAAGCTACAGATGAAGCAGAACTCAGAAACCGTCAGAATAAAGTTGAAGAGTTAAAAGCTAAAGAAAGTCAAATTAAGGATGAAATTTCTAAATTAAATACTCACTTAGGTGCTTTAGAAACACTTTTAGATCATCTTGAAAATGCCGATGCATATTTGAAAAAAGCAAAAGAAGCATATGACAATGCAGTTGAAGAGCATCGTTTAGCAATTGAGAATGTAGTCAGAGAGGAAGCTAAACTTAAAACACTTCTACAAGATCAATTAGATGCAACTGCACAATATGAAGCAGTTAGGGAAGTCTATTTAAATACTCGTACAAGACAAAGCGAAGTCTTTAACGATAAAGTAGATCACAAGATGATTTCTCTGAATCCTGCGTTAGAAAAGAGTATACCAGAAAGTACTTCTAATGAACGAGTATATAGCTATGCTGGAAATCAAGCTAAATATGCTGCAAATAGAGCCTTGCCTAATACAAGTTCAATTGAGAATTGGTTAGTGTTTGCAATGGGAATTGTTCTTTGTAGTTTTGGTATTTCAGTATCACGGAAACATCGTGATTAATAAAAGCTGGTTAAGTATTTCTTATTGTAGTAGTGAATAAAAGTTTATCATTCAAAATTTGATTTTTTACTAATGATTTTAGTGAAACTAGGTATATGAAAAAAATAATAAATATCTTTAGATATTTATAGGAGGAAAAATAATGAAAAAAATTATTGCTTTAGTTGTTTTAGTACTTGCGGTTGCCGGTGGGGTATTCTTTTTCTTGAATCAAAATTCAGGACCAGAGAAGCAAATTATTGGTACTTGGTATGATAGTAAACACGATTCAACTATCGTTTTCAATAGCGATAAAACATTAGAAGTAACAAATAATAAAGACGAATCTAGAGATGGTACTTGGAAAATTGCTGGGAAATACGTCAAATTAAAGGTTTCTAGTGCAGCGAGTGCTAAAGCTGAATTACCTGGAAAAGACGAAAAAGAAGTAAAATATTTAAAGATTCAATTTAATTCAATTGAAACTGTTAACAGTGATTTTCGTGTAGCAGACGGAACTTTTGAAAAACAGTAATATAATTTAAGTATCTATCTTAAATATAGTTAGAAGATAAATAATAAAAGGATTTGGAATTAATGTTATTGTTAACATGATTCTAAGTCTTTTTTATTGAGATTTTATCAAATGATAAATTGTAAAATATAGTGCAACAAAAAAACTCATAGCGTTTCATTGGTGTAAACTGTAAGTAACCGCACAAACAGAACCCGAGGAAAAACTATGAGCTACTCCCATCTTACCATAACCGACCGAATAAAGATAGAAACTTACTTGGATTTAGGTTTAAAATCTTGCCAAATTGCAAGTAAACTTGACTTTCATAAGTCTACCATTTCAAGAGAGTTAAGACGATGCCAAAATGGTTACTACGCCGTCTTAGCACAGGAACAGTACGACCACAGGGCTAAGCAAAAGGGTCGGAAGTCTTGTTTGACACCAAAGTTGAAAAAGGAAATTGAGAAGGGGTTAAAAGCCTCTTGGTCACCTGAACAGATTTGTGGTCGCTATCAGCTTGAACAAAAGCCAATGGTAGCTTTTAAAACCATCTATAACTGGCTCTATGCTGGTTTGATTGATCTGGATTTAAGCGTCCTGCGCCGAAAGGGAAAAAGTCGACAGCCCAAAGAAACACGTGGGGCATTTAGGATTGGCACGTCGATTGCCAAACGTCCTAAAGAGGTCAGGAATCGTGAGACTTTTGGCCACTGGGAGCTCGATACTGTGGTGTCTTCCAGAGGCAAAAGTAAGGGCTGTTTAGCGACCTTTCTAGAGCGAAAAACTCGTTTTTACTTAGCTTTCAAGATACCAGATAGAACAGCCCAAGCCATGTTTTCAGCTATCGAACAACTTTGTAGGCTATTTCCAAAAGAGGCTCTTAAAACCTTCACTTCAGACAGGGGGAAAAGAGTTTGCCTGCTATCCTCTGGTGGAGAACTTAGGAATTCCCTTTTTCTTTGCGGACGCCTATTCTTCCTGGCAGAGAGGAAGCAATGAAAACGCAAATGGCTTACTAAGAGAATATTTCCCAAAGAAAACAGATTTAGCCGTTATCTCTGATGAGGATTTGAACAAGGCTTTATTTGATATCAATCACCGACCACGAAAATGTTTAGCTTACAGAACTGCTTGTGAAGCTCTAGAGGATGAGTTCAAGTAAATGTTGCACTTATTCTTGCAATTTATCATATAAAAAAGACCCTTAAAATAATTGATTTTAAAAAGATAGTTTTCGTTAGGTTAATTTATTTGCACGTCAAACACTATAAAAAGAGAGTGGGACAGAAATCGGTAATTCGTTAGAATTCGATTTCATCGTCCCACCTCCGCACAGTTGAGTAGGGCTGTAAAAGCTGATGAAATCAGCGTAGTAGAGCCCACTCAACCACTACGTATTGCTGACAATCCAAAGACAATTGAGAGGCTAGGACTTTTGTCCCAGCCTCTTTTTATAAGAGAGTGAAATTATCCAACTCCTATAACTATGATTCCTCCAAGTATTACTAAAGATAAGTAAAAAAATAATTTTTTATTCATAATAGCAACCTCTTTTCTTTTTCTCCTATGATATAATGTTATTCAAGATATTGTAATAAATTCCCTTATACACAATTTAAGAGGTACTTTAAATGAAATACGGAAAAATTTTTAAAAAATTTAGAGAATCAAGAGGACTGTCACTAAAAGATGTTTCTAAATGTGGAGTATCAAGTTCTCACCTGTCAAGGTTTGAGCATGAAGAAGCTGACTTAACTATTACAAAATTCATTTTAGCACTTGAAGCAATTAATATGCCAATTGAAGAATTTATATACGCAGCGCGCGATTTTCATAGAGATGACTTTAATGAATTGTTAGAGAAAATTCGTTTATTAGTAGCAAAGCGAGATATCGTTGGTATGGAAAATTTACTGATTAGTTTGTTGGAAAATAAAAAGAAGAAAGGCCCTTTTTATGAGCTAAATACGATTTTGGTTAAGATTCGTTTACAGGACTTATCAGGAAAGATCTATGTGACAGATCAAGATATTAGTTTTATCAGTGAGTACTTATTTTCTGTAGAATACTGGGGGTGTTATGAATTGTTGTTGTTTATGAATACATTAGATGTTTTAAATCATGAAACTATGATGGTTTTATCAAAAGAAATGTGCCATCGCTCTGAATTTTATAGAGATATTCCAAATAATCGTCGTTTACTATCGACCATGTTGTTAAATGCCTATATAACATGTATTGAACGAAACGAGCTAATAGATGCTCTTTATTTTGAAAAACAACTAAAATTTTGTAACTTCTCAGAAACTGAAATTTATGAAAAACTAGTGTTTCATTATGCGAAAAATTTGTACGATTTAAAGAAAACTCATAATCAATATGCTTTAATTGAGATGAGAAAATGTATCGCAACAATGAAATTAGTAAATAGTCAACAGTTAGCATGTACGTTTGAACATCATTTAGAACAAGTGTTGAACGATTTAGAATAAATTGTGTATAAGGGAATTTTTTATAGCGCTCCTAAAATGGTAATATGATATCTATATAAAACATAGGAGGTGAAAATAATGGAAGAACTACAAGTTATTAACCTTGAAGATCTTTTAGAGTTTGATCAAGGTTATGTTGTTAATAATAACTGTGGACCAAGTCATTCTTGTGGTGGCGGTCGATAGTTTCTTCCGAGGTGGGGAAAAATTTCCCCATCTCTGTTTTCATTAATGAGGATTGCTATGATTAAAAAAATTGATACTGATTTTGGTACATATTATTTTGATTCCATTTCTTTTACTTTGTCTTCTTCACCTGAATATAAAAATACGTCTAATACTTTGGATAATCTTGATGATGGAATCTTGAAGAAAGTTGTAATAAATATTTCAAATAGCTGTAATCTATCGTGTTCGTACTGTTATGCTGATGGTGGAAACTATGGCATGGACAATCGAGTAATGGATTTTGATACTGCTGATAAGATAATTCAGGAAATTGTAAGTAAGGGAATAAAACAAATTAATCGATTAATACTTTTTGGAGGAGAGCCTTTTTTAAATATTGAGTTGTTTGTATATTTTATTGAGAAATTATCTAAATTTTTAAATATATTAAAAGTTGAGACTGTTACTAATGGTACTGTTTTGAATCATCGAGTAAAGCATATGTTAAATAAATTTCATCCATTTTTAACAATTAGTTTAGATGGACCAGAGGTTGTTCATGATAGGTTAAGGGGAAAAGGAAGTCACAGAAAGACTCTGAGATTCATTAAGTATTTAAAAAGTATTGATTATGATAATTTCGAAATTGCATCAACGTATACTCGTATTCATCAAAAAAATGGTATTAGTAGAGAAGCTATTTTCAAATATTTTACTGAGATGGATGTTCATTTTAATGTTAATGATGTCTTCAGTAAAAATAAAGTACTTATTGTTAAAGAAATGGAAAAAAGTTTATCGGAAAGAAAAACTTTTATAGATACATCTATTCAGAATGTAATTGATTGTAATGAGAAAGCATTTATTAGCCCAATCTTATACGATGTTTTAATATCTATGATTTACAAGAGTACAAACCATACTTTCTGCGATGATATTGATCCTTCCAATACAATTACTTTTGACGTAGATGGAAGTAAGAAGTTGTGCTTTAGATTCTGGGGGAGCCATAATAGTCCAAATGTTGAAACATTTAATAATAAGGATAATTTTTCTAAGTGTAAAGATTGCTGGTGTAGAGGTATGTGTATAGAATGTGTTGCCAATGTAATTGATGGTTATTCCACTGTCATTAACGAGAATGGAGAATTCATAGAATGCCACAAGCCAGAACTTATGGAATACTGCATACAACAAATTATATACCTTTCTAGAGATAAAGAGCGACTATCTAAGTTGGTAAATAATTTCAGGAGGTTTATACGTTATGCTTAGATCTTATGTAACCAAGAAGCACTTATTCTTCTATTTTGTGGCGATTATGATTACTTGGCTGGAGGCTATCATTACACCAGCTTTGATTCAGTATATTGTCTCTAGTTTTACCAATCACCAGTTGCATTTGCTATGGCAAGTCTTGGTTTGGGGGATTATTGGAAATTTGATTCTCTTGCTGGGTTTGGCGGGGAAACGTTATTACTATGCACGAGTACTGACAGACTTCAAGTTGGGTATTAAGAAGGATATCTTTCAGACTTTCTTATATAGTCGTCGGATTGCGGATGAGGAAGTTTTGTCAGACTTGGAAAATGATGTAAAACAGCTAGAAGATAATTATATTGAGTCGACTGTTATTATCATTTCTTCTTTGGGATTTACAACCGTCTCTATCTGTTATGCTCTTTGGACTAATTTTTATCTTGGCTTGCTCTTTATCGTTTTTTATTCGATACCTACTCTTTGTAGTGGAATTGGCTCTAAACGTTTGGATGAAATTACGAAGGAGAAGTCCCTAGCGAACCAAGTCTATGTCTCTCAAGCAACCAATATGATCGCAGGTGCTCGTTCCATACGGTATTATCGGGGACAAAGTTTGTTTTTCAAATTGTTTTCTAAAGATTTGCATAAGACTCTAAAGGAAGAAATCGCCTATGAGAAGCAACGGACAATAAATAGTCTCTTTATCAATGGAATTGATGCTTTTTGCTCGGTCGCGCCTATTGTCATTGGTGGTTTCATGACCTATTATAACTACCTATCTGCAGCCAGCTTTGTAGGGATTTACCTAGTATCGTATAATATTGGCTATCAATTTCAGGAGTTGTCTTATTTTATCAATACTAGAAAATCAGCTAAGTCTCTCTGTGATAAATATCAAAAATTGCTGGGAGTGGGCTTTGAAATGCCTTCTGTTCTCGAAGGTTCTGTCTTTCCTATCCAGTTAAAGCAAGTAAGTGTAGTGCGTGATGGTCAAGAAATTCTAGCCCCTTGTGACCTAACTATTGAGGAAGGCGAAAAGATTGCTATTATCGGAGAAAGTGGGTCTGGGAAAACCACCTTACTGAACCTAATTTATGGTGAAATTAAGCCCAGTCATGGTCGGATTCGCTACCATGGGCAAGAGCTAACCTCGGATGAACTTTATCAGGCAGGAGCCTACATTCTCCAGTCTAGTCATATCTTTGATAGTTTGAGCCTAGAGGAAAATATTGCTTTGGGACAAGAACTGGATTCCGTAAAGATGGATGAAATCCTGCGACAAACTGGTTTGAAAGCTCTTCAAAGCAAAACCCCTAGTAACCAGACTCTGTCGGGCGGTGAGAAGCAGCGGTTAGAAATTGCACGTGCTCTCTATCACAATCGCCAATTTATCCTAGCTGATGAAGTCAAAGCCAATCTGGACCTTAAAAATCAAGAGAAAATCAGTCAACTTCTCTTCTCGCTCCCTCAAACACTCGTAGAAGTGATTCATCACTATAGTGAAGAGGACTTGAAGCGCTATGATAAGGTGATAAAACTGGAGAAATAGGTGGAGGTATAGGTTTCAGAAAGGAGTGGCAAGTTCTCTCTTTTTTGTAGGTTGGATAATAAAAACTCTGTCTAAAAATATCAGTACAATAACATCAAACTAGGGATGTAGCTAGTGAAAGTCCTACAGTAAGGAGTTGAAATATGAAATTCCATGAATTTGGGGATAAGAATTTACCTCTTGAGCAAGTCTGGGCAGAGATTCGGAAGCGAGGGTTCAAGAACAAGATGTTTAAAACTCTCAATGAAGTCATTGATAAGTTGCAAGAAGTGATTAGGAGCTTGCATTGGACAGTACTATTGTTCATAGAAGTTGGATTAGTTTTTGATTTTAGGTGAGTATGAATAATTGAAAAATAAAAGTCATAATGTTATAATTTGTGATATAAAGATAAATATTACATAGAATAGAGGTGGCCATATGGGGAAACTATTGGCGAGCCGAATGCGTAGTCGGAGAAAAGAACTGAATTTGTCTCAGGTTGAATTGGCTGCTGGTATCTGTGAACAGGCCCAAATCAGTAAAATTGAGCGAGATGCAGACTATAGTCCTGGCTCAGACTTAATATATGCCCTTGCAAAAAAGCTAAATGTATCAATGGACTACTTTTTTGACGAGGATATCCATGTCGAATCGGAGTTTTTGACTCAATTTCGTGCTGTATCTAAGAAATTCTTAGACTTACGAGATTATGATTCACTAAAATATATCTATGAGTTAGAAGCTGCGAAGACAGTAAAACTCCCTCTCTCCGATCAGTTATACCTTCAGTGGATAGAGGCTATTGTGTTGTTTAACCATGACCTTAAACAGAATGAAGCGATCAAAAAATTAGAAGCTATTTTGTCAAAATATAGCGAATATGATTGGGAATATTTGAATATCTCAAATAGTTTATTACACTTTTACTTTCAGACGGATGAACTCTCAAAATTTGAAGAAGTCTATAATCGCATGACCAATCTTTTTAAGAGTGTTAAGGTTCGGACAATTGATGAACTTGAAATTCTGATTAAATGTCGGTATAACTTTTGTCGGTATCTATGGTTAAACCAGCAAACAGAGAGAGCGATAAGTGAGACTTTTGAAACGATTGGTATTTGTCTCAAAAATAATAGTTTCTACTGTTTAGCTAATCTTTACTGTTTACTTGGGAATGTTAGTGAAGGTTTTGCCCATAAAGATGCCGTTAAACAGTACTTTGTAACAGCGCAGCGTGCATACCTGCTAGAGGGAAATGATAAGATGGCTTTAGACCTTGAGCGTTTTATCAATGAAACATTCCCAGCATAATTGTTATAGACAACTCAGTCTTTACTGTGTTGTTTTTTATATGCATTTATTATAACATCTCTCATGAAACGAGTTATTTCTACGGTTAAAATAAACATATTCATAATAAAAAAATAAAATAAAAAAATCTTTATAAATACAATTGACAAATAATTTTCTGCGTGATAGAATACAATCAAGGAATATGAAAGGGGTTGCAAGATATGAAGAAAGCAACTAAAAAGTTTGTTGTCGCAGTTTTATTAGCGGGTTTATTAGTTATTGTTGGTAAACCATCGATAAATCCCGCTCCCGCCCCTTTAGGCTTTGATCCTGGAGAATTATATTCTGTAAAATTTTAAAATATGAATTGTAAAATTTTATGAATAAGCTGGTAGTATTACCAGTTCAAAGAAGGGATAGTTGCCAATGTACTAAGTTGTCATAAGTTACTAAAAAAGAGTTGTAATTGTTAGTTTTAGTCAAAAATGAAATGGAGACTATGTTATGAAGAAAAGAATTAAGAAGATTATTTCAACATCGTTACTTGCTCTTACCCTAGCTGGTGCAGGTGGTTCAATCGCTTCTGCCGCAACAGTTTATTATAAAGGTTCTGCCGTTTATTGGAACTATGGTCGTACAGTAGGACTTTGGAGTTACTCACACGTTCAATCTGGTGTGTATGAACACGCAGCAAGTGCTAACGGAGGTTTCTCAGGTTGGAAACGGCCAGGAATTGAAGCACGTGCATCTAGATATATTGGAAGTGGTACAGCACAATGTTACTGGAATTGTAGGTAAGCGCCTATGACATACAAAAACATGTTATTAGGTAAAATGAAGTACTTAATCCTGTTTTTGATTGCCATTCAGAGCGTACTACTTGCTCTGATGGCAATTTTTTTTACAGGTGTTCAGTATGAGGAGGCATGGCAAAGTTATAACCGTAATTCTAGGACAGTTACAGTTTATCTTCAAAGATTATCTGAAGAACAGTCGCAAAGTGTATACCAATACTTTTTGGAACAAAGTGACTTGTCTATTTGGACGAAACGTACTACAAATAGTAGTAGGGATGGTTCAATAAATAGAATATATTTAGATGTTCTTGGCAATCCTGAAGGTTTTTCAGATTTTACAAACGGTGGTAAAATAATTTTATCACGCCAACAAATTTCAGATTTATTATCCCATAGTGACAATAACTTGACTATTGGACTTGATAAGGGAACTGATAATATGCTCTATGAATTACCGAGCTTGTTATTTACAACCCCTGTTGTTATTAATCGGTTAGACCATATTTTTCAAGAAACAAATACAATAAACGGGATATATCATATCAATGGTCTTCAGGACAACCTCTCAAGAGAAACGTTTTTATCAAATCTCTCATCCATTACTGGGATTTCTGTTGAAGACTTGATTAGAGAGAGTTTTGGCAGTAATACTGTTGAGGGAATTGTGCCAATCGTTTTAGCTGCTAGTATTGCAGTAAATGCTATGGTTCTTCTTGTTCTTTTCCTAATATGTGTTTTACAATCCTTTAAACATTTTGGGACATTGATACTACTTGGATGGGATAGGAAGGAGTTGTGGTCTGCCCTCTTCAAGGATTCTCTTCTGTTTTCTATTTATATTGCACCTGTTTCCGCACTAGCAACTTGGTTTTTGTCAGGTTGGGCTAGTTTTGGATTATCATCATTTGTGTTAGTCTTTGCGGGTACAAGTCTTTCAATCTTGTTACTATTGCTAACATTAATTATTCCAAGTATTGTTGTTTATTTGGTTTCTCCATTAGCTGCAATTCATAAACGGTTACCAATGAAACCATTAATGGCAACCAGTTTGTTATTCTATACTTTAGTAGCTGGTTTATTAATAGCAGTTAGTCATTCCTTAGATGCGCCAATGAATCAGTTCATTGATAATGTCAAAGTAGCTAGGGAGTGGAAAAGTGTCGAAAATATGTATGTTATTTCGGATTTTGTAGAAGGGGATGATATAGGAACCTACTCTGGTAATACAAATTCATTAGAAAGCAGCATGTATCACTTTTACCAACGAATTTCAGAGATTCCAGGTGTTTATATTGCTCAGGGAGAATATCTCGGGCAAGAATACCTTGATACAATCTATGGTACGTATCAAAATGTTCCTAAAAAACCATTTTGGTATTTAACCTATTCTTATAATTACTTATCTGAACTAGGAGTTGAGTTAAGTAATGAAGAATTATCCGAAATACGTAATGGTGCCAGATTGTACCTTATTCCTGATACTCTAGGTTCAGCGGATGTTGAAACCATGAAGGCTTATTTACAAGAAGTTGTTCGAGTAAAACCAGGGGATATAGGGACTAAGTTTACAGAAAATCCAAGATTTTTATTTAGAACCTATCAGCCATCTAAGTCCATTTTTACTTGGTCAAGATCAATCGATCGAGGTGTAACTAGTGAAGAACCTGTTATTTTTGTAGCAGCTCCTGAAAACTTGTACTTCATGGAATCAGCAAACCTATCTGTGAGTGGATATGACGGAATTTTGAAAGTTCGTGATAAGGAAACAATGAATCAGGTAAAATCAATTTTAGAAAATGAGTTCCCTGATTTATCAGACAATGCACTGAAATTTACAACGGTTAAGAATTATATCAATGGACTTCAGAAAGATCTCGGCTATACTTTCTACCTATTTGGAAGTATCATTGCTATTATTGTCTTTACTATGATGGCTATCTTTTGGAGTTTTGTCTTGATTTATCGCTTGCTTTTCGAAGAAAAACTGTATGTACAATACTTCATGGGCTTTTCTCCTTGGAAGAGGTATAGCGGTGTTCTTTCTCTTGTCGTTGGTGTTTCTGCGATAGAACTACTTGTTTCTATCTTACTAGGTTCTAAGTTGGGAATAGTTTTAACACTAGTTACATTTGCTTTCCAATTATTACTTCTTTACTTCAATCTATTCCGTAAAGAAGTAGAAAGTCTCATACAATCGTTTAAGGGGTGATTTAATGTCTATGATTTCCGTACAAAGTGTGTCAAAAAAATTTGGGTCACGTGAGATTTTAAAAGACTTAAGTTTTGATGTTGAGGAAAATGAATTTGTAGCTTTAGTAGGGCCATCTGGTTCTGGAAAATCTACGTTACTTAATATGATTGGCCTTTTGGATAATATTGATAGTGGTAAGATTTTAATCAACGGGAAGATCTTACCAAAAGTGAATTCGCGTTCTGCGGTTAACTATCGAAAGAATGTTATCAACTATCTATTTCAATCAAATGCACTCATCTCTACATCCAGTGTAAAAGATAATCTCATGCTTGCTATGAACTTTACTAATTTCTCTAAGGAAGAGAAGGAGAAAAAGATTAAAGAAACCTTGCGGTTTGTTGGTTTGGAAAATAGACTAGATAGCAAGGTCAATGAATTATCTGGAGGTGAGCAGCAGAGAATCGCCATCGTGAGAGCTATTCTAAAACCAGGTGATATCATCTTGGCAGATGAACCAACAGGTTCATTGGATCCTGATATGGCTCAAAAATCATTTGACTTAATTCGGTCGTTGAGAGATCAGTTTGGAAAAACAATTCTAATCGTCACACATAATTTAGACCATGCGAAACAATGTGATCGAATTGTCTCGTTGAAATCAGCTTTTGTAAATTAGTCTACTCACTTACAACTGAGATAATCATTTTAGTCTATAGAACAATGAAGGAAGTGGAAGTTTAAGGATGAAAAATTTTGAATACTATATGACACAACCGCCAAGTTTGTACAATCATCTAGAGTTATAAACTTATCTAGTGGTTGAAAATCATATTGATGACATCCTTTGTCTGCATATAATTTTCAACAATAAATTAGAAGATATGGTTGTTTTACATCCATTTCAAAAGAAAACTGTCCCTATCCCACATTGTTTTAAAGGCGAGACTGTGACAGTCTTAGATGACGATGAGGTTACGTGGCATTTGTTAGAATTTCAAGATTTTAGAACTTGTTTGACTCAGTGATTCAGCATGGAGTTCACTAAAATATAAGAAAAAGAATTTTATCAGGAAAAGTATTCTACTATATGTATAGTGGAAAATCGTAAAAAAGCAAAGACGAAGTAATTACCTCGTCTTTGCTTTTTTAGTATAATGAACACCTTCATGTCAATGAAGTCAATATCGGATGGCAGCCCTTTGGAGTAATCAAAAATGCCCAAATTAATTAAAACTTGCGCATCTTATTAATTTTACAAATTGGGTATTACTACTTTATGTCACCCTTTTTCAAATATATTATACAAAAAAATGAAAAGGTTTACAAGAAATTGACGGTTATAGGAATAATTCTCATCACTTTGAACATTAAAAAGGAGAGAACCGATTTAGTCCTCTCCAGATTGTAACTTTATATCAACCCACTACAGTTGACAATGAGCCAAGGATCAGTCGATATCATCTCTATGGGGCAAGCAAGGCAAGTACAGACACAACAGGGAATCCCTTTGTCTATAACGGCAAAGCCCGTGACGATACTGGACTTGACTATTCAGGATAGGGTTACCTCTATGAAGGTAGCCCTATTTTTTTGACTGTGAATGAATCGAAGCAATGGGATTACACAGAGTTAGAATTTCTTTTTGCTTTGACTGAGATACATGAGTATAGATTTGTGTGACTGAGATAGAACTATGTCCAAGAATTTGTTGAATGTATCGAATATCTACATCACTATCTAGAAGCATTGTTGCGAAACTATGTCTAAACATATGGGGGGTAATAGGTGTAGTTAAGTTATGTTGTTTAACAAGGGTATTTAGAATTAAACGTACACTTTGCTCTGACAATGGTTTGAAAGAATATTTTCCAGAGAATAGGTAGTTACTGGGTTGAAAACAGTAGTTATTTATATATGTTTCTAGTAAGCTAAATGTTATTTGATCTCCTAAAAATAGGATACGTTCTTTCTTACCTTTTCCCATAATATGGAGAGTCCTATTTGAAAGATTAATATTTTTAAGATGAATATGACAAAGTTCGGAAATCCTAATACCAGTTGAAAGCAATAGGGAAATGATTAGCAAATTTCTTTCAGCTTTTTGTTTTTGATATTTAGTTTTTGAATAGGTAATTTTCTGTTCTAGATGTAAAAAAATACTTTTCAAAATATCATAAGGAATCGTTTTAGGTAATATTTTTTCCGTTCTAAATTGATAACGTAATTGATTAAAAGGATTCTCATCAACTAAATTATGATATTTTAAGTAGCTGTAAAACACCTTCAAACTAGCAATTTTGCGACGTAATGTATTAGATTTAATATTGGATTTCGTCAAATGTTCAACATAGGTTTCCACACTGCTGTAATTTGAATTGTAAAATTGCAAAAGATCATTTTTGTAAGCTCGAATCGTATGTGAACTCAAGCGTCTATGGGTTTTGCAGTAGTCTAAGAAAGTAGAAATATGTTTATAATCCATGAATAACTCCTTTATCAATAATCATGCTATTATATACTTATTTGAATGCTTTGTATAGTGATAATAAATAGTTATCGGTAGGAGATTGATGAATATGACAAATAAAAAAATAAGAGTATTTTTAAGCAGACCTAATCCATTTACGAATGAGCAACAATACTTTATAGATAAACTAAAGAGTACTCTAGAGAACTATAATATAGAAAGCATAACTCTACAAGCAAAGGATTATTCTCCCTATGAATCATTATCTGCTTTAAATGAAATGATAAAAAGATGCTATGGTATGGTTATCTTAGCTTTCGGTCATACGTATATTCAATCTGGAGTTTTAAAAAAGGGAGCAATTCAAGATAAAAAGTTTTTTGAATCTGACGAACAGTCGTTAGATGGGAAATGGATTACTAGTTCGTTTTGCCAAATTGAAGGTGCTATGGCGATCTCAAATAATATTCCTATTCTAATCATTAAGCAAAAAAATTTGCGAATTGATGGCATTCTAAAAGATGATAAAAAAATTGTATCTGTATCAGATTTTTCATTGGATGATAAGACACAAATTGACTCTTTCTTCGAACAAATTTTAGAGAAAGAAATATATTGTTGGAAAAAATCATTGGAAGAAATATTTAATACAATTGAGGGAAATATCGTATAGCATACTTTCTAATGTGATATAATACAAACAAAAATACTTTTAAAGGGAGGTATTTAGATGAAAAGAATCTTTATAAGTTTTGCCATTGAGGATGAAAATTTACGAGATTTTCTAAGGGGCCAATCAAGAAATACAAACTCTCCATTTGAATTTGTGGATATGTCTGTTAAACAACCTTGGGATTCTCAATGGAAAACTAAATGTAGAACAAGAATTAGAGGGTGTGACGGTATGATTTCTATCATTACTAGGAATACCAAGAAAGCAGATGGGCAAATTTGGGAAATGAACTGTGCTATAGATGAGGGGATACCACTACTTGCAATTTATGGGAACAAAGATCATATTGGTGCGACGATTCCAAATGAATGTGGCTATCTTCCTGTAGTAGATTGGAATTGGGAAAAGATTAGCGCTTGGATAAAACAATTGTGAGGTATAATTTATGTTAAAAAACAAGGCATTAATTGTTGGTATCGATGCATATTCTCAGGCTCCGTTAGGGGGGTGTACTAATGATGCAGAGGAGATAGCGAAATTATTGGAGGAGAACGAGGATGGTTCCCCTAATTTCAGTGTTAAGCTAAAACTTAATATACAAACAAAAGCAGAGTTATTGGAGGACCTTCATTCTTTATTTAAAGAAGGAGAATCTGACATTGCACTCTTTTATTTCTCAGGACATGGGACAGATGAGATGGCTGGTCAAATCGTAACACCAGATTTTAATGGCTATGATATGGGAATTTCTATGAATGATATACTTCGACTAGCAAACACTTCAAAAAGTCGAAATAAAATTATCATCTTAGATTGTTGTTATTCTGGAAAGTTAGGAGATTGTAGTCCTATAGACTCATCGAATACCATGATTGGAAAAGGTGTTACTATTCTAACAGCCAGCGATCGTGATGAGGTTGCTATTGAGGATGGAATAACTGGTCATGGTGTGTTTACTGAATTACTAATTCAGGGGCTAAAAGGTGGAGCAGCAGATGTTAGCGGGAATATCACTCCTGCTAGTTTATATTCTTTTGTTGATCAGTCACTTGGAGTATGGGAACAAAGGCCGCTATTTAAAACAAATATAACAGGATTTTTACCTATCAGAACTGTTGAAGCTAAAGTATCAAAAAAGGTGCTACGAAAACTTCATCAATATTTTCCAGAAGCTACTTCAGAATTTCAATTAGATCCATCATTTGAATTTACCAATACTCCTGAAGTAACTCATGAATATAAAGAACCTTTCGCAAAAGAAGAAAATGTTGGTAAATTTAAAGAGTTACAGCTTTATGAAAGCGTAGGTTTGATCGAACCTGTTGGAGAGGAGCATATGTACTTTGCTGCTATGAATAGTAAGTCTTGCCGTTTGACACCACTAGGTTTACATTATTGGAAATTATCAAGAGATAAAAGATTTTAAAAAGGGAAGTGAGCAAAATTGCTCATTTCCCTTTAATTATTTTTAGAGTTTCATGATAATCATGCTTTAGCTCTTTACGACCTGAGCTTACCGTCTCTTCTTGCCTTTTTGTAACAGGCTTAAATTCAATAATTGATTCATCAGTACCAAATGCAATTAGGGTCAAATCTTTAATGTTTTCATTATACCAAGTATTGTCAAGATCAGTTTCTTCTCGTTTGAGAAATTGTAATTCTGTTAAGCAAGTTTTAGCAAAATGAACAGCAGAGTAGTAATACTCTTTTATTGATTCAATATCTTTTGATATACAATATTGTTTTAACAAAAGTGCACAGTAGTTTCTAGCACAATAAAGATTCCCACTTTCAAAGTTTGAGCCATTTTTGTAATATCTTCTAGCTTGTTCTAAAAATTTGCATTCTTTAGTTAGGCCAAATATTTGTTTATTTATTGCTGCAACAATACCCAGTAAGTTTTCGTTTGTCGATGTAGCTAAATCTATGTTCTCATTAACGTATGATAAGGTTAAAAGCAAATTTTCTAGGGACAAATCTTTTTTATAGCTACATAATAGATATTGAGAAAGTATATCTTCATCAAAGGATAAGTTTAAAACTTGAAGGTACTGATTTTCGGCTTCTTTAAACAGCATATTTTCCTTCAAATTTTCAGCTTTTTCAATCATTGTCCTTATAGATGCTCCTGCTACATGTACATTTTTATCTAATTGAACTAATGGTTTAATCTTATACAAATTGAAATCAAATACAGGACTATCAATATAATCGGTATTGGATTCTAGGCAAGAAATTAATATATCTTCTAATTCATCTTGCAGAGATTTTCTATAGTTTTCATCCGATACTATTTTCTTTCTATGATATCTTAATTGAGGATTCATTGAAATATCAAAAAATGGGTATTTGCTAATAGTTAGTTCTTCACAAAGTATAATTGTAGATTTTGGCCTCATTGCATGCCGAAGTCCCAACTCATAAATTGCATTTTGATTTAAAGTGCTTATATCAGCAATCACAATATCAGCTAAAAAAATAGATGTTATGAAGTTTTTATTAATAGCTAATGAAGTTGGAACTTCATCTCCTCGATATGCTTGTGTGGAGTAGACTGATTTTAAATGATTTCGAGATAATACAGGCTTTATAAACTTAAAATAAACATCGTCTAAATTCAGTTTGACTAAAGTTCCAGGAATTTTTTTAACCCCATATCCCATGACTACAAAGCATGTTTTATTACTCATCAATCATTCTCCTACCGATAACTATTTATTATCACTAGTATACCATAGATTCCTATCTCTAATATGTTTTCAATTGTAGCTTTCTTATTTTTTATACTCTCAAAGACTTTTGAACAGCCTTATAGTGATTTTTTCTTCAATAATTGAATGTGTGACATTTTATCTCTCAGTCATAACAACGCACCATTTTTGGTGCGTTTCTAAATTTTGTGCTATAATAGAAATAAATAAAAGGAGGACCTTCATGATCGGAGAAAATATTAAAGCGTTACGTAAAACACATGATCTAACCCAGCCTGAGTTCGCAAAGATTGTTGGTATCTCTCGAAATAGCCTAAGTCGTTATGAAAATGGAACAAGTTCAATTTCGACAGAATTAATAGATCGTATCTGCCAGAAATTTAATGTTTCCTATATCGATATTGTAGGAGAGGAAAAGATGCTCACGCCAGTGGAAGATTACCAGCTCACTCTGAAAATTGAAGTGATTAAAGAACGAGGGGCGAATATCTTAGCGCAACTTTATCGTTTTCAAGATGAACAAGGAATTGCATTTGATGATACTTCTAATCCTTGGGTTCTAATGAGCGATGATTTGTCTGATTTGCTGAACACGAAGATTTATCTTGTGGGGACTTTTGATGAAGTAGAGCGATATAATGGCTATTTGGATGGCATTGAACGGATGCTAGAACAAGCTACTCATCTGGTGGTGGCTTAATGAAACTAGAAGAATTTAGTCAAGATGATTTTGAACGAGCATCCAGACGACTCGTTCGTTCTTTAACTCGTGGTAAAACAACTTCGTCTCAGCCCAAGGCTATCTTGCTAGGTGGACAGAGTGGTGCTGGGAAAACAACGATTCATCGTATTAAACAAAGGGAATTTCAAGGTAATATCATTATCATTGATGGAGATAGTTATCGCTCTTTTCATCCGAACTACCTTGGCTTACAGGAAAAGTATGGAAAAGATAGTGTGGATTATACCAAAGTATTCGCGGGACAAATGGTTGAATATCTCGTAGATGAATTGAGTAAACAAGGTTATCATTTGTTAATCGAGGGCACCTTGAGAACAACAGAAGTTCCTAGAAAAACGGCACAATTATTGATAACTAAAGGATATCAAGTCTCACTTGCACTAATAGCGACCAAGCCAAAATTGTCCTATCTCAGTACTTTGATACGTTATGAGGAGCTCTACGCCATAGATCCTAGTCAAGCTAGAGCAACTCCTAAAGCACACCATGATGGAATTGTAGAACATTTGGTTGATAACTTACGGGAGTTGGAAAAGGATAAACTTTTTAGACAAATTCAAATTTATCAAAGAGATCAATCGTGTGTTTATGATTCGCATGTAGACGAAACCTCAGCAACAGAAGTTCTACACGAATGCCTATTTGGAAAATGGAGTAAGGTGGAGGAAGAGATGTTGAAGTTGGGACAGGAACGGTTGAGAGAGATGGGGGGAATTAATAAGTGACGAAGGGCTAATTTATGAGTACATGATAATAAAAGCTCATAAGATTTTCTAGTAAAATAGAATTGAACGAACTAGTTACGAAAGGAAGTCTTATGAGCTGCCATCATTTTACTATAGTTGAGCATGAAAGTATTCTCATTTACCGTACGCAAGATCTAAACCCCCCCTCAAATTACTAAGTTATTTCACTTAATATAGGATAAATCCATCCTATATTTTTGCTTTTGTTGCTTAATAATGGTATGATAAACAAAAGGAGGCGATGACAATGCAAATTAATCTTGAAAATTTAATTCCAATCACGGAGGCAAATCAGAATTTCTCTAAAGTTGCTCGTATGGTTGATAGTAAGGGTACAGCTGTTATTTTGAAAAACAATAAACCTAAATATGTTTTAGTTGACTATAACACCTTGGTTCAAGTAGAACAGACAGAAGCTGTTGTTGCAGATCAAGCTAGTGTTGACGAGGTGGCAAGCTCTATCTTGTCACGCCACCTAGAAGCCTTGAAGGAATTAGCTAAATGAAGCGATTAACCGTTGAACAGGTTGTTGCCTTACATAGTCAATTGATTATATCTACGGGAGGAATGGATGGTGTACGAGACAAGGGGTTAGTTGAGGCCTCGCTTTCGAATGTTTTTGACACTTATTTTGGAGTTGATCAATATCCAACTATTGAAGAAAAGGCATCTAGGCTTTGTTATTCTTTGATTAAGAATCACGCTTTTTTAGATGGAAATAAGCGCATTGGTATTTTTGTAATGCTTGTGCTACTAGAACTTAACGATATTATGCTTGATTGTACTGATGAAGAGTTGGTTCATCTCGGATTGGGTGTAGCGGCATCAGAATTAACCTACGAAGATATTTTAGATTTTGTAAAAAGTCATTGATACAAAAAGCAAGTGACTATTAAAAATTACTTGCTTTATTTTTTAATGATTCGAAGGTAATAATGGTGTGAACTTTTTGGTAAAATCTAGCTCAATTCGTGTATTTTTAGTGTAAAATTCACACCATTCAAATGAAAGTTATTCAAATTAGATGAAATTGTTCTTTCTGAAAACGTGAGAAAACATTGATTTTAAGCGCATTTTGAAACGTATTCAAATAGAAGTGTTTCCAACCAGGTCTTAAGAAAGCTCGTAAAGCATCACAATTCTCAAAACGTTAATCAATACGATTATATCAACGTTTACAGACATTCAAGAATTATTTCTTGGATGTCTTTTTTGTTTCAAAAAATCAAAGTTCACCCCAAAATTCACCCCATATTCACCCCATCAATTTTTTAAACTACGAAAAGCAATATCACCTACAGTCTGATTGACTTTATCTTTGATATTAACGTAAGTTTTTGTAATCTCTTTATCACTATGAGTAAGAGCTTCTGAGAAGGCTTCAAGAGAAACACCTGCTTGTTTAGCAAGAGTAGCACCAGTATGTCTTAGTTTGTGTGGTGATGCTGGTGCTAATTCGGGATGTCTTCGTCTGACTGATTTCATCTTGATAAAACTTAAAATTTTTCTAATTATAACGAAGCATAGTCAAAAAGCTATGACCTCTATATTCACAAAAAAATCCAGACCAATACTAGTCCAGATTTCTTGTCTATTAAACATTCTTTTCAAAGAATGGAAGAACGGCTGTAACGGCTTTGTCAACGCAATTATTTAACTGTGAGAATCCGACGCACATAAATTTTAAATGGCGTCTCAGTCACATTTAAATTTATGAGACGCTTAGACGTTAGGCTTTCAATTTGTCAAATTTTGCTTTGACATTTGCCTTGAATTCTTCAAGTTTAGCCTTGCGTTCGGCTTTACGTTCAGCCTTCATTTGTGCACGTGCCTGGTTGTAGAGGTCTTCTTGGACTTGCAGAGCTGCTTCGATTTCGGCTACGACGGTTGCTACATCCCAACGCACGATTTGGGTGTCGTACTTGGTGAAGTAAGCATCGATGACTGCTTCGTTGTTTTCTTGCACCAAGGCGACAACGGCTGTTTCGCCGTCGATCAATTTTTGAGACACAACGTCAATCAAGCCAGCTTCTGCCGTATCAACGGTATCACCAGCAGCCAAACCATAGAGGCTGCCAATACCATAACCAAACAAGACGCCGATAGGACCACCCAAAAGCCCGATAACTGCACCGAGCAAGCCACCTTCTAGGGTTGCATCCGTCGTTGAATCTTCAAAGTCATAGCGTTCTTTTTCAACGATGTGACCGTTTTCATTTTTGACCAAGGCGATTTGAGCAACCTTGGTCGTCTGAGTTTGGCGGAAAGCCTTCAAATCCGCAAAGGACTGATAAGCTTCGCTTTCAGTGTTAAAGACTGAAACTACTAGGTTTTCCATAGTTAGTACCTCTTTTCTAAATATATACGTTCATTATAATACAGTTTCAATCACTTTTCAATCATTTTAGTGCGACATTTTAATTGATATGTCGCGTTTATCAGCGTCAAAGAACAGTTTCAGGCAGCGGTATATCTTTGCCATATCCCAGCCCAGACACTCTGGCGACTCTGAGTGATTATCAAGAAAGGCGTCCAGCAACATCTTAAAGCCTCCCGTGCAAAAAGTAAATAAATAGTGTTTTTCCTGTATGCCTGTCACACGGCTAAAAGACCGCTTGACCAAATCTTCCAGAAAATTATAGCAGATATTATGTACCAGCTCTGTGTAGCGAGTCTGATGAGCGTGCCGAATCACATCGACACTTTTATAGAATCTGCCAACTGTTTCCTTATGGTCGAATCCTTGAAAGAAGTCGCTTTATTCGTCGGTCAAGACAATTAATTTGGCTGGTGCAACTGATTCGCCAAGCTATGAACAAGCAATTATTACCTTTTGAAAGCAAAAATGGCAATTATGAAGGTGAAGCTACTCAGGTCTTAGTTCTTCTATCCAATTACTATGCAGACAAAAAACTATTTGATGAAAATACAGATGAATATGGAAATATCTTGATTTTAAAGGATTCATCCATCATTTCTAAATTATCGGCTATCCCAGATTTATTAAAAAGGGGATCTAGTAGGTAACAATAATATCGAATATATCAAAGTACGCAATATTAGGATTTCTTCAGAGGTTGAGTTAGAGTCAGATGTTGATGGGGATAAGTCGGATAATCTGCCAATAGATATAAAAATACTAGAAAACAGGCTTGAAAAAGGCTCGTAAAGCTAGCCAGTTCTCTAAACGTTAATTCGTTGCTGGACAGCAGAATACAAACGAAAACACTTTGCATCTTGCAAGGTGTTTTTTTCTATGAGAACTGGCGGTGCGCAATTAGGATAGCTCTAGCGACTTTAGTCGCATAGAGATATGCTATGCACAGTTGCCTCAAGAAAACAATGCTTCTTGGTCCACCCTGTTAGACAAGCTTCAAAACCAAGGAATCCAACAGATTTCTCTTGTAGTTACAGATGGCTTTAAGGGGCTTGAGCAGATTATCAGTCAGGCTCACCCATTAGCTAAACAACAATGTTGCTTAATTCATATTAGTCGAAATCTAGCTAGTAAAGTGAAACGAGCAGATAGAGCGGTTATTCTGGGGCAATTTATAATGATTTATCGTGCTGAAAATTTAGAAATGGCAGGACAAGCTTTAGAGGACTTTCTCGCCGAATGGAAACCAAAGTATAGGAAAGTCATGGAAAGTCTGGAGAAGACGGATAATCTTTTAACTTTTTATCAGTTTCCCTACCAGATTTGGCACAGCATGTATTCGACAAACCTCATTGAGTCTCTTAACAAAGAAATCAAACATCAAACGAAAAAGAAGGTTCTTTTTCCTAATGAGGAGGCTCTGGAACGTTACTTAGTTACGTTGTTTGAAGATTATAATTTCAAGCAAAGTCAACGAATCCATAAAGGGTTTGGTCAATGTTCTGATACACTTGAAAGCTTATTTAATTAACACTCCGTAACTCTACTTAAGTGTTTACACATAATTATTTACAGTATCAAAAAATAAAGTATATTGTTTTCATCATAATATAATTAAATATCAGTATAGAGAATTTTATCTATATATCAGATATCAGCAATTGCTTTTGCTGTCATTTTTCGCTACAATAGTTACAAGGAGGAAATAAACATGTTAAAAGAAGTATTAAACGTCGCAAAAGTTGCGAAAAAATCATCTCTCTTCTTAGGAGGGGTAGCATTTGGGACGCTTGGCTTGAAAGTCTTAGCAAGTAAAGAAGCTAAGAAAGGCTATTCTAAGGCCTTGGCTAAAGCTTACAAATTGAAAGATGGACTGGATGCATCTGTTTCTGTTGTAAAACAACACGGTGATGATGTTTTACAAGACGCTAAATATTTATACGAACAGGAAAAGAAAGAAGAACAATTAGATAGCCTGACAGGTGAATAATATGTCTTTTAAAGTGCTACACAGAGGATATCAACATATCCGATTATCGTCCTCGTTTTCACTGACCTTGGATATTCAAGATTATCTTCGTTCCTTGGCTAAAGATGAAAAAGGGATCGACTCTATTCAGTTTTATATGGATCAGCAGCACTTTACTCTACGTATGAAAGAAGGCTTCTCTGTATTAGAAAATGCAGAGGCCTTTTTAAAAAAAATTGACAAGGGGAAAGTTTCGGACTTGATGACTCTTCCCATTCGTAGAGAAGAGAGTGCTTATTCAATTGTATCGGGTGCAGCGATTAAGCGTTTGCTGTTTCGAAGTTTTGTACCCTACCCTATTCGTTATATTTGGACTTGTTATCAGGCTTTGGGTTATGTCAAAGAAGCCTATCAAACTTTAGCGCGCAAGGAACTAACCATGGAGGTCTTGGACTGTTCGGCCATTTTGTTGTCCTTGTTTATGAACCAATCCAAGACAGCTAGCAACATCATGTTTATGCTTGATTTGGGTAATCATCTGGATCAGTGGTCTTTAAAAAAAACAGCAACAGATTTGGAACAAAGCCTTCTTGCTAAAGAAAGTGATGTTTTCTTAGTGCGGGGAGACATGGTCATCAGCATCAAGAGTTCTGATGTTCAAGTAGGTGATGTATTAGTTGTCTCCCAAGGTAATGAAATCTTGTTTGACGGCCAAGTGGTTTCAGGATTAGGCATGGTCAATGAGAGTTCCTTGACTGGAGAGAGCTTCCCTGTTGAAAAGAAAGAGGGAGATTCTGTATGTGCGAATACTGTTTTGGAAACAGGAGAGTTAAGAATTCGTGTGACTGATAATCAGATAAACAGTCGTATTTTGCAACTCATCAATCTGATGAAAAAATCTGAAGAGAGTAAGAAGACAAAACAACGTCATTTTATTAGGATGGCAGACAAGGTTGTAAAATATAACTTCTTAGGTGCTGGTTTGACTTATCTGTTAACAGGTTCGTTTTCAAAAGCCATTTCCTTTTTATTGGTGGATTTTTCATGTGCTCTAAAAATATCCACACCTGTAGCCTACCTTACGGCCATAAAGGAAGGTCTAAATCGAGAAATGGTTATTAAAGATGGTGATGTATTAGAAAAATATCTGGAAGTGGATACTTTCTTGTTTGATAAAACGGGTACCATCACGACGAGTTATCCTTTGGTTGAAAAGGTTCTTCCTTTCGGAGATTATACTGAGAAAGATATTTTAAGAATAAGTGCATGTTTGGAGGAACATATCTATCATCCTATTGCCAATGCAATTGTTAAACAAGCTGAAATTGAAGGCATTGAACACGAAGAAATGCATGGCAAGCTTCAGTATGTTGCAAGCAAAGGGATTAAATCGCAAATTGATGGTCAATCGGTTGTCATTGGAAATTATGTACTAATGCAAGACGAACAGGTAAGAATTAGTTCTGAGCAGCTGGCCTTGATTGAGCAATATAAGACTCATTACAATTTATTGTTTTTGGCTTATAAGAAAGAATTAATTGGGATGTTTTGTATCCACACTCCCTTGAGAAGCGAGGCGAAAGTTGCATTGAAAAAGCTAAAGCGCCAAGGGAAAAAACTGATTCTGGCAACTGGTGATACGTTGGCTAGAACAGAAGAGTTGGTTAAAGATCTGCCATTTGACAACGTTTATACTGATTTAAAACCAGATGGTAAGTTTCAGTTGGTTCAGGAATTACAGAAAGCTGGCCGAACTATTTTGATGGTTGGAGACGGGTTAAACGACTCTGCTGCCTTGACGCTTGCAGATATTGGGGTTGTGATGAATGAAAGTGCTGATATTTCTAAGCAGATGAGTGATATTTTATTATTAGATAATCGTTTAGATTTCTTCGAGGAATTGAATTCTTTATCTGAATCGTTGCAGAAATTAATTCAAAGAAATATTCAAGAAACAGTTGTAATAAATGGAAGTTTAATTGGATTTGGGTTGTTAAATTGGTTAAGCCCATCTAATCTTTCGATATTGCACAATCTGACTACTTTAAGAATCGTCCTTCGTAGTCTTTCTATTAAAAGTAGGTAAGAGACCGAGAAGCTGAGGTTATAAAAACTAAAAGGAGTTGTCTCATTTGAGAATAACGGCTCTTTGTCAACTGTAGTGGGTTGGTGGAAAATTATACCCTGGAGAGGACCAAATTGGTTCTCTCCTTTTAAATATTGAAAAAACCATTGGCAGTGGACATACTTTAAGACTATATATTTCTGAAACTAGTTTCACAATACAAATATTGACATGCAATTATTAATTGGTGGATTTTAAGTTGACATCTACAAAGTTTAATGTTAAAATACATTCAAAAATATATTTGAATGAGGTGCTTTATGGTTCAAAATGTTGTTACTTCAATAATCCTGTATTCTGGGACAGCCGTAGACTTACTTATTATCCTAATGTTATTTTTTGCCAAAAGAAAAAGCAGAAAGGACATCATTAACATCTATTTAGGACAATTTCTAGGCTCTGTTAGTCTAATATTCCTAAGTTTGCTTTTTGCATTTGTCTTGAATTATATTCCTAGTAAAGAGATTTTAGGTTTACTCGGTTTGATTCCAATTTTCCTAGGCCTCAAAGTTTTGCTTTTAGGAGATTCTGATGGAGAAGCTATTGCAAAAGATGGTTTGCGAAAAGACAATAAAAACCTGATTTTTCTAGTCGCTATGATTACTTTTGCAAGTTGTGGCGCTGACAATATTGGTGTCTTTGTCCCATATTTTACCACCTTAAATTTAGCGAATTTGATAGTGACTTTACTTACTTTTCTAGTCATGATTTATCTCTTGGTTTTTTCTGCCCAAAAATTAGCACAAGTCCCTTCTGTTGGAGAAACTTTGGAAAAATATAGCAGATGGTTTATTGCCGTTGTCTATTTAGGATTGGGGATGTATATCCTGATTGAAAACAACAGCTTTGACATGCTATGGGCTGTGTTAGGCTAGGAGAAAAAATTATGAAAAAAGATAGTATCTGTCAAGTGGATGTTATTAATCAACAAAATGTTACAACCGCAACGAACTACCTTGAAAAGGAAAAAGTCCAAAAATCACTTCGCATTTTATCAAAATTTACCGATAATAAACAGATAAATATCATCTTTTATCTCCTTGCTGTTGAAGAACTCTGTGTCTGTGATATAGCCTGTTTACTAAATCTCAGTATGGCATCTGCCTCCCACCATCTTCGTAAACTAGCCAATCAAAACATCTTGGATACTAGAAGAGAGGGGAAAATTATATATTATTTTATAAAAGATGAGGAAATCAGAGATTTTTTTAATCAACTAGGATAACAACTATTTTTACTACTTTTCCATGATTATATATAGGACTTATCTATGAAATTTTTTGATGAAAATTACTCACAAGAAAGACCTGCTCGTAGCAAATGTTTAAGAAAAAAGTATAATTTAAAGCAAAGCGACCTAGGTAATGCAGGTCAAGTTAGCCAAGTTGAAAAGGGAGGAATTTGAAAGAATTTGTATCTTTTATTTTTTGTTTCATTTATGCCCTATGCTACTGGAATAGTTAGTAGTCATTTCATGAATCATACGGCACAGCTCTTTTATGGACTGATCGTTATTGTTTCAACGGTAGCAAACTGGTTTTTACATAAAGTAATTGATAAACCCAATATAGATCAGAAAGAATTACTTGAAGCTACCGCACAATATAGGAAGTTATTGATACCTGACCTAATAATTAAAGGAGTGGGATTGATTCTGTCCTTAATTCTCTATCCTCCGATTATGATGTATAGTGTTTTAATTGCGGCATTTTACATCATAACTTTAAAAACACTATCCGAAAAAAGAGTGAATAACTAAAAAACGGTGACCAAAGTTAGGTGTATTATTTTAATGCTTAGAGACCTAAACTATTCCCTATTTTAAAAATATTGATTCAGATTTTATGAAATTAAAAAGTAGATATTGTTCAGAAAATCCTTGATATTACGCTGTTTTTAGTCCAACTGAAATCCATACTTTCCAAACCAGGTCTTAAGAAAGCTCGTAAAGCATCACAATTCTCAAAACGTTAATCAACACGATACTATCAACGTTTACAGACATTCAAGAGTATTCTCTTGGATGTCTTTTTTGTTTCAAAAATACAAAGTTGACCCCGTTATTTTTTTGATTTCAAGTATCCATTTCATCTCTATTTAGAAAAATATCAAATCAATTCTTATTCAGGATAAGAGTTTTGACCTAAATCATTTACAAAATGACAAAAATAATGATATTTTTGATTATTATCATTGTCAAAAATAAAAAGATATGTTACAATGTGATCAAGTTAAAGAAATAAGACTTTGAACGGAGAAACTATGAGGATATCGGTAATAATATCTTATATAATAACAAAGGAGGAAAAATCAGATTCTACCATTTTTGGGATATCTAAGCCAAGTGGCTGAGTTTGATGACAATGGTAAATATGAAGCTAAAAAATCGTTTAAAAGAGCTTCGCGCTCGTGATGGTTTAAACCAAACCGAGCTTGCAAAGCTAGCAGGTATATCTAGGCAGACCATTAGTTTGCTAGAGCGTGATGAGTATACCCCCTCTATTATTATCGCCTTGAAAATCTCTCAGATATTTCATGAGCCAGTAGAGTCGGTATTTCGCTTAGAGGAGGAAGAATCATGAACAAATATAGAGTAATTTATTATCTTTGTATCATTGCCTTTATAGCAAATGTTTCGATGATGATCGGGACCTTGATGGGATGGTTTCACATTTTAGACAGTAATTATTTTTTCTGGAGTGGCTTGATTTTTAGTTTAGTATTTGAGCGGATAGAAAAGAAAGTAAAAGAAAGAGTATAAAAGGAGTAAGATTATGAAAGAGTTTTTGGCAGATTTTCAAGTAGATACCGAACATAAAGAAATTGCAGGGGTTTGTGCCGGTATCGCCCGTTATTTCAATGTAGACCCTCTGATGATTCGTGCATTAGCCGTTTTGCTTTTTCTATCTTCGATAGAAATTAGTCTTCTCACAGTGATAAGTTATGCTTTTTTAGCTGGCTGGATGGGAAATGAATCTCTTGAAGTAGTCATCAAAAAATCAGGGTACAAGATTCTATTTTTCTATCTAGTTTCCATTCTCCTGAATAGTTTTGGTGATCAAGTTTTAACGGCTACTTTTGGATTTGGGCATGCTCTGGTTCAAGGACTGCTAGGTTTATTTTAGAAAGAAGATAGAAAATGAAAAAGAAACATTTATTACTATTGTTAGGAAGTTTATTGTTGGGTGGTTTAATCGGAATGTTTGGTGCTACCTTTACGAATCTTCATTTAAACATTTCTCAAGAGCAAGTACAGTTTATTTTGACGACCATCTTTTTCTATCTGGGAATACTATCGACAATAGTAGCTCTCTATTTTATCATGAATAGTAGGAAAGTTTATGCTAGCTACCTAGCAGAAGAAGATGATGAATTAAACGAGCTAGCTTATATTAAGATGTATCGCTCTCTAGATTATGGGACAGTTGCTTACAATGTTTTGCAAGTTAGTATGCTTTTTAGCTTGCTTACAGTGTTGCCTAGCCACGATTTACCGATATCAGCTTTTCTCTTAGCAGTATTAACCATTCTTGTTGGAAGTTTCTGCATCAAAACAACGAGCAAAATTCGTAATTACCAACTCTCTATTTTAGCCACACCAAAAGAGGTATTAGATTATCTAGAAACCTATGACGAGGGAGAGAAACAAGCGGAAATGGTAGAGGCTTATTTAATCTTGTTCAAACTCAATCAGCTAATCTTACCATCTGTCTATATCATCTTGTTTGCCCTATCCATTATTCTTGGAGAAGTACAGTTAGTTGCTGCCCTTATAACTTCTGTCATCCATCTCTATATCAATATTGCACAATTAGGAAAAACAAAACGTTACTTTAAATAACAGGGGTTTCTATGAATCGTGTCGCAAATGTAGGTGACGATGTTGAAAGGAATGAATCAATCAAAATAAATCTCATTCCAAGATAGAGCTAAACACAAAATTCTAAAAAGTTTGTAAAGTAGCTTTAGTAAACGTTCTTTTAAAAGAATGCTAATCATTACAATGAGCACCCTTCGGGGTGTTTTTTCTACACCCAAACTAAATGAAAGATAAACAAAAACCCACCCTATCTTTCACAGTCAAACATGACTGTAGAAAATAGAGTGGGTCTAGGATGTTAAAGACTATTTGTCGTCTTTATGAAAGATATTTTTAACGCCCTTGATAGCTCCTTCAACAGCTTCTTTTGCATCTTCAGCAACTTCTTTTGCTTTTGAAGCAACTTTTTCAGCAGTGCCTTCAGCTTCTGTTTTTGTATCACCGGTTAATTTACCAAGGCCTTCTTTAACAGAACCTTTTGCTTGGTTCAATTTTTCTTCTAATGACATAGCGTCACCTCCATGAAGTTAGTAGTTTTTTCTCTGAATGCAATACTGTTGATTTAAAAAAATAAAAAATATTTGTCTCAGATTAGAATAAGTATATTCTTTTTAAAATGGAAAGTCAAATTTTTGCTACGGTATTCTGAAAGCAGGATCGACGTTTGATCTGATGGCAAATAGCGAGCGACTAATAAGTCACGATATTTCGTTTTTCCAGCAAAGATTTGAAACGAAAGAAGCAAAAACTTTTCTGTCTCCAATGAAATAAATGGTATAATGGTCGTGAATGGAGACATCGTAACGCTGTTTTTGAAAAAGAGAAGATAAATATGAAAAGAATCCTCACAACCTCCCCTGTTATCAGTACTTTAGCTCTAATCTGTTTGTTGCTTGCTCTATTAACTTCCTTTTATGGGGATGCTATGTATGACCTATTGGCTTTTCATTCGAAGCCGGTGTATGGTTGGCAATATGTCAGTGGGACCCTGATGCACGGTAGTAAAGGAGCCCCTATCTGGTTTTTATGGGTCCATTTGTTGTTAAATGGACTCATGATCCTTCCCTTCGGAGGACTGCTAGAAAGAAAAAGAGACTCCAGACAAGTCTTAATCGTTTTTGTGACGGCGACAGTCCTCTCTTCCATCGTTTTTCACTTTTTAACCCAGGAGCAGGACATTCAGGCAACAGGGATCTCTGCTGTAGGATACGCCTTTGTGACCGGAGGAGTCCTGCTCCTGCCAAAGATGTGGAAAGAATTTTCACTCACCGTAAAATGGTTTTATCTATTCTTAATTTTTCTATCTGGCCTCATGCTCTTACCAGTAATCACCGGATGGATCTCAACGCTATTACATCTTTCAGGGATTGTGAGTTATCTATTGGTCTTTATCGGAAGTAATATCTTGAAGGGGAGAAGCTAACTATTAAGACGGCTCCTCAGTAAGGTTTTCATCGTACTTCCTTGACTCTTCTTCTACCGGGCCGTATAATATTCTATATCAATGAAGAAATCACCTTTTGTCATTGTGCAAAGGGTGATTTTATAACGAAAAAAAGGAGACACAATGGGGTATATCTCTACTATTAAAGCGGCTGTTCAGCTCTTTCCTTTCCTGGCATTTTTGCTGACCTTGCCCTACATGATTTTGAATTATCGAAAATATGGTTCGGTCAATAAACTGCGGGTGCTGATTTTCTATTCTTTTATGCTTTACTTGATGACGGTCTATCTCTTGGTGATCTTGCCTCTGCCGGATCCAAGTAAGATTCATACTAACTACTCGGAAATGGTCAATCTCCATCCCTTTGCTTTTGTAGTGGATTTTTTCCAGGAGAGCCCCTTTGATTTAGCGCAGACTGGTACATGGATTCAAGCCCTTAAGCATCCAACTTTTTATGTGCCTGCCTTTAATGTTCTGATGTTGATTCCTTTTGGGATGTATCTACGCTATTATTTCAAGTGTGGTTTTAAGAAAACGATTCTCCTGACAGCCCTCTTTAGTCTCTTTTTGGAGCTGACCCAGTTATCAGGTCTCTACTTTCTATATCCGGGTCCTTACCGCCTAGCAGATGTCGATGATATTATTCAAAATACCACTGGTGGTGGAGTGGGTTATCTGCTTGGTTGGTTCCTGGTTTGGTTATTGCCGACACGAGACGAAATTGACGAACATTCTTTCCGAGTAGGAACCAGAGTATCTGGTTTCCGGACGGGTCTTGCCTTCTTGATCGACTTTGTGATGCTATCCTTGCTTTACGCGGTAATCGAGCGTTTAGAGACGATTCCTTATGTAGCGGTTTTGGCTGTTTATTTTGGTTTGATTCCCTTGTGGCGGGGCAAAACCTTGGGAATGGCTTTGTTGAAATTCCGCCTGCATTTTGACAAGCAAAAATGGCTTCGCACCATCTGGCGGGGAATTCTGGTAGTGGGCTATTTCTATCTGATTCCTCAAGGGTTGTTCTATTTGATTTCGCTCTTGAATAGCGATTTGACGGACAATTCCCTCTTAACCCTGTCCATGATTTTATTGCTCTTCTTTGTGGTTTTATTGTACCTGATTCTCACTCTTGCCATCGTCTTGCTCAATCGTCGCTTTCCCTTCGACCGTCTAGCTGGGACTGAGTATGAGAGTACGGTGCGCGTGAAGAAAGAGATCATAAAGGATGAAACTGAATCGTCAAAATAGAGAGAGTGGGACAGAAATCGGTAATTCGTTAGAATTCGATTTCGTCGTCTCACCTCCGCACAGTTGAGTAGGGCTGTAAAAGCTGATGAAATCAGCGTAGTAGAGCCCACTCAACCACTGCGTCTTGCTCGACAATCCAAAAACAATAAAGAGGCTAGGACTTTTGTCCCAGCCTCTTTATTTTTTTATACACGTTTAAAATATCCGAACGTTTCCAGTTGAGAAGGGCGGTTTTAAGGGGATTGTGCTACAATGGAAGCAAATAGATAGAATGGAGCAGTGAAATGAAAGCAATTATTACAGTCGTTGGAAAAGACCAAAAAGGAATCGTAGCGGGTGTTGCAACGAAAGTGGCAGAATTAGGACTCAATATCGATGATATCTCTCAAACCGTATTGGATGAATACTTTACCATGATGGCGGTTGTATCGTCAGATGAGAAAAAAGATTTCACACAGCTCCGTTCAGAGTTGGAAGAATTCGGTCAGTCTCTTCATGTAAAAATCAATATCCAAAGCGCAGCGATTTTTGATGCTATGCACAATTTGTAAGATAGGGGTTGAGAATTTATGGACATTAAACAGGTAACAGAAACCATTGCCATGATTGAGGAGCAGAACTTCGATGTTCGGACCATCACCATGGGAATTTCGCTTCTCGATTGTATTGATCCGGATATCGAAAAGGCGGCAGAAAAAGTCTACAATAAGATTGTGACAAAGGCCAAAGATTTGGTGGCTGTTGGGGATGAGATTGCGGCGGAACTCGGCATTCCTATTGTCAACAAGCGGGTTTCAGTCACTCCGATTTCTATTATCGGTGCAGCAACCAATGCGACAGATTATGTACCCTTTGCTAAGGCACTGGATCGTGCGGCCAAAGAAGTTGGGGTCAACTTTATCGGTGGCTTCTCAGCTCTGGTTCAAAAAGGCTACCAAAAAGGGGATGAAATCCTCATCAATTCCATTCCTCGTGCCCTTGCGGAGACAGATTTTGTCTGCTCTTCAGTCAATATCGGATCGACCAAGACAGGGATCAATATGACCGCTGTCCGAGATATGGGCCGTATCATTAAAGAAGCATCCCAAGCCGATCCGATGGGGCCTGGTAAGCTGGTAGTTTTTGCCAATGCGGTAGAAGATAATCCCTTTATGGCGGGTGCCTTCCACGGTGTTGGTGAAGCGGATGTTGTCATCAACGTTGGTGTTTCTGGTCCTGGTGTCGTCCAACGGGCGATTGAAAAAGTTCCAGGTGCAAGCTTTGACGTATTGGCTGAAACCGTCAAGAAGACAGCCTTCAAGATTACCCGTGCCGGCCAATTAGTTGGTCAAATGGCTAGTGAACGTCTCGGTGTGGAGTTTGGGATTGTAGACTTGTCTCTTGCGCCAACACCAGCTGTTGGGGATTCGGTTGCCCGTGTCCTTGAAGCCATGGGGCTTGAAGTAGTAGGAACTCATGGAACTACCGCAGCGCTGGCTCTACTCAATGACCAGGTGAAAAAAGGTGGCATCATGGCTTGTAACCAAGTCGGTGGTTTGTCAGGTGCCTTCATTCCGGTCTCAGAAGATGAAGGGATGATTGCGGCGGTCCAATCAGGTCATATCAACCTGGAAAAATTGGAAGCCATGACAGCTATCTGCTCCGTCGGTCTAGATATGATTGCCATCCCAGCTGATACTCCAGATACAACCATTGCGGCCATGATCGCCGATGAAGCGGCTATCGGAGTGATCAACCAAAAGACAACAGCTGTTCGGATCATTCCTTATGGAAAAGAAGGCGATATGTTAGAGCTCGGTGGACTTCTTGGGTCTGCTCCGGTGATGAAGGTCAACAAAGCTTCGTCAGCTGATTTCATTGCCCGTGGTGGTCAAATTCCAGCTCCGGTTCATAGCTTTAAAAACTAAGAGAAATCTAGTATAATAGTAGAAAATAGAAAAGTCTGTGATGATGAAACTCCAGACTTTTTTCTTGCAAAAGGAGACAAGATGGCTAAAACAAGATTATTTGTGATTCGTCATGGGAGAACCATGTTTAATACCATTGGCCGTGCTCAAGGCTGGTCCGATACGCCCTTGACAGCAGAAGGAGAACGAGGGATTCAGGCTCTGGGAATCGGCTTGCGTGAGTCTGGTTTGGAGTTTACTCGAGCTTATTCCAGTGATTCAGGCCGTGCCATTCAGACTATGGGGATCATTCTCGATGAATTGGGCTTGAAAGACCAGATTCCTTATCGCTTTGACAAACGGATCCGCGAGTGGTGTTTTGGAAGTTTTGATGGTGCCTATGGAGGGGAGCTCTTTCACGGTGTCGTGCCACGTGTGCTAGATGTAGAAGATTATAAGACCCTGACCTTGGAAGACTTGGCTAATGGCATCTGCCAAGTAGATACAGCGAATTGGGCTGAACCTTGGGAAGTTTTAAAAAGCCGAATCCTAGAAGGTTTTGAAGCCATCGCCAAAGAAGTAGAAGAAAATGGTGGAGGCAATGCCTTGGTGGTCAGCCATAGTTGGACCATTCAGACCTTAGTCTGCTTGGTCGAAGGAAAACCAAATCTCAATCTGCCTCTTTCAAATGGTAGTGTTACCCTTGTAGAATATGAAGATGGAAAATTGACGGTTAAGGGGATTGGAGATAGCAGTTACCGTGAGGTCGGTGAAAGCTTGCAAGAATCCTAGTCCATAATGAAAGGCTGACCCTTTGGTCATGGCCTTTTCTTTTTCTCAAAACTTGTAAGAGCTTTCCTACTTTCTTTTTGCAAAAAATGATATAATGAAAGAGATACATACGGAGGTAATACAATGACAAAAACCAGATTATATATTGCTCGTCATGGAAAAACCATGTTTAATACCATTGGGCGGGCACAGGGCTGGTCAGACACTCCGCTGACAGAAGCAGGAGAGCGTGGGATTCGAGAATTAGGACTTGGTCTCAAGGAAGCTGGGCTTTCTTTTGAAGAGGCTGTTTCGAGTGATTCTGGACGCACCATTCAAACCATGGGAATTATTCTTCAAGAACTCGGTCTGACAGGGAAAATCCCTTATCGTTATGACAAACGGATCCGCGAGTGGTGTTTTGGTAGTTTTGACGGTGCTTATGATGGCGATCTCTTCATGGGAGTTTTACCCCGTGTCTTTAAGGTCGATGATTTCCATCAGTTGAGCCTGATGGAGTTAGCAGAAGGGATCGTCGAAGTGGATACCACTGGTTGGGCTGAATCCTGGGGAACCTTGAGTAGTCGGATCAAAGAAGGTTTTGAAGCCATCGCAAAAGAGGTAGAAGCAGCTGGTGGTGGCAATGCTATTGTAGTCAGCCATGGCATGACCATTACGACCTTGATTTATCTCATCGATCCTAAGGCTGTCGAAGAATTAGTCTTGGACAACGGAAGCGTAACGGTTTTGTCTTATGAAGATAGCGCCTTTCATATTGAAAAGATTGGGGATCTATCTTATCGTAAGGTTGGAGCAAAACTCCTAGAGGATGGTCATGACGAATAAGTATAGACGCGCACGAAAAAAACGTAAGAAATGGTGGCCTTACCTATTGAGTTTCTTTCTTCTTGTGGTCCTTGGATCGGGAATTGGTGCTTACTTAGCGAAGCCAAGCTTGTTTTCAGGGCTTCAGTTTTGGAAGGCTAAAAAAACAGCTGTAACGACTCCCTCTTCTTCTAAGAAAAAGAAAGAAAAATCAGATTTACCAGCCGTTTCGACAAAAGACTGGCAGTTGATCTTGGTCAATCGTGATAATGTGAAGCCTGAGTTGAACCCACAATTGACAGATGTAGATGCTATCAAAGTGGATAGTCGGATTGTAGAACCAACTCGTCAATTTTTAGAAGCGGCTCGAAAAATTGCCCCAGAAGAAACCTTGATATCAGGCTATCGAAGTGTGGCCGAGCAAACAGAGCTCTATAATGAGCGTGTTGCGCAACTAGAGGCTAGCGGCCTTTCGCACGAAGAAGCTGAAAAGCAGGTGCAGACCCAGGTACAGGTCCCTGGTGCGAGTGAACACCAGACAGGACTTGCCATTGATATGAGTGTCGAAGCTGGCCAAAGTGATGAGTTGGGCATGCAGCTGGCTGCCATCGCACCGCAATATGGCTTTGTGCTTCGCTACCCAGATGGGAAGAGCAACATCACGGGTGTGAATTTTGAGAATTGGCATTTCCGTTATGTTGGCGTAGAAAATGCTCAGTATATGGCCAAGCATCAGCTAGTATTGGAAGAATATATTCAGCTATTGAAAAAAGCTGGCAAATAAGAGGAGATTTACTTCTCTAGGTCTTAAGAATGATTTTTAGCACTCTTGAAAAAAGAGTGCTAATTTTTTGGATTTTTCTCTTGACTTTCTTTTGGATGGGTGTATAATAGAATCATGGTTTAGCACTTGAGTGTTTAGAGTGCTAAAAAATGAAAGAGAGGTGAGGTCATGGTTACAGAACGTCAAAATGAGATTCTCAATCTTGTTGTCGATATCTTTACCAAGACCCACGAACCAGTCGGTTCAAAAGCGCTACAAGATGTCATTCAATCCAGTAGTGCGACCATTCGAAATGACATGGCTGCTCTCGAAAAGCAAGGCTTACTAGAAAAAGCCCACACTTCGAGTGGACGGCTGCCTAGCCGAGCTGGTTTCCAATATTTTGTTCAGAACTCGCTTGATCTAGAGCTGATTGATGAGCAAGATGTCTACCAGGTGGTGAAAGCCTTTGATTTCGAAGCCTTTAAGTTAGACGATATCTTGGATGCTACGGCCAAGTTACTAGCCCAGATGACGGGTTACACCGCAGTGATTCAGGATGTTGAACCGACACGTCAGCGCTTGACTGGTTTTGAAATTGTTCCATTATCCAATCACGATGCCTTAGCAGTTCTGACCTTGGATGAATCAAAGCCTGTCACCGTCCAGTTTGCCATTCCAAAGAATTTCTTAACCAGTGACTTGGAAATCTTCCATCAGCTGGTTCAAGAACGCTTCATTGGAAATACAGTTTTGGATATCCACTACCGCTTGCGGACGGAGATTCCACAGATTGTACAGCGCTATTTCAAGACGACAGACAATGTGCTGGATCTCTTTGATTACGTCTTCTCGCAACTGTTTCAAGAACTGGTCTTTGTAGAAGGAAAGGTTTCATCATTAACCTACGCCGATCTTCAGACCTATCAGTTCTTAGACAATCCCCAACATGTGGCCTTGGAGTTGCGAGGGGGAATGCCAGAAGACCAAATGACCCAGATCCTGGTTGCGGAATCCCAAGAGAAGGCCTTGAAAAATGTGACAGTGATTAGTCACAAGTTCTTAGTTCCTTATCGTGGGATGGCCCTCATGCATGTGATCGGTCCCGTAGAGATGGACTACAGGCGTGTGATAAGCCTGGTCAATGTTATCGGCCGAGTACTGGTCATGAAGTTGACGGATTACTACCGTTACCTCAATAGCAACCATTATGAAGTAAATTAAGACCAAATGAAAGGGGTGTATGCCTTGACAGAAGATATCAAAAAAGAAGACGTGAAAGAAGAGGAAGTTGCCCAAACAACTGAAGAAGTTGTAGAGGAAAGCAACCAACCTTCTGAGTTAGAAGAAGCACAAGCGCGTGCCGAAGAATTTGAAAACAAATACCTTCGTGCTCATGCAGAAATGCAAAATATTCAGCGCCGTGCTAATGAAGAACGTCAACAATTACAAAAATACCGTAGCCAAGATTTGGCAAAAGCGATCTTACCATCACTGGACAACCTCGAACGTGCCCTTGCCGTAGAAGGATTGACAGATGATGTGAAGAAGGGCTTAGAAATGGTCCAAGAAAGTTTGGTACATGCTCTGAAAGAAGAAGGAATTGAAGAAATTCCAGCGGACGGAGCCTTTGACCATAACTACCACATGGCCATCCAAACCTTGCCTGCAGATGACGAACATCCAGCAGACACCATCGCACAAGTCTTCCAAAAAGGCTACAAACTCCATGACCGCATCCTACGCCCAGCCATGGTAGTAGTGTTCAACTAGGCGAGAGAACTTAAAAAAACCTTGTCCGAAACGACACTAAACTATGAAAGAAAGATAAGAAGCAAGCCGGAGGCTTGCAAGGAAGATATTTCCCGCCACTTAAGGGAAAATATCAAAAAGAAAAAAAGAAGATAAATTTAAGGAGAAAAACATATGTCTAAAATTATCGGTATTGACTTAGGTACAACAAACTCAGCAGTGGCAGTTCTTGAAGGAACTGAATCAAAAATCATCGCAAACCCAGAAGGAAACCGCACGACTCCATCTGTTGTGTCATTCAAAAATGGTGAAATCATCGTTGGTGACGCTGCAAAACGTCAAGCAGTCACAAACCCAGATACAGTGATCTCTATCAAATCTAAGATGGGAACTTCTGAAAAAGTTTCTGCTAACGGCAAAGAATACACTCCACAAGAAATCTCAGCTATGATTCTTCAATACTTGAAAGGTTACGCTGAAGATTATCTTGGTGAAAAAGTAACCAAAGCAGTTATCACAGTTCCAGCTTACTTCAACGATGCTCAACGTCAAGCAACGAAAGACGCTGGTAAAATCGCTGGTCTTGAAGTAGAACGTATTGTCAACGAACCAACTGCAGCAGCCCTTGCTTATGGTTTGGATAAGACTGATAAAGAAGAAAAAATCTTGGTATTCGACCTTGGTGGTGGTACATTCGACGTATCTATCCTCGAACTCGGTGATGGTGTCTTCGATGTATTGGCAACTGCAGGGGATAACAAACTAGGTGGTGACGACTTTGACCAAAAAATCATCGACCACATGGTTGAAGAATTCAAGAAAGAAAATGGTATCGACTTGTCAACAGACAAGATGGCCCTTCAACGTTTGAAAGATGCAGCTGAAAAAGCGAAGAAAGACCTTTCTGGTGTCACTTCAACTCAAATCAGCTTGCCATTCATCACTGCAGGAGCTGCTGGACCTCTTCACTTAGAAATGACCTTGACTCGTGCGAAATTCGACGATTTGACTCGTGACCTTGTAGAACGTACGAAAACTCCAGTTCGTCAAGCCCTTTCAGATGCAGGTTTGAGCTTGTCAGATATCGACGAAGTCATCCTTGTCGGTGGTTCAACTCGTATTCCTGCCGTTGTAGAAGCTGTTAAAGCTGAAACTGGTAAAGAACCAAACAAATCAGTGAACCCTGACGAAGTTGTGGCTATGGGTGCTGCGATCCAAGGTGGTGTGATCACTGGTGATGTGAAAGACGTTGTCCTTCTTGACGTAACGCCATTGTCACTTGGTATCGAAACAATGGGTGGAGTCTTCACAAAACTCATCGACCGCAACACTACAATTCCAACTTCTAAATCACAAGTCTTCTCAACTGCAGCAGACAACCAACCAGCCGTTGATATTCACGTTCTTCAAGGGGAACGCCCAATGGCAGCGGATAACAAGACTCTTGGACGCTTCCAATTGACTGATATCCCAGCTGCACCTCGTGGTATCCCACAAATCGAAGTAACATTCGACATCGACAAGAACGGTATCGTATCTGTTAAGGCGAAAGACCTTGGAACTCAAAAAGAACAAACGATTGTTATCCAATCAAACTCAGGTTTGACAGACGAAGAAATCGATCGCATGATGAAAGACGCAGAAGCAAACGCTGAAGCAGATAAGAAACGTAAAGAAGAAGTTGACCTTCGTAACGAAGTAGACCAAGCTATCTTTGCGACTGAAAAGACAATCAAAGAAACTGAAGGCAAAGGCTTCGATGCAGAACGTGATGCTGCACAAGCTGCCCTTGATGATCTTAAGAAAGCTCAAGAAGACAACAACTTGGACGAAATGAAAGCAAAACTTGAAGCCTTGAACGAAAAAGCTCAAGGACTTGCGGTTAAACTCTACGAACAAGCTGCAGCAGCCCAACAAGCTCAAGCAGGAGCAGAAGGCGCACAAGCAACAGGAAACGCAGGCGATGACGTCGTAGACGGAGAGTTTACGGAAAAGTAAAACAATCCAGTGGATTGTTTTAGCGGAACCTCTTGAAATAAAGAAAGGTTCCGAGATTTTAGGATTCCTTTAATCCGAAACTCAATTCAGCCTTACTAGTTCTAGAAACAAAGTATAATCGACTTTGTTTTAGAACGTCGTAATGATAAAAAGAAATCCAGAGGTTGCAACCCAGCCTCTGTTTTTCGGTAAAATAGAGGATGTTGCCTATGAAAAAAGTACTTTGTATCATTTATCCTAATTTTTCTCTTTATGAGATAACCGCTTTAACGAGTACTTTAGCTCTGTCTTTTGACGTCACGATTGATTATGCCGCTTCAGATCATTCGATGGTGGTCTCTGAGGATGGCTTGCCCTGTCAACCAACGAAAACACTAGATCAAATCCGTATAGAAGAGTATTCTTGCGTGATTTTGCCAGGAATGGTCAATATAGGACCTGCCCTACAGGATGAGAAATTGATTTCGTTCTTGAGGGATCTTGGTGAGCAAGATATCCTCATTGCAGCCATTTCTTCAGCGCCTCTTTTATTAGCGAAAGCAGGTCTGTTGAAGGACACGAAATTTACAGGTGGAATTTGGCAAAACTTCTTTGACTATTTTGAATTTCTTCCATGTGAAAATTTCCAACCGAAAGTTCTTGTGCAAGATAAACAGATCATTACGGCTATCGGTTTTGCCCATCAAGAGTTTGCAAGAAAAGTGATTCTAAGCTTAGGCTTGGCAGCTAATACAGACAACTATTTTAAAGAACAGAACGAGTATGCTGAAGAGGATTTGATATTTACTTTATCGGACAAAGAGTTTGATCAAGTGAAGCGAAGTATAGAAAATGCCCTCTAAAAATTTATATGAAAATTATAGAAAGGAACAAAGAGTGTTCGTAACTGAACACGTGTTCCATAAATTCTTACTCAAAATGAAAGAAAGGAACAAAGAGTGTTCAGGAAATTGAACTCGAGCGGAAAGCTTGGAAATTAGATAAACCGCCTAAGAAATCAGGATTTCTTGTCGGTTTCCTAAATTTCAGTCGCTTTCTGTTCGCTCTTAGTATCTTGTATGAACAATACTGAATTTTATGACCGTTTGGGCGTTTCAAAGAATGCATCTCAGGATGAGATCAAGAAAGCCTATCGGAAATTATCTAAAAAATATCACCCAGATATCAACAAGGATCCTGGTGCTGAGGAAAAGTACAAGGAAGTTCAAGAAGCTTATGAGACTTTGAGTGACGAGCAAAAACGGGATGCTTATGACCAATATGGTGCTGCAGGTGCCAATGGTGGCTTCGGTGGCGGAGCAGGTGGTTTTGGTGGCTTTGATGGTGCTGGTTTTGGTGGCTTTGAAGATATCTTCTCTAGCTTCTTTGGTGGCGGTGCAAGTCGTAATCCAAATGCGCCTCGTCAAGGGGATGACCTCCAATACCGCGTTAATCTCAAGTTTGAAGAAGCGATTTTTGGTGCGGAAAAAGAAGTTAAGTACCATCGGGAAGCTAGCTGTCATACCTGTCACGGTTCAGGGGCTAAGCCAGGTACGAGTCCGGTAACCTGTGGACGCTGTCATGGTTCCGGGGTTATCAATGTAGATACGCAAACTCCTCTTGGAATGATGCGCCGTCAAGTGACCTGTGATGTCTGTCATGGCCGTGGTCAAGAAATCAAAGATCCATGTACGACTTGTCGTGGAACAGGTCATGAAAAACAAGCCCATAGCGTGAACGTCAAGATTCCTGCAGGAGTTGAAACAGGTCAACAAATCCGCTTAGCGGGTCAAGGAGAAGCTGGCTTTAACGGTGGACCTTATGGAGACTTGTATGTGGTTGTCAACGTGGAGCCGAGTGATCGCTTCGAACGAGATGGCTCAACCATCTACTACAAGCTAGATTTGAATATTGTCCAAGCAGCTCTTGGAGATACGGTTCATGTGCCTACAGTTCATGGCGATGTTGATTTGGTGATTCCTGAAGGAACCCAAACCGGTAAAAAATTCCGTCTTCGCGGAAAAGGTGCTCCAAGCTTACGTGGTGGTGCCATGGGAGATCAATATGTGTCTGTCAATGTTGTCACCCCAACTGGTTTAAATGACAAGCAAAAAGAAGCCCTTCAAGCCTTTGCGGAAGCAAGTGATTTGAAGGTTAACCCAAAGAAAAAAGGGTTCTTTGACAAGGTCAAAGATGCTTTAGATGACTTATAAGAATAAACGAGTTTCCTTTTGACTAAGGAGCTCGTTTTATTTTGGATCGATTCCAAGAACTTCCTCTCCTAATTAAAGAATAATTTGGAGCCTCATTGAATTTATTAAGATATCGTGGTAAATTTAAGAAAACGATTACAAAGACAATTTAGGAGGTCCTGATGAAATCACATCAACCACGTTATGCGATTCGCAAGTATGCAGTAGGAGCTGCTTCGGTGCTCATAGGATTTTTTGCTGGTGCGAATGTTGTAGCAGCTGATACGCCAACGACTACAGACAGTCCTTCAACGACAGTTCCGACTCAGCCAAGCGAGGGTGAGTCAACGATTTCCCTTAATGAGGAAGCTTCTCAGCCAACAGTAGAAAAACCAACGGCTCCTGCCCCAATCGTCGATCAAAGTCAACCGGCACTGCCTGATCGTGAATTGCGGGTATCAGATCTTAACCGTTTGATTCGCGAAGAAGCGAGCTCTGTCGCAGAGTCGGATGTGGCAGCTCAACCAGCGACAGCAGCGACGGAAACGCCTGCTAAAGATCCTGACCAAGAAGAAAAATTAGCCAAGAAAAAGATTGTTTCGATCGATGCTGGTCGCAAGTACTTCTCGCCAGACCAAATCAAGGAAATCATTGATGAAGCAAGTAAGACGGGCTATACAGACTTGCATCTTCTGGTTGGAAATGACGGCTTGCGCTTTGTGCTGGATGATATGTCTTTGAAAGTGGGAGATACTTCTTATTCTAGCCAAGCCGTGACGGATGCAGTTGAAAAAGGGACGAAGGCTTATTACGATGATCCGAACGGGACAGCCTTGACCCAGGCTCAAATGGATGATATTTTGGCCTACGCCAAATCGAAGAAAGTAGGCGTCATCCCAACCATTAATAGTCCAGGTCACATGGATGCGATTCTGACAGCCATGGAACAATTGGGCATCGAAAACCCTCACTTTAATTATTTTGGTACAAAGAAATCAGCTCGGACCGTTGATTTGGACAACCAAAAAGCCTTAGACTTCACCAAGGCTTTGGTAGACAAGTATGCGGCTTATTTCAGCGGCAAGGCAGACATTTTCAATATTGGTTTGGATGAATATGCCAACGATGCCACAGATGCCCATGGTTGGCAGGTTCTCCAAGCAAGCAAGCATTGGCCAGGTGAAGGCTATCCAGAAAAAGGCTATGAAAAATTCATCCAGTATGCTAATGATCTAGCAGCTATTGTGAAAAAACACAAGATGAAACCAATGGCCTTCAATGATGGAATCTACTACAATGGCGATACTTCCTATGGTACTTTTGACAAGGATATCATTGTCTCCTACTGGACAGGTGGATGGAACGGCTATGATGTCGCTTCTTCAAAACTCTTGTCTGAACTAGGTCATCAGATTCTTAATACCAATGATGCATGGTATTATGTGCTTGGACGGGACAAGGCTGGATCTGGTTGGTACAACCTCGATCAAGGTCTCGAAGGAATTTCCAAGTCAGCGATTGATGTGGTTCAAAAAAATGATGGGGCTAAGGTGCCCTTCATCGGTGGGATGGTAGCTGCCTGGGCAGATACGCCATCTGCAACCTACAAAAAAGAACTTCTCTTTAAGCTCATGCATGCCTTCGCGGACAAGAATGCGGACTACTTTGTAGCAGATCCTGAAGTCGTTGAAAAAGCTCTTTCGGAAGCTCCAACTGATTTGGACCACTATACAAAGGAATCTCTAGTAGCCTTTACGGCAGCTAAAAAAGCTTTAGAAGGGGCAGGAGCAGACACGACTCGAGCAGAGGCCAAAACTTTGATCGATCATCTCAAAGCAGCTCAAGATGCTTTGGTGTATACAGAAAGCTACGCGAAAGAAGTTGCTGCAAAAGAAGCAGCAGAAAAACTCGCCATGAAGAAGGTCATCTCGATCGATGCGGGCCGCAAATACTTCTCACTGGATCAGTTGAAACGGATCGTCGACAAGGCCAGTGAGCTGGGTTATTCTGACTTGCACCTCCTGGTCGGAAACGATGGTATGCGCTTCGTGCTCGATGATATGACGGTGGAAGCCAATGGAAAAACTTATGCTAGTGATGATGTGAAAAAGGCCATTTTAGAAGGCACCAAGGCCTATTACGATGATCCAAATGGTCAAGCATTGACCCAAGCGGAAATGGATGAACTCCATGCTTATGCGACTGCGAAAGGAATCGGCTTGATTGCGGCAGTCAATAGTCCTGGACACATGGATGCTTTGTTGGTGGCCATGGAAAAATTGGGCATTGAAAATCCACAAGCCAGCTTTGATACGGTTTCAAAAACAACCATGGATTTGACCAATGAAGCAGCAGTCAACTTTACCAAAGCCTTGATTGGCAAGTACATGGACTACTTCAAAGACAAGTCTAAGATCTTTAACTATGGAACAGATGAATATGCCAATGACGCTACCAGTGCGCAAGGTTGGTACTACCTCAAGTGGTATGACCTCTATGGTAAATTTGCGGAGTATTCCAATAGTCTTGCAGCCATGGCGCGTGAAAAAGGCTTGCAGCCAATGGCCTTTAACGATGGCTTCTATTATGGAGATGAAGATGATGTCGCCTTTGACAAGGACGTCTTGATTTCATACTGGTCTAAAGGATGGTGGGGATATAACCTCGCATCTCCACAGTATTTGGCAGATAAGGGGTATAAATTCCTTAATACCAACGGAGACTGGTACTATGTTTTGGGAAGAACACCTGAAACGGGTGGTGGTTATATTGAAAAAGCGATTGCCAATGCAGCTGCTACTCCATTTAGACAACTCCCAAGTACAACATATCCTGAAACATCTTTGCCGATGGTCGGTAGCATGGTAGCTGTTTGGTGTGATACCCCAAGTGAAGAATACATCGAAAAAAATGTCTTTGATCTCATGGAAGCTTTTGCCAACCACAACAAGGACTATTTCAAGGCGGACTTCACTACTCTTAGAAAAGCAGTTGCTACGGTGCCAACAGATCTAGCCATTTACACACCAGAATCGCGCGCAGCACTTGCGAAAGTCTTAGATAGCTTGAATTGGAATGTGAGCCGTGCTCATCAAGATCAGGTGGATCAAGAAGTGGCTGCTCTGACTAAAGCCCTTGCGGGGCTCAAGCCAATCACGCAAGTAGGTAGCTTGGCTGAAAATGACGTCAAAGCCCTAGTGGAAGACAAACCAAGTCTTGAAATCGTAGAAAAAGAACTTGATTTTGACCTTGTGGAAAGGACCAATCCAGATCTCGCTAAAGGAGAACGCAGAGTGATCCAGGCTGGGGTTAAAGGGCAAGGTCTTGAGTATGTAGAGGTTTCGGCGCTTGATCAAAGTCGAAAAGTGATCGCTACAGAAGTTGCAACAGAGCCGGTTGCAGAAATTGTTGAAGTCGGTACCAAAGAAGTCGTGATCCCAACAAGCCCTTCCGTAGAAGCACCAGTGAAACCAGATGTGCTTGTAAACAAAGTGGTTCCAGAACCTTCAACGCCTCAAGTGATCTCGAAGGATCAACCAGTAGCACCAGCAAATACCCCAACGCCAATTCCAGTAGCTGTGGAAAAAGAGGTTCGTTCAGAAACAGGAAACTCTAACAAGCAACTCCCAGAAACAGGAGTGGAATCTGCTCTTGGGCTCGCTTTACTAGGAGCGATCTTAGGAGCGGCAGGAATGGACTTGAAAAATAAAAAAAGAGACTGAGACCTAGTAGATTTGTAACAGGTCGAAGTTAGGAGAGTGGGACAGAAATCGGTAATTCGTTAGAATTCGATTTCGTCGTCCCACCTCCGCACAGTTGAGTAGGGCTGTAAAAGCTGATGAAATCAGCGTAGTAGAGCCCGCTCAACCACTGCGTCTTGCTCGACAATCCAAAAATAATTGAGAGGCTAGGACTTTTGTCCCAGCCTCTTTTTGTGCTTGCAAAACTGTACCCGGACAGTTTGGTTTTTTCACTCTTGTAACCCCTTCTATATCTTGCTAAAATAGAACCATGACACGATACAAAGCAACCATTTCATATGACGGGACCTTGTTTGCAGGGTTTCAACGCCAACCGCATGCCCGTAGTGTGCAGGAAGAAATCGAAAAGACCTTGACGCGTCTCAATCAAGGAACCCCTGTTACCGTTCATGGAGCGGGGCGAACGGATTCAGGTGTCCATGCTCTTGGGCAGGTGATTCATTTTGATCTCCCCCAAGCGCGGGACGAGGAAAAGCTCCGCTTTGCCCTCGATACCCAAACCCCAGAGGATATTGATTTCATCCGAGTAGAGCAAGTAGCAGATGACTTTCACTCACGCTATAAGAAGCACAGCAAAACCTATGAATTTATCGTGGATTATGGTCGTCCCAAGAACCCCATGATGCGCCACTATGCCACCCACTATCCTTATCCTTTGGATGTGGAAAAGATGCAAGTAGCCATCCAAAAGTTGGAGGGAACCCATGATTTCACCGGTTTCACCGCTTCGGGAACCAGTGTGGAAGATAAGGTTCGTACGATTACAGAGGCTCGCTTGGTTGAGGATGCAGAACATCATCGCCTTGTCTTTACCTTTTCGGGCAATGGTTTTCTCTATAAGCAAATCCGCAATATGGTGGGAACTTTGTTGAAGATCGGAAATGATCGGATGCCGATCGAGCAGATCGATCTAATTTTAGAAAAGAAGGACCGCAATCTTGCAGGTCCTACAGCAGCGCCAAATGGCTTATATTTAAAGGAGATCCGTTATGAGTAATGAATTGATTCTAGCTATTTCAGGAAATGATATTTTTAGTGGAGGAGGTCTTCATGCAGACCTTGCAACCTATACAACCAACAAACAGCATGGTTTTGTAGCGGTGACTTGTTTGACCGCTATGACGGAGAACGGTTTTGAAGTGATTCCGGTGGATCCGACGACCTTTGCTCAACAGCTCAACTCTCTCAAGGATGTTCCTTTTTCTGCTATTAAACTCGGTCTTTTGCCAGATGTTGAAGTGGCAGACTTGGCCTTGGACTATGTCAAAGCCCATGCGGAGATCCCAGTGGTACTAGATCCTGTCTTGGTCTGCAAGGAAAGCCATGATGTGGAAGTTTCAGCTCTTCGAGACGAATTGATCAAGTTCTTCCCTTATGTGACTATCATTACGCCAAACTTACCAGAAGCTGAGATCTTGACCCAAAGCAAGATTCAATCGCTCGACGATATGAAGGAGGCAGCGCGCAAGCTCCACGAATTAGGAGCAACGAATGTCGTGGTCAAAGGAGGCAATCGTCTCAATAAAGAAAAGGCCATCGATGTCTTTTATGATGGGACGGACTTCACCATCATTGAAGAGCCGGTCTTAGAAAAGAACAATACAGGAGCAGGTTGTACCTTTGCGTCTAGCATTTCCAGCCAGTTGGTGAAAGGGAAATCTCCACTTGAAGCTGTTAAAGCCTCTAAAGACTTTGTTTTCCAAGCGATTCAACATTCAGACCAGTATGGAGTAGTACAATATGACATCTAATCGAACTCAACTCATTGCCCGCCTCTCTATTTTGACAGCCTTGACAGTTGTACTTGGCTACTATACCAAACTTCCAACTCCTACAGGGATCGTCACCCTGCTAGATCTTGGTGCCTATTTCACAGCCTTCTATTTTGGACGCAAGGAAGGTGCGATTGTCGGTGGTGTCGGAGCCTTCCTACTCGACCTCATTTCAGGCTATCCTCAGTGGATGTTCTTTAGTCTCCTCTTTCACGGGGGACAAGGCTATTTCGCTGGCTTCAAGGGCAAAGCTCGTTACCTAGGCTTGCTTCTTGCGACAGTTGTGATGGTAGGCGGTTACGCACTAGCTTCTGCCCTCTTTTTAGGCAATGGTTGGGGTGCTGCTATCTCGGATATTCCGAATAACCTCGCTCAGAATTTTGTTGGAATGGCTTTAGGCTATGTGGTCTATTATGCATTTCAAAAGAAAGGAAGCTAATTCATGGATCTGGAGCAACTGAAGAAGGATACAAAAGAAATCCTGGTAGATGTCTTGGAAAAAAGCCGTCTCCACCAAGGACAGATTCTAGTCCTCGGGATGTCTTCCAGTGAGGTTGCAGGAGGGCAAATTGGAAAGGCCTCCAACATCGACATTGCCGAAGCTATTGTCCAGACCTTGTTAGATGAGTTGAATCCAAGAGGGATTTATCTGGCGGTACAAGGATGTGAGCATCTCAATCGCGCCTTGGTGGTTGAAAGAGAATTGGCAGATAAAAAGGACCTAGAAATCGTCAATGTCCTTCCGAGTCTCCATGCAGGAGGGGCTGGACAACTCGCAGCTTTCAAGTATTTTAAGGATCCTGTTGAGGTGGAATTTATCACAGCCCAAGCCGGGTTAGACATCGGAGATACCTCAGTAGGGATGCATGTCAAACACGTGCAAGTTCCAATTCGCCCTATCTTGCGTGAACTAGGTGGAGCCCATGTCACAGCGCTCGCCAGTCGGCCAAAATTGATCGGTGGCGCCCGTGCTCTCTACCTCGATGATCCCATCCGAAAATCATAATCAGAACTAGCTTTTAAGGGCTAGTTTTTTTGAATGAAAAGAGAGGCAAAAACGTTTTAAAACTTGCATTTTCAAAGTTTTGTGGTAAAATTATAAGGAATGACTATATTATTTTAAGGAGAGACAGAATGTCTGTATCATTTGAAAACAAAGAAACTAACCACGGTGTATTGACTTTCACAATCAGCCAAGAGCAAATCAAACCTGCTTTGGACCGTGTGTTTGAGTCAGTTAAGAAAACTTTGAACGTACCTGGATTCCGTAAAGGTCATATTCCACGTCCAATCTTCAACCAACGTTTCGGTGAAGAAGCTCTTTACCAAGATGCTTTGAATGATCTTCTTCCAGCAGCGTACGAAGCAGCTGTTAAAGAAGCTGGAATCGAAGTTGTAGCACAACCAACTTTCGATGTTGTATCTATGGAAAAAGGTCAAGACTGGACATTGACAGCAGCTGTTGTAACAAAACCTGAAGTAAAATTGGGTGCTTACAAAGACCTTGAAGTATCAGTAGAAGTTTCTAAAGAAGTAACAGACGCTGATGTGGATGCTCGTATCGAACGCGAACGCAATAACTTGGCTGAATTGGTTGTTAAAGAAGGTGCTGCAGCAGAAGGTGACACAGTTGTGATCGACTTCGTAGGTTCTATCGACGGTGTTGAATTCGACGGTGGTAAAGGTGACAACTTCTCACTTGGACTTGGTTCAGGTCAATTCATCCCAGGTTTCGAAGACCAATTGGTTGGACACTCTGCTGGTGAAACAGTTGATGTGATCGTAACATTCCCAGAAGACTACCAAGCAGCTGACCTTGCAGGTAAAGAAGCGAAATTCGTGACAACTATCCACGAAGTAAAAGCAAAAGAAGTACCAGCTCTTGACGATGAATTGGCAAAAGACATCGACGAAGAAGTTGAAACTCTTGCTGAATTGAAAGAAAAATACCGCAAAGAATTGGCAGCAGCTAAAGAAGAAGCATACAACGATGCAGTAGAAGCAGCAGCTATCGATCTTGCGGTTGAAAACGCTGAAATCGTTGACCTTCCAGAAGAAATGATCCACGAAGAAGTACACCGTTCAATCAACGAGTTCCTTGGAAACATGCAACGTCAAGGTATCTCACCTGAAATGTATTTCCAAATCACTGGAACAACTCAAGAAGATCTTCACAAACAATACGAAGCAGAAGCTGAAAGCCGTACGAAGACAAACCTTGTGGTTGAAGCAGTAGCGAAAGCAGAAGGCTTCGAAGCAACTGAAGAAGAAATCAACGCTGAAATTGAACAATTGGCAGCAGATTACAACATGCCAGTTGAACAAGTTCGCAACCTTCTTTCACCAGAAATGTTGAAACATGACATCACAGTGAAGAAAGCAGTGAACGTGATCACAAGCACAGCAAAAGTAAAATAATTTAGATAAAAAAGAAGAGCCGTGAGGCTCTTCTTTTTTTTATTTCATGGAGAATCCTGGAATTTTCCTTTGACGAAAGGGGAAATTTATCGTACAATAGAGTGTAACGATAAAATGCGTGATAGATTTAGTGACGAGAAGTTTTCAATCTATCATTGAGGATAGGATGAGGTTGAAGACCGGATCCTTCTCCATTTAGGAAATGAAACATAAGGAGATTTACCCTTGGAATTAGAAGTATTTGCTGGACAAGAAAAAAGTGAACTTTCTATGATTGAAGTGGCGCGTGCGATTTTGGAATTACGCGGACGTGACCATGAAATGTACTTTAGCGATCTTGTAAATGAAATTCAAAATTACCTTGAAAAATCAAACAGCGAGATCCGTGAAGCTCTTCCATTGTTCTACACAGAATTGAATGTAGATGGAAGCTTTATCCCACTTGGAGATAACAAATGGGGTCTTCGTTCATGGTATGCCATCGATGAAGTTGACGAAGAAATCATCGCTCTTGAAGAAACAGACGAAGATGAAACTCCTAAGAAACGGAAGAAAAAACGTGTCAATGCCTTCATGGATGGAGACGAAGATGCGATCGACTACAACGACGATGATCCAGAAGACGAAGAAGTTTACGAAGCAGATCCAGCTCTTTCATATGATGAAGAAAATCCAGATGATGAAAAGAGTGAAGTCGAAGCTTACGATGCTGAAATCAATGAAATCGTACCAGATGATTTGGGTGAGGAAGTTGAATTAAGCGAAGAAGACGACGAAGAAGAGGATTCTGAAGACGAGGAAGAAGAATAAATCATAAGAAGAGGCTGGGACAAAAGTCCTAGCCTCTCAATTGTTTTTGGATTGTCGAGCAAGACGCAGTGGTTGAGTGGACTCTACTACGCTGATTTCATCAGCTTTTACAGCCCTACTCAACTGTGCGGAGGTAGGACGACGAAATCGAATTCTAACGAATGACCGATTTCTGTCCCACTCTCTTTTTGTTTGCATTGAGAAAAGTGGCGAAATGGTGTATGATAAACGTGTAAGGATTCCCAATAGGAGGTGTTCCAGATGGACTTTCGTTTAGATCAAAGTTTAGTAGCTCTTGGTATTGATACAGTTGTGGTCGGAATTGCTAGAAATGTGGATCCTCAAGCAGTTTTGCTCCCTTCTTTTCTTGAAAAGAAGAAAGAGCTTGAACAATGGGCGCTCCAGTGTCAGACAGAAGAAGTAGTGGCATCTCCTGTCATTAAAGGGTATACAGACCTTTTGCAAAAAGTAGGGCGTAGCATCAAGAAAAATCCACCAACAGTCCTAGCTCTTATCCGAAACATCCAGCATCGAGGAGCTCTTCCTCAGATCAATAGCATCATCGATATCTATAATGTCGAATCGCTGAAGTCTTTTCTCGCGATCGGAGGACATGACCTAGATAAGATTGAGGGACCGATTGAATTTACAGTGAGTCAAAGAGACGATCTCTTTCTCCCTATCCTTTCTAGTGAAAAACATGTCGCACCGACAGATCCTGTCTACCGGGATCAAAAAGGAGTTCTGGCTTGGTTGGATGTACGCGATAGTGACCATTACAAATTTGAGGAGACTACGCAAAACGCCCTCTTTGTCATCCAAGGAAATACCGAGACGTCAGTCGAGATGCGTTTAGAAGCGCTAGAACGAATCCACAAGGACCTTGCTCTTTGCATGCCTCAGCTTCAATTTGAGAAATTTCTCGTCACACAAAATGGAGTGGAAAAGGTCGTGTAAACAGCGAAAATCATTTTCATGAATTTTTCAATTTGACAAAGTAATCCATTTGCGGTAAGATATTGTTCGGGCACCTCATTTTGAGGTCGGAGCTCCCTAAGGATTAGGGAGCTATTTTTGTTTTTTCTGCAAAGAGGAATGGCCTCTACAACATTAGAAGAAGAGGAAAGCACATGTCAACAAAATATATTTTTGTCACAGGTGGTGTCGTATCATCCATCGGGAAAGGGATTGTCGCAGCAAGTCTTGGTCGCTTGCTCAAAAATCGTGGATTGAAAGTGACCATCCAAAAATTTGACCCTTATATCAATATTGACCCAGGGACGATGAGCCCTTACCAACACGGGGAAGTATTTGTCACAGACGATGGCGCAGAGACAGACTTGGACCTTGGTCACTATGAACGCTTTATTGATATCAATTTGAATAAGTACTCAAATGTGACAACAGGGAAAATTTATAGCGAAGTCCTTCGCAAGGAGCGTCGTGGAGAATACCTGGGTGCGACGGTACAGGTGATTCCTCATATTACAGATGCTTTGAAAGAAAAGATCAAACGAGCAGCGACGACGACAGATTCAGATGTCATCATCACAGAAGTCGGGGGAACAGTTGGAGACATTGAGTCCCTTCCTTTCCTGGAAGCTCTTCGTCAAATGAAGGCAGATGTTGGTGCTGAAAACGTTATGTACATCCACACCACCCTTCTTCCTTACTTGAAGGCTGCGGGAGAAATGAAAACCAAGCCGACGCAACACTCTGTGAAAGAATTGCGTGGTCTTGGGATTCAACCAAATATGTTGGTCATCCGTACAGAAAAACCAGCTGGTCAAGGAATTAAGAACAAGTTGGCTCAATTCTGTGATGTGGCACCAGAAGCTGTCATCGAGTCACTGGATGTGGAACACTTGTACCAAATCCCATTGAACTTGCAAGCGCAAAACATGGATCAAATCGTTTGTGACCATTTGAAATTGGATGTTCCTGCAGCAGATATGACAGAATGGTCTGCGATGGTCGACAAGGTCATGAACCTCAAGAAACAGGTCAAGATTTCCTTGGTTGGAAAATACGTAGAATTGCAAGATGCCTACATTTCTGTTGTTGAGGCCTTGAAGCACTCAGGGTATGCTAACGATGCAGAAGTCAAAATTAATTGGGTCAATGCCAATGATGTGACAGCTGAAAATGTGGCAGAACTCCTTGGAGACGCGGATGGGATCATTGTCCCAGGTGGTTTTGGTCAACGGGGAACAGAAGGAAAAATTCAAGCCATCAAGTATGCGCGTGAACAGGACGTCCCAATGTTGGGTGTCTGCTTGGGGATGCAGTTGACTTGTATCGAGTTTGCCCGTCACGTTTTAGGCTTGGAAGGGGCTAATTCATCCGAATTGGATCCAGAAACCAAGTATCCGATTATCGATATCATGCGGGACCAAATCGATGTGGAAGACATGGGAGGAACGCTCCGTCTCGGTCTTTACCCATCTAAACTCAAACGAGGCTCAAAAGCAGCAGCTGCCTATGACAATCAAGAAGTGGTACAACGTCGCCACCGTCACCGTTATGAGTTTAACAATGCTTTCCGTGAACAGTTCGAAGAAGCAGGATTTGTCTTCTCAGGCGTTTCACCAGACAACCGTTTGGTCGAAATCGTTGAAATCCCAGAAAACAAATTCTTTGTTGCTTGCCAATACCACCCAGAATTGTCAAGCCGTCCAAACCGCCCAGAAGGACTTTACACAGCCTTTATCACAGCGGCAGTTGAAAACCACGATAGCAAATAAAAATCAAGGGAGCAGGTTGAAGGACCTGCTCCCTTTTGTGAAAAAATGACAAACTCTGAAAAAAGTTTGAAAAAAATCTTGACAAAAAAGTCGTTGATTGATATACTAGTAAAGTACTCAATCGCGGGGATGGCGGAATTGGCAGACGCGCAGGACTAAGGATCCTGTGACCGCTTTAGGTCGTGAGGGTTCAAGTCCCTCTCTCCGCATCGGATCAAGATAGCTTCGGCTATCTTTTTTTGTTTTCAAATCTCTTTGTGGTAGAATAGGTGTGAGATGAGGTGAGAACATGAAGAAGAAGTATCTGGTTTTGGTCGATGGCCTCTTTGCACTATTGGGAAGTGCCATTAATTTTTTCGGTCCTATCCTGATTTTAGCGATGGGGATAGGCGCATACAAGGATACTTTTAGATATTTTATCGCCTTAAACATATGGAATGTTTTCATTTTTTTAGTGGCGATTGCTTCTAAGTATCTGCTCAGAGATGAAAAAAGAATCAAAAAATGGATTCTTTATCTTTTTCTGATAGCGGGCAGTATTCTCTTTCTTGCCTCAATCCTTGCTGTGTGTGAGAATATTCCCTTTCTTGAGGGATTGGTAAACGGACTTCTTGGGAAAATGTTTACCGACAGTCAGTTATTTGCTGCTTATTTCTATTCTCAATGGGTCGCAGGTGGACTCCTTGTGATTTGCGGGATTGCTTTTCTCCTTTCATTAAAAAATTTTAAAGAGAAGGATTGAAAGGGGCTTGCGCCCCTTTTTTGCTTTTTGAATAGGATAGAAGTCTTAGGAGAGAGAGGGTTCCTCCTCATTTATCGTAAGAAATCGCTTAAAGGCACAGGAAAAACTAGCAATTTCATCTAAAAAGTGATAAAATAAACAATGTAAGTGGGATTAACCCCACAAAAATATATAGGAGGCCTATGACTAATGGCAATCGTTTCAGCAGAAAAATTTGTCCAAGCAGCTCGTGACAATGGTTATGCAGTTGGTGGATTTAACACAAACAACCTTGAGTGGACTCAAGCTATCTTGCGTGCAGCAGAAGCTAAGAAAGCTCCAGTACTTATCCAAACTTCTATGGGTGCTGCTAAATACATGGGTGGTTACAAAGTATGTAAAGCCCTTATTGAAAACCTTGTAGAATCAATGGGTATCACTGTACCAGTTGCTATTCACCTTGACCATGGTCACTACGACGATGCTCTTGAATGTATCGAAGCTGGTTACACTTCAATCATGTTTGACGGTTCACACCTTCCAGTTGAAGAAAACCTTAAATTGGCGAAAGATGTCGTTGAAAAAGCTCATGCTAAAGGTATCTCAGTAGAAGCTGAAGTTGGTACTATCGGTGGTGAAGAAGACGGTATCATCGGTGACGGTGAATTGGCACCAATCGAAGACGCTAAAGCAATGGTTGCTACAGGAATCGACTTCTTGGCTGCAGGTATCGGTAACATCCACGGTCCTTACCCAGCAAACTGGAAAGGTCTTCACCTTGACCACTTGCAAAAATTGACTGAAGCTGTTCCAGGATTCCCAATCGTATTGCACGGTGGATCAGGTATCCCTGATGATCAAATCCAAGCAGCGATCAAACTTGGTGTTGCAAAAGTTAATGTGAACACTGAATGCCAAATCGCATTTGCAAATGCTACTCGTCAATTCGTACGTGAATACGATGCAAACGAAGCAGAATACGACAAGAAGAAACTCTTCGACCCACGTAAATTCTTGAAACCAGGTTTCGAAGCAATTACTGCAGCTGTTGAAGAACGTATCGACGTATTCGGTTCAGAAGGCAAAGCTTAATTTAGCTTTGAAATGTTATTAACCAGAGGTTTATCCGCAAGGATAAACCTTTTTTGATTTTATATTCATTTCATCTGATTAATGTTGAATGAATAGAATTGTAAGTTAAAATCAATCCACGATTATATAAAAATGTTAATATATTTACTTCTGTAATAGGTTGTGCTAAAATGAAATTAAGTTTTAGGTATATAGGAGGTAGTGTGAATATGAAAAACACTAAATTATTGTTAACAGTTTTAATAGCTGGCTCGTTGCTGACGGCTTGTCATACTAATAATGTATCGAAAGATACTGCTTTGCCTGAAAAGAATCCAACGGTAAAATCGGATTCGACACCTAAGTCTGAAAAGAATTCGTCAATGAAAGATGTTACTAAAGAGAACTCGCGTTTAGAAGAGATGAATTTGTTAGCAAAACAATCGAAATCAACAGAAGAAATCTATGTCACCGGAGATGTTGTTGTGGGTGAGAACGGAGATGTAAAACCTGGTATTTATGATTTGGAAATAACAGGAGGATCAGGAAATATTTTTGGAAATAGGAAGGATCCTTTTTCACTGTTTATTAATTGGGTAGCAGGTGCACCAGGAACATCAACAGATTATCCTTCAAAAATCAGGATTATTTTATTTGAGGGTGATACATTGGATTTTAGTAATATTTCCAAGATTAAGTTTAATGCAGTACCAGAAAAAGTAGAAATGAGTAATGAAGCGGGAATTGGAGAGTATGTAGTGGGGCGTGATATTAAAGCTGGTACGTATAAACTGAGTACGAATGTGAAGCTAGATCCTGAATTTGATAATTTAGGTTGGTCAATTGATATTTATAATAATTCAACGAAAAAAAAGAAAGAACAAACTCTAAATTCTGGTAATCAAGATGTTGTCGTGAAATTAGAAGACGGAGATATAATTTCAACTAGTTTATATAACTCTGATCCTGATTTACCAAGTGATAATGCTAGATTAATTTTTACTGAATATAAATAGATTATAAATTAACCAGAGGTTTATCCGTAAGGATAAGCCTTTTTTGTAGACTTGGAGGTTATTATTTATCTCTTTTATTATTGCAATAAAAATATCTTATTTGTATTGCTAAAACACTCTAAAACTTGTACAATATGGCTATGAAAAAATTCAAACTGTGGAGCTGGATCGTTTGTGGCTTTCTCCTGCTCTTTTTAGGGGCTACATTTGTTTTTCATCAATTCAGTTTACGAAATGAAAGTAAGCTTCTCACACCCATTGGTAAACAAGTTACGGTCAATGGACATCAAATGAATGTATACATTAAAGGTGAAGGACCTGAAACAATCGTTTTTCTTTCCGGTGCAGGTATCGCCTCTCCTATTTTAGACTTTAAGAATCTATCAGATTCCCTATCCAAAAAATACAAAGTTGTTGTCGTGGAGCGAGCCGGATATGGTTTTAGCCAAGATAGTGATCGTTCAAGAGATGTGATGGAGGTCCTTTCTGAGACCCGTCAAGCTTTGGCGCAAGCTCATGTTTCAGGTCCTTATGTGATTATTTCGCATTCTATGGCTAGTTTAGAGAGTCTTGCTTGGCAAGAGAAATATCCGAATGAAGTGAAGGCTTTGATTGGCCTGGATTGGGCCTTGCCAGCGAGCTATGAAGATTTAAAAGAACACCCAACTCTCATAACCTTAGCTTATTGGACGAGTAAGATTGGCCTGCTCCGTTATTTCCCAGAGTCTGTTTACCTGAAGAATTCTGACTTGACTAAAAGTGAGCGTCAGCAATACCGATTTTTAGCTTACAAGCAGTTGCTGTCGACGGCTATGCTCAATGAGACCCGAACTGTAAAGAAAAATGCCCAAAAGGTTAGTAAATTTACCATTGATCCCAAAATCCCTGTACTTCTCTTGGTTTCTAACGGTGAAGGCACGACCTTTAGCCAATCAGAGTGGCAACGTTATGCAGAGAGATTTGCAAGCGACCAGTCTAATGTTCAAGTCGACTATATAGATGCGCCTCACGACCTCTATCATTATCAAAGCGATGCTATTGTTTCTCGTATTAAAGAATTTTTAGAGAATAATTGAGGGCTTAAAAATCCATTGAGACTGATGATAATAATTAAATGCTGAAGGATTAACAGTAGAATCGTTAATTTTCTCGATTAAAAAAATTCTTTTTCTTAACAATAGGCCTGCCCCTAAGGGCAGGTTTTTTGGTGTTTTAAGGAAACTATTTAACAGAATTTTTGATTAAAAGTTTCATTTTAAGAGAGAAATCTCTAATTTCATAATCTATAAGCAAACGCTTGCATTCCTATATTTATTAGATTATAATAGGTTGGTATAAAGCCTTCTGTAATAATATTGAGAAAGTGTAGGAAGTAAGGATTTAGAATATTTGTAGTCAAAAATACAATGTTGCTTCTTACGATAGGGCGATAGATATGGCAATGATAGAAGTGCAACATCTTCGGAAAAATTTTGTGAAGACAGTTAAGGAGCCGGGGTTAAAGGGAGCCTTACGCTCCTTTATTCATCCTGAAAAGCAGACCTTTGAAGCGGTCAAGGATTTAACTTTTGAAGTTCCAAAAGGGCAGATTTTAGGATTTATCGGGGCAAATGGTGCTGGGAAGTCAACCACCATCAAAATGCTGACAGGAATTTTGAAGCCCACATCTGGCTTTTGTCGGATTAACGGCAAGATTCCACAGGACAATCGCCAAGATTATGTCAAGGATATTGGAGTCGTTTTCGGACAACGCACCCAGCTATGGTGGGATTTGGCTCTGCAAGAGACCTACACGGTTTTGAAAGAGATCTATGATGTACCGGACTCGCTTTTCCATAAGCGCATGGACTTTTTGAATGAAGTTTTGGATTTGAAGGAATTTATCAAGGATCCTGTGCGGACTCTTTCACTAGGTCAACGGATGCGGGCGGATATTGCGGCTTCCTTGCTTCACAATCCCAAAGTTCTCTTTTTAGATGAGCCGACTATTGGTTTGGATGTGTCGGTCAAGGATAACATTCGTCGGGCCATTACCCAGATCAATCAAGAGGAAGAAACTACTATTCTCCTGACCACTCACGACCTGAGTGATATTGAGCAACTCTGTGATCGGATTTTTATGATTGATAAGGGGCAAGAGATTTTTGATGGAACGGTTAGCCAGCTCAAGGAGACCTTTGGAAAGATGAAGACTCTCTCCTTTGACCTGACGCCAGGTCAAAATCATCTAGTCTCTCATTATGAGGGTTTGCCTGATATGTCCATTGATAGACAAGGAAATACTCTCAATATTGAATTCGATAGTTCCCGCTACCAGTCGGCCGATATTATCAAGCAAACCTTATCTGATTTTGAGGTCCGTGATTTGAAGATGGTAGATACGGATATTGAAGATATTATCCGTCGCTTCTATCGAAAGGAGCTCTAAGATGGTCAAATTGTGGAGACGTTATAAACCCTTTATCAATGCAGGGATTCAGGAGTTGATTAGCTATCGAGTCAACTTTATTCTTTATCGGATTGGCGATGTCATGGGTGCTTTTGTGGCTTTTTATCTATGGAAGGCTGTCTTTGATTCCTCCCAGGAGCCTTTGATTCAGGGCTTCAGTATGGCGGATATCACCCTCTACATCATCATGAGTTTTGTGACTAATCTTCTGACTAGGTCGGATTCTTCCTTTATGATTGGTGATGAGGTCAAGGATGGTTCCATTATCATGCGCTTGTTGCGACCAGTGCATTTTGCGGCTTCTTACCTCTTTACGGAGCTTGGTTCCAGGTGGTTGATTTTTATCTCTGTTGGACTGCCATTTTTAAGTGTCATTGTTTTGATGAAAATCTTGTCTGGGCAAGGAATTGTAGAAGTGTTGGGACTAACTACCCTTTATCTTTTTAGCTTAACGCTGGCCTATCTGATTAACTTTTTCTTTAATATCTGCTTTGGATTTTCAGCCTTTGTATTTAAAAATCTTTGGGGTTCCAACCTACTTAAGACTTCCATAGTGGCCTTTATGTCTGGGAGTTTGATTCCCTTGGCTTTCTTTCCAAAGGTCATTTCAGATATTCTGTCCTTCTTACCTTTCTCATCCTTAATTTACACTCCGGTCATGATTATTGTTGGGAAATACGATGCTAGTCAGATTCTTCAAGCACTTTTGCTTCAGCTTTTCTGGCTTATAGTGATGGTGGGCTTGTCTCAGTTGATTTGGAAACGAGTCCAGTCATTTATCACCATTCAGGGAGGTTAGTATGAAAAAATATCAACGCATGCATCTGATTTTTATCAGACAGTACATCAAGCAAATCATGGAATACAAGGTAGATTTTGTGGTTGGTGTGTTGGGAGTCTTTCTGACTCAAGGCCTGAACCTCTTGTTTCTCAATGTCATCTTTCAACACATTCCCTCCCTAGAAGGTTGGACTTTTCAAGAAATTGCCTTTATCTATGGATTTTCCTTAATTCCAAAGGGACTAGATCATCTCTTTTTTGACAATCTCTGGGCTTTAGGTCAACGACTAGTTCGAAAAGGGGAGTTTGACAAGTATCTGACTCGTCCTATCAATCCTCTCTTTCACATCCTCGTTGAGACCTTTCAGATTGATGCCTTAGGTGAACTTTTGGTCGGTGGAATTTTACTAGCGACAACGGCGACTAGCATTGCTTGGACTCTTCCAAAATTCCTGATTTTTCTAGTTTGTATTCCTTTTGCGACCTTGATTTATACTTCCTTGAAAATTGCTACAGCCAGCATCGCTTTTTGGACCAAGCAGTCAGGTGCCATGATTTACATTTTCTATATGTTTAATGATTTTGCCAAGTATCCTATTTCTATTTACAATTCGCTCCTTCGATGGTTAATTAGCTTTATTGTACCTTTCGCCTTTACGGCCTACTATCCTGCCAGCTATTTCTTGCAGGACAAGGATGGACTCTTTAATATTGGTGGTTTGATTCTGATTTCCCTTGTTTTCTTTGTTATTTCCCTCAAACTTTGGGACAGGGGATTGGATGCCTACGAAAGTGCTGGTTCGTAAGAGGTAAAGTAAGACTAAAATCAAGAAAGGAACTTATGATGTTTGTAATTAAAGAAGTCAAGGGTGAAGATCAAAAAATGGCAGTTGTCGCTGAGATTTTAAGGGATTTGCCAGAATGGTTTGGAATACCAGAAAGCACGCAAGCCTACATTGAAGGAGCTAAGGATTTACGAGTTTGGGCTGCTTATCAAGAAAGTGATGTAGTAGGGTTTATAAGTTTATCATATTCGAGTGAAGATTGTGCTGAAATTGACTGTCTAGGCGTGAAAAAATCATTCCAAGGTCAAGGAATTGGAAGGGAATTAGTTACGACTATAGAAAGAGAAGCAGTCAAACAAGTGGCCTACCTACAGGTCAAAACAGTCGCAGAAGGTTCAAATAAAGATTATGACCGAACAAATGTCTTTTATCGCAGTCTTGGTTTTAAAAAATTAGAGATTTTTCCGCAACTATGGGATCCACAGAATCCATGTCAGATTCTGATTAAAAAGATCAACTAAAAGTGCTTGACATCCGCTATCAGAGTGCTATACTAAGAAGGTAATCGCCGATTTAGCTCAGTTGGTAGAGCAACGCACTCGTAACGCGTAGGTCACAGGTTCGATCCCTGCAATCGGCATAGGAAGAAACGGCTTTGAAGGAGCGAGACGACGAATGATGGTGATAACCGATTCGTTCTGTCTCGCTCTTTTTTTGACCGCATAGGCGCCATTTTTGACCGCTTAGTCAAAAGTCCTTGTCTCCATAGGGGCTCTCTGCTATCATAGAATCATCAAAGGAAGCAATACTTCCAATTAATGAAAAAGAGGTATACGATGATGAAAAAATTACTTGGACTTGGTTTTATTCTGGCAGCTCTTGCGGTTGTTATAATGGGAATGGTTGGCTTTCCAAAGCTTGATGTGAATATCTGGCCTTTATTCTCCGTTCTCTTATTTGCTTTCTTTACTCTTGAAAATCTGATGAAACAGGACTACAAGGCAAGTGTCATCTGTGCTTTAATTGCTCTGATGATTGCAAACGCGATCTACGATCTCTTGCCGGTTTCAAATGGCTTAGTGATCACAGCGGGTGTCCTTGCTTGTGTGGGTCTTAGTTTTCTTTTACCGGATAAGGAAAGCAACAAATAAAGAAAGAGAGTGGGACAGAAATCGGTCATTCGTTAGAATTCGATTTCGTCGTCCCACCTCCGCACAGTTGAGTAGGGCTATAAAAGCTGATGAAATCAGCGTAGTAGAGCCCACTCAACCACTGCGTCTTGCTCGACAATCCAAAGACAATTGAGAGGCTAGGACTTTTGTCCCAGCCTCTTTACTTCTCAAAAGCTACCTCTTGATGGGCAAAACGTGCCACTTACTGAAAAGCCCTTGTTTTGTTTTCAACAGCTGTTATAATGGTACTATCAAAACGTTGGGAAAGGAGTTTTATGAAAGTTAGAATCGAATTGGATCCATCAATGGATGAGCCTGAGATCTTGATTCGAGCTCCGCGCTTGACCCCGGAATTGACCCAGCTGCAAGAGAGAATCCTAGAACAAAAGGTCGCTCCTTTGGCCTTCTACAAGGATCGAAGTGAGTATTTTCTGGATGTGGCATCGATCCTCTTTTTTGAGACGGACGGGGAGAAGATTTTTGGGCACACCAAGGATGAGGCCTATGAGGTTAAGCAGAAGCTCTATGAGTTGGAGGAGCTGCTTCCCATCGCCTTTTGTCGGATATCCAAATCCACCATTGTCAACGCCAAGCAGATCTATTCTCTAGAAAAGTCTTTTTCAGGAACCAGCACGGTCAATTTCTATCAGACCCATAAGCAGGTTCACGTATCCAGACGCTACTATCAACTCTTAAAAGAACGACTAAATGAAATGAGGTAATATCATGAGAAAAAAATTAATCGGAGTATTCTTAATCCTTTTAGCAGCCTTAATCCTTTTACAGGGCTATTTTGTAAAATGGGACATCAGCATCTGGACCTTAGCTTGGGTTACCTTGCTTGCCGTCCTGTCCCTCTCTAGTTTCTTAAAACGCCATTTTGGTTGGGGCTTCATCTATGGACTTTTAGCCCTCTTTTGTCTCAATGGGCAATACCATTTCCTCCCAGTTTCAAATTCAGTTGTCATCCTTTCCTCAATTCTCGCTGTGATTGGGCTCAACATTTTGTTTAAACCCTCTAAGAAAACAAAAGCCCGCCTAGCTTCCTATTCTGCTGGGTCCATGAGTAAGTCGGATGGCAATGATATTGATGTCACTTTTTCAACAGTGACAAAATATCTCAATGACCAACACTTTACCCGCGGAAGTGCAGATGTGAGTATGGGAGAAGCATCGGTTTATTTTGACAATTGCCGCATCGAGGGTCCATCTGCTCAGTTTGTTGTCGATGTTTCCCTTGGGAGTCTGAGCCTCTATGTACCAAGCGATTGGCGCGTCCATGTAAATGTGGATAATTCCCTCTCAGCGATCCAACATCAGGAAAATCCAAGTGCTCTGACAAGCAAGGATTTCTACATTACGGGCGATGTTTCCTTAGGAAATCTGGAAATTATCTATGTCGGAGCGAATTCGTTTTCTTAAGTCGGAAATGAAAAACTTTGGCCAAAAGCTTGCCAAGAGAGATTTTTTTTGGTAATATAGTACGGTATGTGGTGCTAGCACATCCGTTATATTAGATCTAATAGGAGGAAACACAGAAATGGCTAAAGTATGTTATTTCACAGGTCGTAAGACTGTATCAGGTAACAACCGTTCACACGCTATGAACCAAACAAAACGTGCCGTAAAACCAAACCTTCAAAAAGTAACTGTCCTTATCGATGGTAAACCTAAAAAAGTTTGGGCTTCAGCTCGTGCATTGAAATCTGGTAAAGTAGAACGCGTTTAATAAAGAAATAAGAACCTCCTTGAGGTTCTTTTCTTTTTCTCTAGAGACAGCTGTCACAGCGGGAGAAGAATAGTCCCTACCCTTTTACAGTTGACCTCTTTTATGGTAAAATAGAATATAAAATACTTTTGAGGTAGAAATTATGACAGTAAAAATCAATACAAAGGACGGTCAAATTGAATTGACTGATGAGGTTATCGCAACTGTTGTAGGCGGTGCTGCTACTGAGATCTTCGGTGTGGTTGGAATGGCCAGCAAAAATGCGATCAAAGATAATTTCCAAGCCCTCCTAGGGAAAGAAAACTTCTCTAAAGGTGTTGTTGTCAAAACAACGGAAGCAGGAACTATCGCAGTTGATGTTTACACTGTTTTGAGCTATGGAACAAAAATTAGCGAAGTCTCAAAAAATATTCAAGAACGTGTGAAATTTAGTTTGGAAAATCAACTTGGAATCACTACGGATACTGTGAATGTCTATATTCAAAATATCAAGATTGTGGGAGAATAATCGTGGCTAATATTACTACAAGTTTATTTCAAGAAATGGTTCAAGCGGGGGCTACGCGCTTAAATAAACAAGCGGAATATGTAAACTCTTTGAACGTCTTTCCTGTACCAGACGGGGACACAGGAACCAATATGGGAATGACCATCGAAAATGGGGCCAAAGAAGTATCGGACCGTTCTGCTTCAACTGTTGGAGAAGCAGCAGGGATCTTTGCTAAAGGTCTCTTGATGGGCGCGCGTGGGAACTCAGGAGTTATCACTTCTCAATTGTTCCGTGGATTTTCTCAAAGTGTCAAAGACAAAGAAGAATTGGATGGAGCAGCGCTTGCGGCAGCCTTCCAGTCTGGGGTAGAAGTCGCTTATAAAGCCGTTATGAAGCCGGTTGAAGGAACCATTTTGACGGTTTCTCGTGGGGCAGCCATTGGGGCCAAGAAAAAAGCAGAATCTACCAACGATGCAGTGGAAGTTATGCGTGCAGCTCTTGAAGGAGCTAAAACAGCTCTTGCGAAGACTCCAGATATGTTGCCGGTCTTGAAAGAAGTTGGCGTGGTAGACTCTGGTGGTCAAGGTTTGGTCTTCATCTATGAAGGATTCTTATCAGTTTTGACAGGTGAATTCATCGCTTCTGAAGAGTTCCAAGCAACACCTGCAACCATGTCAGAAATGATTAATGCAGAACACCACAAGTCAGTCGCTGGCCATGTGGCTACTGAAGACATCAAGTTTGGTTACTGTACAGAAATCATGGTCGCTTTGAAACAAGGTCCAACCTATGTCAAAGACTTCGATTATGATGAATTCCGTAACTATTTGAACAACCTTGGGGATTCCCTATTGGTGGTGAATGACGATGAGATTGTCAAAGTTCACGTCCATACAGAAGATCCAGGTCTTGTCATGCAAGAAGGTCTTAAGTACGGAAGCTTGGTCAAGGTGAAAGTCGACAACATGCGTAACCAACACGAAGCGCAAGTTGAAAAAGAAGAACGTCAAGCCAAACCAGTTGAAGAAAAAGAATATGCCATCATCGCAGTAGTTGCTGGTGAGGGATTGGCTGATATCTTTAAAGCGCAAGGGGTTGATTACATCATCTCTGGTGGTCAAACCATGAACCCATCGACAGAAGACTTTGTCAAAGCAGTTGAAGAGTTGAATGCGCGCAACATCATTATCTTGCCAAACAACAAAAATATCTTGATGGCCGCTCAATCTGCAGCAGAAGTGATTGAGCAACCTGCAGCAGTTGTTGAGACCAAGACCATCCCTCAAGGATTGACTAGTCTTCTTGCTTTTGATGAAAGCAAATCAATCGAAGAAAACTACGAACGCATGAGCGCTTCATTGGGCGATGTTGTGTCTGGTAGTGTGACGACAGCGGTTCGCGATACTACTATTGATGGGCTTGAAATCCATGAAAATGATAATCTTGGAATGGTAGATGGCAAAATCGTTGTTTCAAATCCAGATATGATGGAAACCTTGGAAGAAACATTCGCTCATATGTTGGATGAAGACAGTGAAATTGTGACCATCTATGTTGGTGAAGACGGCAGTGAGGAGTTGGCAAATGAATTGGCCCAAGCCCTTGCTGAAAAATACGAAGATGTAGAAGTAGAAATCCACCAAGGTGGCCAACCTGTCTACCCATACTTGTTTAGTGTAGAATAATTGAACAGAAGGTTCCTTTCGGAACCTTTTTTGTATATAGAAAAACGAGGAGATTCCTATTAAAGCAGCGTGATTCAGAGGGATTGAGACTGAAGTGAACCCTCCACGGAGGCTTTATTCGTGAGAAAAAGGAGTTTCTGCAAAAAGTCTCACATTCATCAGTTTTTTATTCAAATTGAAGAGCTTGAAATGAGGGGGAAATGGTTTGAGCAGTGGAGTTTTTAGACAAGAAAGACGCGATATGTTATACTGGTATCAGTATGTGAAAGGAGAGTTATAAAAATGAAGAAATTTTTTGTAACCCTTGGGCTAGCCATTTTGGTATTGACTGGTTGTTCGCAATCCCAAACAAAGAAAACTACAACCGCTAGCTCATCTAGCAGTTCCTCTGTTAAAAAAGAAGTAAAAAATGAAGAAAAAACCACAACCTTAGTAGGAGATATCAATGGAACAAAACACCGGGATATCATCAAGTCTAAGGGAGATAAGGTAGAAAACCTTCGCATCGAAGTGACGGCCGATCTGCCCCAACAACTTGGGACCATCGCAGCAGAGAAGTCGCCTGAAGAACTCACAGCAGCCATTCAAGCTTTGCTGGAGCAAAATGAAGACTATAAGAAGCTAAAAACCGTTCCCGGTTTTAGTTTGGAATACACAGTCACACCAGAGAAAAAATTGCTCTCAACCAGTGTGATTGACCTCAACCTAATTGATGCCAAGTCTCTAGAAGAAATTTCTTACTTCAAAGATGCTGGTCTCAATGATTTGAAAAACATGAAGGCAGATGCCTTGGTCAAGGCCTTAAAATTGCATGGCATGAAAGAAGAAGGCCAGTAAGAAGAATAGAAAAAGTCGAGTGAAGTCACTTGGCTTTTTTTAGTGACTTTTGTCATGTGAGCGAGTGACAAAATTATCTAGTGGCTGTTATTTTCTTTCGCTATAATATAGTCAGAAAGTAAGAGGTAAGGAAAAATGAAACAATGGTTCTATAAAGTGTTTACGTTAACAGTGGTGGGGATGGTCGTCTATTTGATCTTTTCAAAGGATGATAGTCTCTATTACCATTTTCCTTGGGAATTATTTGCTGGGCTTGGCATCATGAGTTGGGCGATCCAAGAAGTTTTGAAAATGGTCAAGGCGGTTAAAAAGGAAATGGAGCAATGAACAAAACGGGAGTGACCTTGGTCGTCTTTGTCATCATTCCAGCTGGTCAAATCTGGTTGAAAGGAGAGTCTCATGAGTGTCATTAGAGTAGAGAACTTGAACAAAAGTATCAAAGGAAAGGTGATCCTAGAAGATCTTTCTTTCACAGTGGAACGAGGGGACTGTCTGGCCTTGATTGGGCCAAACGGGGCAGGGAAAACAACCTTGATGAACTGTCTTCTGGGAGATATGAAGGCGACTTCTGGGATTATTGAAGTAGAGGGGAAGGCACCTGGTCATCCTCAGTTAAAGGCTAGTGTGTCCTATCTCCCTCAAGAGAATGCCATCGTTCAAAAGTTAACCGTGCAGGAACTGATTAACTTCTTTCGCTCTATTTATCCCCAACCCTTAACAGGGGAAGAAATTGATGATTTATTACGTTTTAGCTCAGAACAAAAGAAACAATTGGCTAGTAAGTTGTCTGGTGGTCAAAAGCGCCTCTTATCCTTTGTTCTAACCTTGATTGGTTGTCCCAGCTTACTTTTCTTAGATGAGCCAACTGCGGGAATGGATACGTCCACTCGCCAACGCTTCTGGGAGATTGTCGGGCATTTAAAGGAAGAGGGTGTGACCATTGTCTATTCTTCGCATTACATCGAGGAAGTAGAGCACACGGCTGATCGAATTTTGGTCTTGCACCAGGGCCATTTGCTTCGGGATACGACACCTCTCGCTATGAGAAGCGAAGAGGTAGAAAAACATTTTACCTTGCCTTTGCGCTACCAAGCTCTAGTGGCAGAGATGGAAGACATTGGTCAAGTGGTCATTAAACCCGATGCCCTTCAGGTTGTGACACGGGACGCCAATCGTTTGTGGAGGCGATTGCAAGAAGAAAGCTGTTCAATCCAAGAGATTGAAGTGACCAATAGAAGTTTATTGGATTCTATTTTTGAAAATACAAAGGAAGTAGGTAGAGAAGATGAAACGCATGAAAGCTCTTGGCGTGGTTGAGTGGCATTTAACTAAACGCCAAGCCATTTATTACTTGTTATCAATTGGGATGCCCACGGCCTTTTATCTCTTCTTTTCAGGGATGTACCAGGACACACCAGGGGCACCCGCTCACTTTATGAGGGATTATCTCCTTTCTATGACGGCATTTTCTATGATGTCTACGGCTATCTTTTCTTTTCCAACCGTTCTTGAAACCGATCGACTCAATAATTGGCAAAAAGTCTTGCGCCATACCCCCGTATCTATGGTAGAATATTATCTAATAAAGGTTGTAGGTCTCTTTGTCGATTTTCTCCTTTCGATTGTAGTTGTCTTTACCGTGGGCCATGTGGTGCGGCATGTGAATATGCCCCTACAGGATTGGGTCTTAGCAGCCTTTATTCTCATCCTAGGAAGTCTAGCTTTTGTGGCTCTCGGTCTGGTCTTGACCCTGCTTCCTTCTAGTCAATTGATGTCTGTTGTAGGTAATCTCCTTTACATGGGACTGGCTGTCATGGGTGGCCTTTGGATGCCCATTAGTCTCTTTCCAGAATGGATGCAAGCCATCGGCAAATGCCTACCAACCTATCAATTGATGGAGCTGATCAAGACCTTTTTAAACAAGGGGCAGATCAATGTTCTCGCTAGTGTCTATTTAACCTTGTTTACCCTGGTCTTGTTTACCCTTGTCATTGTTTATCGTCGTCATTCTGAGGTTCGTTCATGATTGAAAAACTCAAGCGTATCCATTATATGTTTTACGCTAGCCTAGTCTTTATGGGCTTTCCCTTTATCTCTATTTTATTAGGGGAGGTCCCCTACTGGCACTTCTTTTTAGCCCTCTTGTTTATTGCTTCCTATCTAGGAGTCTTGATTACTGAAAACAAAAAGCTGACCTGGATTTGTTGGCTATACCTCCTAGCCTATGTAGCAGGAAATACTCTTTTTATTAACGCCAACTATTTTTGGTTTTATTTCTTCATCAGCAACCTATTGGTCTATCACTTTGAGATTCGCAATTTTCGCTCTCCCTATCTTTGGACAGTTTTTCTATCGCAATTCCTGCTTTTTGGGGCCATCTTTTTCAAACAGAGTGCGATGGAGTATGAATGGGTATTTTTAATCATTATTTTCTTTTTTACCCATGCCATGACCTACGGCATGATTCGGATTCGGATGGTGGAAGAGTTGAAAGCTGACCATGCCAAGCAAAATGCCCAGATCAATCTCTTGTTGGCAGAAAACGAGCGCCATCGGATTGGCCGCGATCTGCATGACAGTCTGGGACACACCTTTGCCATGCTCAGTGTCAAGGCGGACCTAGCTGATCAATTCTTAGCATTGGGTCAGGTTGAGAAGGCGCAGGAGCAGGTGCAAGAGATTCAAGCCATCAGTCAAGAGTCCATGCACCAAGTCCGAGAGATTGTCGAGAACTTGAAGCAGCGAACCCTGGCAAGAGAGCTAGAAACCGTCAAGCAAATGCTCGAAGTGGCGCAAATCAAAGTTGAGATTCAAAATGAGCTTGATACAGCCAGCATCTCGCCGATTCTAGAATCTGCTCTGGCCATGGTATCTCTGGAATTAGCTACCAATATGATCAAACACGCTAAAGCGACGCAGGCCCTTCTCTCTTATCGCTCCACCGAGACAGGTGTGGAAATGGTCGCAGAAGATAATGGCATCGGCTTTGACAAAGTCTCTGACGAAGACCTGCACTCGATTCGCGAACGGATTGCCTTGTTGGGAGGAGAGCTGGAGATCAGTCATCAACACAATCCGACCCGGATAGAAATACGGATCCCCTATCAAGAAAGGAAATAAGATGCGCTTATTAGTTGCTGAAGACCAAAGTATGTTGCGCGATGCGCTCTGCCAGCTCTTGCTCCTGCAAGAGGATGTGGAAGATGTCTTGCAGGCTGGCGATGGGCAAGAGGCTATTCGTTTACTCGAAACACATCCAGTCGATATTGCGATTTTAGATATCGAAATGCCCATCAAAACCGGGTTAGAAGTGTTGGAATGGGCTAAAAGTCAACAACCCCAGCTCAAGGTCGTCATCGTTACCACTTTTAAGCGGCCGGGCTATTTCGAGCGGGCACTCAAGGCTGGAGTCGATGCCTATGTCTTAAAAGAACGCCGCATTACGGATTTGATGGCGACTCTTCATGCAGTTTTAGCAGGGCAAAAAGAATATTCGCCTGAATTAATGGAAGGGATCTTGACCCATCCCAATCCTCTAAGCACTCAAGAAAAGGCAGTTTTAAAAGAAGTCGCAAAAGGGGCTTCTAACCAAGAAATTGCTGATCGCTTATTCCTCTCAAACGGGACCATCCGCAATTATATGTCAGCCATTCTGACCAAGTTGGATGCGGAAAACCGGACTGAGGCGGCAAAAATTGCCCAAGAAAAGGGTTGGTTATAAGGAAGAAAAGTTTCTAGGGTTTCCTAGAGACTTTTTTTGTGATAGACGTAGCATTTTTAGAAAAACTCTCATTCTTCGGATTTGGATAGAAAATTCAGAAAATTTACTATTTTTCCTTGAAATATTTTCTAAAAATGGTATGATAGTAGCATGCTAATTTGATATACAAAGTACTGGAAAGGAGAGACATGGAGAAAATTACCTTAGAAACTGCAAAAACCGGTTCAGAGCTCGTTCTTGAAACCCTGCGTGATTTGGGCATTGACACGATTTTTGGTTATCCTGGTGGAGCGGTTTTGCCTTTATACGATGCCATCTATAGCTTTGAGGGTATCCAGCATATCTTGGGTCGTCATGAACAAGGATGCTTGCATGAGGCTGAAGGCTACGCCAAATCAACTGGAAAGCTGGGTGTCGCAGTCGTCACTAGTGGACCGGGGGCTACAAATGCCATTACAGGGATTGCAGATGCCATGAGCGATAGCGTTCCCTTATTAGTCTTCACTGGTCAAGTCAATCGTGCTGGGATCGGGAAAGACGCCTTTCAAGAAGCGGATATCGTGGGAATTACCATGCCCATCACCAAGTACAATTATCAAGTACGTGAGACGGCAGATATTCCACGAATTATCACAGAAGCTGTCCATATTGCGACGACCGGCCGTCCTGGCCCTGTGGTAATTGACCTTCCAAAGGATGTGTCTGCTTTAGAGACAGATTTTATCTATGAACCAAGTGTGAAGCTTCCAAGCTACCAGCCTACCATTGAACCCAATGAATTGCAGATCAAAAAGATTTTGAAGCAATTGAGTAAGGCTAAAAAACCAGTTCTTCTTGCTGGTGGTGGGGTGAGTTACGCTGGAGCTGCAAAAGAGTTGATTGCTCTAGCAGAGCGCTATCAGATTCCAGTAGTGACCAGTCTGTTAGGTCAAGGAACGATTGCGACCAGTCATCCTCTTTTCCTAGGGATGGGAGGCATGCATGGATCCTTCGCGGCCAATATCGCTATGACAGAGACAGATTTCATGATCAGTGTTGGTTGTCGATTTGATGACCGTTTGACAGGGAATCCAAAGACTTTCGCTAAAAATGCTAAGGTTGCCCATATTGACATTGATCCTGCAGAGATTGGGAAGATCATTGCTGTCGACATTCCTGTTGTTGGCGATGCAAAGAAAGCCTTGCAACAGTTGCTAGCAGAGCCAACGGTTCATAACAACACAGAAAAATGGATTGAAAAGGTGACCCAAGATAAGAACCGGGTTCGTTCATACGACAAGAAAGAACGGGTTGTGCAACCACAAGCTGTGATCGAACGCATCGGAGAGTTGACCAAGGGGGACGCTATTGTCGTCACAGACGTTGGACAACACCAAATGTGGGCGGCTCAATACTATCCTTACCAAAATGAGCGCCAATTGGTAACATCTGGTGGTCTAGGAACGATGGGATTCGGTGTTCCTGCAGCTATCGGAGCGAAAATTGCCAATCCAGATAAAGAAGTTGTTCTCTTTGTCGGAGATGGTGGTTTCCAAATGACCAACCAAGAATTGGCGATCTTAAATATTTATAAGGTTCCGATCAAGGTCGTTATGCTCAACAACCACTCGCTTGGGATGGTCCGTCAATGGCAAGAAGCCTTCTATGATGGTCGGACGTCAGAGTCAGTCTTTGATAGCCTTCCGGATTTCCAATTGATGGCGCAAGCTTACGGGATCAAGAATTATAAATTTGATAATCCTGAAACTCTGGAGAAGGATTTGGAAGTCATCACAGAAGATGTACCAATGTTCATCGAAGTAGACATTTCTCGGAAAGAGCATGTCTTGCCGATGGTACCAGCTGGTAAGAGTAATCATGAGATGTTGGGGGTGAAGTTTAATGCGTAGAATGTTAACAGCCAAACTTCAAAACCGCTCAGGTGTTCTGAACCGCTTTACTGGAGTCTTGTCGAGACGTCAAGTCAATATCGAAAGTATCTCTGTCGGCGCAACAGAAAACCCTAATGTATCGCGGATTACCATTATCATTGATGTTGCTTCGCATGATGAAGTAGAGCAAATCATCAAACAGCTCAACCGCCAGATTGATGTGATTCGCATTCGTGATATCACTGACAAACCACACATGGAGCGCGAAGTGATCCTGGTGAAAGTTTCTGCACCAGCTGAGAAGCGGGCAGAAATATTGGCCATTATCCAACCTTTCCGTGCGACCGTGGTCGATGTAGCTCCAAGCTCTATCACCGTTCAAATGACGGGAAATGCAGAAAAGAGCGAAGCCCTCATTCGTGTTATTCGACCTTATGGGATTAAAAACATTGCCCGCACCGGTGCAACCGGATTTACTCGAGATTAAATCTCACCTTAACATTGTCAACTCCGCCTTAAAAAGGCAAATAATAAAATAGAAAAGAGATTTTACTTATGGCAGTTCAAATGGAATACGAAAAAGACGTTAAAGTTGCAGCATTAAACGGTAAGAAAATTGCTGTGATCGGTTATGGTTCACAAGGACATGCGCATGCACAAAACTTGCGTGACTCAGGTCATGATGTCATCATCGGTGTACGTCCAGGTAAATCATTCGATAAAGCAAAAGAAGATGGTTTTGATACCTATACAGTAGCAGAAGCGACTAAATTGGCAGACGTGATCATGATTTTGGCTCCGGATGAAATCCAACAAGAATTGTACGAAACAGAAATTGCGCCAAATCTTGAAGCGGGTAATGCTGTTGGTTTTGCACACGGATTCAATATCCACTTTGAATTCATCAAAGTTCCAGCGGATGTCGATGTCTTTATGTGTGCACCGAAAGGACCAGGTCACTTGGTTCGTCGTACTTATACTGAAGGATTTGGTGTACCAGCACTTTACGCAGTCTATCAAGATGCTACAGGTAATGCGAAAGATATCGCTATGGACTGGTGTAAAGGTGTTGGTGCGGCACGCGTTGGTCTTCTTGAAACAACCTACAAAGAAGAAACGGAAGAAGATTTGTTCGGAGAACAAGCTGTACTTTGTGGTGGTTTGACTGCCCTTATCGAAGCTGGTTTTGAAGTATTGACTGAAGCCGGTTATGCTCCAGAATTGGCATACTTTGAAGTTCTTCACGAAATGAAATTGATTGTGGACTTGATCTACGAAGGTGGCTTCAAGAAAATGCGTCAATCAATCTCTAACACTGCTGAATACGGTGACTATGTATCAGGCCCACGTGTAATCACTGAACAAGTGAAAGAAAATATGAAAGCTGTTCTTGCTGATATTCAAAATGGTAACTTCGCTAACGACTTTGTTAACGACTACAAAGCTGGACGTCCAAAATTAACTGCTTACCGTGAACAAGCTGCTAACCTTGAAATTGAAAAAGTTGGTGCTGAATTGCGTAAAGCGATGCCGTTCGTTGGTCAAAACGACGATGACGCCTTCAAAATCTACAACTAATTGTCTGTAGAAGACTAAGCAAGTTGGGACACCCTGGCTTGCTTTTTTGATCAATACACAGCAACAGAGGTATGAAATGATAACAGCAAAAGATGTGGCCAAGGCCCATAAAATATTAAGTGGAGTCGTTGTCAATACGCCCCTTGAATACGACCACTATTTATCTGAAAAATATGGGGCAAAGATTTATTTGAAAAAAGAAAACGCCCAACGTGTTCGTTCGTTCAAGATTCGTGGAGCGTATTTTGCAATTTCTCAACTCTCAAAAGAAGAGCGTGAGCGTGGGGTAGTGTGTGCATCTGCGGGAAACCACGCGCAAGGAGTTGCTTATACTTGTAATGAAATGAAGATTCCAGCGACCATCTTCATGCCGATTACAACACCGCAACAAAAGATCGGCCAAGTCCGATTCTTTGGTGGGGACTATGTAACGATTAAGTTGGTCGGGGATACCTTTGATGCATCAGCGAAGGCGGCCCAAGAATTTACTCTTGCAGAAAAACGGACCTTTATTGACCCTTTTGATGATCCACACGTACAGGCTGGCCAAGGAACAGTAGCCTATGAAATTCTTGAGGAAGCTCGAAAAGAATCGATTGCCTTTGATGCTGTCCTCGTTCCTGTTGGTGGAGGAGGCCTCATTTCAGGTGTTTCTACCTATATCAAAGAAACGGAGCCTCGGATTGAGGTTATTGGGGTAGAGGCCGAAGGAGCACGCTCCATGAAGGCTGCTTTTGAAGCAGGTGGTCCCGTCAAATTACCAGAAATCGATAAGTTTGCAGATGGGATTGCCGTGCAAAAGGTGGGCCAATTGACTTATGAAGTAACCCGCCAGCATGTGGAAACTCTTGTTGGAGTCGATGAAGGCTTGATTTCAGAGACCTTGATTGATCTTTATTCTAAACAAGGGATCGTAGCTGAACCAGCGGGAGCTGCAAGTGTGGCCTCCCTTGAAATCTTGCGCGAATACATCAAGGGGAAAACTATTTGTTGTATTATCTCAGGTGGGAATAATGATATCAACCGTATGCCTGAGATGGAAGAACGGGCTTTGATTTACGATGGAGTAAAACACTACTTTATCGTCAACTTCCCACAACGTCCGGGAGCTCTTCGCGAATTTGTAAATGATATCCTAGGACCAAATGATGATATCACGCGTTTTGAATACATCAAGCGTGCTAGTAAGGGAACAGGCCCTGTCTTGATTGGGGTTACTTTGGCCAATAAACATGACTATGCAGGCTTGGTTAACCGTATCGAGCGTTTTGATCCGTCTTTCATTAACTTGAACGGCAATGAAACTCTCTATAATATGCTGGTCTGAGTATCATGCAGAAATAATCGACTATTTAAGCAATATATTTTTATGGAATATATTGCTTTTTTATGAAGACTTGTGATATGATATGCGTAAATTAAAAGGAGGAACTTTTTATGCCTGGATTTATTATCTTTGTTTTATTCTTGCTCCTAGTTGCAGGAGTCATTGTGATCAGCTCACTATATGTGGTCAAGCAACAATCAGTTGCCATCATCGAGCGATTCGGACGTTATCAAAAAATTAGCGACAGTGGTATTCATATGAGAGCGCCTTTTGGCATCGATAAAATTGCAGCACGTGTTCAATTGCGCGTCTTGCAGAGTGAGATCGTGGTTGAAACAAAAACTCAGGATAACGTGTTCGTTACCATGAATGTGGCAACGCAATACCGAGTGAACGAAAGCAACGTAAAGGATGCCTACTACAAACTCATGCGTCCAGAATCACAGATTAAATCATACATTGAAGATGCTCTTCGTTCTTCTGTGCCTAAGTTGACCTTGGATGAATTATTTGAGAAAAAAGATGAAATCGCCCTTGAAGTTCAAAAACAAGTAGCAGAAGAAATGTCAACTTATGGATATATTATTGTTAAAACCTTGATCACCAAAGTTGAGCCAGATGCCGAAGTGAAACAATCCATGAACGAGATCAATGCGGCGCAAAGAAAACGCGTGGCAGCTCAGGAATTGGCAGAAGCAGACAAAATCAAGATCGTTACTGCTGCCGAAGCAGAGGCGGAAAAAGACCGTTTGCACGGGGTTGGTATTGCCGAGCAACGGAAGGCCATTGTCGATGGATTGGCAGACTCTATTAAAGAGTTAAAAGGTGCGAATGTAGACTTGACCGAAGAACAAATCATGTCTATTCTCTTAACCAACCAGTACTTAGATACCCTAAATAATTTTGCAGATAAAGAAGGGAATAATACGATTTTCCTACCGGCAAACCCTGATGGCGTTGAAAACATTCGTACACAAATATTATCAGCCCTGAAAGCAAAGTAAACTTTTTATCATTTTTTAAAAAAGGTTCGTATTTTCAGCGATTTTAGTTGACAAAATGTGCAAAAAAATTTATATTAGTATTGGAAATAATAATATAGGAGAAAGATCATGGCTAAATCGAACTTTGAGAAAGTAGAATCAGTTGTTGGATGGGTACGTGATAAGAAAATTACAGGGTATCGTATCAGCAAAGAAACAAATGCCCGTGAAATGTCTATCATTGCCTTGGCTCAAGGACGTGCAAAAGTAAAGAACATCTCGTTTGAAACTGCACTTGGATTGATTGATTTTTATGACAAAAATCATCAAAAATTCGAAGATTAATTTGTTGTTCCAATTGAAAACCAGAGAGTTTGCTCTCTGGTTTTTTTCGATGCCTCAAAAGCAGAAGCGATACAAAAAACAGCTTGCTTCCATACTGGTAAGCAAACTGTTTCAAGAGATTAATGTAAGAAGCGTTGAAGGAATTCCTTGGTCCGTTCTTCTTTTGGATTGCTAAAGATTTCTTTTGGATCTCCTTGCTCAGCGATGACACCCTTGTCCATGAAGATGACCCGGCTAGAGACATCGCGGGCAAATTCCATTTCGTGGGTTACGACAATCATGGTGAGTCCTTCTTTTGCCAGGTCCTGCATGATTTTCAAGACTTCCCCAACCATTTCTGGGTCTAGGGCAGAAGTTGGTTCATCGAAGAGAATGGCATCAGGATCCATTGAGAGGGCGCGTGCGATAGCGACCCGTTGCTTTTGACCACCTGAAAGTTGTTTCGGACGGGCAGCCCAATATTGAGATCCCATACCGACTTTTTCAAGGTTTTCTTTGGCAACTTTCTCTGCAGTCTCACGATCGCGCTTGAGGACGGTTGTTTGTGCAACGATCGTATTTTCCAAGACGTTTAAATTTTCGAAGAGATTAAAGCTTTGGAAAACCATTCCTAATTTCTCGCGGTAGTGGGTAAGATCATACTCAGGATCAAGAACATTTTGCCCACGATAGAGAATCTCTCCAGCTGTGGGAGTCTCTAGAAGATTGATGGAGCGAAGGAAGGTTGATTTTCCGCTACCAGAGCTCCCGATGATGGAAATCACCTCTCCTTTTTCAACGGTGAGCGAAATATCTTTCAAGACTTCATTTTGACCGTAAGATTTTTTTAAATGTTGGATTTCAAGAATTTTTTCTGCCATTATTTCACCTCACTGACTTGCATTTGATTGGCACCTGTAGTATAAGTATCAGAATCTAAGCGACGTTCGATGTAGCGAAGAATTCGTGTGATAGTAAAGGTGAGAACGAAGTAAATCACAGCGATGATCGTAAAGGTTGGGAAGTATTTGAAGTTCTGTGTTGCAACCGTATTTCCTGTGAAGTAAAGTTCAACTACAGAAATAACGTTCAAGACAGAGGTGTCTTTAATGTTAATGACGAATTCATTCCCCGTTGCTGGCAAGATATTGCGAATAACTTGTGGAAGTACAACCTTGCGCATGGTTTGTCCATGGGTCATTCCCAGTGCCGTAGCTGCTTCAAATTGCCCCTTATCCACAGCGTAGATCCCACCACGAACAATTTCACTCATGTAGGCACCTGTGTTGATAGATACGATGACGATGGCAGCGAGAGTCCGGTCGATTGAAATCCCAAAGGCTTGAGCTGTTCCGTAGTAAATAACCATAGATTGTACAATCATAGGTGTCCCACGGAAGATTTCAATATAGACGTTCAAGAACCAACCAAAGGCAGTTTGGAATCCAGCAAGGACTTTATTTTTTGCTTTTGGAGCTGTCCGGTAAACTCCAATCAATAACCCAATAATCAAACCGGCAACTGTCCCAGTCATAGAAATCAAGAGGGTCATTCCGGTTCCACGTAAGAACTGTGGACTACTTTCTTTTAAGATGTTTACAACTTGGTCAAAGAACGATTCTTTACTCTCAGTAGTATCTGTTGAAACAGGTTGTTTTGTCACCATGTCGTCCATTAGTTTGACCTGTTCTTTAGTGGAAATGTTTGCTAAAGCAGCATTGACTTTGTCAATCCGGCTATCACCTTTTTTCATACCGATAGCGATCGCGGCATCTTCTTCGCCAACTTTAAAACCATTTTTGAATTGAATCATTTTAAAATTTGAATTGGCAGATTCAGCTGTCAATGCTTCGGGACGTTCTGAAACATAGGCATCGATGACACCAGATTCTAAAGCTTGGCGCATTTGGGCAAAGTCGCCCATAGCAGTTACTTTTTTAGAACCTTTTAGTTGTGAAATAAGATTATATAGGTAGACACCTTGTTGAGAGGTGACCTTTGCATCTTTAAAGTCATCTAAGGTAGTAGCATTTGCATATTTTCCATCTTTGCGAACGAGCATAACTGGCTCACTGGTATAGTAGCTGTTAGAGAAAGCTATTTCTTTTTTTCGTTCTGCGGTAGGACTCATCCCTGCAATGATCATGTCAATTTTTCCAGATGATAAAGCTGGGATTAGTCCATTCCAAGATGTTTTGACAATTAGTGGTTTTTTTCCAAGTTTCTCTGCTACCTTTTTGGCGATTTGAACATCATATCCATTGGCATATTGATTCGTACCATCAATCTTAACAGCCCCATTTGAATCATCTTTTTGAGTCCAGTTGAAAGGAGCGTAGGCCGCTTCCATTCCGATTCGTAAATAGTCATCTGCATGAGCAACCTGTGTGATCCCCAGGCAAATGAAAAGCCCCGTTAAGAGCGCGAATAATGTTTTTTTCATTTTTTCTCCTCTTCCTTATTATAACTTCTCCTATTGTACAGTAAAATAGGCTGCATTTCAAACATGGTCCTCTTTTTATTTAAAAAATGCTATAATAATACAAAGGAGCGTGATCAAATGAAAAAGTATTTGTATGTTTTTTTCGCCTTTCTGGCCTGCCTTTTTGTCAGTCAGAATGTCCATGCATCTAGTCCATCTTATGATGTACTTTACTATGGTGGAACCTTGACCTTGGACACCTGGGACGACGCCACCTATGAGGAAGAACTGGTTTATTATTTCAAAGATTCTTATAGAGGGCAGTATGTTAGCCTAGGAACTGCGGGCAACATGCCACAAGGTTTTGCAATTGAGATACCGCCAAAGGTTGAGGTGGAAGGTCGTGATCTTCAAAGAGAACCCGAGATTACGAATCTAGGTGATGGCTACCGAGTGAAAATTTATAACAGTGGTGTAGCGACAGATACAGTCAAAATTAAAGTCACATGGAAATTAAAAAATCTTCTTTATTCACACAAGGATATCTTGCAGTTGAACTGGAAACCAATTACGGATGGCGATCAGAAGGTGGACGAAGTTCAATTTCGTGTCATTCCTAAGTTTGCACCAGCCAATGCCCAATCGGAACTGTATATCCATACAGCCTTTATGGGACCGGATGTGACTGTAAAGAAAGAAGATGGAATCTATTCTGCCACTTTCTATAACCTAGGCAAAGGAAAAGCTGTGGAGTTGTATGGTTACTGGTTGAAGTCAGACCTAACTACTTTGTATGATTCTGGTCGAAATACAGGATTGACCAAATTGGATGAATTTCACAAGAACCAAGCTAAAATTGAACAGGAAAAATACTGGACACGCATGTTTTGGAACTGGATCTTGCCAGCCTTCATTATTGCACTCTGGCTTCTTTCTCTCTTGGGTCGCAATCGGTTCAAAAAAATGATTTGGCCTGGTGTGACCTATCCGACCGATACTCGTCTTTATGAAATTCCACAGGATATTGCACCTCTTGTCATGAGCTCGGTTGTTTATTCAGCTGAATTAGACGAGGCCTCCCCGACTAATAAAGAGAAGGCGACTCCGCCGGTGTTTACATTTGAAAAAATGCTTCAAGCTACTTTGCTGGATCTGATGGACCGTGGAGTGATTGTCTACGAGCAACAAGGAAATGAAGTCGTTTTGACGAGAAAGTCTCATGGACATGTGGATGATTTTGAACGCTCCTTTATGAATATGGCTTTTGGGGATCAAGTTTCCTGTCCTGTTAACCGTCTCTTTGAGAATTATAAATTTAGTGATGATGTATACAAACATGCCAAAAAAGCAGATCAAGATGCCATTCGTTCACTAGGAAGTTGGGCTCAGGGCCGCTTTGATACGGCTGTCAACCAAGTGGCCCGAGATGTTCATCGCAAGGTGGAAGATCTCCATTTGCCAAGCTACTATCGCCCTTTAGAAGCAAAAGAAGAAGCGCAAGCTAGACGAAGTCTCTTCTTTGGTTGGGCTGCTTGGTTTATCGCTCTTGGAGCAGAAATCTTTGCTATCTTTGGGATGGGGTGGTTCTCTGTTCCTTGTTTGATAGGGATCCTCATACTTTGGTTTATGCCAGTGCGCTTCAATGGTGTCTTTAAAGCCTGCCTACGAGATGGAGTTGTCAATCTTGCGGGTGCTGAGCAACGCTATTACTGGGATAGTTTTGGTCGGATGTTGAAAGAGATTGCCCACCTCAATGATGCAGAGTTGCAGTCTCTGGTCCTATGGAATCGCTTATTGGTCTATGCGGCCTTGTATGGTGTAGCTGATCAGGTCACAAAGGTCATGAAGCTTCGGAATATTCATTTAGAAAATCAAGCCTTAAACGCCTTCGTTTATACTCCGTTCTATCATGATGTGACCCACTCAAGTCATGCCATGTCTACTTATGGATCGACAGCATCGACGGCTAGTCATTTCACAGTTTCCTCTGGTAGTGGAGGAGGTTTCTCTGGCGGAGGAGGCGGAGGAGGCTTTGGTGCCTTCTAAGTAGCACTAAGAATGGTCTTGGTCGCTCTTTCCCTTCTAGTTTAGAAGGCCTGGTCCAGTCCATAGATTTATGATATAATAGAGCAAATGTAAGTTTAGGAGAAAAAGATGTTTCTGATCGAATTAATCAAGGCGGTTCTTTTTGGGATTGTCGAGGGGATTACAGAATGGTTGCCGATCTCAAGTACAGGTCACTTGATTCTGTTACAGGATTTTGTGCAGTTTAAAAATCAAGATCCAGCCTTTATGGAGATGTTCAATGTCGTGATCCAATTGGGTGCGATCCTAGCGGTTGTGGTGATTTATTTCGATAAATTGTATCCCTTCAAACCTGGTAAATCTCCAATCGAAGTACGGCGGACCTGGCAATTATGGGCAAAAGTTGCGGTTGCAACGCTCCCGCTTGTCTTTGTTTTTAAATTAGATGATTGGTTTGAGGCGCATTTTCACAATTCGATTTCCGTTGCGATTATGTTGATCACCTACGGGATTGCCTTTATCTATCTAGAAAGACGGGAACAAGTTGAGCCAGCAGTAACGGAATTGCATAAGCTACCTTATCGAACAGCTCTTTATATCGGACTCTTCCAAGTTTTATCGCTATTTCCAGGAACAAGCCGTTCAGGTGCTACGATTGTAGGCGGCTTGATCAATGGTGTTAGTCGTCCAGTGGTGACAGAATTTACCTTTTATTTAGGGATCCCAGCCATGTTTGGCGCTAGCCTCTTAAAGGTTGGAAAATTCGCTCTTGGCGGACATTCACTAGCACTGGGGCAACTCTTTATTCTACTGGTAGCGATGGGAGTGGCCTTTGTGGTCAGCATGTACGCTATCCGCTTCTTGACAGATTATGTGAAAAATCATGATTTCACCGTCTTTGGGAAATACCGGATTGTTCTTGGTTCCATCTTGCTATTGTATGGACTCTTCCGTGTTATTTTCTAAGAGAACGGTTGAACTTGATCAAATTATTTTTCGAGGTTGGAGACTTTTGTCCCGACCTCTTTTCTATGCATCCTTTTTTTGAATTCTATCCAATTTTTTAGTATAATAGTAAGACTAGAAGTATGAGGTTATGCTATGAAGATGAAGCAAATTAGTGATTCAACTATTAAGATCACGATCCAACTAGAAGACTTAGAAGAACGTGGGATGGAAATTGCTGATTTCCTTGTCCCGCAAGAAAAAACAGAAGAATTTTTCTATGCCATTTTGGATGAACTCGAAATGCCAGAAAGCTTCCTGGATAGCGGGATGCTGAGTTTTCGCGTGACACCAAAACCAGATAAATTGGATGTTTTTGTTACCAAATCAAAAATTGATCAACAATTGGATTTTGAGGATTTGTCAGATCTTCCTGATATGGAAGAATTGTCGCGCATGACGCCAGATGAATTTATCAAAACCTTGGAAAAAACGATCTCTGATAAGACAAAAGGGGATGCAGAAGCTATTCACCATTTGGAACAAGAAGAGTTACGGGACAATCAAGAACAAGATCCTACATCTGAAGCACCAGTAAGTCAGTATATTTATTACATTTTGCGTTTTTCAAATATCCAGCAAGCAGTTGCCTTTTCAAAAACGGTCAGCTTTCCAGTGGATACCTCTGAATTATACAAAATGGGATCCGATTATTATTTAACTGTCTTGATCGATACAGAGGATCAACCAAATCAATATCCAACCTGGTTACTTGCCATCATTCGGGAGTATGCGGATGATTCAGAAGTGACACGGGCCGTTCTGCAGGAACATGGTCATTTATTAATGGTGTCTGGTGCGATTGAGAATTTGAAGAAAGTTGCTAGCTTATGATGTCCTTTTCCTTGCAATTTGTTCTGGTGCTGATTGGAACTTTTATGATTGCTTTGGTATTGACGCCCTTGGTTCGCTTGTTCTCCTTTAAGATTGATGCCGTAGATTATCCGAATGCGCGTCGGATCAATACCAAGCCCATGCCAAGCGCGGGTGGACTGTCTATCGTGATTGCTTTTTCAATTGCGACTCTTGTGTTTATTCCTATGCTGACATCCACTACCGCACCAATCAAAAATTACCTATCTTATACCTTGCCGGTCGTGGGCGCAGGATGGATTATCGCTCTCACAGGCTTGATCGATGATGTAAAAGAATTGTCTGCCAAGAAAAAGATGATCGGCATCCTGCTGGCAGCGAGTCTGGTCTGGTTTTTGACAGATTTTCGTCTGAATGATTTTAAGATTCCATTCGGTGGGCCCTTACTTCATTTTGAACCATGGCTATCGTATCTTTTGACAGTGATTTGGATTGTTGCCATTACCAATGCGGTCAATCTGATTGATGGATTAGATGGATTGGTGAGTGGGGTCTCTATTATTTCCCTAGTGACAATGGGGATTGTGTCCTATTTCTTTCTTCCAGTACCCAATCTCTTTCTGACCATGACGATCTTTGTCTTGGTTGCGTCCATCGCTGGTTTCTTTCCCTTTAACTACCATCCAGCCATTCTCTATCTAGGAGACACCGGTGCCTTGTTTATCGGATTCATGATTTCTGTCTTGTCCTTGCAAGGTTTGAAAAATGCGACAGCTGTTGCGGTAGTCACCCCAATGATTATCCTCGGAGTACCGATTACAGATACCTTTTTAGCCATTATCCGTCGGACCCTGTCTGGTCAAAAATTTTATAAACCGGATCGCAATCACTTGCACCACCGACTTCTTTCTCTGGGCTTGACACATCGGGGAACTGTATTGGTGATCTATGGAATTTCGATGATCTTCTCCTTGATTTCTCTCTTGCTCAACATCTCGAGTCGCATTGGGGGCGTCCTACTTGTGATCGGGCTCTTGTTTGGAGTAGAGTTGTTAGCAGAATTGATTGGGATTCTGGGGCCACATCATAGTCCTTTGTTAAATGTTCTGCGCTATATAGGGAATTCTTCCTATCGGGAGGAAGTTCGTCAAAAACGAAAAGAAAAAACTAAATAAGAATAGTTCTAATCAAAAGAAAAGCCATTTAGGCTTTTTTTTGATATACTTGAAAGGTAAAAAAATACTTTGTGATGAAGGAATCGATGCTTTGAGAACCTTCTAGACTTCAAAGTAAAAAGAAAGGGAATGCAATGTCGACATTAGAAATTAAAGACCTTCACGTTGAAATTGAAGGCAAAGAAATTTTAAAAGGTGTAAACCTGACCCTAAAAACTGGTGAGATAGCAGCCATCATGGGACCAAACGGAACAGGGAAATCTACTCTGTCAGCTGCCATTATGGGAAACCCAAATTATGAAGTAACCAAAGGGGAGATTCTCTTTGATGGTGTCAACATCTTGGAATTGGAAGTAGACGAACGTGCACGGATGGGCTTGTTCCTTGCCATGCAATACCCTTCAGAAATCCCAGGGATTACCAATGCAGAATTTTTACGTGCAGCCATGAATGCTGGTAAAGAAGAGGACGAGAAGATCTCTATTCGTGATTTCATCAAAAAATTGGATGAAAAGATGGAATTGCTCAACATGAAAGAAGAAATGGCAGAACGCTATTTGAACGAAGGATTCTCTGGTGGTGAGAAAAAACGCAATGAAATCCTTCAATTGTTGATGTTGGAACCAACATTTGCCCTGTTGGACGAAATTGACTCTGGTTTGGATATCGATGCTCTTAAGGTCGTATCTAAAGGGGTTAATGCAATGCGAGGTGAAGGTTTTGGAGCGATGATCATCACCCACTACCAACGTTTGTTGAACTATATTACTCCTGACGTCGTTCATGTGATGATGGAAGGCCGTGTCGTGCTTTCAGGTGGGCCAGAATTGGCTGCACGCTTGGAACGTGAAGGCTATGCCCAACTCGCAGAAGAACTCGGTTACGACTATAAAGAAGAACTATAACCTGATGACAAGTGATCTAATGTTGTCATAAAATCAAACAGATAGTATCTTTATTAGGAGAAAAAAATGAGTATTGAAAATATTACCCTCTTTTCGGAACTGCATGCTGAGCCAAGCTGGCTGCAAGATTTACGAAAAAAAGCTTTTGACAAGATCGATCAGTTGGAATTGCCAGCCATTGAACGCGTCAAATTTCACCGCTGGAATCTTGGAGATGGGACGATCACAGAAAGCGAGGCTTCTGCTAATGTTCCCGATTTTACAGCCCTCGATTCAAACTTAAAATTGGTCCAAGTTGGAACCCAAACTGTATTTGAACAGGTGCCACAGGCCTTGGCAGACCAAGGAGTCCTTTTCACAGATTTCCATACTGCTCTAGAAGAAATTCCGCAGGTGGTGGAAGACTACTTTATGTCTTCAGTTAAATACGACGATGATAAACTAGCAGCTTACCACACAGCTTATTTTAATAGTGGGGCTGTTCTCTATATTCCAGATAACGTCGAAATTTCAGAACCAATCGAAGGCATTTTCTACCAGGATAGCGACAGTGATGTACCTTTCAATAAACACATTTTGATTATTGCAGGCAAAAACAGCAAGTTCAGCTATTTGGAACGCTTGGAATCAAAAGGTGATGGCTCAGCAACAGCAACTGCGAATGTGACGGTTGAGGTGATTGCCCGCTCAGGTGCCCAAGTGAAATTTGCGGCGATTGACCGCCTGGGTGAAAATGTCACAGCCTACATCAGTCGACGTGGGAAACTAGGACAGGATGCCAGCATTGATTGGGCTATCGGTGTTATGAATGAAGGAAATGTGGTTGCGGACTTTGATAGTGACTTGGTTGGAAACGGAAGTCATGCAGATTTGAAAGTCGTTGCCTTATCAAGCGGTCGTCAGGTGCAAGGAATTGACACCCGCGTGACCAACTTTGGTTGCAACTCGATCGGAAATATCTTGCAACACGGGGTTATTCTTGAAAAAGGAACCTTGACCTTCAACGGAATTGGTCATATTATCAAGGGGGCTAAAGGAGCTGATGCTCAGCAAGAAAGCCGTGTTTTGATGTTATCGGACCAAGCGCGTTCAGATGCCAACCCAATCCTCTTGATTGATGAAAATGACGTTACAGCAGGCCATGCTGCATCGATCGGTCAAGTGGACCCAGAAGATATGTATTACCTCATGAGTCGTGGTCTGGATCAACACACAGCGGAACGCTTAGTGGTGCGTGGTTTCTTGGGATCTGTTATTGTTGAAATCCCAGTTAAAGAAGTACGTGATGAAATGATTGCTACCATCGAAGAAAAGTTATCTCAACGCTAAGGAGAAACAATGCTAGATAAAAATACGATTGCTCAAGATTTTCCCATTCTCGATCAACTAGTCCACGATGAGCCTTTGGTTTATCTAGATAATGCAGCGACGACGCAAAAACCTAAACGTGTTCTTGAAGCAGTCAATCACTATTATTTGCAAGATAACGCCAATGTCCATCGTGGAGTCCATACCTTGGCTGAACGAGCGACAGCTGCTTATGAGGCGGCGCGTGAGAAAGTCAGAAAATTTATCAACGCTTCATCAACCAAGGAAGTGCTCTTTACAAGAGGAACAACGACCGGACTCAACTGGGTAGCCCGCTATGCAGAAGAAGTCCTAAAGGAAGGGGATGAAGTCCTGATTTCCATCATGGAACATCACTCCAACATCATTCCTTGGCAGCAAGCCTGCAAGAAAACAGGAGCAAAACTGGTCTATGTCTATCTAAAAGATGGCTTACTGGATATGCAGGACTTAAAGAGCAAGCTTAGTGAGAAGACAAAATTTGTCTCTATCACCCATGCTTCAAATGTCTTAGGGGTGGTCAATCCGATCAAGGAAATTGCTCGATTAGCTCATGAAGTTGGAGCGATAATGGTCGTAGATGGGGCTCAATCAACCCCTCATATGGCCATTGATGTACAAGACTTAGATGCGGATTTCTTTGCTTTTTCTGGCCATAAGATGGCTGCACCAACAGGGATTGGTGTCCTCTATGGGAAGGAAGAAATATTAGAGCAAATGTCTCCGATCGAGTTTGGGGGCGAGATGATTGACTTTGTTTACGAGCAATCTGCCTCTTGGAAGGAATTACCTTGGAAATTTGAAGCTGGAACCCCTAATATGGCGGGTGCAATTGGACTTGGTGCAGCAATCGATTACTTAGAAGAGCTGGGGATGGAACAGGTAGAAGCGCATGAGCAAGAATTGATTGCCTATGTGTTTCCAAAATTACAGGCTATCGAAGGTTTGACCATCTATGGTTCCCAAGACTTAGCCCAACGTTCTGGCGTCATTTCCTTTAATCTAGGAGATCTCCATCCGCATGACTTGGCAACAGCATTAGATTATGAAGGGATTGCTGTTCGTGCAGGTCACCACTGTGCACAACCGCTCCTTCAATACCTACAAGTCCCAGCGACAACGAGAGCAAGTTTTTATATCTACAACACCAAAGCGGACTGTGATAAATTAATTGAGGCATTGATCAAAGCAAAGGAGTTTTTCAATGGCACTTTCTAAATTAGATTCGCTGTACATGGCGGTCGTAGCTGACCATTCAAAACACCCCCATCACCAAGGGCAGATTGAAGATGTTGATCAGATCCAACTCAACAATCCAACTTGTGGAGATGTGATCCAGTTAAGTGTGAAATTTGATGAGAATGACAGGGTGGAAGATATTGCCTTTGTGAATTCAGGCTGTACGATCTCAACAGCTTCAGCTAGCATGATGACAGATGCTGTAATGGGAAAAACAATAGAGGAAGTCGAAGAATTGGCGCAGGTCTTTTCAGAAATGGTCCAAGGGAAGTCAGATCCTCGCCAAGAGGAATTAGGAGACGCAGCCTTTTTATCTGGAGTCTCAAAATTTCCACAACGGATTAAATGTGCGACCCTCTCCTGGAATGCTCTTAAAAAAGCGATCGAACGTAGCAAATAATTAAAAGAAGAAACAGAGAAAGAAAGGAAATTATGGCTGAAGAAAGAGTCGAACCGAAACCAATTGATCTCGGTGAATATAAATTTGGATTTCACGATGACGTTCAACCCATTCTCTCTACCGGGAAGGGATTGAATGAAGCGGTTATTCGTGAATTGTCTGCAGCAAAAAATGAACCAGAATGGATGCTCGAATTCCGTTTGAAATCTTTTGAAACCTTCAAAAAGATGCCCATGCAAACCTGGGGAGCCGATCTATCAGAAATTGACTTTGATGATTTGATCTATTATCAAAAACCTTCGGATAAACCTGCCCGTTCATGGGACGAAGTCCCAGAGAAAATCAAGGAAACCTTTGAGCGTATCGGGATTCCTGAAGCGGAACGTGCTTACTTAGCGGGGGCTTCTGCTCAGTATGAATCAGAAGTGGTTTACCACAATATGAAAGAAGAGTTTGAAAAGTTGGGGATTATCTTTACCGATACGGATTCTGCCCTAAAAGAATATCCAGACCTTTTCAAACAGTATTTTGCGAAGTTAGTACCACCAACGGACAACAAATTGGCTGCCCTTAACTCAGCAGTCTGGTCTGGTGGAACCTTCATTTATGTACCAAAAGGTGTAAAAGTAGACGTCCCACTTCAAACTTACTTCCGTATCAACAATGAAAATACAGGTCAGTTTGAGCGCACTTTGATTATTGTGGATGAGGGAGCAAGTGTCCACTATGTAGAAGGCTGTACAGCGCCGACCTACTCAAGCAATAGCCTCCATGCAGCGATTGTTGAGATCTTTGCCTTGGATGGTGCTTATATGCGCTACACGACTATCCAAAACTGGTCTGACAATGTCTATAACTTGGTCACCAAGCGGGCCAAAGCCCAAAAAGATGCTACAGTTGAGTGGATCGATGGAAACCTAGGTGCGAAGACAACCATGAAGTACCCATCTGTTTATCTAGATGGAGAAGGAGCGCGCGGGACCATGTTGTCCATTGCCTTTGCGAATGCAGGTCAACACCAAGATACAGGTGCCAAGATGATCCACAATGCCCCTCACACTAGCTCGTCTATCGTATCTAAATCCATCGCGAAAGGTGGCGGAAAGGTAGACTACCGTGGACAAGTTACCTTTAACAAAAATTCCAAGAAATCAGTTTCTCACATCGAGTGTGACACCATTATCATGGATGATTTATCTGCATCAGATACGATTCCATTTAATGAAATCCACAACTCACAAGTTGCTTTGGAGCACGAAGCCAAGGTTTCAAAAATCTCAGAAGAACAACTGTATTATTTGATGAGTCGTGGTTTGTCTGAATCAGAAGCGACAGAAATGATTGTCATGGGATTTGTAGAGCCCTTTACAAAAGAACTTCCAATGGAATACGCCGTTGAGTTAAACCGACTCATTAGCTACGAAATGGAAGGATCTGTAGGATAATTCGTTTTAATAGCAAAATAAAATCACAATGGATTTGACTCCATTGTGATTTTTTTGCTTATAGCTTTTCGTTGACATAACGAACAAATTCATTCCACCAAACCTTTAAGAAAAAGCTTTTCTCAATGGTTCTTCCCGATACCATATCGACCGTTGGCTCTTGATCTTCTAAGTAGCCACGTCCGATTTTATCTGGATCAGTGTAGTGTAATTTTCCAAGATTTGTGCCTGATTTGACAGGTGCTCGGAATGATTCTTGGTCACTCTTGAATTGAATTTTTGGTTCTGCTTGACTACCTTGTTTTTCAACGATATAGAAGTCTTTTTTTGCAACAGCTAAAACAGTCTCGGATTTCCCATCCATGACAGTTGCCTTACTTTTTCCGTAGGGATCTCCTTCTTTAACGACAATGGAAGAAACAAAGGTCCGTACCACGTAGTTCATCAGAGAAGAAGTAGCCACAAAGCGTGCATAGGGATCACCGTCAACTGCCTCAACTCCTAGGACAACCGTGATCATATGGATGCCATTTTGCGTCGTCGATGCAGCAAAGGTGATGCCACCTTTGGTAGAGTTGCTGACCCGAAGGCCGTCGACTCCCGAACGGTAATTCGGCATGCCTTCTAGCATCAGATTGGGGTTTTCAATCTGCGTGTTTGAAAAAAGAGCAGTGGGCTTTGAAGTATATTTGGTCACTTCAGGAAAATCCTGGAGTAAGTGCTTGGCAATAACAGCAATATCATAAGCACTCAATTGATTTTCGTCTTCTTTCCCTCCAGGATCTCCACTGATGGTTTGAGTATTTAATCCGGTAGCATTGATTAAATGAGGAGATTGAATGCCCCATTCAGCAAGTTTTTGCTTCATTTTTTCAACGAAGCTTTTCTCAGAGCCACCCACTTTCTCAGCTAAGGCCAAGGCAGCAGTGCTAGAATTTCCAACTAAAAGAGCAGTCAATAACTGTTCAACTGTATATTGGTTCGCTTCCATAGGAAGAGTACCAGCACCTTCGATATCATTTAAGGCTAGAGCTTTCTCAGACAGTTTGATAGGATCTTTTAGAGAAAGTTTTTTTTCATGAATGGCTTCGAAAATCAGATAAGTGGTCAAGAGTGTAGATAGTCCCCCCACATCTCGCTTTTTCTCTGAATCCTTTTCATATAAGATTTTACCTGTATCAGCTTCAACAGCAATAGCACTTTGAGCAGGAAGATCTAGATCGTCTGCTAGAACGACATGATAAGGTAAACTGCATAACAGCAGGATGAAGGTTAAAAAAGAAAGAAAGAATTTTTTCACAGTTGTTTCCTCGTTGCTTAGTCCACTCTATTGTATCATACAAATGATTAATGGAAAATCGTAAAATCATCAATTAGGCTAAAAAGTCAATCATAGCAAGGTTTTTGGATGGTGTTGAAGCAAATATTCAGAAAATTTAGTTTACTTTTTTTTCTACTTGTGATATAATCTTAAACAAATCTAAAAAAACTATTGGAGAATTCCTATGAAAAAAGGTAAAGTATTCGCAGTTGCCGGAGTAACACTCCTTGCAGCTGGATTGTTAGCTGCATGTTCTAGTTCAAATACTAGCAAAGCAAGCTCAGGCGAAGACAAAAACTATGGTTATGTCTACACTTCAGATCCAACAACTTTGGACTATACAATTTCTTCTAAAGCTGCTACCCATGACATCACTACAAATGTGGTAGACGGTTTGTTAGAAAATGATAAATACGGTAACCTTGTACCTTCACTTGCGGAAGACTGGTCTGTTTCTAAAGATGGTTTGACTTATACCTACAAGATTCGTAAAGGTGTCAAATGGTATGATGCGGATGGTGAAGAACACGGCGAAGTGACTGCCAAAGACTTCGTGACTGGTTTGAAACACGCTGCTGATAAAAAATCAGAAGAACTTCCACTAGTTCAAGGCTCAATCAAAGGCTTGGATGATTATGTGCAAGGAAAAACTACAGACTTCAGCCAAGTTGGTGTCAAAGCGGTTGATGATTACACACTTCAATACACATTGAACAAACCTGAAACTTTCTGGAACTCTAAAACGACTAACGGAATTTTGTTCCCAATAAGCACAGAGTTCTTGAAGAGTAAGGGAGATGATTTTGGTCAACCAAACGATGTGAAGTCAATCCTTGCAAACGGACCTTTCCTTCTTAAATCAATCACTTCAAAATCATCTGTTGTATTTGAAAAGAATGACAACTACTGGGATAAGAAAAACGTTCACCTGAAAGAAGTAAAATATACTTATTACGATGGATCAGACCAAGATTCATTGGCACGTGGATTCTCTGATGGTGCTTATACAAAAGCTCGCCTTTTCCCTGCAAGTTCAAACTTTGCAACTGTAGAGAAAAAATATAAAGACGATATCTTTACTACACCAGCAGGATCAGGTGTAGCAGTTCTTGGCTTTAACCTTGATCGTCAATCTTACAAACACACTGCTAAGAAATCCGATGCTGAAAAATCTTCTACTAAGAAAGCAATTTTGAACAAAGATTTCCGTCAGGCCGTCACTTTTGCCTTGAACCGTGAAAGCTACTCAGCACAAGTCAATGGTAAAGAATTTGCTAAACCAGCTATCCGTAATACATATGTTGCACCTGCATTCGTACAAGTAGATGGAAAAGACTTCGGAAATGTAGTTGCAGATAAGTTGACTACTTATGGAGACCAATGGAAGGGTATCAACCTTGCAGATGGTCAAGATGGTCTTTACAACAAAGATAAAGCGAAAGCACAACTTGAAAAAGCCAAAGCTGAACTTCAAAAAGATGGTGTTCAATTCCCAATTCATATTGATGTACCGGTAGCACAAAATTCTACAAACTTTGTTTCACGGATGCAATCTCTGAAACAAACTGTGGAAGATACTCTTGGTAAAGACAATGTCGTTCTTGATCTTCAAATGATGGACTCAGACGAAGTGTTGAATATTACTTTGAATGTGCCATCAGCTGCAGACGCAGACTGGGATCTTCAAGGAATGGTAGGATGGAACCCAGACTATGATGATCCATCAACTTACCTTGATACTCTTCAACCAGCTTCTGAGGACCAAACAAAAGTTTACCTTGGTTTTGCAGGTGGTGTAGATAACCCATCAGCAAAAGCTGTAGGTTTGGATGAGTTTGCAAAACTTCTTGACGATGCAAACAACGAAACACAAGATGTTGTGAAACGTTATGAAAAATACGCAGCAGCTCAAGCTTGGTTGACAGATAGTGCGATTGTTATTCCAACGATGTCAAGTACAGGTGCTGCAACAGTTGTTTCTAAGGTAGTTCCATTCTCTGAACCATCATCACAAACAGGTAACAAAGGTTCAACATACTTGAAATACGTTGAAGTTCAAGATGAGCCGGTTACTAAGAAACAATACGATGAAGCCCTTAAGAAATGGCAAAAAGAAAAAGCTGAGTCAAACAAAAAAGCTCAACAAGATCTTGAAAAACACGTTAAATAATTAAATTATTGATTTTCATTAGAACTTTCTCTTCTAGGGGAGAAAGTTCTTTTGGACATTAAAGGAATGAAATATGAAAAAATATGTTTTTATGCGTATTTTGCGTTCGTTAGTGTCGATCTTTCTCGTCACGACATTAACCTACATGATTATCTATACGCTAACACCGAGAAATCTCATCTTTAAAAATGACCCTAACTACAATAAAGTAGCGAAGACAAAGGATTCGAAGATCAACTACGAAAATACAGTCTACGATCGCATGGGTTATTTGGAATACATGGATTCAAAGAGCTTGCAACAAAAAGCAAGTAAAGAAGATTCTTCTGTAACAGTTGATGCGACGACTGCTAATGAAAAGATCTATAAGGAATACATTAACAAATTAGGTCATGGTTGGCAGTTGAAACGTTTCCCGGAAAGTAAGTCTTTCTATGCGGTGCGTGAAATTCCGGTTTTTGAACGTGTCATCAGCTTCTATGCGAATTTGATTCAGTTTGATCATCCAGGTTGGGTGAAAGATGCCTCAAATCCAAACCTCAAACGCTATATCCGTATTGAAAATGATCCATCTATTGGTTGGTCAGTAGTAGGTTCTGGTACGAAACACAAATACCTCTTGTACTTTAATGGTCAATTCCCATATGTACACCAAAACTTTGTAACCTTAAACCTTGGAAATTCATATCCAACTTATTCAAATACCCCTGTTCTTCAAGTTATTACCCAAGGACAAGGAACGACTAAGAAGAGTGAAGTGAACTTCCCAACAGGTAAAAAGACATCTTCAATCGATATCTACTCACGTACCTACAAATCACCAAGTAAGGCAGACTCACAAGACATCAGTCGATTTGGTAAAGGGGACGCTTATACAGCAACGTTGAGCAACTATGAGAATCCATCAATGATTGCATCTTCTTCAATCATTGGTTTAATTGGTATTGCGATTGCTTACTTGATTGCGATCCCATTAGGATCTTACATGGCTCTTTTCAAGAACTCATGGTTTGATAGCATCTCAACAGCAACCTTGACATTTATGATGTCTCTTCCAACTATTGCCCTTGTTTACATTGTGCGTCTAGCAGGTTCATTTGTTGGACTTCCAGACTCATTCCCAGTACTTGGAGCACAGGACTGGCGTTCATATGTATTGCCGTCTCTGATTCTTGGTTTGTTGAGTGCGCCATTTATCGCAGTTTGGATTCGTCGTTACATGATAGATATCCATTCGCAAGATTTCGTCCGTTTTGCTCGTTCAAAAGGATTGTCAGAACGTGAGATCTCAAGAAAACACATCTTCAAAAATGCGATGGTTCCATTGGTATCTGGTATTCCAGGTTCTATCATTGGAGTTATCTCAGGTGCGACGTTGACTGAAACAGTCTTCGCTTTCCCAGGTATGGGTAAAATGTTGATTGACTCTATTAAAGCATCAAACAACACCATGGTCATCGGACTTGTCTTCATCTTCACATCACTTGGTATCTTTGCTGCCATGTTAGGTGATATCTTGATGACAGTGCTTGATCCACGGATTAAATTAACGAATACGAAAGGAGGCAAATAATGGCTACAATCGATAAAAATAAATTTCAGTTTGTAAAACGCGATGACTTTGCCTCTGAAGTAATCGATGCTCCAGCGTATTCATACTGGAAATCTGTATTTAGACAGTTCTTGAAGAAAAGAACCACGATCATTATGCTTGCTATTTTGATTGGGATTCTCTTGATGAGTTTTGTCTATCCTATGTTTTCAAATTTTGATTACAACGACGTAAGTAAGGTAAATGACTTTTCAGCACGTTTGAATCCACCAAGTGCCAAAGCTTTCTTTGGTACAGATAATAACGGTAAATCCCTCTTTGATGGAGTTTGGTTTGGTGCTCGGAATTCAATTATCATTTCCTTCATCGCAACTGTTATTAACGTGGTAGTCGGAGTTATCGTTGGTGGAATTTGGGGGATCTCAAAATCTATCGACCGTATCATGATGGAAGTTTATAACGTTATTTCAAACATTCCATTTATGTTGATCGTTATCGTCTTGACTTACTCAATGGGATCTGGTTTCTGGAACTTGATTCTTGCCATGTCCTTAACAGGATGGATCGGAATTGCTTATACCATTCGTGTCCAAATCATGCGTTACCGTGATTTGGAGTACAACCTTGCCAGCCGAACATTAGGAACACCAACAATGAAAATTGTTACGAAAAATATTTTACCTCAATTGGTATCTGTTATCGTGACACAAACATCACAGTTGCTTCCAAGCTTTATTTCTTACGAAGCCTTCCTTTCCTTCTTCGGACTTGGTCTTCCAATCACAGTTCCAAGTTTGGGACGGTTGATTTCTGACTATTCTCAAAACGTAACTACAAATGCCTACCTATTCTGGATTCCGCTTACTGTTTTGATTTTAGTATCCTTGTCATTCTTTATCGTCGGACAAAACTTGGCCGATGCCAGCGACCCACGTACACATAGATAGGAGGAGTAGATATGACATCAAATAACAATATTATTTTATCTGCTCAAGATATCGTAGTGGAATTTGACGTGCGCGATCGCGTACTGACAGCGATTCGTGGCGTATCGCTTGAGCTAGTAGAAGGTGAAGTTCTTGCCTTGGTTGGTGAGTCAGGTTCAGGGAAATCAGTTTTGACAAAAACATTCACCGGAATGTTAGAAGATAACGGCCGTATTGCCCAAGGTTCGATTAAATACCGTGGTCAAGAATTGACAGATTTGAAATCGAATAAAGATTGGGAAAATATTCGTGGGTCTAAGATCGCTACAATTTTCCAAGACCCAATGACAAGTTTGGACCCAATCAACACAATTGGTTCACAAATTACAGAAGTCATTATCAAACACCAAGGGAAAACAGCTAAAGAAGCTAAAGAAATGGCATTGGACTATATGGAGAAAGTTGGAATTCCAGATGCGGAACGTCGTTTTGATGAGTATCCATTTCAATATTCAGGTGGGATGCGTCAACGGATCGTTATTGCCATCGCCTTAGCCTGCCGTCCAGATATCTTGATCTGTGATGAACCAACAACAGCCCTTGACGTAACCATTCAAGCGCAAATCATTGATTTGTTGAAATCCCTTCAAAAAGAATACCAATTTACAGTTATCTTTATCACCCACGACTTAGGTGTGGTTGCAAGTATTGCAGATAAAGTAGCCGTTATGTATGCTGGAGAAATTGTTGAGTTTGGTAAAGTAGAAGAAATTTTCTACGATCCAAAACATCCATACACATGGAGCTTGCTTTCAAGCTTGCCTCAATTGTCAACCTCAGATGGTGATCTTTACTCTATTCCAGGAACTCCGCCATCATTGTATGCTCCAATTAAAGGAGATGCCTTCGCACTTCGTTCAGACTATGCAATGCAGATTGATTTTGAAGAAGAGGCACCTGCTTTCAAAGTGACCGATACTCACTGGGCTAAGACATGGTTGCTCCATCCAGATGCACCAACAGTTCATAAACCAGAAGTAATCGAAAACCTTCACGAAAAGATTGGCTCAAAAATGGGCTTCACTCAAATTACAGAATAGGAGGAAGGAAATGACTGAAAAATTAGTTGAAATTAAAGATTTAGAAATTTCCTTCGGTGAAGGAAGTAAAAAATTCGTTGCTGTAAAGAACGCCAACTTTTTCATTAATAAGGGAGAAACGTTCTCTCTTGTTGGTGAATCAGGAAGTGGTAAGACAACAATTGGGCGTGCGATCATCGGTTTGAATGATACAAGTGCTGGAGAAATTATTTATGACGGTCGCAAGATCAACGGAAAAAACTCTCATAGTGAAAAATCAGAGTTGATCCGTAAAATTCAAATGATCTTCCAAGACCCAGCAGCAAGTTTGAATGAACGTGCAACAGTTGATTATATTATCTCTGAAGGTTTGATCAACCACCATTTGTTTAACAGCGAAGAAGAACGTCAGGAAAAAGTAAAAAATATTATGCATGAAGTTGGGCTTCTAGCAGAACATTTGACACGTTATCCTCACGAATTCTCAGGTGGGCAACGTCAACGGATCGGTATTGCCCGTGCACTTGTCATGGAACCAGAATTTGTCATTGCGGATGAACCAATCTCAGCTCTTGACGTTTCAGTACGTGCACAGGTCTTGAACCTTTTGAAAAAATTCCAAAGAGAATTAGGCTTGACCTACCTCTTTATCGCCCATGACTTGTCAGTTGTACGCTTCATTTCCGACCGTATTGCAGTTATCTATAAAGGGGTTATTGTAGAAGTAGCAGAAACTGAAGAGCTATTTAACCACCCAATCCATCCATACACACAATCCCTACTTTCAGCTGTCCCAATTCCAGATCCAATTCTAGAACGTAAAAAAGTTCTAAAAATCTACGATCCAGAACAACATGATTATTCTGAAGATAAACCACAAATGGTTGAAATTAAACCAGGTCATTATGTATGGGCTAACAAAGCTGAAGAAAACAAATACAGACAAGAATATAAATAGAGAGGATTCCCTCTCTATTTTCTTTATTTCAAAAAAACATTCAAAAAAATAAATTTTTTTAAGAAAAAGTGTTGACAGTAAGGGTAGGTCATGATATACTAATATAGTTGTCGCGCGAGAGCGACAAAGACCTTTGAAAACTGAACAAGACGAACCAATGTGCAGGGCGCTATAACTAAGGTTATAGTAACTGAACAATAAAAAACAATAAATCTGTCAGTGACAGAATGAGTTTAAGACAAACAATTATTTTAATGAGAGTTTGATCCTGGCTCAGGATGAACGCTGGCGGCGTGCCTAATACATGCAAGTAGAACGCTGAAGCTTGGTGCTTGCACCGAGCGGATGAGTTGCGAACGGGTGAGTAACGCGTAGGTAACCTGCCTCTTAGCGGGGGATAACTATTGGAAACGATAGCTAATACCGCATAAAAGTCGATATCGCATGATATTGATTTGAAAGGTGCAATTGCATCACTAAGAGATGGACCTGCGTTGTATTAGCTAGTTGGTGAGGTAACGGCTCACCAAGGCGACGATACATAGCCGACCTGAGAGGGTGATCGGCCACACTGGGACTGAGACACGGCCCAGACTCCTACGGGAGGCAGCAGTAGGGAATCTTCGGCAATGGGGGCAACCCTGACCGAGCAACGCCGCGTGAGTGAAGAAGGTTTTCGGATCGTAAAGCTCTGTTGTAAGAGAAGAACGAGTGTGAGAGTGGAAAGTTCACACTGTGACGGTAACTTACCAGAAAGGGACGGCTAACTACGTGCCAGCAGCCGCGGTAATACGTAGGTCCCGAGCGTTATCCGGATTTATTGGGCGTAAAGCGAGCGCAGGCGGTTAGATAAGTCTGAAGTTAAAGGCTGTGGCTTAACCATAGTACGCTTTGGAAACTGTTTAACTTGAGTGCAGAAGGGGAGAGTGGAATTCCATGTGTAGCGGTGAAATGCGTAGATATATGGAGGAACACCGGTGGCGAAAGCGGCTCTCTGGTCTGTAACTGACGCTGAGGCTCGAAAGCGTGGGGAGCAAACAGGATTAGATACCCTGGTAGTCCACGCCGTAAACGATGAGTGCTAGGTGTTGGGTCCTTTCCGGGACTCAGTGCCGCAGCTAACGCATTAAGCACTCCGCCTGGGGAGTACGACCGCAAGGTTGAAACTCAAAGGAATTGACGGGGGCCCGCACAAGCGGTGGAGCATGTGGTTTAATTCGAAGCAACGCGAAGAACCTTACCAGGTCTTGACATCCCTCTGACCGCTCTAGAGATAGAGTTTTCCTTCGGGACAGAGGTGACAGGTGGTGCATGGTTGTCGTCAGCTCGTGTCGTGAGATGTTGGGTTAAGTCCCGCAACGAGCGCAACCCCTATTGTTAGTTGCCATCATTCAGTTGGGCACTCTAGCGAGACTGCCGGTAATAAACCGGAGGAAGGTGGGGATGACGTCAAATCATCATGCCCCTTATGACCTGGGCTACACACGTGCTACAATGGCTGGTACAACGAGTCGCGAGTCGGTGACGGCAAGCTAATCTCTTAAAGCCAGTCTCAGTTCGGATTGTAGGCTGCAACTCGCCTACATGAAGTCGGAATCGCTAGTAATCGCGGATCAGCACGCCGCGGTGAATACGTTCCCGGGCCTTGTACACACCGCCCGTCACACCACGAGAGTTTGTAACACCCGAAGTCGGTGAGGTAACCTTTTGGAGCCAGCCGCCTAAGGTGGGATAGATGATTGGGGTGAAGTCGTAACAAGGTAGCCGTATCGGAAGGTGCGGCTGGATCACCTCCTTTCTAAGGAAATGGAAACCTGTACGTTGGTCTTGTTTAGTTTTGAGAGGTCTTGTGGGGCCTTAGCTCAGCTGGGAGAGCGCCTGCTTTGCACGCAGGAGGTCAGCGGTTCGATCCCGCTAGGCTCCATTAACACTGTAAGGGTGTTAAGATTGAACATTGAAAATTGAATATCTATATCAAATAGTAACAAGAAAATAAACCGAAACGCTGTAAATATTTAAAGAGTTTAGGTCGTAAGACCAAAAATAAGGTTAAGTTAATAAGGGCGCACGGTGGATGCCTTGGCACTAGAAGCCGAAGAAGGACGTGACAAACGACGAAATGCTTTGGGGAGCTGTAAGTAAGCGACGATCCAGAGATGTCCGAATGGGGGAACCCACTAGCTGATGGCTAGTACTCCTATCTGTTAAGGATAGGTAGAGGAAGACGCAGTGAACTGAAACATCTAAGTAGCTGCAGGAAGAGAAAGCAAAAGCGATTGCCTGAGTAGCGGCGAGCGAAACGGCAGGAGGGCAAACCGAAGAGTTTACTCTTCGGGGTTGTAGGACTGCAATGTGGACTTAAAGATTATAGAAGAATGACATGGGAAGGTCAGCCAAAGAGAGTAAGAGCCTCGTATTCGAAATAGTCTTTATACCTAGCAGTATCCTGAGTACGGCGGGACACGAGAAATCCCGTCGGAATCTGGGAGGACCATCTCCCAACCCTAAATACTCTCTAGTGACCGATAGTGAACCAGTACCGTGAGGGAAAGGTGAAAAGCACCCCGGGAGGGGAGTGAAATAGAACCTGAAACCGTGTGCCTACAACAAGTTCGAGCCCGTTAATGGGTGAGAGCGTGCCTTTTGTAGAATGAACCGGCGAGTTACGATATGATGCGAGGTTAAGTTGAAGAGACGGAGCCGTAGGGAAACCGAGTCTGAATAGGGCGAGTTAGTATTATGTCGTAGACCCGAAACCATGTGACCTACCCATGAGCAGGTTGAAGGTGAGGTAAAACTCACTGGAGGACCGAACCAGGGCACGTTGAAAAGTGCTTGGATGACTTGTGGGTAGCGGAGAAATTCCAAACGAACTTGGAGATAGCTGGTTCTCTCCGAAATAGCTTTAGGGCTAGCGTCGACATTAAGATTCTTGGAGGTAGAGCACTGTTTGGGTGAGGGGTCCATCCCGGATTACCAATCTCAGATAAACTCCGAATGCCAATGAATTATGGTCGGCAGTCAGACTGCGAGTGCTAAGATCCGTAGTCGAAAGGGAAACAGCCCAGACCACCAGCTAAGGTCCCAAAATAATTGTTAAGTGGAAAAGGATGTGGGGTTGCACAGACAACTAGGATGTTAGCTTAGAAGCAGCTATTCATTCAAAGAGTGCGTAATAGCTCACTAGTCGAGTGACCCTGCGCCGAAAATGTACCGGGGCTAAAACAATTTACCGAAGCTGTGGATACCTTTATAGGTATGGTAGGAGAGCGTTCTATGTGTGGAGAAGGTGTACCGTGAGGAGCGCTGGAACGCATAGAAGTGAGAATGCCGGTATGAGTAGCGAAAGACAGGTGAGAATCCTGTCCACCGTAAGACTAAGGTTTCCAGGGGAAGGCTCGTCCGCCCTGGGTTAGTCGGGACCTAAGGAGAGACCGAAAGGTGTATCCGATGGACAACAGGTTGATATTCCTGTACTAGAGTATGTAGTGAAGGAGGGACGCAGTAGGCTAACTAAAGCGTGCGACTGGAAGTGCACGTCTAAGCAGTGAGGTGTGAATTGAGTTAAATGCTTAATTCTGTAACATTGAGCTGTGATGGGGAGCGAAGTTTAGTAGCGAAGTTAGTGACGTCACACTGCCAAGAAAAGCTTCTAGCGTTAATCATACTCTACCCGTACCGCAAACCGACACAGGTAGTCGAGGCGAGTAGCCTCAGGTGAGCGAGAGAACTCTCGTTAAGGAACTCGGCAAAATGACCCCGTAACTTCGGGAGAAGGGGTGCTGGCTTTAAGTCAGCCGCAGTGAATAGGCCCAAGCAACTGTTTATCAAAAACACAGCTCTCTGCTAAATCGTAAGATGATGTATAGGGGGTGACGCCTGCCCGGTGCTGGAAGGTTAAGAGGAGTGCTTAGCGTAAGCGAAGGTATGAATTGAAGCCCCAGTAAACGGCGGCCGTAACTATAACGGTCCTAAGGTAGCGAAATTCCTTGTCGGGTAAGTTCCGACCCGCACGAAAGGCGTAATGATTTGGGCACTGTCTCAACGAGAGACTCGGTGAAATTTTAGTACCTGTGAAGATGCAGGTTACCCGCGACAGGACGGAAAGACCCCATGGAGCTTTACTGCAGTTTGATATTGAGTGTCTGTGCCACATGTACAGGATAGGTAGGAGCCATTGAGATCGGGACGCCAGTTTCGATGGAGGCGTTGTTGGGATACTACCCTTGTGTTATGGCCACTCTAACCCGGTAGGTTCATCATCTACGGAGACAGTGTCTGACGGGCAGTTTGACTGGGGCGGTCGCCTCCTAAAAGGTAACGGAGGCGCCCAAAGGTTCCCTCAGAATGGTTGGAAATCATTCGCAGAGTGTAAAGGTATAAGGGAGCTTGACTGCGAGAGCTACAACTCGAGCAGGGACGAAAGTCGGGCTTAGTGATCCGGTGGTTCCGTATGGAAGGGCCATCGCTCAACGGATAAAAGCTACCCTGGGGATAACAGGCTTATCTCCCCCAAGAGTTCACATCGACGGGGAGGTTTGGCACCTCGATGTCGGCTCGTCGCATCCTGGGGCTGTAGTCGGTCCCAAGGGTTGGGCTGTTCGCCCATTAAAGCGGCACGCGAGCTGGGTTCAGAACGTCGTGAGACAGTTCGGTCCCTATCCGTCGCGGGCGTAGGAAATTTGAGAGGATCTGCTCCTAGTACGAGAGGACCAGAGTGGACTTACCGCTGGTGTACCAGTTGTCTCGCCAGAGGCATCGCTGGGTAGCTATGTAGGGAAGGGATAAACGCTGAAAGCATCTAAGTGTGAAACCCACCTCAAGATGAGATTTCCCATGATTTTATATCAGTAAGAGCCCTGAGAGAAGATCAGGTAGATAGGTTAGGAGTGGAAGTTGTGTGAGCAATGGAGCGGACTAATACTAATAGCTCGAGGACTTATCCAAAGAGTCAGAAGATATTGACAACGAAAGGTTAACTTGTTAGAATATAGATGTTCAATTTTGAATGTTTAATCATTCAGAGTTAAGTGACGATAGCCTAGGAGATACACCTGTACCCATGCCGAACACAGCAGTTAAGCCCTAGAACGCCGGAAGTAGTTGGGGGTTGCCCCCTGTGAGATAAGGTAGTCGCTTAGCTTGATTCCGCCATAGCTCAGTTGGTAGTAGCGCATGACTGTTAATCATGATGTCGTAGGTTCGAGTCCTACTGGCGGAGTATAGAAAAAAAAGAGATCAGGTAATTGATCTCTTTTTTACTTTTCATTTTAATGTTAATTAAAGCTCCGTTTAGTTAACGGAGCTTTTCTCTATTTAGTTATTTGGGAAAAATGCTTGATATAAGGCTTTAATTGCTTTTTCTTCTTGATCTTTACTTACAACGAACATAATGGAAACTTCACTAGAACCTTGCGAGATCATTTGAATATTCACTTCATTTTCTGATAGTGCTTTGGCTGCAGTGGCGGTAACCCCCACTTGACTCTTCATTTTCTCACCAACAATCATAATGATGGAAAGATCATGTTCAATTTCGGCTGTGTCAACTTCTAGCTTTTGTGTTAATTGTTTCAGAATCTCTTGTTCTTTGATTGGAGTCAGTTCACGTGAACGCAAAATGATGGATAAATCATCAATTCCTGTTGGCATATGGTCCCAACTGATATTGAGATCTTCTAAAATTTGAAGGACTTTTCGACCAAAACCGACTTCGCGGTTCATAAGGTATTTTGTAGTGTTAATACTAACGAATCCTGAATCACCTGCAATCCCTACAACAGTCACATGATCATTTGAATGTTCCAAAACAATGCGGGTTCCAGGGTGGTCTGGATTATTTGTATTTTTAATGACTAATGGAATTTTACCTCTGTATGCTGGAACAAGTGCTTCATCATGTAAGACTGAAAAACCAGCATAGGCTAATTCACGCATTTCTTTGTAGGTTAATTCAGGAATAGAATGTGGGTGTTTAATAATACCTGGATGTGCTGCAAAGATACCATTTACGTCTGTAAAGTTTTCGTATAAGTCTGCTTTTACACCTGCTGCAATGATCGATCCAGTAATATCAGATCCACCACGAGAAAATGTACAAATATTACCATCTTGAGTAACACCAAAGAATCCTGGAATGACAATCACTTCACTTGAGTCTTTTAGTTCTTCAATTTTATCGTAACTAGATGGTAATATACGAGCGTTGGAAGGTTCTGCAGTGACTGTAATCCCTGCCTCTTTTGGATGGATGTATCTTGCTTCTAATCCATTTTGATTGAAATAAGCAGCAATGAGTTTAGCATTGTTATTTTCGCCTGCTGCTAGGAATGCATCGTATGTGAATGGATTCCCTTTTTTAGGTAAATTTGTTAAATCATAGATATCTTCAGCAATTTCTTGAATAATGGAATCTTTGAGACCCAATTCTTCTGTAATGGCACGATAACGTTCAATAATCCACTGTTGTGTTTGTGTGACATCCTTATCTGAAGTAAATTCTTTATAATACCGGATCAGAGCGTCTGTTACTTTTGTATCTTCAGCGTTGCGTTTGCCTGGAGCTGATACAACTACAAATCTTCTTTCTGGATCATCTTTAATGATATCAAGTACTTTTTTTAATTGAGAAGCTGATGCTAGAGAACTTCCACCGAATTTAGTTACTTTCATATTTTCTCCTTAATAGTTTCATTAATACATTATATCAAAGTTCAGTTATTGATACAATGTATTTACAGATAGGGCATAAAATAATTGATTCTGTAGAGGAGAGAAATTGTAATTATTCAAATTTTACAATTTTGTTACATCTTATAGATATATTTTACTATTTTACTTTTTTGTGGTATGATATGTTATAATTCAAAAGTTTTAATATCAAAATATTTTATATTTAAACAAAAGGAGTCTGTGATGTTTGAAACAATTTTGTATTCTGTCGAAAACGACCTCGCGACAATCTCTTTAAATCGTCCTGAAGTATCCAATGGTTTTAACATTCCAATGTGTCAGGAAATTTTAGCTGCCCTGGAAGATGCAGAAAAAAATGAGGAAGTAAAATTCATTATTCTATCAGCAGAAGGGAAAATCTTTTCAGTTGGTGGAGATTTAAGCGAAATGAAACGAGCAGTCGATGCGGATGACATCGAGTCTCTTGTTTTAATTGCCGAATTAGTTAATACGATTTCAAAGAAAATCAAGCAATTGCCAAAACCGGTTATTATGATGGCAGATGGAGCGGTTGCTGGAGCAGCTGCTAACATTGCAGTAGCTGTTGATTTTTGTATTATTAGTGATCGTACTAAATTTATCCAAGCCTTTGTTGGGGTTGGTTTAGCACCGGATGCGGGTGGGTTATTCTTGTTAGGAAAAGCCATTGGCATGTCTCGGGCTACTCATTTAGTAATGACGGGTGAAGCCTTGACTGCTGAAAAGGCATTTGATTATGGTCTAGCTTATCGTGTTTGTGAATCTGAAAGACTCGATAAAACAGTTGAGCAATTGCTTAAAAAATTAAGAAGAGGATCTTCAAATTCTTATGCTGCCATGAAAGAAATGGTTTGGGAAGCATTCTTGAAAGAATGGGACCAATATGCGGGTCTTGAATTGGATTTGCAAAAGAAACTAGCATTTACAGAAGATTTCAAGGAAGGGGTTATTGCCTACTCTGAGAAACGTCGGCCACAATTTAAAGGAAAATAAATTTGTAATTTTTCTATGTTTTGTGAAAAAATGCTTGCAAATTATTTTCATTTTTGATAAAATTTGACTATCAAAGTAAAATTAGGAGGTGGAGTTTTGAATTACCAATTAGTTAACGACTATTTAACATCCATCTTTAATAATGTTTTGGTTATTGAGGAGTCGAGCCTAAGAGCAAGTCGATTCAAAGATGTTTCTATTAAAGAAATGCATACGATCGATGTGATTGGTTCGACACCGAATGCAACCCCGAGTGATATTTCACGGGAGTTGATGGTGACTTTGGGGACTGTCACGACAAGTTTGAATAATCTTGAGCGCAAAGGGTATATCGAAAGAAGAAGATCGGAAGTTGATCGTCGGGTTGTACACTTGAGTTTAACGAAGAACGGTCGTCTACTTTATCGTCTTCATCAGCAATTCCATAAACGGATGGTCAACCAGATTATTGGAGATATGAGTCCCGAAGAGAAGAAAGTGATGCAATAAGGATTGCAAAATCTGTATCGTTTCTTGGAGGAAATTAAATAATGGTCTTTGCTAAAATTAGTCAAGTTGCTCATTATGCACCTGACCAAGTCGTATCAAATGATGATTTGGCTGAGATCATGGATACAAGTGATGAATGGATCAGTAGTCGGACAGGTATCCTTCGGCGTCACATTTCAAAAGATGAGACGACAAGTGATCTAGCAACAATTGTTGCACAAAGATTATTAGCAAAAGCAAACTTAGATGCTGAGGAAATTGATTTCATCGTTGTTGCTACGATTACACCAGATAGCTTAATGCCATCAACTGCAGCCCGGGTACAAGCTAATATTGGAGCTTCTCGAGCTTTTGCCTTTGATCTGACTGCAGCATGTAGCGGATTTGTATTTGCATTAGCCACTGCTGAAAAATACATTTCTTCAGGTATGTACCGGCGAGGAATTGTGATCGGTAGTGAGACGCTTTCAAAAGTATTAGACTGGTCAGACCGTTCCACTTCAGTCCTTTTTGGAGATGGAGCTGGTGGTGTCTTGCTTGAAGCAAGCGATCAAAAATCGTTTTTGGCTGAGAATCTTTTTACAGATGGTAGCCGAGGTGCTAGTCTTGAGTCTTGCTATTTGGGTCTGTCTTCCCCTTATTCAGATGACGTTTTTGATCGAAGATATCTGACAATGGATGGACGGGCAGTTTTTGATTTTGCCATTCGTGATGTCACGAAAAGTATTCAAAAAATTATAGTAGACGCCTCTATGGAAGCAGAAGAGATTGACTATTTTCTGTTACACCAGGCGAATGACCGAATGTTAGATAAGATGTCAAAAAAACTGGGTGTCTCTAGAGAGAAAATCCCAGCAAATATGATGGAATATGGGAACACTAGTGCTGCTAGTATCCCCATTCTATTATCGGAGTGTGTCGAGAATCATCGAATCAAGATGGATGGAAGTCAAAAAATTCTTCTGACAGGATTCGGTGGAGGTTTGACATGGGGCACACTTCTTGTTACAATCTAGTTAAACATGTGGAAACACATTTTAAAAATTTATATATTATTTTTTAAGGAGGCCTATTATGGCAGTATTTGAAAAAGTACAAGAAATTATCGTTGAAGAACTTGGTAAAGAACCATCAGAAGTAACTCTTGAATCTACATTCGAAGATTTAGAAGCAGATTCATTGGATTTGTTCCAAGTTATCTCTGAAATTGAAGATGCTTTTGACATCCAAATCGAAACTGAAGAAGGGTTGTCTACAGTTGGTGACCTTGTCGCTTACGTAGAAGAAAAAACAAAATAATGATAGATGAGAGTATCGAAAGATATTCTCTCTTGTTTAGGTAATAGTTTGAGGCTCAAAGAAACAATCTTTTAAACTCAAACTATTACTTAAGCGAAAAAAGAGGTAGGTATAATGCAAACACGAATTACTGAACTATTGAATATTAAATATCCAATCTTCCAAGGTGGGATGGCATGGGTCGCTGATGGTGACTTGGCTGGAGCAGTATCAAACGCCGGTGGTCTTGGAATCATTGGTGGCGGGAACGCTCCAAAAGAAGTTGTAAAGGCTAACATTGATAAGGTGAAGTCTATTACAGATAAGCCTTTTGGTGTAAATATCATGCTTTTGTCCCCATTCGCGGATGACATTGTTGACCTGGTGATTGAAGAAGGTGTAAAAGTTGTTACAACTGGAGCTGGAAATCCTGGGAAATACATGGATCGTTTCCATGAAGCAGGGATCACTGTCATTCCTGTTGTTCCATCTGTTGCCCTTGCAAAACGGATGGAAAAATTGGGTGCCGATGCAATGATTGCAGAAGGAATGGAAGCTGGAGGTCACATTGGTAAATTGACGACTATGACCTTGGTTCGTCAAGTGGTTGAAGCTGTTTCTATTCCAGTAATTGGTGCTGGAGGTGTCGCTGATGGTGCTGGTGCTGCAGCTGTCTTTATGTTAGGTGCCGAAGCTGTTCAGGTGGGAACTCGTTTCGTGGTTGCTAAAGAATCTAATGCTCACCAAAACTTTAAGAATAAAATCTTGAAAGCGAAAGATATTGATACGGTAGTTTCAGCATCAGTTGTTGGACACCCTGTTCGTGCGATCAAGAATAAATTGGCTTCTGCCTATAACCAAGCTGAAAAAGATTTCTTGGCAGGTAAGAAGACTCAAGAAGAAATTGAAGAATTAGGAGCAGGTGCCCTTCGCAATGCCGTTGTTGATGGAGATGTTGACAATGGATCTGTAATGGCAGGTCAAATTGCTGGACTTGTCAGCAAGGAAGAAACTTGTGCTGAAATTCTAGAAGATATCTATTATGGTGCAGCCAAGGTGATTCAAAGAGAGGCTGCTCGTTGGGCAGATGTAAACGTCTAAAAACGTCGAAAGGATTAGGATAGTGACAAAACGTGCGTTCTTATTTGCTGGTCAAGGGGCTCAGAAATTGGGCATGGCGAGCGATTTGTATGCGGCTTATCCCGTTGTTAAAGAGACATTTGATACGGCTAGTCGTATTCTAGGTTATGATTTGCGTGAATTGATTGATTCTAACGAAGAAAAACTGAATCAGACACGCTATACTCAACCAGCTATTTTGACAACGTCAGTAGCCATTTATCGTCTCTTAGTAGAAAATGGTATCACTCCTGATATTGTTGCCGGCCTCTCTTTGGGGGAATATTCTGCCCTGGTTGCGGCTGGAGCTCTTTCGTTTGAAGATGCAGTAGCTTTGGTTGCGAAACGAGGTGAATTCATGGAAACGGCAGCTCCCGCTGGAAGTGGGAAAATGGTTGCTGTTATGAATACAGATCCAAGTTTGATCGAAGAGATTTGTCAACAAGCATCTGAAAAGGGTGTAGTGACACCAGCTAACTACAATACACCCGCACAAATTGTGATTGGTGGTGAGGTTGCAGCTGTGGACTATGCTGTGGAACTATTGCAGGAAGCAGGTGCCAAACGCTTGATCCCTTTGAATGTGTCAGGTCCATTCCACACAGCCTTACTGGAATCTGCTAGTCAAAAATTGGCGGCTGAACTAGAAAAAGTATCATTTAATGATTTTGATCTTCCTTTAGTTGGGAATACAGAAGCTACTATCATGAAGTCAGAAGATGTGAAAGCACTTTTGGCCCGTCAAGTAAAAGAACCGGTTCGTTTCTATGATTCAATTGCTACGATTCAAGACTTTGGTGTAGATGAAGTCATCGAGATCGGACCTGGAAAAGTCTTGTCAGGATTCTTGAAGAAAATTGATAAAACTCTTCCAACTCATAACGTCGAAGATCAGGCTAGTCTAGATGCACTTCTGAATGCTTAAAACGAGGTAAAGATGGAACTTAAAAATAAAAATGTTTTTGTAACAGGTTCAACACGCGGAATTGGATTGGCTGTGGCTCATAAATTTGCGAGTCTCGGTGCCAATGTTGTCCTAAATGGACGTTCTGAAATTTCTGAGGACTTGCTTGCACAGTTTGCTGACTATGGTGTGACTGTTGTTGGTATTTCTGGGGATATTTCGAATGGCGAAGATGCTCAACGTATGGTGGCTGAAGCAATTGAAAAGCTTGGGAGTGTTGATGTTTTGGTCAATAACGCTGGCATCACAAATGACAAGTTGATGTTGAAAATGACTGAAGAAGATTTTGAACGGGTCTTGAAAATCAACTTGACTGGTGCCTTCAATATGACACAAGCTGTCTTAAAACCAATGTCTAAGGCGCGTCAAGGTGCCATTATCAACATGTCCTCTGTTGTTGGTCTAATGGGGAATATTGGTCAAGCGAACTATGCAGCTTCAAAAGCTGGATTGATTGGTTTTACCAAATCCGTTGCGCGTGAAGTTGCGGCTCGTGGCGTTCGTGTGAATGCCATTGCACCTGGTTTCATTGAATCAGATATGACAGACGCTATTCCAGAGAAAATGAAAGATGCCATGCTAGCTCAAGTGCCAATGAAACGAATTGGTCAAGCTGAAGAAGTGGCAGAAGTTGCGGCTTTCTTGGCAGGTCAAGAATATTTAACTGGTCAAACAATTGCCATTGATGGCGGCATGACTATGCAATAATGAATGCTTACTGATCGAAAATCACTTACTTAAATATCCATCCGACAAAAGGAGAATATATATGTCTACAAATCGTGTTGTTGTTACAGGTTACGGTGTAACCTCACCAATCGGAAATACACCAGAGGAGTTCTGGAATAGCCTTCATGAAGGAAAAATTGGAATCAAGCCCATTACGAAATTTGATGCTTCTGAAATTCCAGTCTTTAATGCTGGTGAAATTCAAGATTTCCCATTCGATAAATATTTTGTGAAAAAAGATCAAAATCGTATGGATACTTACTCATTGTATGCAATCTATGCTGCGATGGAAGCTATTGAAAATTCAGGCTTGAATATGGAAGAAGAAGACCGTGATCGAGTAGGCGTGATTGTATCATCTGGTATCGGTGGTTTGCAAGAATTGGAAGATCAAATTATCCGGATGCATGAACGTGGGATGAAGAGAATCCAACCAATGTTTATTCCAAAAGCTCTTTCAAACATGGGTGCTGGAAACATCGCACTTAAGATTGGGGCTCAAGGGGTATGTAAATCCGTAACAACAGCTTGTGCTTCTGCTAATGATGCCATTGGTGAAGCTTTCCGTGAAATTAAATTTGGTATGCATGATGTTGTTTTGGCAGGTGGTGCTGAAGCTTCAATTACCAAGATTGGTATCGGTGGTTTTAATGCCCTTACGGCCCTTTCAACAACGGAAGATCCAGAACGTTCATCTATCCCATTTGACAAAGACCGTAATGGTTTTGTGATGGGTGAAGGTGCAGGGGTTCTTGTCATCGAAAGCTTGGAACATGCCCAAAAACGTGGTGCTAATATTTTAGCTGAAATTGTTGGTTACGGTTCGAACTGTGATGCCTACCATATGACAACACCGACACCAGATGGTTCAGGTGCTGCTAAAGCGATTAAATTAGCGATCAATGAAGCGGGTATCAAGCCTGAAGATGTCGATTATGTCAATGCGCATGGTACATCTACACCTGCTAATGAGAAAGGTGAAAGCGGAGCTATTGTTTCTGTCCTTGGTAAAGAAGTTCCTGTATCATCTACTAAATCATTTACAGGACACTTGTTAGGTGCTGCTGGTGCGGTTGAAGCGATTGCTACCATCGAAGCGATTCGTCACAGCTTTGTACCAAAAACTGCTGGTACTAAAGAATTGTCTGACTATATCGAAGCAAACGTTGTTTATGGTGAAGGTCAAGAAGCGGATATTCAGTACGCTATCTCAAATACCTTTGGTTTTGGAGGACACAATGCTGTTCTGGCCTTTAAACGTTGGGAGGGTTAATTCATGAATATTTCTGAAATCAAAGATTTGTTGGCTCAATTTGATGCGTCAACTTTGCGTGAATTCTCATATAAAAATAATGGCGAAGAATTGAATTTGAGTAAAAACCAAACGAGTTCAGTTGCGGCTACACCGGTTGCTCCTGCAGTTGAAGTGGTAGCAACTCCTCAAACTCCTGTAGTAGCCCCTGTTGTTGAAGCACCAGCAACTCCAGCTGTAGCGGCTGAACCAGTTGCTGCTCCAGCTCAGGCTGCAGAAGGTGATGTGGTTGAAAGTCCATTGGTTGGGGTGGCTTACTTGTCGCCAGCTCCGGATAAACCAGCCTTTGTATCTGTAGGAGACAAAGTTACTAAGGGTCAAACACTCTTGATTATCGAAGCCATGAAAGTGATGAATGAAGTCCCAGCGCCTAAAGATGGGGTAGTCACTGAAATTTTGGTAACGAATGAAGAAATGGTTGAATTTGGAAAAGGATTGGTTCGAATCAAATGACAATTGATATTAATGCTATTCGTGAGGCTTTGCCACATCGTTACCCAATGCTTTTGGTGGATCGCGTATTGGAAACAAGCGAAGATACGATTGTTGCCATTAAAAATGTGACAATTAATGAACCATTTTTTAATGGACATTTTCCACAATATCCTGTTATGCCAGGTGTTCTTATCATGGAAGCTTTGGCACAAACAGCAGGTGTACTAGAGTTGTCAAAACCTGAAAATAAAGGGAAATTAGTCTTTTATGCAGGGATGGACAAGGTGAAGTTTAAAAAACAAGTCGTTCCAGGAGATCAACTGGTGATGACAGCTACTTTTGTCAAACGTCGTGGAACCATTGCTGTTGTTGAAGCGAAAGCAGAGGTAGACGGTAAGCTTGCAGCTTCAGGAACACTTACTTTTGCAATTGGAAATTAAGAAAGGCCTATCTATGTTTCGTAAGATCTTAATCGCCAATCGTGGTGAGATTGCAGTGCGCATTATTCGTGCGGCTCGTGAACTTGGCATCGAGACGGTTGCGGTGTATTCTACTGCTGATAAAGAAGCCTTGCATACCTTACTAGCGGATGAAGCAGTCTGTATTGGCCCTGCTAAATCAACAGAATCTTATTTGAATATGAGTGCTGTCTTGTCTGCAGCTGTCTTAACAGGTGCAGAAGCTATCCACCCTGGTTTTGGATTTTTAAGTGAAAACTCAAAATTTGCAACCATGTGTGAGGAAGTGGGCATTAAATTTATTGGTCCTTCTGCTAAAGTCATGGATTTGATGGGGGATAAGATTAATGCTCGTAAACAGATGATCAAAGCAGGAGTGCCTGTTATTCCTGGATCAGATGGTGAAGTGTATACTGCTGAAGAAGCACTCGAGATTGCAGAGCGTATTGGTTACCCTGTGATGTTGAAAGCATCTGCAGGAGGCGGTGGCAAGGGAATTCGGAAGGTTGAAAAACCAGAAGATTTGGTTGCTGCTTTTGAATCTGCTTCCTCAGAAGCTCAAGCTGCTTTTGGGAATGGTGCCATGTATATGGAGCGGGTGATTTATCCGGCACGCCACATTGAAGTACAGATTTTAGCGGATCAGCATGGACATGTCATTCACTTAGGTGAACGCGATTGTTCTCTTCAACGAAATAACCAAAAAGTTCTAGAAGAATCCCCTTCGATTGCTATTGGAAAAACGCTTCGTGATCGGATTGGTTCTGCAGCTGTTCGTGCAGCTGAATCAGTTGGGTACGAGAATGCTGGAACGATTGAATTCTTGTATGATGAAGGCAAGGGTGAGTTCTACTTTATGGAAATGAATACCCGTGTCCAAGTAGAGCATCCTGTCACGGAATTTGTAACAGGAGTTGATATCGTTAAGGAACAGATTAAAATCGCAGCTGGCCAAGAATTATCCGTTACTCAAGAGGATATTGTCATTAAAGGCCATGCGATTGAATGCCGGATCAATGCGGAAAATCCTTCCTTTAACTTTGCACCAAGCCCAGGTAAGATCACTAATCTCTATCTTCCAAGTGGTGGGGTTGGCTTGCGTGTGGATTCTGCTGTGTATCCTGGTTATACGATTCCACCATACTATGATAGTATGATTGCCAAGATCATTGTCCATGGGGAAAATCGCTTTGATGCACTGATGAAAATGCAGCGTGCTCTTTATGAGTTGGAAATCGATGGTGTCACAACCAATAGCAGTTTCCAGTTGGATTTGATTTCAGATTCACATGTGATCGCTGGTGATTATGACACTGCATTTTTGATGGAACAATTCCTTCCAAATTATAATAAGGAATGATGAAAAAGCCTGGACTTGTGAGGGGAGTATGAACATCATCTTCACAGTTTCGGGCTTTTATAGTAATGCTGCAGATACTGTAGCATATTATAAGGAGTAAGTAATGGCATTATTTTCTAAAAAAGATAAATATATTCGGATCAATCCGAATAGGTCAGCCTGGAAGGAGCCTCAGCCAAAACCTGAAGTTCCTGATGAACTATTTTCACAATGCCCAGGTTGTAAACATACCATTTACCAAAAGGATTTAGGTAGTGAACGGGTATGCCCAAACTGTGGCTATACCTTCCGTATTTCTGCTAAAGAACGCTTGGCGCTGACAGTGGATCCAGCTAGCTTTGAAGAAATGTTTACAGGAATCGAAACGACAGATCCTTTGAATTTCCCAAATTATAAGAAAAAACTAGCAGCAGTGAGGGAAATGACAGGACTGGATGAAGCAGTCCTGACTGGCACTGCCTTGATTAAAGGGCAAAAAGTTGCGCTTGGGATCATGGATTCCAACTTTATCATGGCTTCAATGGGTTCTGTAGTAGGTGAAAAAATTACTCGTTTATTTGAATTTGCGACAAAAGAAAAATTGCCAGTTGTTCTCTTTACCGCTTCCGGTGGTGCTCGGATGCAAGAAGGAATCGTGAGTTTGATGCAAATGGCAAAGATTTCTGCGGCTGTTCAACATCATTCTAAAGAAAAATTATTCTATTTGACAGTATTGACAGATCCGACAACTGGTGGGGTGACAGCCTCATTTGCTATGGAAGGTGATATTATCATGGCAGAGAGTCAGGCCTTGGTCGGGTTTGCCGGTCGTCGCGTGATCGAATCAACTGTGCGTGAAAAATTGCCAGATGATTTCCAAAAAGCAGAATTTCTACAAGAACATGGATTTGTAGACTTGATCGTGGAGAGAAGCCAAATCCGAGCAACAGTTGGACAATTATTGGCCCTTCATGGAGGTAAACATGAGTAAAATAACACAGATTATTAAAGAAGCACGTGACCAAGGAAGATTGACTGCTCTTGATTTTGCTCAAGGAATTTTTGATGATTTTATCGAATTGCATGGAGATCGAAACTTCCGTGATGATGGTGCGGTGATTGGTGGGATTGGACGCTTAGGCGATCAAACGGTTACAGTCGTTGGGATCCAAAAAGGAAAAAATCTTCAGGATAATCTAAAACGTAATTTTGGACAACCACATCCAGAAGGCTATCGAAAAGCTTTACGCCTCATGAAGCAAGCGGAGAAGTTTGGCCGTCCAGTTGTGACCTTTATCAATACAGCGGGTGCTTATCCTGGTGTTGGTGCCGAGGAACGAGGACAAGGTGAAGCTATTGCCCGCAACCTCATGGAAATGAGTGATTTAAAAGTTCCAATTATCGCGATTATCATCGGAGAAGGTGGCTCTGGTGGGGCCTTGGCTCTGGCTGTAGCAGATAAGGTCTGGATGCTAGAAAACTCCATCTATGCAGTCTTGAGTCCAGAAGGTTTTGCCTCTATTCTTTGGAAAGATGGAAGCCGTGCCATGGAAGCAGCAGAGTTGATGAAGATTACTTCTCACGAGTTGTTAAATATGGACATTGTCGATAAGGTGATTCCAGAGCATGGATTTTCAAATGGTGAACTACTGGCTCAAGTGAAGAAGGAATTACAGGAAGAGTTAAAGGTTTTACAAGCCGTACCTCTGGAGGATCTTTTAGAGCAACGCTACCAACGTTTTCGTAAATATTAAAAAACTGAGCTTGCAATTTGCAAGACTCAGTTTTTTTAAACTTTATTTTGGTGCGATGACTTCAGCGCCACCCATGTATGGACGGAGGACTTCTGGAATAGTCACAGAACCGTCTTCGTTTTGATAGTTTTCAAGAATAGCAGCGACGGTACGTCCAACAGCCAACCCAGAACCGTTCAAAGTGTGAAGGAGTTTTACCTTGCCATCTGCTTCATCACGGTAACGGATTTGCGCACGGCGAGCTTGGAAATCTTCTGTATTGGAACAGCTTGAGATTTCACGGTAGGTGTTTTGCGCCGGAATCCATACTTCCAAGTCATAAGTCTTAGCAGCTGAGAAGCCCATGTCTCCAGTGGAGAGAGCTACCACACGGTATGGAAGGTTCAGTTTTTGAAGGATATTTTCAGCATTGACAACCATTTTTTCCAATTCATCGTATGATTCTTCTGGTTTGGCAAATTTCACCATTTCAACCTTATGGAATTGGTGCAACCGGATCAAGCCACGAGTATCACGACCAGCAGAACCAGCTTCTGAACGGAAAGATGGACTCATAGCGGTGAAGTAGATTGGAAGGTCTTTCCCATCAAGAATTTCATCGCGGTAGTAGTTTGTCAAAGGAACTTCGGCTGTTGGAATGAGGACGTAATTGGTATCGCTAAGTTCAAAAGTATCTTCCTTGAATTTTGGATATTGTCCAGTACCAAACATAGAATCATGGTTGACCATGTAAGGAGGGATGACTTCAGTGTAGCCTTCCTTGCCATGTTCGTCCAACATGAAGTTGTAGATAGCGCGTTCTAAGCGAGCTCCAAGTCCTTTGTAAAAGAGGAAACGAGCACCAGTAACTTTAGCCCCGCGTTCCCAGTCAAGGATATCAAGGTCTTCACCTAAATCCCAGTGAGCTTTTGGTTCGAAGTCAAACTCGCGAGGAGTTCCCCAACGGCGAACTTCAACGTTGTCATCCTCATCTGCTCCAACAGGGACACTATCAGCAGGGATATTTGGAAGGGTAGTAGTGAATTCAGTTAATTTGGCATCGATTTCAGCCAATTCTGTATCCAATGCTTTGACTTCTGCAGAGAGGGTTTGCATGGCAGCAATCTTATCATCTGCATTTTCCTTGTTGCGTTTAGCTTGTGCGATTTCAGCAGATACAGTGTTACGCTCTGCTTTAAGATTTTCTACTTTGACTAAGATATCTCGACGTTTGGCATCGATTTCTTTCATTTCATTCAAAATAGCTGCATCTACGCCACGTGTTGCCAATTTTTTAGCAACCGTATCAAAGTCTGTACGAATCCGTTTAATATCTAACATAGCTTCTCCTTTAACAAAAAACACACCTGTTAGAGTGTTGGAGTGGCAGAGCCACGGTTCCATCCAACTTCACAGGTGTGCACTTGATTCGATATTGTATTTTAAAGAAACGGTAGAATTTCAATTAAGATTTCTATCTGCTCGCAGCAACCGCAGACTTTCTGAAAGAGACTCTTAACTTACTTATCCGTTTGCGTCTATTATACAAGAAAAGATTCTATTTTGCAAATAGATTTTTAATTTTAGCCGTGATGATTTGGATCAACGTAGGAAGTTTGACAATTTTATCATTTCCTAGATGTTCCCGAGCAATCTTTAAAATTTTTCCAGAGTCTTTTGAAGCAAAGAGAAATTTTGATTCTCTGGTATAGATTTCAAAATGGCGGCTAATTTTACGTCCGGATACATTGGCTCCGATTCGCTCGATTTCTTGCCAGGGAATTTGGATGTAGTCTTCTACATTTGCATCCGCATAAAATTCAAAAGCGGCATTCCCGACTAGGATTTTTCCAACCTTTCCCCCCACTCCAAGGTAAGAAACCCCTGTAGTATGGAATTCAACGGTTTTATTCAATGATTGAGCCATGAGATCCTCCTGTATTGCTGTTCACTCCATTATATCATAATAAAAAGAAGGCCGAAACCTTCTTTTTAGTTGATCTTTGCTTACATCAAGCCAGCAACGTGTGCTAATACACCGATTACAAAGAGGGCGATGATGATGGCGATTGGAGATACTTTTTTCTTCAACAACCACATACAAGCAAAAGTAAGAAGTAATCCCATCAAACCAGGAATCAATGAATCCAAGTTTTGTTGGAAAGTCGTAACTTTTTCAGGTGTTTGAGAGAGACCTGAGCCAACTTGAGCGAAGGCTTCTTGGATACCCTTGTATCCTTCAGGAAGTTTATCCCAGTGGATATAAGCTTTGTCGTCTAATTTGACAGAAGAAACATTAAAGATGAATTTAATAGATACCCAACGTTCTACCAAGACAGCAAGGATGAACATCCCGAGGATAGAAGCTCCTTTGGTGATGTCTTGCAAGATCCCACCAGACATATCTTTGGTAATTTCAGAACCTGCTTTGTAGCCAAGTTCTTGCGTGTACCACAAGAAGGACATACGAATCGCATTCCATGCGATAAAGAAGATGAGTGGGCCAAGGATGTTACCAGACGCAGCAAGTGATGCACCAAGGGCACCAAGGATAGGACGTACTGTAAACCAGAAGACTGGATCTCCGATACCCGCCAAAGGACCCATCATACCAATTTTAACCCCTTGGATGGCAGCATCGTCAATCGCAGCACCGTTTGCTCTTTCTTCTTCAAGAGCAAGTGTTACCCCGATGATAGGAGCAGCAACGTATGGGTGAGTGTTAAAGAATTCCATGTGACGTTCAAGAGCAGCCGCTTGGTCTTCTTTCTTTGTGTAGAGTTTTTTGATAGCTGGGATCAATGAGTATGCCCAACCCAAGTTTTGCATCCGTTCATAGTTCCAAGAACCTTGCAAGAAGGTTGAACGCCACCAAACTTTTTGACGATCTGATTTAGATAATTGTAATTTTTCAGTCATGATAGTGTCACACCTTTCTTAATAGTCTTCGAGAATGTCGCCGATTGGATCGTTAGAAGTAGCGGCTCCGCCACCTCCATTGCCACCTTTCTTAGAGAGTGAAAGGTAGATTAAGGCAAGAGCAACACCGATTGCTCCAAGAGCGATCAAGGTCAATTGGCTAACAGCTGCAAGAGCAAAACCGATGGCAAAGAATGGCCATACTTCACGGCTCGCCATCATGTTGATAACCATGGCATAACCAACGGCTACAACCATACCACCACCGATTTGCATTCCATCAGAGAGCCATTTTGGCATTTGTTCAAGAGCAGTTTTGACAGTTTCAGCAGGAATCATCAACAAGAGGGCTGCAGGAATGGCGATACGAAGACCTTGAAGAAGAAGGGCCACAAAGTGAGCGCGTTCTACACCTTTGATATCCCCTTTTCTAGCAGCAGCGTCGGCAGTGTGAACCAAACCAACGGAAAGGGTACGGACGATCATGGTCAAGAAAAGGCCAGCAACTGCAAGTGGAATAGCGACACCTTGAGCGACAGCGATTCCTTTTGTACTGAAGTCTCCCCCAAGTACCATGATGATGGCAGCAGCGACAGATGCAAGGGCAGCATCGGGTGCAACTGCGGCACCAATGTTTGCCCAGCCAAGTGCAATAAATTGAAGTGAACCACCAAGCATAATGCCAGCAGTCAAATTACCTGTTACCAAACCGATTAAGGTACAAGCAACAAGGGGTTGGTGGAATTGGAATTGGTCAAGGATACCTTCAAGACCTGCTAAGAAGGCAACAACGACCACTAATACCATAGAAATAATAGACATGTTTAAAATCCTTTCGTAAGTAATCGATTATTGAACGTTAGCTTTGTTAATTAAGTCAAACAAATCTTTCTTAGAGTCATTTGGCACTTTACGGACGTCAAATTCAACTCCAAGATCACGCATTTTTTCAAATGTAGCCACGTCATCTTTATCCATTGACAACACATTGTTCACCATGGTTTTACCAGTTGAGTGGGCCATTGAACCAACGTTCAAGGTTTTAATCGGAACACCACCTTCGATGGCGCGAAGAGCATCTTGAGGTGTTTCAAATAAGATCAAAGCATGGGTATTTCCAAAACGTGGATCTTTTGCAACGTCGATCAATTTTTGAATTGGGACAACGTTTGCTTTCACACCATTTGGTGCCGCTTGTTTGATCAATTCCTTACGGAGTTCATCTTTGGCAACAGAATCTGAAGCAACAATGATCCGATCGGCTTTTGAATCAGGTGTCCAAGCAGTTGCCACTTGTCCATGAAGAAGACGTGTATCTAAGCGGGCAAGGTTAATCTTGAGTTTTCCATCTCCGATAACTGTTCCTTCTGGAATAGCAGCTTGGGCTACAGGAGCAGCAGCGGCTGTACTAGCTTCTTCAACAGGATTCAATTCTTCTGGAAGGGCTTTGACACCGTCTTTTGCTTCCTTAATGATGTTTGCAGCGACTTGATCAACGCCGGCATTTGCATCCATCAAACGTTCTGTATAAGCTTGAATCAACATCGGAAGGTTTAATCCTGTAATGATCGCAAATTTACGATCTGGATTTTCTCCCATGACGCGACTTGCTTGGTTAAATGGAGAACCACTCCAAAGGTCAGCCAAAACCAAGACTTCATCTTCTGCATCAAATGCGGCAACAGCTGCATTGAATTTAGCATAGAGATCATCCGGGCCTTCACTTGGCATGAACGTAACCACTTGAACTTTCTCTTGATCCCCAAAGATCATCGAGCCGGATTGGTGGATTCCAGCTGCAAATTCACCGTGGCTAGCAATAATGATACCAATACTCATTATTGACATTCCTCCTTATAAAATTTGTTTGACTTTCAGTTTAAGAAAACTTTAAGCTACTTTATTATAAATCGTTTCCACACTTAAGTCAATTTTTCTATCAAAATCTCGATGTAAAAATATTGATTTATTATATTAAATTATCGTTAGATAGAAAAAGAATGCTCTTGAATGCATTTTGTTTATTACTTGTTGATGCTTAAAAAAACAATAATAGATATGTTTTATAGGATTTTGTTCTCAATGAAAAGATTCCGACAATCAAACGATATTCTCGAAAATAAAAATAAATATATAATAAATTGTAAAATAGAGTGATTGGGAGCACTAAAAAAGACTAGCCCAGTTGGGCTAGTCCTGTAGGTTCAGTTGTTTAGTTTGTAAAGTCAAGTACCATACGTCCTTGAATGGTTCCAGCTTCCATTTCGTCAAAGACTTTGACAGCATCTTCTACTGGACGTTTTTGAACGATAGGGACTACCAAGCCTTCTGCTCCAAATTGGAAAGCTTCTTCCAAGTCTTTACGAGTTCCTACAAGAGAACCAATGACTTGGATACCATCTAATACAGTTTTCACAATGCTGAGGTCCATCATTTCAGAAGGAAGACCAACTGCGACCACGCGGCCACCTGCACGAACAGAATCTACTGCTTGGTTGAAAGCTACTTTAGAAACAGCTGTTACGACAGCAGAGTGAGCTCCACCATTTGTTTTTTCTTTGATCAATCCTGGGACATCATCAACTTCGCGACCGTTGATGACAAAGTCTGCACCAACTTCTTTCGCTAATTCCAGTTTATCATTGTTGATATCGACAGCGATGACATGTGCGTTGAAGACTTTCTTAGCATATTGAACAGCCAAGTTTCCTAGTCCACCAGCTCCATAGATAACGATCCATTGTCCTGGTTCAGCTTTGGCTTCTTTGATGGCTTTGTAAGTTGTAACACCTGCACAGGTAATAGAAGAAGCTTGGGCTGGATCTAATCCTTCAGGTACTTTCACTGCGTAATCTGCAGTAACGATACATTGTTCAGCCATCCCTCCATCAACAGAGTAACCAGCATTTTTTACAGTACGGCAAAGAGTTTCACGACCAGTTGTACAGTATTCACAAGTTCCACATCCTTCGAAGAACCATGCGACACTGACACGATCCCCAACTTTTAGGCTCTTGACATCTGGAGCAACTTCTTTAACAATACCGATTCCTTCGTGTCCAAGAACACGTCCTGGAACTTTACCAAAGTCTCCGTGAGCAACGTGCAAGTCAGTGTGGCAGACACCACAGTATTCGATTTGAACAAGAGCTTCCCCTGTTTCAAGTGGACGCATGTCTTTGTTTGCAACGATTTCAACACCAGTACCTTCTGGATTTACAACAACAGCTTTCATTTTGTTCCTCCTTAAGTGAACGAGAAGCGATTTAGCATTTTTGAAAGCGCTTCTTTAATAACTATGTTAATAATATCACAAACTAGATGGCAAGGCAATGAAAAAAATGTAAAAATAGGAGGGTATTGATTAACCGATTAAGTATTTAGGATAGAAACAGACATGAGGGATAGCTCATGTCTGTTCCTATTATAAGAATAATTGAATTAGTTGGCGCGCGACACCGTCCTCATTATTGGTAAAATCTGTGACGGAATCCGCGTAAGGAAGTAGGACAGAGCTCGCGTTTTTCATGGCGTATCCATGACCAGCGAGAGCTAGCATGTCGGTATCGTTGTGCTCGTCTCCAAAGGCAATCAAATCCTTCTGATCCATATTGAGTTTATCTAGAAGGTAGGTCAGAGCAGAAGCTTTGGTCACATTTTTTGGATTGCATTCCAGAATATTTAAGGGACCACCCCAAGTATTGATAGACAGATTGTAGTTATAATGCCGATTCATTTCATCTGCCAGAGCATATTTGTCTTCCGCTTTCGTTTGAAAGAGGATACAGTTTGGGTCGCTCGTTACCCGTTCGGGGTTGAATTGATTTTCTGGTTGGAAAGATTCAATCCCGAATAATTTAGGATCTGCAACGTGCTCATTTGGATCGGTAATAAAGAATTTATTGCGGTATTCGCCTGCTATAAAGTCCGCTTGGATAGTGTCTCGGTTAGCGACCATATCTAACAGGTATTTTTTATCTAAAGTCAAACATTGTTCATCTGCCCATTTTTTCTCAGGTAGATGCGTAAGGGAGCCGTTAAAATTGATCATCGGAGTATCTAGCACTAGTTGTTTGTAATAGGTATGTGCCATACGGTAGGGGCGGCCTGTTGTAATAATGACTTTATGGCCAAGAGCACTAATTTTTTTTATCGTATCAATGGTAAAGTCGCTCAATTTGCTTTCGGAATTTAAGAGAGTGCCGTCTAGATCTAGAGCGATCATCTTTTTATGCATATTTCAGTTCCTTTCGAGAAGAATGAGACCATTATATCAGAAAAATCGGAAAAGCGCTCAAAAATCGAGAAGAGAAGCGGGATTTCTTGAAAGGCGAAAGATCTTTTGGTAAAATAGAAATAACGTTCGCAAATTGATTGGGAGCGAGAATGATGAAAAAGGAGTTTATTCTGAAATGGATAAGTTTTTTAAACTTTCAGAACATGGAACCACTGTTCGAACAGAGGTTCTTGCTGGTTTGACAACCTTTTTTGCGATGAGTTATATCCTCTTCGTAAACCCGCAAATGTTGTCACAAACAGGGATGCCAGCTCAAGGGGTCTTCCTTGCAACGATTATTGGATCTGTTGTCGGAACCTTGATGATGGCTTTTTATGCCAATTTACCGTATGCACAAGCACCAGGAATGGGCTTGAATGCCTTCTTTACCTTTACCGTTGTATTTGGTATGGGCTACTCCTGGCAGGAAGCTTTAGGAATGGTCTTCATTTGTGGTGTGATTTCATTGATCATCACATTGACAAATGTTAGGAAGATGATCATCGAATCGATTCCGACAGCCCTACGTTCTGCTATTTCAGCGGGGATTGGGATTTTCTTGGCCTATGTTGGAATTAAGAATGCAGGATTTTTGAAATTTACGATTGACCCTCATACCTACACAGTGGTCGGAGAAGGAGCAGATAAGGCGAATGCAACGATCTCAGCCAATGCATCTGCTGTTCCTGGTTTGGTTGATTTTAACAATCCAGCCGTCCTCTTGGCCCTTGTTGGTCTTGCGATTACCATTTTCTTTGTTGTCAAGGGGATTAAGGGAGGGATTATCCTTTCCATCTTAGTGACGACGGTTCTTGGAATTCTCATCCATGTTGTTGATATCAGCAAAATCGACTTTGCAAGTAACCATCTAGGAGCTGCCTTTAAGGATTTAGGCACGATCTTTGGTCAAGCTTTAGGATCGAAAGGATTGGGTTCGTTGATTTCCAATACGTCTCGTTTGCCTGAGACCTTCATGGCAATCTTAGCCTTCTCCTTGACCGATATTTTTGATACAATCGGAACTTTGATCGGTACGGGTGAAACAGTTGGGATTGTTGCGACGAATGGGGAAAATCATCAATCAGCTAAATTAGATAAAGCGCTCTATTCAGACCTCGTAGCGACTTCAGTTGGAGCTATTGCAGGGACATCGAATGTAACGACCTATGTTGAATCTGCAGCCGGTATTGGAGCGGGTGGACGAACTGGTCTGACAGCCTTGGTTGTAGCGATCTGTTTTGCTATTTCAAGTCTCTTTAGTCCCTTGTTGGCGATTGTACCGACCGCTGCTACAGCCCCAATTTTGATTGTTGTTGGGATCATGATGTTGAGTGGTTTGAAAAATATCCATTGGGAAGATATGTCAGAAGCCGTTCCTGCCTTCTTCACTTCTATCTTTATGGGCTTCAGCTACTCAATTACTCAAGGGATCGCTGCTGGATTTATCACCTATAGCTTGGTGAAAGTGGTTAAAGGACAAGCCAAAGAAGTGCATAGCATGATTTGGATCCTAGATGTTCTCTTTATTTTAAACTACGTTAGCATGGCCTTGAATTAAGTATCAGAAAAGTGCCAAAAAGGAATGGGAGTTGTCTCCCATTCCTTTCAGATTGAAGACAAAGTTATACCAAAAACATTCCTTAGGTGAGTACGGACGTCAGCGAACTTCTTTGAAGTTCCATGACTAATTATTGAGCCTAAGGTCTCAATAATTCCGAGTGCCTGAAACGTTATTGTTTCAGGCACTTTTCTCACAGCGGAAAGTTTCAGTATTTTCTTAAATCGATTTAAAAATTGGAACTCAAATTTATTTTTTTTTGCAGAATCACTTAACTTATTTTACTTTAAAATAGTTTGTCTATCTATCTAAAAAGCAAACCTGAGTCGAACAATTTCTAAAAGAAAGAGCAGATTTTTAAAAAGTTTGGTATAATAGAGAAATGATTAGTCACAATGAAACGGAGCTGATCGCTCTAGGAAAACAGCTAGGAAAACTCTTAGAAAAGCAAGACGTGATTATCTTATCAGGTGATCTAGGAGCAGGAAAAACGACCTTTACCAAGGGAATTGCAAAGGGGTTAGGGATTGATCAGATGATTAAAAGCCCGACCTATACCATTGTTCGTGAATACGAAGGTCGCTTGCCTTTATACCATTTGGATGTTTACCGGATTGGGAATGATCCAGATTCTATTGATTTAGATGATTTTCTATTTGGAGATGGTGCTACCATTATTGAATGGGGAGAGCTGATTGAGCCGAGTCTTTCGGATGCTTATCTAAAAATTTTTATCCGAAAATTAGAAGATGGGCGAGAGTTAGCTTTTGAAGCTCATGGAGCGCGTGCAGAAGCTTTACTGACATCCTTTGAGCAGGTGGAAAAAACGGATGACTAAGGAAAAGGAAGTGACAGTAGAAATTCGGCAAGCTGACAGTGCAGATGCGGCTCTTGTCGTTGATTTCTTAAATCAAGTTGGGAAAGAGTCAGATTACATGACACTAGATGAAGCTGGAATTGGCATGTCTCCAGCAGACATGGAGCAATTTCTGATGGTGCAAGAGATGGCGGAAAACCGGATTTGCCTCTTGCTATTTCTAGATCAGGAACTGGCAGCTTTGTTAAATATCACTGCAGCTTCTCAACGGTCCATTCGGCATATTGGTGATGTCTTTATTGTGGTTCAAAAAGCTTATTGGAATCAAGGGCTTGGACAGATCCTGTTGGAAGAAGGGATCGAGTGGGCGCACTCGACCGGTGTTCTTAGGAAACTAGTCTTGAATGTCCAAGTGCGCAATGAACGGGCGGTTCACCTGTATAAAAAGTTAGGTTTTGAGATCGAAGGTTGCCAAGCTCGTGGAGCTTGTTCAGCTGAAGGAGAATTCTTAGATGTTTACCTTATGGGGAAACTGATAGATTAGAGAGAGATTCTATATGGTTAAAAAAATTATTTTAATGTTTTTGAGCTTATTGACGGTAACAGTGATTGGGATTGGGGCTTATGGCCTTACCATCCTAAACCAAACGACTGGGACTCTCAGTAAGACCTATAAAGGCTTTGGAAATGAGACCAATGTCATTGCAGAAAACAAGCCGATGACCATCCTTTTGATGGGGGTTGATACAGGTAGCGGTTCTCGGGAAGATCCTTGGGCCGGAAATAGTGATACTATGATTTTGGTGACTGTTAATCCTCAAACAAAAGAAACAACCATGACTAGCTTGGAAAGAGATATCCTAACCAATATTACTTCAGATGGCGAAACGGTCCAAGCAAAATTGAATTCGGCTTATGCTCAAGGTGGTGCCAAGTTAGCCATTAAGACCATTCAAGATCTTTTGAATATCCATATTGACCGCTATGTCATGATCAATATGAAGGGGCTGGTTCAATTAGTGGATAAGGTTGGTGGCATCACAGTCAACAATCCATTTGACTTCGATATCTCGATCGAGGAAAATGAGCCAGAATATACGGCTAAGATCGCACCAGGACGTCAGGAGATTAATGGGGACCAAGCTCTCGTTTATTCACGCATGCGCTACCAAGACCCAGAAGGAGACTACGGACGTCAAAAACGCCAACGTGAAGTGATCAAAAAGATTGTTGAGAAAGTTTTAAGCCTCAATAGTTTGAGTCACTACAAAGGAATCATTGAGTCTGTTAGCGATAATATGCAAACCAACATAGCGCTTGACAGTAATAGCCTTCTTCAATTGCTAGGATATAAAGATGCCCTTTCAACGATTCATCAGTACCAGCTGAAAGGAGAAGATGCCACCTTAGCAGATGGCGGAAGTTATCAGATTGTCACTTCAAAACATATCTTGAAAATTCAAAATATCATCCGTAAAGCTTTGGGACTAAAAGAAATCAAAACATTGAAAACCAATGCTTACCTATTAGATGGAGATGAAGAGTTGAAGAATGCTTCTTCTCAAAATGATACGCCAGCGGCATCATCTGAGGAAGCGCCTGTTTACCAAGAGTTTAACCAACTACCAGTTGTACCATCGACCCAGGATACGGGAGTGGTGACGCCTCAAAGTTCTGTTGCACCAGTGACACCAGTTGCTCCTGCAGCTACAGAGTCGAGCAGTGTGACACCTACGGTACCTTCAGAATAAGAAAAAAACGATTGAGTTTTCTCAATCGTTTTTACTTGGTTGCCAGATGTCTTGAATTTCTTTTAGAGAGGCTGTTGCTTGTTGACTAAATAATTTGGTCTTGTATTGGAAATCCGTTACCAATTCTTGAAGATTGGTCTGTTGGGCTTGGATAATATCCAGATTGCGTTGGATTTTTGCTAGGTTATCTTGAATTCCCTTAACCAATTGGCTGGATTCAGTTACCTCTGTTTTGATTTCTTTGCGGTTTTTAACCAGGTGGTAGCTAATGCTAGCTCCTGTTGCAAACCAAAAGAGATTTTTGAGTTTCATATGGCCTCCTTTTTAACTGTTTTTGATGGTTTCTGCGAGAACTGCTAGTTGTTCAAAATTAGGCTCGTGTTCAGTAAAAGAAATGGCAAGCTCATCTTGATCGGAATAGCGAGGGATAATGTGGACATGTGTGTGAAATACGGTTTGTCCAGAAACTTCTTCCATGTTGCTGATGATATTCATTCCCTTAGCTTGGGTAGCAGCTTCTACTTTTTTAGCAACTTTAGAAACACGTGCAAATAGTTGAGCTGTGGCGGTTTCGTCCATCTCTAAGAGGTTGCGAGCGTGTTTTTTTGGAACCACTAACGTATGACCTGGTGTAACCTGAGAGATGTCCAAAAATGCGAGGACTTCCTCGTCCTCATAGACTTTGGAGGAAGGAATGTCGCCAGCTATAATCTTACAAAAAATACAATCGTCAACCATAAATACACCTCATTTAGACTAAATTTTGTTATAATATAAGAACATTATACCAGAAATCGGAGAAAATATGTTAGAAATCAACAAGTTGACAGGGGGCTATGTCAACATCCCTGTCCTGAAAGAGGTGAGTTTTTCAGTTCCGGATGGCCAACTGATTGGTTTGATTGGACTTAATGGAGCTGGGAAGTCAACCACGATTAATGAAATTATTGGTCTCCTGCATCCTTATGCTGGTGAAGTACGGATTGACGGCTTGAGTCTGCCAGAAGCTCCAACGGAATACCGCAAGAAAATTGGTTATATTCCAGAAACCCCTAGTCTATATGAAGAATTAACCTTGAGAGAGCATATCGAGACCGTAGCTATGGCCTATGATTTAGACATGGAGCAGGTCATGGTGCGCGTCCAGCCTTTGTTGGAACGATTTCGTTTGGCTGAAAAATTAGATTGGTTCCCGACCCAGTTTTCAAAAGGGATGAAGCAAAAGGTCATGATTATTTGCGCCTATGCAGTGGATCCAAGTCTTTATATTGTCGATGAACCCTTTTTGGGATTGGATCCTGTTGCGATTGCAGATTTGATTCAGTTATTGGCAGATGAGAAAGCAAAAGGAAAATCGATTTTGATGAGTACCCACGTTCTGGATTCGGCTGAAAAGATGTGTGATGGTTTTGTGATCCTCCATAAGGGTCAGGTCCGAGCAAAAGGGACCTTGGACGAGCTGCGTTCAACTTTTGGGGATGAGAAAGCAAGTCTAAATGATATCTACATGACCTTGACAGAAGAGGAAACAGCATGAAAGAGTTGATGAAAAAACGGCAAGAAACGTTTCGAACTCAATGTGTAAAATATAGCCGCTATGTTCTCAATGATCATTTCGTTCTCTTTATGTTGATTTTCATAGGATTTTTGGCGGTTCAATACAGCCAATTCTTGCAAGATCTACCCAAAGATACAAGCCTGATCCGCTGGAGTCTCATGATTGGCTTGCTCCTCTTGGTTCCGATTGGCTCCATTGCGACCTACTTAGAGAAGCCCGATGCTTTATTCCTTTTGGTAAAGGAAGAGGAAGTGAAACGTTATGTCAAAGGGCAGGCCAAGAAGTCTTTTGTGTTTTGGTTTTTGATTCAAAGTTTTGTCCTTCTATTATTTGTGCCTCTTCTTCTGGCAACAGGGCTGGATAAACTTGCTATTGTAGCTTATATCCTTGTCTTAGGGGTGGCTAAAGGGGCTGTTTTTAGCTGGAAGGAAGCGCGTTTCTACCAGGATGAAAATTTAAATTGGCCCTTGGCTATTGCTCGTGAGAATGCAAGGAAACAATTGATTCTTCGCTTCTTTGCCTTGTTTACAACGGTGAAAGGTATTACTAACAGTGTCAAAAGAAGAGCGTACTTGGATGGTTTCTTAGGGCTTCTTCCCAAAACACATGGCAATACGTGGCTGCACTTATATATGCGCTCCTTCCTACGGAATGGAGATCTTTTCTCTATGACTCTACGACTCTTGGCTCTTTCCATTCTCGCTATCATCTTTATTCCCCAGCCTCTCGTAGTGATTGCCCTTGTAGCCTTGCTCAATTACTTGGTTATTTTTCAATTACTGGGGCTTTACAGTGCTTTTGATTACCAACCCTTGACCCTCCTTTTCCCGATGAAAAAGGGCAGTAAAAAGGCAGGGTTGAACAAAACGATTCAGCTGGTCATGGGGATGATAACGGTGATAGAAGGAGGAATTGGCCTGGTCTTTATTTCAGATAAAGTCCTGTTGTTAGGCCTACTGGCTTATACAGTTGCTTTAATCCTACTCTATCTTCCATTTAAGATGGCGCGCTTGGTTGACGAAAGTCGTTAAAATTAGTAAAATAGATTGGAAACTTTTTACGGAGGAAAAGATGGACTCGAATGAAAAAGAGCTAAGCCTCACCCCAATTCCTGGGAAGAGTGGGAAGGCCTACATGGGGACCTACCCAGATGGTGGGCGCGTTTTTGTAAAAATGAATACGACCCCAATCCTTGCGGGTCTAGCAAAAGAACAGATTGCTCCTCAATTGTTATGGAGTCGACGCTTGCCAGATGGAAATGTGATGAGTGCCCAAGAATGGTTGAATGGGGAAATTCTCACGCCAAATGGGATGTCGAAAAAACAAGTCGTCAATATTTTAACGAGATTGCACCGTTCTAGACCTTTGATGACTCAATTAAAAAAACTTGGCTATCCTGTGGAATCTCCATTAGAATTGCTCAATTCTTGGAGTAACCGGTTGCCAATTGCCCTACGTCAGAACCACTATATCCAATCAGTCGTAAAGAATTTACGTAAGACAGTGCCTGCCTTTCGGGAGGATTATGCGACGATCGTCCACGGGGATGTTCGTCATAGTAACTGGATTGAGACAGAGAGCGGCTTGATTTATCTAGTCGACTGGGACTCTGTTCGTTTGACAGACCGGATGTTGGATGTGGCGCATATCTTGAGTCACTATATCCCAGATTCTAATTGGCGCGATTGGTTAGGCTATTATGGCTACAAGTACAATCAAAAAGTATTTGATAAACTCTATTGGTTTGGTCAATACTCTTTCTTGTGCCAAATTGCTAAATACTATGAAAATAATGATTTAGAAAATGTCAATCGCGAGATCTATGCTCTGCGCAATTTCCGGTTGAAATATGGAAAGGAAATATGAGAGTTAGAAATCGCAAGGGAGCGACTGAATTATTAGAAGCGAACCCGCAATATGTGGTCCTAAATCCAGAAGATGCCAAGGGAAAGTGGCATGAGATTTTTGGGAATGACCATCCTATTCATATCGAAGTGGGTAGCGGAAAAGGGGCCTTTATTACTGGGATGGCTAAGGCCAATCCAGAGATCAACTACATTGGAATTGATATTCAAAAATCGGTCTTGAGTTATGCTTTAGATAAGGTCTTAGAAGCTGATGTTCCTAACATTAAATTGCTTTGGGTAGACGGAGATAGCTTGACCAACTATTTTGAAGATGGGGAAATTGATCAACTCTATCTGAATTTTTCAGATCCTTGGCCTAAGAAACGTCATGAGAAGCGTCGTTTGACCTACAAGACCTTCCTGGATACCTTCAAGCAAATTCTTCCAGAACATGGGGAGATTCACTTTAAAACAGATAATCGAGGTCTGTTTGAATACAGTTTGGTGAGCTTTTCGCAATATGGGATGACTTTGAAGGGAGTCTGGCTAGACCTTCATGCTAGTGATTTTGAGGGGAATGTCATGACGGAATATGAGAAGAAGTTCTCAAGTAAAGGTCAGGTCATTTACCGTGTAGAAGCACAGTTTTAGCATATTCCTTGCAATCATTGGGGAATCGTGTTATAATACATTAAATGAATAGAAAAGGAGAGGCGGGGAAATATCTTCGCCTCTTATCTATGAGGAGGTGGCAACCATCGCAACGATTGTTGACTTAGTAACAGAAGTGATTCAGCCAGCCATCAAGGAACCATTTGAATTGGTCGATGTTGAATATGGCAAAATGGGTGGTGACTACGTCTTAAGCATTTTCGTAGACAAACCAGAAGGGATCACACTGAATGATACAGCGGATTTGACAGAAATCATTAGCCCGCTATTGGATCAAATTAAACCAGACCCATTTCCAGAACAGTACTTTTTAGAAGTTACCAGTCCTGGCTTGGAGAGACCTTTGAAAACCAAGGAAGCACTCGAGGGAGCTGTTGGCAAGTATGTCAATATCAGCTTGTATAAGGCTGTTGAAAAGCAAAAGGTCTTTGAGGGGAACTTGGTAGGTTTTGAAGAGGATGTTTTGACCATTGAGTATATGGATAAAACACGAAAGAAAACTGTAGAAATTCCTTATAACCTTGTGTCCAAAGCAAGGTTGGCTGTAAAATTGTAACAGAATGAAAGAAAGGATGCCTTTATAGTAGAGGCAAGAAAAACATGAGTAAAGAAATGCTAGAAGCCTTCCGCATTTTGGAAGAAGACAAAGGGATCAAAAAAGAAGATATCATCGAAGCCGTCACAGAATCATTGCGTTCAGCTTATCGCCGTCGTTATGGACAATCAGAAAGTGCAGCGATTGAATTCAATGAAAAAACTGGAGATTTCCGTGTTTATACGGTTCGTGAAGTGGTGGATGAAGTCTTTGATAGCCGTTTAGAAATCAGCTTGAAGGATGCCTTGGCCATTAGCTCTGCTTATGAGTTGGGGGATAAGATCAAGTTTGAAGAAGCACCAGCTGAATTTGGTCGTGTAGCAGGTCAATCTGCTAAACAAACGATCATGGAAAAAATGCGTAAGCAAACGCGCACCATCACCTATAACACTTATAAAGAACATGAAAATGAAATCATGAGTGGAACGGTGGAGCGCTTTGACAATCGATTTATCTATGTCAATCTTGGTTCGATCGAAGCTCAATTGTCTAAGCAAGACCAAATTCCAGGAGAAGTCTTCCAATCCCATGACCGGATCGAAGTTTTTGTTTACAAGGTAGAAGATAACCCTCGTGGTGTCAATGTCTTTGTTAGCCGAAGCCATCCTGAAATGATCAAACGTTTGATGGAACAAGAAATTCCTGAAGTCTATGATGGAACTGTTGAGATTATGAGTGTAGCGCGTGAAGCTGGAGATCGTACAAAAGTTGCGGTTCGTAGCCATAATTCAAACGTAGATGCGATTGGGACTATCGTTGGTCGTGGTGGATCGAATATTAAAAAGATTACCAGCAAGTTCCACCCAGCTCGATACGATCAAAAATTAGACCGTATGGTTCCGACAGAAGAAAACATCGATGTCATCGAGTGGGTTCCAGATCCAGCTGAATTCATCTATAATGCGATCGCTCCTGCAGAAGTGGACCAAGTTATTTTTGATGATGAAGATAGCAAACATGCTCTCGTTGTGGTTCCAGACAACAAATTATCTCTTGCCATTGGTCGTCGTGGTCAAAACGTTCGTTTGGCAGCTCATTTGACTGGTTACCGCATTGATATCAAATCTGCTAGTGAGTTCGAAGAAATGGAAGCAGCTCAAGAAACTTTTGAAGACCAAGTAGAAAGTGGCGAAGAGCAAGTCGATTAAGAGAGGGAGGGAAAATGGTAAAAACAAGAAAAATCCCTTTAAGAAAATCTGTCGTTTCAAATGAAATTATTGATAAGCGCGATTTGCTCCGCATTGTCAAAAATAAAGAAGGACAAGTCTTTATCGATCCAACTGGCAAAGCCAATGGTCGAGGCGCTTACATCAAGCTAGACAATGAAGAAGCGGCACTTGCTAAGAAAAAGAAAGTTTTTAATCGTAGCTTTAATATGGAAGTGGAAGAAGCTTTCTATGATGAATTGATCGCTTATGTAGATCATAAGGTGAAGAGAAGAGAGTTAGGCCTTGAATAAGCAAAAGATAAGTAATTTGTTGGGCTTGGCGCAAAGAGCAGGAAAACTCATTTCTGGAGAAGAACTCGTGATCAAAGCAATCCAGGAAGAAAAAGCAAAATTAGTTTTTCTGGCGAATGATGCAGCTAGTAACCTGACAAAAAAGGTGACAGATAAGGGTCACTATTATGAGGTTCAAGTATCTACCGTGTTTTCAACACTAGAATTAAGCACTGCAATTGGACGTGCCCGTAAGGTCGTCGCTGTTGTAGATGCTGGATTTTCAAAGAAAATGAGGTCTCTTATGGAATAGAAGAGGAGGACAGCAATTGTCTAAGAAAAGATTATACGAAATTGCCAAAGAATTGGGCAAGGAAAGTAAGGAAGTCGTCACTCGTGCGAAAGAATTAGGTTTTGACGTCAAGAGTCATGCATCTAGTGTCGATACTGATGTTGCTGAAAAGTTGATCAAGAGCTTTGCAGCGAAAAAAGAAACAGTCGAAAAGAAAGTAGCAGAAGTGGCTGCCAAGGCAACGGCTGTCGCAGAGAAAAAAGAAGCAGCGCCCGTCAAAAAAGAAGGAGCAACTGAGACAAAATCAGTAACGCCAGCTGCTAAACCAAAGAGTCGGAACTTTAAAGCGGAACGAGAAGCGCGTGCAAAAGAGCAGGCTGAACGTAGGAAACAACAAGACAATCGTCCAAAACGCGATCGCAAAGACAATCAGCGTTATGGTGACAACCGAAATCAACGACCACAAGAGCGAAATGAACAACGAAATCAAGGTTCTGAGCGTCGCAATAACCGACCAGATCAAAGACGTAGTGCACAACCCCAAGTGGCACCAAAAGTTGATTTCAAAGCGCGTGCAGCGGCACTGAAAGCTGAACAAAATGCTGAATACGCACGTGGAAGTGAAGATCGCTACAAACAACAAGCTGTAAAAGCAGAACAAGAACGTCAACAGCGCCGGAAACGGGTAGAAGCACCAGAAGTTAAAGCACCTGTACAGGAGCCAGCTGTTGAGAACCATACAAAACCAGCTGTTGCTGCTGCTCCAGCTCAAGTCGATACACGTCGGAAGAAACAAGCGCGACCAGATAAGAAACGCGATGATTTTGATCGTGAAGAAGATGGTCCAAGAAAACAACAAAGGAATCGAAATAGTCAAAATCAAGTGAGAAATCAGAGAAATAGTAACTGGAATAACAATAAGAAAAATAAAAAAGGAAAGAACAACCGTAATGATGCTCCAAAACCAGTAACAGAGCGTAAATTCCATGAATTACCAAGTGAATTTGAGTATACGGATGGAATGACGGTTGCAGAAATCGCAAAACGCATCAAGCGTGAACCGGCTGAAATCGTTAAGAAGCTCTTTATGATGGGAGTCATGGCGACTCAAAACCAATCGCTGGATGGAGATACGATTGAACTCTTGATGGTGGATTATGGAATTGAAGCCAAGAAAAAGGTTGAAGTGGACAATGCCGATATCGAACGCTTCTTCGTTGAAGATGGTTATTTGAATCCAGATGAATTGGTAGAGCGTCCACCAGTTGTCACCATCATGGGACACGTTGACCACGGTAAAACTACCCTTTTGGATACCCTTCGTAATTCCCGTGTAGCAACAGGTGAAGCGGGAGGAATCACTCAGCACATCGGTGCCTACCAAATCGTGGAAAATGGTAAGAAGATTACCTTCTTGGATACACCTGGACACGCGGCCTTTACTTCTATGCGGGCGCGTGGTGCATCTGTTACCGATATTACCATCTTGGTTGTAGCAGCAGATGACGGGGTGATGCCACAGACCATCGAAGCCATCAACCACTCAAAAGCTGCCAATGTCCCAATCATTGTGGCTATCAACAAGATCGATAAACCAGGAGCTAATCCAGAGCGTGTCATCGGTGAATTGGCAGAGCATGGAGTTATGTCAACTGCCTGGGGTGGAGATTCTGAGTTTGTAGAGATCTCTGCCAAGTTCAACCAAAATATCGATGAACTCTTGGAAACTGTCCTTCTTGTAGCTGAAATCCAAGAACTCAAGGCAGATCCAACTGTTCGTGCCATCGGTACTGTTATCGAAGCGCGTTTGGATAAAGGAAAAGGTGCGGTGGCAACCCTCCTTGTTCAACAAGGTACCTTGAATGTCCAAGACCCAATCGTTGTCGGAAATACCTTTGGACGTGTCCGTGCCATGACCAATGACCTTGGCCGTCGTGTGAAAGTAGCTGGACCATCTACTCCGGTTTCTATCACTGGTTTGAACGAAGCCCCAATGGCGGGGGACCACTTCGCGGTTTACGAAGATGAAAAATCTGCGCGTGCAGCCGGTGAAGAACGTGCCAAACGTGCTCTTATGAAACAACGTCAAGCAACCAACCGCGTCAGCCTTGAAAATCTCTTTGATACCTTGAAGGCTGGGGAAGTGAAATCTGTTAATGTCATCATTAAAGCCGATGTACAAGGTTCGGTTGAAGCCCTTGCTGCTTCCCTTCAAAAGATTGAAGTGGAAGGTGTGAAAGTGACCATCGTTCACTCAGCAGTTGGTGCCATCAACGAATCAGACGTGACCCTTGCAGAAGCTTCAAATGCCTTCATCATCGGATTTAACGTCCGTCCTACTCCACAAGCACGTCAACAAGCTGAAGCTGACGAGGTGGAAATCCGTCTTCACTCAATCATCTACAAAGTGATTGAAGAAATGGAAGATGCCATGAAAGGTATGTTGGATCCTGAGTTCGAAGAGAAAGTCATCGGGGAAGCAGTTATTCGTGAAACCTTTAAGGTCTCTAAAGTGGGTACCATTGGTGGATTTATGGTCCTTAGTGGTAAGGTTACACGTGATTCCAAAGTCCGTGTCATTCGTGACGGTGTCGTGATCTATGACGGAGCTCTTGCAAGCTTGAAACACTTCAAAGATGATGTCAAAGAGATCACAAATGGTCGTGAAGGTGGATTGATGATTGAAGGCTACAATGATATCAAGACAGACGATACCATTGAAGCCTACATCATGGAAGAAATTAAAAAATAAGAGGCTGACTAGGAAAAAAGAGGAATTTTCTCTGATTTCCTAGTTTTTAAACACAAAGCAGAAAGGAGTTCCTATGGCAAGTCATTTTCGGACAGATCGAGTAGGGATGGAAATCAAGCGTGAAGTCAATGAGATTTTACAAAAGAAAGTCCGTGACCCGCGTGTTCAAGGCGTTACTATTACGGATGTTCAAATGCTAGGTGATTTGTCTATGGCCAAAGTGTATTATTCAATTATGAGTGATTTGGCTTCAGACAATCAAAAGGCTCAGACAGGCCTTGAAAAAGCAACAGGAACCATCAAGCGTGAATTAGGTCGGAATTTGAAACTGTACAAGATTCCGGATCTTACTTTTGTCAAAGACGAGTCTATCGAATACGGTAACAAGATCGATGAGATGTTACGCAATTTGAACAAAGACTAGAGAGGTTGGAAATTTTCCACGCCCAGATTGAAAGACAAAGTCTTCTTAGAAACTTTCCTTAGGTGAGTACGGACGTCAGCGAACTTCTTCGAAGTTCCATGACTAATTATTGAGCCTAAGGTCTCAATAATTCCGAGTACCTGAAACTATTAAGTTTCAGGTACTTTTCTCACGACGAAAAGTTTCAGTAGATGATTGAATCACTCTAACGAGTAACATTTCTTTTTATAGAATTTATTAGATTTATAAAAAAGAATAGTTTGTCTACAGTCTCGGGTTGGAAATTTTCCACCCTCTTTTTTTGGCTCTTAAAACGAGGAAAATAAAACAGAAGGAAAAACGGTTTCAAAAAATAATAGAAATTTACAGAAATCTCTTGTGTGATTGGAAATTATCCTTTACAATAGGAGAGGAGTTTTATTTCTGATCTCAAATTTGGAGGAATGAACATGTCGATTAACTGGCAGGAAATTGTATTTAACTTTTTGGGAGGCCTGGGGCTCTTTCTCTATAGTATTAAAACCATGGGAGAAGGCTTGCAACAGGCTGCAGGAGATCGACTTCGATACTATATTGATAAATATACGAGTAATCCCTTTCTAGGGGTTCTAGTAGGGATTGGGATGACTGCCTTGATTCAGTCGAGTTCAGGGGTTACAGTGATTACGGTCGGTCTGGTGAGTGCAGGACTTCTAACCCTCCGTCAAGCTATTGGTATTGTTATGGGGGCCAATATTGGAACGACTATTACCTCCTTTATCATTGGTTTTAAATTAGGAGACTACGCTCTTCCCATGCTCTTTATCGGAGCGGTTTGTCTCTTCTTTACCAAAAATCGTTTGGTTAATAATGTTGGACGAATCGTTTTTGGTGTCGGTGGTATCTTCTTTGCCCTCAACTTGATGAGTGGGGCTATGGAACCTCTTAAAGATTTGCAAGTCTTTCGTGACTATATGGTGCAGTTAAGTAAAAGTCCTATCTTGGGTGTCTTTGTTGGATCAGGCTTAACACTTTTGATTCAGGCCTCTTCTGCAACCATTGGTATCTTGCAAAATCTCTATGCTAGTCATTTGATTGACCTGAAAGGAGCCCTCCCAGTTCTCTTTGGTGATAATATCGGAACGACCATTACAGCTATCATTGCTTCCTTGGGAGCTAATATTGCGGCCAAACGTGTGGCAGGTGCCCATGTAGCCTTTAATGTTATCGGAACCATTATCTGTCTTGTCTTCCTTGTTCCGTTTACCTCTTTGATTCAATGGTTTGAAACGACTCTTCATTTATCCCCAGAAATGACCATAGCCTTTGCTCACGGAACCTTTAATATAACCAATACCATCATCCAGTTCCCATTCATTGGAGCTTTGGCATACTTTGTGACCAAGCTGATTCCTGGTGAGGATGAGGTTGTCAAATATGAACCGCTCTACTTGGATGAAAACTTGATCACCCAAGCGCCTTCGATTGCTCTTGGAAATGCGAAAAAAGAGTTGCTTCATTTAGGTGGATATGCAGACAAAGCTTTTAATCTTTCTTATGATTATATTGTTCATCAAAATGAGAAAACAGCTGAAAAGGGTCATAAGACAGAAGAAGCCATCAATACCATTGATGATGATTTGACTCGCTACCTGATTCGTTTGTCAAGTGAAGCCTTGAGTCCGAGAGAAAGTGAAGTTCTCACCAATATCTTGGATTCTTCACGGGATTTGGAGCGGATTGGAGATCACGCGGAAGCCTTGATCAATCTGACCGATTATTTAATTCGTAAGAAAGTGGTCTTTTCAGAAGCGGCCTTGGCTGAATTGGAAGATATTTACAACCAAACCCATCAATTTGTAGAGGATGCCTTAAAAGCTGTTGAGAACAATGATGTGAGTCTTGCAAACCAATTGGTAGCACGTCACGAGGCAATTGAAAAGTTGGAGAAAAGACTTCGGAAAACCCATATTCGTCGTTTGAACCAAGGCGAATGTACACCTCAAGCCGGAGTAAACTTTATTGATATCATTTCTCACTATACACGTGTTGCAGACCATGCCATGAATCTCGCTGAAAAAGTACAAATCGAGCAAATTTAAGGAACGTCAAACAGAGTAAGTAGGAAGCTTACTCTGTTTTTTGTTGGATTCTATTCAAAAATAGGTCTAGACCATTTACAAATGGAAGTGAAAGCGTTATAATATGTATGAATATAAATGGAACACAGTTCCTACAATGGAAAGGACGATTTTATGTCTACATATATTAAAGCAGATCAATTTTATTATCCACATGGGGTTCGCCGCGGAGGCTATTTGGAGCTTGTTGATGGCAAGTTTGGAAAACATGTGGAAAGCTTACCAGAAGGTGCGGATGTGCTGGATTATTCTGGTTACAGCATTGCGCCTGGCCTCGTAGATACCCATATTCACGGATTTGGTGGGGTAGATGTGATGGATAATAATATCGAAGGCACTCTCCATACCATGAGTGAAGGGCTCTTGAGTACAGGGGTTACGAGCTTTTTGCCTACGACCCTTACTTCCTCTTACGAACAACTTTTGGCAGTAACTGAAAATATCGGTGCACGATACAAAGAAGCAACAGGAGCTAAGATTCGCGGGATTTATTTTGAAGGACCTTATTTTACAGAAAAATACAAGGGAGCTCAAAACCCATCTTATATGAAGGATCCAAGTATGGAAGAATTCCGGGCTTGGCAAAAAGCTGCCAATGGTCTGTTGAATAAGATTGCCCTTGCTCCCGAGCGTGAAGGGGTAGAAGAATTTGTTCGGACCATTACAGGAGAAGGGGTGACTGTCGCTCTGGGACACTCTAATGCTACTTTTGAAGAAGCTAAAAAAGCGGTTGATGCAGGTGCGAGTGTCTGGGTGCATGCCTACAATGGTATGCGTGGTTTGACGCACCGTGAACTCGGTATGGTTGGTGCCATGTATGAGTTGCCTCATACTACAGCAGAGTTGATCTGTGATGGCCATCACGTGGATCCACTAGCGTGTGATATCCTGATGAAACAAAAAGGAAAAGAAAATGTTGCCTTGATTACGGACTGTATGACAGCTGGGGGCTTAGAAGACGGGGACTACATGCTTGGGGAATTCCCGGTTGTGGTCGCTGAAGGGACGGCTCGCTTGAAATCAACTGGTAATCTAGCTGGCTCAATCTTGAAATTGAAAGATGGATTAAAAAATGTTGTAGAGTGGGGGATTGCTAACCCTCACGAAGCAGTGATGATGGCCAGCCTCAATCCGGCAAAATCAGTCCATATTGATGATGTTTGTGGTCAAATTCGAGAAGGATATGACGCGGACTTCATCGTGCTTGATCAAAATTTGGATCTGGTTGCGACCTATCTCGATGGGGTCAAACGTTACCAAGCTACCAATTAGATTCAAGAATCGAAGATAGAATACTCCCTCTCTAGGTCATACCTAGAGAGGTTTTTGTGACGTATTCAAGGGGTTAAACAGTCTTGAGTGGCTTTTTGTTTACCGATGGTAGTGCAATTTTGTGAATGCTGTCTTTTCATGCTATAATGGGAATTGAAATGTGAGGTAGCTTATGAAGGCAATTGATATACGTTTTTTATTGATGGGAATTTTTTTCTTGCTCTATGGGATTGTAAGAAAAAATATCTTTATTGTAATCGTTGGTGGGTCATTTTTACTCTATAGTTTTTATAGCAAGAAGATGGAGCCAACCAAGAAGAATATTTTTAAGCCAGAGCTCAAGCTTCGAGGGCCTAAGAAACCAAAATCGAAGAAAGGAAAGAAAAAATGAATCATTATCGTTTAAATAATGGGGTGGAGATTCCTGTATTGGGATTTGGTACATGGAAAGCAGCGGATGGAGAAGAAGCCTATCAAGCTGTTTTAGCTGCTTTAAAAGCAGGTTATCGCCATATCGATACAGCTGCGATTTATCAGAATGAAGAGAGTGTGGGTCGGGCCATTAAAGACAGTGGTCTTGCGCGCGAAGACCTGTTTATTACCACCAAACTTTGGAATACTCATCACACCTATGAAGATGCTCAAGCTGCTTTGAAAGAGTCTCTTGAAAAACTAGGCTTGGACTATGTGGACCTTTATTTGATTCATTGGCCAAATCCAAAACCTCTTCGAGAAAATGATGCTTGGAAACAACGAAATGCTGAGGTTTGGCGAGCAATGGAAGATATGCTAGCTACTGGCAAGGTTCGAGCTATTGGTATTAGCAATTTTCTGCCTCATCATTTGGAAGCCCTCCTTGAAACAGCTCGGGTCATTCCGTCTGTGAACCAAATTCGTCTAGCACCTGGGGTTTACCAAAGCGAAGCCATTGCAGCGAGTCGTAAGCATGGCATTTTACTAGAGGCTTGGGGACCTTTTGGCCAAGGAGAATTGTTCCAAAATGAACAAGTAAAAGAAATGGCTACTAAATATGGAAAGACGGTCGCTCAACTAGCCTTGGCTTGGAGTTTGCAAGAAGGTTTCCTTCCACTGCCAAAATCGGTTACACCTGAGCGGATTGCGAGTAATTTAAATTGCTTTGATTTTGAATTGACGGCAGATGATATGGAACTCCTTCGCCATCTTCCGGTTGAAGCAGGTGCACCAGATCCAGACACCAAAGATTTTTAAGAAAGAATATCTATTCATTAATGAAAACCGAGGACAGTTTCGTTCTCGGTTTTTAAAATCCTTTCAATGATTAAATAATTTTAAAACTCTAATAAAAACAGATGTTCTATAATACCTTCCCATACTAATTTACATTTTTCCGAACGAAAATAAATTAATAGTTAGTAACATTCGTGAATGTTACATTTGTGTTACAATTTGTTTTTTGAATGAATTTTCAGATAATTTTGCGTTATAATAGTTACTATTAAAATAAAAGGGGAGTTTCTATGAATAGACAAGAACGTTTTTCATTAAGAAAATACAAATTTGGTGTAGCCTCAGTTTTATTAGGGGCTGTTTTGGTATTTGGATCTGCACAAGCGAGTGCTGAAGAACAAGCGGCCAGCCAAACGAGTGCTGGAACACAGCTTGTAGCCACTACTCAACAGGCACCTGCTGAAGAAGAGCATTCACAAGCAACAGAAGCAAGTACAGCAGTTGCTAGTGAGAAAGTAGAAGTTGCAAAAGAAGCAACAGTTGCTGCAAAGACAACGAATGCAACAGAAGCAGCTCTTGTTGAAAAAACAGAAGCTCCGAAAGAGGCAGCTACTGTTCCAGAAACAAAACCGGAAGTAGCGGAAAAACCTGTAGAAAAAGCAACAGCAGTGGCTACTGCGACAAGTTCAGAAACAACGAATCGCCATGAGGCAGCTGAAAAACCTCAAAGCATCGAAAGTGACGAAATTATTACTGTTCCCCAAACCTGGAAGCAAGGTTATAAAGGGGAAGGGATGGTTGTCGCCGTCATCGACTCTGGTTTGGATGTGAACCACGAGGTTCTTCGGATTACCGATCCTTCAAAAGCTAAGTTTAAAAACCAAGGAGAAATAGAAGCTGCTAAGAAAGCAGCAGGAATTGATTATGGTAAATGGTACAACGACAAGGTTGTCTATGCCTATGACTACTTTGATGGTACCGACAATATCAAAGAGGCCGAAAGAGATTCTCATGGGATGCACGTTACAGGGATTGCAACAGGGAATCCTGATAAAGCAGCAGGAAACGGAGAAAAGATCTATGGTGTAGCACCAGAAGCGCAAGTTATGTTTATGCGTGTCTTCTCAGATCGCCAAAAAACAACGGGATCTGCTCTTTATGTAAAAGCAATTGATGATGCTGTAGCTCTTGGTGCAGATACTATCAACATGAGTCTTGGTTCTACGACTGGTTCTACGGTCAATGCGGATTCAGATATTGTGGATGCCATTAAACGGGCGCGCGCTAAAGGCGTATCTGTCTTAATTTCTGCAGGAAATAGCAATAGCTTTGGAAATGGTTACTCAAGACCTTCTGCTGAAAATCCAGATTATGGTTTGGTCGGAAATCCTTCAACAGTAGAGGACTCCATCTCTGTTGCTTCTATCAATAATAATGTTATTACGACAGAAGTGTTTGAAGTCAAAGGCCTTGAAGGCAATGCGGAAGCGGATAACGGTAAGTTTGATTACAGTAAATCTGCTGCAGACGCTGATTTTGAAAAAGGTAAAGAATATGAGTATGTATCAGTTGGTCTTGGGAAAGAAGATGATTTCAAAGATCTAGATCTTACTGGTAAATTGGCGCTTATCCAACGTGGAGAAATTCCATTTTCAGAAAAAATTGCGAATGCCCTCCATCATGGTGCAGTAGGGGCCTTGGTTTACAATAATGTAGAAGGATCGAATCTTGGAATGGCAATTGATGGAGATGCTAAGAAAATTCCATCTGTCTTCATTTCAAAACGCTATGGGGAAGCTCTGAAAGCTGGATCTTACAAAGTTGTCTTTAACAATACCATGGCCAACCGTCCATCTCCAGAAGCAGACCAATTGTCTGATTTCTCAAGCTGGGGAGTGACAACAGATGGTCAGTTGAAACCAGATGTCACAGCACCTGGTGGGAATATCTTCTCTTCTTTAAATGACAATACCTACGGGGATATGAGTGGTACTAGTATGGCCTCACCTCATGTAGCAGGTGTGGCAGCTTTGGTCAAAGAATACCTTGTGAAGAACCACCCAGAATTGACTCCAGAACAAGTTTCTGAAACTGTCAAAGCCTTGATTATGTCTACGGCTAAACCACATGTTAATAAAGAAACCGGTGTTTATACTTCTCCACGTCAACAAGGAGCAGGGGTTGTAGACACAGCTGCAGCCGTTTCAACAGACTTGTATGTGACTGGTGAAAACAACTATCCAAGCGTTACTCTTGGAAATGTTGGAGATAGCTTTACCTTTGATGTGACGGTTCACAATATTTCAGATACCGATCGTACCTTGAAAATGTTGGTGAATACTGACACAGATGAAGTGAAAGATGGTAAATTTACCCTTCGTCCACGTAAATTAACAGAAACTGCTTGGCCTGAAGTAACCGTGAAAGCGCATAGTTCTGAAACAGTTACGGTGAAAGTCGACACAAGTAAATTCACAGAAGAATTAAGCAAAGAAATGCCAAATGGCTATTTCCTTGAAGGATTTGTTCGCTTTGTAGATCCGGCAGATGATGGGGATGTGGTCAGCTTGCCGTTTATGGGATTCAAGGGAGAATTCCAAAACCTTCCAGCTGTTGAAAAACCAATCTATGATTTGGTTCGCGAAGGAAAAGATGGCTTCTACTATCATGTTCCAAAAGATTTGAATATCTCCTCTAGTGCCAATGTTTCTGCGCTTGTTACCCTTCAAAATGATCTTCTCCTCACACAAGGAAAACGAGATGGTCGTCGGATTACAGTTCTTGGTATTGAAGAAAATGCGGAAGGTACACATTCTCTTCAATTAGATGAAAATGGAAATGTTCGCATCGCTATTTCGCCAAATGAAGATGGGAATAAAGACCTCGTTGAATACAAGACAGTTGCCCTTAGAAACATTGAAAACCTTCGTGCAACAGTTTATGCAGCAAGTGATACGGAACATAAAAATCCATTGTGGGAAGGAACTCCATCTGACCATCGTAAGAACTTCTTCAACGGAGATCAAAAGAACCCACGCAGCTACACACTAGATAATACTGCTTGGAATGGTACCGATGCAAATGGGAAAGCAGTAGCAGATGGTGTATATGATTATGTCATTCGTTACACACCAATGGTTCCTGGAGCTGAGGAGCAATCAACAACCTTCAAGGTGCAAGTCGATACTCAAAAACCAGTGATCACATCTGGATATATCCGTTTCAAAGATGGGGCTCAACAGTTTGTAGCACGTAAAGCCAAAGATGTTGGCGAAGGTGGTATCTTAACTGAAAAACTCGTCTACGTGACTCCATTCGATGATAAGGGAACAATGGTCCAAACTAGTGAAGGTAAGAACGGGACACGTGCCCTTGAAAATTACCATGTCATTAAAGCGAATGCAGATGGTAGCTTCGATCTTCCTGAAAACATCGATAAGAAGAATATCTACTACTATGTAGAAGACTTTGCGGGTAACGTAGATTATGTTTCACTAGCTGATTTAGTTCGGGATCAAAATAGTGGTCGGGTTCAAATTGCAGTTCGTGACGCTAAAACGAACAAAGATTTGGATACTATGTATGTTTACCGAATCAAAGATAGCAATGGCCAATACGTATCAGTTGATAAGACAAAAGATATTAACTTCTTGAACTTTGGTCATTATACTGCAGAAATCTTTACGTATGATCGTACAGAAGTGAAATTTGTCAGCAGCTTGACACAAGAATTTGATTTGACAGAGGATAATAGTTTCCAAACGATCGCTTTCCTTGCCAATACTTTAGAATATGCACCAGTTAGCATCAGCTTTGATCAACCGGTTTCAAAAGCAGCTACGATCGTATTAAAAGGGGCAGATGGTGAAAACTTTGTCTTGCCTGCTGAAAAATATGGTAAAAATGGCTTTGGTAAATCTGTAGCAACTGGTCAATATACCTTGGTTGCAACTCTTCCTACAGGCTATGAACTAGCTGAGGAAGCACCAGTGATCTCAGTTGTCGCAGGGCGCAACAACAATTATCGTATTGGAGTGATCTCAAAAGTGGATCTCTTAGCCGCTTTGAACAACCAAGCAGATGTTGCAAAGACAGCGCAATACTTCAATGCCAGTGCGGATAAGAAGGAAGCCTATGATCAAGCCTTGCAAGCGGCCCAAGCAGCCTTGGCCAACAAGGTTAGTCAAGAGCAAGTCAACCAAGCTCTAGCTAGTCTTGAAGCTGCCAGCCAAGCTTTGGATGGGAAAGATTCAAACGTTGCGGCATTGAAAGAAGCGATGCAGGCTTACGATGCTACGACTAAAACCGGTCGTTATGCTAATGCCAAAGAAAAAGTACGTCGAGACTACGATCGTGCTTTCCAAACAGTAGCCTTGCTTGCAGTTGATCCAACTGTGAAACAAGAACAAATCAATCAAGCACTTGCAGAGCTTAGCCGTGCAGAAGGAAAATTAAACGGGAAAGCAACTGATTTTTCAATCCTTGAAAAATACATCAAGGAAGAATTGAAGTTCCAAGAAAAGAATGCAAAATTCATCTATGCTGGAAATGAAGAAAAAGAAGCTTACCTAGCAGCCTTCAAGGATGCACAAACTATCCTTTCAAATCCAGGAGCAAGCCAACAAGATGTGAAAGATGCTTTGACAGCCTTGAAGAATGCCAAGAAAAAACTTCATGGTAAAAAACCAAAAGCTGCAAGACGTCCATAAAAAAAACAACATTGTTTGTTAGCCTAAAATCCGTATGAAACGATTGTTTCATACGGATTTTAATTTACAAGTCACTAAAAATCTGCTATAATACTAGTCAAGAAAGAAGGGCTTACGGCGTTTTTCTAGCGAGCTTGGGATAGTGAGAGCCAAGTAGAGCAAAGTAAGCAAGTGGCGCTTTCTCTCAGTAAAAAGCTGAGTAAAGTAAAATAAAATGAAGTAATAAATTAGGGTGGAACCGCGTTTCTGACGCCCCTAGGTCACAGACTTAGGAGCGAGGACACGGTTCTTTTTGTATTCTAGGTCACGGATTTAATATTAAATTAAGGAGTAAATAATGTCTAAACAACTAACCTTTCACTGAGTTAGTGACAGAGACCTCCTTACAGTCGGACTGCCACACGCTCAGCACTAGGGTGCCTGAGCTAGACGCAGTACTAACTCGTCTTGCTTCGTGTAATCAACGAGGCAGACTCGTGTCGCAAGAAATCATTTAAATCAAGGAGTATTTAATGTCTAAGAAATTAACCTTTCAAGAAATTATTTTGACTTTGCAACAATACTGGAATGACCAGGGTTGTATGCTCATGCAAGCTTATGATAATGAAAAAGGTGCGGGAACCATGAGTCCTTACACCTTCCTTCGTGCCATTGGTCCTGAGCCATGGAATGCGGCTTATGTAGAGCCATCACGTCGTCCAGCAGACGGTCGTTACGGAGAAAACCCAAACCGTCTTTACCAACACCACCAATTCCAAGTGGTCATGAAACCATCGCCATCAAACATCCAAGAGCTCTACCTTGAATCATTGGAAAAATTGGGGATCAATCCTTTGGAACACGATATCCGTTTCGTTGAAGATAACTGGGAAAACCCATCAACTGGTTCAGCTGGTCTAGGTTGGGAAGTTTGGCTGGACGGTATGGAAATCACTCAGTTCACCTACTTCCAACAAGTTGGTGGATTGGCAACTGGTCCGGTAACTTCTGAGGTCACTTACGGATTGGAACGTTTGGCTTCTTACATCCAAGAAGTAGACTCAGTTTATGATATTGAGTGGGCTCCAGGCGTTAAATACGGAGAAATCTTCCTTCAACCAGAATATGAACACTCAAAATATAGCTTTGAAGTTTCTGACCAAGATATGCTTCTTGAAAACTTCGAAAAATTTGAAAAAGAAGCAGGGCGTGCTTTGGAATTAGGCCTTGTTCACCCTGCCTATGACTACGTTTTGAAATGTTCACACACCTTCAACTTGCTTGATGCTCGTGGAGCTGTATCCGTTACAGAACGTGCCGGCTACATTGCCCGCATCCGTAACTTGGCCCGTGTCGTAGCCAAAACCTTCGTCGCAGAACGCAAGAAACTTGGTTACCCACTTCTCGACGAAGCCACACGCGCCAAACTCCTAGCAAAAGAGGAAGAATAAAAAGAGTTACAAGAATGGAAAATGGGCAAACAAAGTGAGCCCGTACGGCTACCCAGAGGCAAGTCGGAGACTTGCTAAAGGGATAGGCACCGCCGTACTGCTTGATGGGGATTTTTGAAACGTTAGTTTCAAAAATCAGTTGGCTAAATCCACTTTGATGAGACTGTTGGAAATCGATGTCAAAGAGACAGAAGATTTCCCTACAGCCTCACAAAGTTAGTTAGCGACGTCCCCGGTACCTAAGGTGCCTATCAAAAAGAAGAATTTTGTAAAGGAAAAAACATGACAAAAAACTTATTAGTAGAACTTGGACTTGAAGAGTTGCCAGCCTACGTTGTCACACCAAGTGAAAAACAACTGGGTGAGAAAATGGCAGCCTTCTTGGATGACAACCGTCTTTCATACGAAAGCATTCAAACCTTCTCAACACCACGCCGTTTGGCCGTCCGTGTGATTGGTTTAGCGGATCAACAATCTGATTTGACCGAAGATTTTAAAGGACCTTCTAAGAAAATCGCCTTGGATGCAGATGGAAACTTCTCAAAAGCGGCTCAAGGATTCGTCCGTGGGAAAGGCTTGACGGTTGATGATATCGAATTCCGTGAAGTCAAAGGTGAAGAGTACGTTTATGTCACGAAACACGAAGCTGGTAAACCTGCCAAAGAAGTCTTGGCTGGCCTTCCAGAAGTGCTTGCTTCATTGACCTTCCCTGTCAGCATGCACTGGGCTAACAACACATTTGAATACATTCGCCCAGTTCACACCTTGATCGTTCTTTTGGGCGACGAAGCGCTCGACCTTGATTTCTTGGATATCCATTCAGGTCGTGTGAGTCGTGGCCACCGTTTCCTTGGACATGAAGTGGAAATTACCAATGCGGATTCTTATGAAGAAGACCTTCGTACCGTTTACGTGATTGCGGATAGCAAAGAACGTGAAAACATGATTCGTGAGCAAATCAAAGCCATCGAAGCAGAACAAGGTGTTCAAGTCCAAATCGAAGAAGGACTTTTGAATGAAGTCTTGAACTTGGTCGAATACCCAACTGCCTTTATGGGAAGTTTTGACACTAAATATTTGGATGTTCCAGAAGAAGTTTTGGTGACCTCAATGGAAACGCACCAACGTTACTTTGTTGTACGTGACCTTGATGGTAAGCTGAAACCAAACTTCATCTCAGTTCGTAATGGGAACGCTGAGCACTTGGAAAATGTTATCCGAGGAAATGAAAAAGTATTGGTGGCGCGTCTCGAAGATGGTGAATTCTTCTGGCGTGAAGACCAAAAACTTAAGATTGAAGACCTCGTTGCTAAATTGGCCAACGTGACCTTCCATGAAAAAATTGGTTCTCTTTCAGAACACATGGCGCGTGCGGGTGTCATTGCAGCGTCACTAGCTGAGCAAGCTGGTTTGACTGCTGAAGAAACGGCAGCCGTCGCTCGTGCAGCTGAAATCTACAAATTTGACCTCTTGACGGGTATGGTCGGAGAGTTCGATGAATTGCAAGGAATCATGGGTGAAAAATACGCCCTCCTTGCTGGTGAAGATGCTGCGGTTGCGACAGCTATCCGTGAGCACTACCTTCCTGATTCAGCAGACGGAGCCCTTCCAGAGACTAAGGTTGGTGCCATTCTTGCCCTTGCAGATAAATTGGATACCCTTCTTTCCTTCTTCTCAGTTGGCTTGATTCCATCAGGTTCCAATGACCCTTATGCACTTCGTCGTGCAACACAAGGGATTGTTCGTATCTTGGATGCCTTTGGTTGGCATATCCCTATGGATGAGTTGATTGACAGCCTTTACGGTCTGTCGTTTGATAGTCTTTCTTATGACAATCAAGCAGAAGTGCTCAACTTCATCAAGGCGCGTGTGGACAAGATGATGGGACGCACACCAAAAGATATCAAAGAAGCTGTTCTTGCTGGTTCAAACTTTGTCGTGGCTGATATGCTGGAAGCAGCTGAAGCTCTTTCAGAAGCTGCGAAGATGGATGGTTACAAGGCAGCTGTTGAATCACTCTCACGTGCCTTCAACTTGGCAGAAAAAGCAGATGCTTCAGTAGCAGTCGATGCGAGTCTCTTTGAAAATGATCAAGAAAAAGCCTTGGCTCAAGCAGCAGAAAGTCTTGAATTGACAGGTTCAGCTAGCGACAAACTGGCTCAACTCTTTGCTCTTAGCCCGGTCATTGATGCTTTCTTTGACAATACCATGGTGATGGCAGAAGATGAGGCTGTTAAAAACAACCGTCTGGCCCTTCTTGCAGGTCTTGTAGCGAAAGCTAATGCTGTCGCAGCCTTTAATCAATTGAACACAAAATAATGACCTGATGACAGGTAGAAAGTAGGTTTTATTATGACACCTGAAAAAATTGCTCGGATCAATGAGCTGGCTAAAAAGAAAAAAACAGAAGGTTTGACTCCAGAAGAAACAGTGGAACAAGCAAAACTTCGTGAAGAATACATTGAAGGTTATCGTCGCTCCGTTCGTCACCACATTGAAGGGATCAAAATTGTGGATGAAGAAGGTAACGATGTAACACCTGAGAAACTACGCCAAGTGCAACGGGAAAAAGGTTTGCATGGCCGTAGTCTCGATGATCCTAATTCATAATCAAAAGAGTGCTGGAATAGACTCCAGCACTCTTTTGTATCTTTAAAATTCAGAATATTCTGGACCAGATTGACCAATTTTTAAAAACATGGTATAGTAGATTGTGTGAAAATTTGAAGTATACTTTTCTGAAAATGTACAGAAAAAGAATTGGAGTAATCATATGTCAAAAAAACATCATCCTAGTCAAGAAACCGAAAATGGGATGGTTCGTGGTCTGCAAAATCGGCATGTTCAGCTGATCGCTATTGCAGGAACCATCGGGACAGGACTCTTTCTTGGAGCCGGTCGTTCCCTTTCTTTGACAGGTCCCTCTATTATTTTAGTCTATATGCTGACTGGCGCCTTCATGTACTTGATGATGCGGGCGATCGGAGAAATGCTCTATATGGACCCTGATCAACACACCTTTATCAACTTTATCACCAAGTATCTAGGAAAAGGTTGGGGTTATTTTTCAGGATGGTCCTATTGGGTCTCCTTGGTATTTTTGGGAATGGCAGAGATCACCGCTGTTTCCAACTATGTCCAGCTTTGGTTTCCAAATTGGCCAGCCTGGCAGATTCAAATTATCTTTTTAGCGCTTTTAAGTTGTGTAAACTTGATCGCTGTGAAGGTTTTTGGAGAGGTTGAATTCTGGTTTGGAATGATCAAGATTGTCACTATTTTAGCCCTGATCGCAACAGGGATCTTTATGGTGACGACGAATTTTGAAACACCAGCTGGACACGCTAGCTTAACCAATATTACCAGTGGTTTTCAAATGTTTCCAAATGGTTGGGTCAAGTTCGTCATGGCCTTCCAAATGGTCTTCTTTGCTTATCAAGCGATCGAGTTTGTTGGAATTACTACTTCTGAAACAGCTAATCCCCGCCAAGTATTGCCAAAAGCCATTAAAGAAATTCCAATCCGAATTGTAATCTTTTATGTAGGGGCTTTGTTGGCGATTATGGCTATTTTCCCTTGGCAACAGCTTCCCGTCAATAAATCACCATTTGTAACGGTCTTTCAGATGGTTGGAATCAAGTGGGCAGCAGGATTGATTAATTTTGTTGTACTGACAGCTGCTGCATCTTCCTTGAATTCCACCCTCTATTCAACAGGGCGTCACTTGTACCAGATTGCAAAGGAAACACCAAACAGTAAAGTGATGAATCGTTTGAAACTGAATAGCTTATCTCGTATGGGGATTCCAAGTCGCGCGATTATTTTTTCTGCGATTGTGGTTGCTGTTTCAGCCTTTATCAATGTCTTGCCAGGTGTCTCAGATGCTTTTGCCTTGATTACGGCATCTTCTTCTGGTGTCTACATTGCTATTTACATTTTGACCATGCTTGCCCATCTTAAGTACCGTAAATCGAAAGAATTTATGCCAGATGGTTTTATCATGCCAGCCTATAAAGTGTTGAATCCATTGACCATCGTTTTCTTCCTCTTTGTATTCGTTTGTCTCTTCTTGCAAGAATCAACATACATTGGAGCGATTGGAGCAACCATCTGGATCATTCTTTTTGGGATTTACAGCAATTGGAAACATAGTAAATAAACCGCAAGAGAGTGGGACAGAAATCGGTAATTCGTTAGAATTCGATTTCGTCGTCCCACCTCCGCACAGTTGAGTAGGGCTGTAAAAGCTGATGAAATCAGCGTAGTAGAGCCCACTCAACCACTGCGTCTTGCTCGACAATCCAAAAATAATTGAGAGGCTAGGACTTTTGTCCCAGCCTCTTTATTATTTCAGAGCTAGTTTGCTTTCTTTTAAGGAATTACTTGGAGGGAATAAAAGAAAAACAGAGGTGGAAGAAATTATTTTTCTTCCATCTCTGTTTTTTGTCCTTGAATGGCTTTTTTGAGCCACCAAAGTGAGCCGGCTAGGATCAGGGCAGCAAGCCAAAAAATCCAAGCCTCAATAGTGGTTAGAAAAAAGTAGAGAGCGATAGCATCGACCAATAAAAGTGGGATGAGAATCTGTTTTCTTATTTTCATAAGAATATTGTATCATAAATCCTAGAGGAAACAAGTGAAATCAAGCCTGTCTAGGTATTTTGTAGGATCCGAAAAGGCCCGATAGGATTAGTTAGTGAATTTTCTTTCAGGAGTGCATCTTGGTCCCATTTGTGGTAAAATAGTAAAGATATGAGTAAAGAATTTCATCATGTAACGGTTTTGCTTCATGAAACGATCGATATGCTGGATGTTAAGCCAGATGGTATCTATGTAGACGCCACATTGGGTGGGGCAGGCCACAGCGAATATTTGTTAACAAAATTAAATGAATCGGGCCATCTTTATGCCTTTGACCAAGATCAGCATGCAATTGAGAATGCTAAGATTCGTTTAGCTCCATTCATCGAGAAAGGCATGGTGACCTTCATTAAGGATAACTTTCGTCATTTGAAGGAACGTCTAAACGAATTGGGTGTGACTGAAATTGATGGAATCTGTTATGACCTAGGTGTCTCTAGTCCTCAGTTAGATGAACGGGAACGCGGATTTTCTTACAAGAAAGATGCGCCGTTAGACATGCGGATGAATCAAGAAGCTTCCTTGACAGCCTATGAAGTCGTTAATAGCTACGATTACCATGATCTAGTCCGTATTTTTTTCAAATATGGAGAGGACAAATTTTCCAAGCAAATTGCGCGGAAAATTGAGCAAGCACGAGCAATTAAACCGATTGAAACGACGACTGAATTAGCAGAGATTATTAAATCTGCTAAACCAGCTAAGGAGCTCAAGAAAAAGGGCCATCCTGCTAAACAGATTTTCCAAGCCATTCGTATCGAAGTCAATGATGAATTGGGAGCTGCAGATGAATCGATTCAGCAAGCCATGGATTTGTTGGCCCTCGATGGTCGTATTTCTGTGATTACCTTTCATTCGTTAGAGGATCGATTGACCAAACAATTGTTTAAAGAAGCTTCGACGGTTGAGGTTCCAAAGGGACTTCCCTTTATTCCAGATGATTTGAAACCAAAGATGGAGTTGGTTAACCGGAAACCTATTTTGCCAAGTGAAGAAGAGCTTGAGGAAAATAATCGATCCCATTCAGCAAAACTTCGGGTTGCTCGAAAAATACACAAGTAAGAGGAATTGATATGGCAGCAAGAGATGAGAGAACAAGAACACAGGTACTGCAAGACCGCTTTCGCCGTTTCTCTAGAGTAGAAAAGGCTTTTTATGGGTCGATTGTCCTAACAGCTGTGATTTTAGCCATTAGTATCGTCTTTATGCAGACACGGATTTTACAAGTTCAAAGTGAACTGACTGATTTGAATACGGAACTAGAAGCCAAAAAGACGGAATTGGCAGATGTTCGTCAAGAGGTCAATGAATTAACACGTTATGACCGCTTATCACAGTTGGCTAGCTCCCAAGGAATGAAGCTGCAAAAAGAAAATCGAAAAACAGTGAGTGCAAGTAGTGATGAATAAATTCAAAAAATTTTTGATCGGGTATTCGATAAAGAAACGTCGCTTGCCGGATCAGAATCGAAAACAAGTTGGGAAAAATCTCAGTGTACTGGCGATTTTCCTCTTTTTTCTCTTTCTGATTAATTTTGCAATGATCATTGGGACTGACAAAAAATTTGGTGTGACCTTATCGGATCAAGCCAAAAAAGTCCATGAGCAGACGGTCATTGTTCCTGCAAAACGTGGAACGATCTACGACCGAAATGGAGCAGTAATTGCTGAAGATGCGACGACCTATAACGTTTATGCTATTATTGATAAAAAGTACAAATCAGCAACTGGGAAAATCCTCTATGTAGAAGAGAGCCAATTTAAAAAAGTAGCAGAAATCTTTAAGCAGTACTTAGGGATGGATGAGGATTACGTCATTCAACAGTTGTCGCAAAAGAAATTGAAACAGGTTTCTTTTGGCTCGAACGGAAACGGCATAACTTATAGTAATATGACAGCCATCCGTGAGGCCATGGAAGCGGCGAAGATTGAAGGGGTTGCCTTTACAACCAGTCCAAATCGAAGCTATAAAAATGGAGTTTTTGCTTCTCAATTTATAGGTCAGGCCTCTCTTCAAGAAGATAAAGAGGGGAATAAAACTCTGAAGGGGCAATCAGGGATGGAGAAATCCCTCGATCGTATTCTCGCTGGTCAAAATGGGGTTATCACCTATGACAAAGACCGAAACGGCAATATCGTTCCTGGTTCAGATAAGGTTTCTGTCAAAACAGAAGATGGAAAAGATGTCTATACGACCATTTCAGCAGAATTACAAACCTACCTTGAGACGCGAATGGATGTTTTCCAAGAAAAAGTAAAAGGAAAGTATGTTAGTGCGACTCTTGTGAGTGCAAAAACTGGAGAGATCCTAGCGACAACGCAACGTCCATCCTATAATGCGGATACCAAACAAGGGTTGGATCTGAAAAACTTGAAAACCTGGAATACCATCCTTTATCAAGATCAATATGAACCGGGTTCAACGATGAAGGTCATGTTATTAGCTTCGGCGATTGATCATGGAACCTTCCCAGCCTATAATGAGGTATACTATAGTAACGAACTACAAGTAAAAGATGCGACGATCCGTGACTGGGATGTCAATATGGGGCTGTCAGCAGGCCGTTACATGAATATTGCTCAAGGCTTTGCCTATTCGAGTAACATTGGCATGACTCGTCTGGAACAGAAAATGGGAAATACGGTTTGGATGGATTATTTGACACGCTTTAAGTTTGGTCTTCCAACTCGTTTTGGTATGGGAGATGAGGCTTATGGTAGCCTTCCAGGTGATAACTATGTCAGTCAGGCACAATCTGCCTTTGGTCAAGGGATTTCCGTCAGTCAAACCCAAATGTTACGGGCCTTTAGTGCCATTGCTAATGATGGGCAAATGTTAGAGCCGAAGTTTATTAGTGCCATTTACGATAAAAAATCAGACACAGCCCGCAAATCAAAAAAAGAAGTTGTTGGAAAACCAGTTTCAGGATCAGCTGCGCAACAGACACGGAACTATATGATCACCGTTGGAACAGATCCAGAGTATGGAACCTTGTACAGTGATGGACCCATCATTCAGGTACCCGGTCAAAACGTTGCGGTGAAATCAGGGACTGCCCAAATTGCGACAGATCAAGGATACTTGCAAGGAGAAAATGATTATATCAACTCGGTTGTAGCCATGACACCTGCAGAAGATCCTGAATTCATCATGTATGTAACGGTCCAACAACCAGAAGTAAAATTCTCTCCAAATAATTGGGAAGAATTGGTCAATCCCATTTTAGAAGATGCTGTTGCTTTGAAAGATGATTTGCATCTAACCTCAGAGGCACCAACGTTGGATGATGTGACCAAAGAAACGACCTACAAAATCCCTTCAGTAGAAACTCTCTCTAAGGAGTTGAATCTGAAACAAAATCTGAGCCCAGGTGCTTATTCAGAGGAATTGCGTCGCAATTTGGTACAACCAATTGTCCTAGGAACCGGGAAAAATATCCGCAAGATGTCTGTGGATGTAGGCTCTAAAGTCAAAGCCAATCAACAAGTATTGTTATTGACAGAAGACTTTGATGCGGTTCCAGATATGTATGGTTGGACTAAGAAAAATGCAGACATCTTTGGAGAATGGACTGGAATTGAGATTACCTATAAAGGTAGTGGAAAGAAAGTAACCAAACAAAGTGTCAAAATGAACACCTCACTCAATAAAACTAAAAAGATTACGTTAACATTAGGAGACTAAGATGTATATTGCTACGATCCTTGTATCGTTTCTATTAACAGTGGCTGCTATTCCAGCCTTTATTCGATTTTACCATCGTGCTCATATTTCCGGGCAACAAATGCACGAAGATGTGAAACAACACAAAGCGAAAGCTGGCACTCCGACAATGGGTGGAGTTGTATTTCTCATTACAGCCGTTCTAGTTAGTTTTGTCGTTACCGTATTGACTGGAAATTTCACGCGACCTGTTCAACTTATTCTATTTATCTTGATTCTATATGGAATTGTTGGATTTTTGGATGACTTTTTAAAAGTTTTTCGTAAGATTAATGAAGGTCTCAATCCGAAACAAAAATTGGCCCTTCAACTTGTTGGTGGAATCATCTTCTATATTTTTTCTGAACGCCACGGTGCAGGAAGCCTTTTAAATGTCTTTGGTTACGATCTTTACTTGGGCCATTTCTACATTCTCTTTGCTTTGTTTTGGTTGGTTGGATTTTCAAACGCGGTCAATTTGACAGATGGGATTGATGGATTAGCCAGCATCTCCGTTGCTATTAGCCTGAGTGCCTATTCCTTTATTGCCTATATGCAAGGGAAATGGGACATTCTCTTTGTCACCTTGAGTATGATTGGGGCCTTGCTTGGATTCTTTGTCTTCAACCACAAGCCGGCTAAAATCTTTATGGGCGATGTCGGTAGTCTAGCTCTTGGAGGGATGCTTGCAGCCTTGTCAATGGCTCTGCATGTCGAGTGGACGCTGCTCTTAATTGGTCTGGTCTATGTCATTGAAACAGGTTCTGTGATGCTACAAGTGACCTATTTCAAATGGACCAAGAAACGCTACGGAGAAGGACGTCGGATTTTCCGAATGACTCCTTTCCACCATCATTTAGAACTGGGGGGACTTTCTGGCAATGGCCAAAACTGGTCAGAATGGAAAGTGGATGCCTTTATGTGGAGCATTGCCTTGGTGACAAGTGTCGTGACTCTAGTCCTTCTCTATCTATAAAACGACGGTGGGCTTGCCCATCGTTTTTTTGCTGACTCAGAGAGACTTCGCTGGTTAGGAAAAATGACCCATAAGAGAGGCAAGAAGACAGCTTTTCTGATATAATAATAGAGATCATGAAAGGAACTGAGAAAATGAAATTTACAGAGTTTAATTTTAAGCCCTATATTCAAGAGGCACTGAAAGAAATCAATTTTAGAGAAGCAACCGAAGTACAGGAAAAACTAATTCCGATTGTCCTAGCTGGAAATGATTTGGTTGGAGAGTCAAAGACAGGTTCTGGGAAGACCCATACTTTCCTCTTGCCGATTTTTCAAACCTTAAATGAAGATAGTGAGCAAGTTGAAGCGGTCATCACGGCTCCTAGTCGGGAGTTGGCGACGCAAATTTACCAAGCTGCTCGTCAAATCGCTAGTCATTCTGACAAAGAGATTCGGATTGTAAATTATGTTGGAGGAACGGATAAAAGCCGTCAGATTGAAAAATTGCAGGTCAAACAACCACATATCGTTATTGGAACTCCAGGCCGGATCTATGATCTGGTTGCATCGGGTGATCTGGCTATTCATAAGGCCCATACTTTTGTAGTAGACGAGGCAGATATGACACTGGACATGGGATTCTTGTCTACTGTGGATAAGATTGCTTCAAGGCTTCCGCAACAACTGCAATTTTTAGTTTTTTCAGCCACCATTCCGCAAAAATTGCAGCCTTTCTTGAAAAAATATCTCTCAAACCCAGTCATGGAGCAAATTAAGACCAAGACGGTGATTTCAGATACCATCGATAATTGGCTGGTTTCGACCAAGGGTCGGGATAAAAATGAGCAAATTTACCAATTGACCAAGACCTTGCAACCTTATTTGGCCATGATTTTCGTCAATACCAAAACGAGAGCAGATGATCTCCATGCTTATCTAGTAGCCCAAGGATTGAAAGTGGCGAAGATTCACGGAGATATCCCACCACGTGAACGGAAACGGATCATGAATCAGGTTAAAAATCTTGATTTTGAGTATATTGTGGCCACAGATTTAGCGGCTCGTGGAATTGATATCGAAGGGGTGAGTCATGTCATCAACGATGCTATTCCACAAGATCTTTCTTTCTTTGTTCACCGTGTTGGCCGGACAGGGCGCAATGGTCTACCAGGTGTCGCTATTACTCTTTATCAACCGAGTGATGATTCAGATATCCGTGAACTAGAAAAAATGGGCATTCGTTTCGTACCGAAAGTGTTGAAAAATGGGGTTATTGAAGATACTTATGATCGGGACAGACGGGCCAATCGTGAGAAGAAGCAAGAGAAACTCGACATTGAAATGATTGGTCTGGTGAAGAAGAAAAAGAAAAAAATCAAACCAGGCTACAAGAAAAAAATCAAATGGGCAGTTGATGAAAAGCGGAGAAAAGCTAAAAGAGCTGAAAACCGTGCGCGTGGTCGGGCGGAACGAAAGGCCAAACGCCAAACTTTCTAACCCCTTCTTTCACATGTTCAGAAGAAAACATAGATTTTCTTTATGAACTCCATAAAGAAAAACTATTAGGAACTTGTCTAAAATTATGATAGACTAAATTTGAGTAGTCTATCATTTTTCTATTTCTGTAGCAATTTTTGGAATTCCGATAGTGAATGTGATAGAATGTTTATGTTCGAGAAAGGAAGTAACAAAAATGTTTACAACTAATCTTTTAACTGCCAACTGGTATGCTGACTTTTTAAAACACGTTCCAGACAGCAAGCTGTTTAGTTTGAGAGCCGTATTGGATGCATTTCCGGCAGTCATTGGGAAATTGCCTGTGACGATTTTATTAGCCCTAGGAGGCGCATTTTTTGGGATTATTTTTGCCATGATTTTTGCTCTGGTCAAAATTAATCGTGTACGAATTCTTTACCCGATTCAAGCTGTTTTTGTCAGTTTTTTACGTGGGACTCCTTTGTTGGTTCAGTTGATGTTGACCTATTATGGGATTCCTCTTATTTTAAAAGCGATCAATCAGTCCTATGGAACAGCTTTTAATATTAATGCCATTCCAGCTGAGTTATTTGCAATTGTTGCTCTTGCCTTTAATGAGGCAGCTTATGCGAGTGAAACCATCCGGGCAGCCATTTTATCAGTGGATCCTGGTGAAATTGAGGCAGCGCGTAGTCTTGGGATGACCAACCGTCAAGTTTATCGCCGGATTATTATTCCCAATGCAGCAGTCGTTGCAACTCCTACTTTAATCAACTCTCTCATCGGCTTAACCAAGGGGACCTCGCTAGCCTTTAGTGCCAGTGTGGTTGAAATTTTTGCCCAAGCACGGATTATTGGGGGGAGCGATTTGAAGTACTTTGAACGCTTTATCACGGTATCGATTGTTTACTGGATTGTGAATATTCTCATTGAAATACTAGGCCGTCACATTGAACGTCGACTGGATATTGAGACTCCCGTAGCAATTGATTTACCAGATCAGGAGGTCCGGATCTAATGATTTATATTTCAGAATTATCAAAGACATTTTCAGGTCAAAAGGTTTTAAATAATCTAAGTTTGGAAATTCAAAAAGGGGAAGTCGTGGCCTTAATCGGGTCTTCGGGAGCTGGTAAATCAACCTTCTTACGCAGTTTAAACTATTTGGAAGCTCCAGACAGTGGTAGAATTAAGATTGATGATTTCGAAGTTGATTTTGAGCACATTACCCAAGATCAAATCTTAACCTTAAGAAGAAAATTGGCCATGGTGTTCCAGCAGTTTAATTTGTTTGGTAGAAAAACAGCCCTTGAAAATGTGAAAGAAGGGCTCATTGTTGTGAAGGGCTTATCCGATCAAGAAGCAACGAAAATTGCTCGAGAAGAACTGGCAAAAGTCGGCTTATCGGATCGTGAAAATCACTATCCTCGTCACCTCTCAGGCGGACAAAAGCAACGCGTGGCTTTGGCTCGTGCCTTGGCCATGAAACCAGAGGTTCTTTTGCTGGATGAACCGACTTCAGCCTTGGATCCAGAATTGGTTGGGGAGGTTGAAAAATCCATTGCCAATGCCGCAAAAACAGGTCAAACTATGGTATTGGTCAGCCATGATATGTCTTTTGTAGCGCAAGTAGCAGATAAGGTCTTATTTTTGGATAAAGGACGGATTATTGAATCTGGAACACCAGAGGAAATCATGCAGCATCCAAAAGAAGAACGGACAAAAGAATTCTTTGCTAGTTACAAACGGACCTATGTTTGATATAATAGAAAAGAGGTAAGACTCAGCTGGCGGTGCTAGCTGGGTTTGTTTTCTGAAAATGTAAAAATATTTGGAGTCGTGATGTTAAATAAATTATTGTCCTTATATTTACAAAGTTTAGTGACGACAACGATTTTAGTTGGGATCGCTTCTTGTATTTGGATTGGCTACCGTGCCCTTAAGAAGAAAGATAAAACAGCCAAGCAACGACAAGCCCATTTATATGATATCCTCTTAATTGATATCATGACGATTCCTATTTTAACCTTTGCGGTCATAGGGATCTTGTTTATCTTTCAAGCACGATAATTGCAAAAAGACCGTGTTAGAATTATAATGATTACAACGAAACGGAAAAGAGGTTGACTATGTTTGATACAGTGATTATTGGAGCAGGTCCTGCAGGGATGACTGCGGCCCTTTATGCAGCACGAAGTAATTTAAAAGTCGCATTGATTGAGAGAGGAATTCCAGGTGGTCAAATGAACAATACGTCTGACATCGAAAACTATCCTGGCTATGCGAATATTAGTGGCCCAGACTTGGCTGAAAAAATGTTTGAGCCTTTAGAAAATCTTGGCGTGGAACATTTGTTTGGTCAGGTAGAGCGTATCGAAGACCTTGGAGCAACCAAAAAGATTGTCACAGATGATGGGGAATTTGAAGCTAAAACCGTGGTGATTGCAACAGGGTCTAACCATCGTTCATTGAATGTCCCTGGCGAAGAGGAGCTGAATAGTAGAGGGGTTTCCTACTGTGCTGTTTGTGATGGAGCTTTCTTTAGAGACGAGGATCTCTTGGTCGTTGGTGGAGGTGATTCTGCGGTAGAAGAAGCTGTTTTTTTGACTCAGTTTGCAAAAACAGTGACCATTGCCCATCGTCGTGATCAATTGCGTGCCCAAAAAGTTCTTCAAGATCGTGCCTTTGCCAATGATAAAATTCACTTTGCTTGGAATACGGTTGTTGAAGAAATTAAGGGTGAACAAAAAGTAACGTCTGTCCTTTTAAAAGATGTGAAGACAGGAGAGGTTAGAGAGCAAGCCTTCGGTGGTGTCTTTATCTATGTCGGTTTAGATCCTGTCAGTGATTTTGCGACAGAACTTGGTATTTTAGATGAAAATGGCTGGGTGATCACGGATGATCATATGAGAACCACAGTCCCAGGTATTTTTGCAGTTGGCGATGTTCGTCAAAAAGATTTGCGTCAAGTGACGACAGCCGTCGGAGACGGTGCGATTGCTGGCCAAGAAGTTTATAAATATATCACAGAAAACTTTTAATCCAAAAAAATCTGAGCTTCCTGTCTCAGATTTTTTTCATGCTTTCCTTTCAGTATTCAATGGGGCTGAAATGTGCTATAATGGTACTAATTTTATGGTAGGAATTCATAGAACAAATCTAAAAAAAGAGGTATTCATATGTATCCAGATGACAGTTTAACGTTGCATACTGATTTATACCAAATCAACATGATGCAAGTCTATTTTGATCAAGGTATTCACAATAAACATGCCGTATTTGAAGTCTATTTTCGTCAACAGCCTTTTAAAAACGGCTACGCAGTATTTGCTGGCTTAGAGAGAATTGTGAAATACTTGGAAAACTTGTGCTTTTCTGAGAGCGATATTGCCTATTTAGAGTCACTTGGTTATCATGGGGCCTTCTTGGAATATCTCCGTGATCTCAAGCTGGAACTGACGGTACGCTCGGCTCAAGAAGGAGACTTAGTCTTTGCCAACGAACCAATTGTTCAGGTAGAGGGCCCTCTAGCCCAGTGTCAATTGGTGGAAACAGCTCTCTTGAATATCGTCAACTTTCAAACCTTGATTGCCACAAAAGCTGCTCGTATTCGTTCAGTCATTGAAGATGAGCCTTTGATGGAATTTGGAACCCGTCGTGCGCAAGAAATGGATGCTGCCATTTGGGGAACTCGTGCGGCAGTCATCGGAGGTGCCAATGGAACTAGTAATGTACGTGCAGGTAAGCTCTTTGGAATCCCAGTTTTAGGAACTCATGCCCATTCTCTTGTACAGGTTTATGGAAATGACTACCAGGCCTTTAGGGCTTATGCGGAAACCCATAAAGATTGTGTTTTCCTCGTCGATACTTATGATACCCTGCGTATTGGGGTCCCTGCTGCTATTCAGGTAGCGCGTGAAATGGGAGATAAAATCAATTTCCTAGGCGTCCGGATTGACTCAGGAGATATTGCCTATATTTCTAAAAAGGTCCGCCAGCAATTAGATGAGGCTGGGTTTACAAATGCTAAAATCTACGCTTCTAATGACTTGGATGAAAATACCATCCTCAACTTAAAAATGCAAAAAGCAAAAATTGATGTTTGGGGTGTAGGAACCAAGTTAATTACAGCTTACGATCAACCAGCGCTTGGAGCGGTATACAAAATTGTTTCTGTTGAAAATGATAAAGGAGAGATGATCAATACCATCAAGCTTTCCAATAATGCCGAGAAAGTTTCTACTCCAGGTAAAAAGCAAGTCTGGCGGATTACGAGCCGTGAAAAAGGTAAGTCAGAAGGAGACTACATCACTTATGATGGAGTAGATGTTTCACAACTGACAGAACTTAAAATGTTCCATCCAACTTATACCTACATTAATAAAACAGTTCGAAACTTTGAGGCCATTCCTCTTTTAGTGGATATTTTTAAAGAGGGTCAATTGGTTTATCAATTGCCAACATTATCAGAAATTCAAGAATATGCTCGTAAAAATTACGATCAATTATGGGATGAATACAAGCGTGTCCTCAATCCACAGCATTACCCAGTTGACTTGGCCAAAGATATTTGGCAGGATAAGATGGATCTGATCGAGGAAATGCGTAACAAGGCCAATGGAGAAGGAGAAGCAAAATGAGTTTGCAAGAAGAGATTATCCAACAATTGGGTGTCAAGCCTAGCATTGATCCTCAGGAAGAGATTCGCCACTCGGTTGATTTCTTAAAAAGATATCTAAAGAAGCATCCCTTCTTGAAAACATTTGTATTAGGGATCTCAGGAGGACAAGATTCAACTCTTGCTGGACGATTAGCTCAATTGGCCATGGAAGAAATGCGCGCAGAAACAGGAGATGCCTCCTATCAATTTATTGCCGTTCGTCTTCCTTATGGGGTACAGGCAGATGAAGCAGATGCACAAAAAGCATTGGCCTTTATCCAGCCGGATGTTAGCCTGGTTGTGAATATCAAGGAGTCTGCTGACGAAATGGTACGAGCAGTAGAAGCGACTGGAACAGAGGTTTCTGATTTTAACAAAGGCAATATTAAGGCTCGCAGTCGTATGATTGCTCAATATGCTCTAGCTGGAGCACGTAGCGGTGCGGTGATTGGGACGGACCATGCTGCAGAAAATATTACTGGTTTCTTCACAAAATTTGGAGATGGTGGTGCAGATATTTTACCCCTTTTCCGTTTGAATAAACGCCAAGGAAAACAATTGCTTAAGGCCTTAGGAGCCGATCCTGCTCTTTATGAGAAAATCCCAACAGCAGATTTGGAAGAAGAAAAACCAGGAATAGCAGATGAAGTAGCGCTGGGTGTCACCTATAATGAAATCGATGATTACCTAGAAGGCAAACAAGTGAGCCCAGAAGCTCAAGCCACTATTGAAAAATGGTGGTACAAAGGCCAACACAAACGCCACTTGCCAATCACAGTATTTGATCATTTCTGGGAGTAAAAAGGTCCAGTGGACCTTTTTAGCCCGAGTCTTAAAATAGGAAAACGAGGTAGAAATCGGTAACTCGTAGAATTCAATTTCGTAGTCTTCTCACCATACAATATTGTGAAAAGCATCAAAAAGAAGGGCGGTTTCATCCGTCCTTTTCTTCTAGATTAAAGTAACCAACTTGCAACGTTCAAGTTGCATGAAAAAATGAAGGGAGACAATCTATGAATCATCTTGGAAGTCTTGTCATAGAGACAGAGCATTTATACTTGAGGCCTTTCGTTTTGGAGGATGCACCAGCGATGTTTGAAAATTGGGCTTCTGATCCTGAAACCCTGAACTATGTCACCTGGGATGCCCATGCATCTTCTGAGAGAACCAGAGAATCGATCAAAAGATGGATCGAACAGTATCGTAAACCAGATACTTATAAATGGGCGATCTGTTTGAAAACATCACCGGATCAGGTAATTGGAGATATTAGTGTGGTTTCTCAAGACCAGGAAAGTCAATCATGCGAGCTAGGTTATATCCTTGGCAAGAAATTCTGGGGGAAGGGATTCATGACAGAAGCCGTCACAGCTGTTTTGGATTTCTTATTGAATGAAGTCGGATTTAAGGAAATCAAAGCCACTTATGTCAGTTTAAATCCTGCTTCTGGTAAAGTCATGAAAAAGGCCGGAATGCAGTATGTAGAAACCATCCCTCATGCCATTCAACGCAAAGGATATTGTGGCGATAAAATCATCTATTCTATACAGAATCCCTCTCTATAGGGTGATTTTTACTTGAAGATTCTGCTCAAAGGATTATAATAGTAAATAACGAAAAAAGGAGATTGCTATGTCAGAATTAACGAAAGAATTTACAGACCAGCTCTATGCTAATTATGAAGCAAATGTGAAATATGCGGCTCTTGAAAATGCTGTTACCCATAATGGGATCCATGCATCGCTTGAAACGCGCAAGAGTGCAGTAGAAAATACACCAGTTTTTTCACTTGATTTGACCAAGGATAAGGTGACAAACCAAAAAGCATCTGGGCGTTGTTGGATGTTTGCGGCTTTAAATACCTTCCGTCACAAGATGATTTCAAGCTTCCAATTGGAGGATTTTGAATTGTCTCAAGCACATACTTTCTTTTGGGATAAGTATGAAAAATCAAACTGGTTTTTGGAGCAAGTGATTGCTACAGCAGACCAAGAATTGACCAGCCGTAAGGTGGCTTTTCTCCTACAAACCCCACAACAAGATGGCGGTCAATGGGATATGGTGGTATCCCTCTTTGAGAAATACGGGGTGGTTCCAAAATCAGTTTATCCAGAATCGATTTCTTCAAGCAATAGTCGGGAATTGAACACCTACCTCAATAAACTCTTGCGTCAAGATGCGCAAATCTTGCGTGATTTGATTCACTCAGGCGCAGATAGTGAGGCAGTTGCGAGCAAGAAACAAGCGCTGTTGCAAGAAATTTTTAACTTCTTGGCTATGTCTTTAGGATTGCCTCCACGTGAATTTGACTTTTCATACCGTGATAAGGACAACCAATTCCATAGTGAAAGTGGCTTAACTCCACAAAGCTTCTACAAAAAATATGTAGACCTTCAATTAGACGATTACGTCTCTATTATCAATGCCCCAACTACAGACAAGCCATATGGAAAATCTTACACCGTAGATATGCTGGGCAATGTTGTTGGTAGCCGTCCAGTCCGCTACCTAAATGTTCCAATGGATCGATTGAAAGAATTAGCCATTGCTCAAATGAAAGCAGGAGAAACTGTCTGGTTTGGTTCAGATGTAGGCCAAGTCAGCAACCGTAAAGCCGGAATCCTGGCAACAGATGTCTACGATTTTGAAGCAGGCATGGATATTCATTTGACACAAGACAAGGCGGGTCGCTTGGACTATGCAGAAAGTCTCATGACACATGCTATGGTCTTGACAGGGGTTGATTTAGACGAAGCAGGTCAGTCTCGTAAATGGAAGGTTGAAAATTCATGGGGAGACAAGGTCGGTACAGATGGTTACTTTGTGGCTTCTGATGCTTGGATGGATGAATATACCTACCAAATCGTGGTTCGTAAAGAATTCCTAACAGCAGACGAATTAGCAGCCTATGAAGCAGAACCAATTGTCCTAGCACCGTGGGATCCAATGGGAGCTTTGGCAAAATAATGATACAGAAAAGAGCCGAAAGGCTCTTTTTTTTATATACTCAAAAATAAAAAAGCTGGGAAGTCTAACTAAATAAATCAGATTTTATTCGTTCTGGTTTTTTAACCATTGTTTTAAAAAAAGCCGGGCAAAAGCCCGACTTCTCTGTTATATTATTCGTTATGATTGTTAGATTCTTGTGAAGAAGGCTCAGATGGTTTAGATTGATTTTCTTCGTTCGAAGAGCTAGACGATGGTTCTTCATACGAATACTGATCAGTGGAATAACTTGGCTCATAGTAGTAGTTATTGTAGTTGTTCTTACCATTGTTTAAGTAGAGATAAGAACCACTTCGATACAGTCCACTTGGTTGCGTCCAATCCGTATGACCAGAGTTATTATTATTAGCAAGATAGAGCATCATTTGACGGTAGACATCCGTTGCGACCTGTATTCCATTATCCAATACTGGTGTAAAGCGATTGGAATAACCTGTCCATACTGCCATGGCATATTCAGGAGTGTAGCCTACAAACAATTCATCCGGTGTTACAATATTTGAATAAGCATTTTTTGTCAATTTACCGATTTCGTTATCAGCATAGTTTGATGTACCTGTCTTACCAGCTTGGTAGATTCCCGAAATGGCAGCATTTGTACCGGTACCAGACAAGAGAACTGTCTTCATCATATCTGTCATCATGTAGGCAGTTGTTGCTTTCATTGCACGAGTTCCTTCGGACTCAAATTCCTTGGTTGTGCCATCACTAAAGACAACCCGACTAACATAGGATGGTTTGTAATAGGTACCGCCATTGGCAAAAGCAGCATAGGCAGCAGCCATTTTTTCACTGCTAGCTCCGTATTTGTTACTTGAATCGCTAGTGTTACTTGAGATGGCATTAGCGTATACCATTTCTGGATAATCGATTCCGAGTCCATTGAGGAATTTCTTAGCTTGTTTAAGACCAACTTTTTCCAGGGCCTTCACCGCAGGCACGTTACGAGATTGTTGAATTGCGTAGGTAATGGACATGCTACCATAGTATGAACGGTCCCAGTTGTAGACAGGCGTTGATGAATGAGGGAAGTTGTATGGCGCATCTGTTGTAGTAGCTGCTGTAGAGGTATATTCCTCATGTTCAAGAGCTGGTGCGTAATCTGTGATTGGTTTCATTGTTGAACCCCAGTCACGGTTCGTTTCAACCGCTTGGTTTGTACCAAAGGAAACATTGCTGGATTGGTGACGAGAACCCAGCTGAGCAATGACTTTACCAGTATTGACATCAATAACGGTAGAAGCTACTTGCATTTCATCATCCGGGTAATTGACATATTCATCTGTATTGTAGATATCCCATAGTTTCTTTTGAGCTTCTGTATCCACGTTTGTATAGACAACCATTCCGGTTGTCAACAAATTGTAGCCCGTTTCTTCTTCGACTTGCTCGATCACTTCTTTTAGGTAATTATCCATATAGGCTGGGTAACTGCTTGAAGAACTGAGACTTTGCAGACCATCTGTAACAGGTGTATTGACCGCTGCTTCGTATTGTTTGTTAGAAATGGTCTTCATATCGAGCATTTCTTTTAATACTAAGTTTCGGCGCTGTTGCGCTGCTTCAGGATGGGAGTATGGATCGTATTGGTTTGGTGCTTGGGGCATCCCCGCAAGGAGTGCCAATTGAGGGAGCGAAAGATCTTTTAGATCTTTTCCGTAATAACTTTTCGCAGCTGTCTGCATTCCGTAGTTCCCATTCGCCATAAATACTTTATTGACGTAATAGGTCAAGATTTCTTGTTTGGTTGCTTTCTTTTCTAGTTGGGTTGCTAACCAAGCTTCTTGGATCTTACGAGAGAGGGTACGGTCAGAGGCTGAAGTGGAGAAATAGGTTAACTTGATCAATTGTTGCGTCAAGGTTGACCCACCTTGACTTCCTCCTCGTAAGTTGTGAAGGAAGGAACCGCCGATCCGAATGATGTCGACCCCACGGTGATTGAAGAAACGGTGGTCTTCAATCGCAACGATAGCATTGACCAAATCAGTAGGGATTTCATTGGCTGTGACATTGATTCGTTTCTCAGCTCCCAAATCCGCGATCAAGTTATTTTGGTTGTCATAGATCTTACTAGATGTTGTTGCAACCAAATCTTTTTCAGACAAGGTTGGTGCTTTCATAGCATAGTAACTAAAAATCAGTCCACCAAGGACAAATAAAAGTAAGAAAAATGAAATGGCTGCGATCGCAACATATTTCAACCATTGAATGACTGTTTGTTTATTCATTTAAATACCGCCTAGAAGTTTCTGTTCGATAATATCAAGATAAGGAACGCTCGGAAGTCGATTCTCATCTACTAGAAAGCCGTGCTCCTGAATATAGGAGAGGGGCATGGATTTATTACCATGATCGATGTTGTAATAGTGAATTAATGCAGGAGCAGGAAGTAAGTAGGTTTCACTCAACTTTGCAAAATGCAAGAGAACGAAACAGATACCGCCTTGCTGGACAACCGCCTCCATATGATCGATTTGATGTTGATGAAAATTTTTCATCGGCATGGATTGCTTTTGCTGTGTTTCCTTAGCTTCAAAATCGATATAGCGTCCCTTGTATACTCCAGAATAGTCTGTCGTTGAGGCTTGCCTGAAATAGGCTTCAACAATCTTTGCCCGACTGCGACGTGGATAATCCACTTTCACGATTTGAATCGGTGTTGGTTTTTTATGGATGACAGCTAGACCTCGAGAAAGATAGTATTGATTGCTTTCATTGATCATTTTTTCAAATGTCATCCCACGATTCGCAAAGTCGACTGGATGTTTCCTTTGTGTAGAGACCAAGGTTTTTTTGGCTACTTTATGTGGATAGTTGACCATAGTTCTCCTTATTGGTACAATTACATCACTCTATTATATCATAAATTAGAATAATGAGGAAAAAATGAATACCATACTTGTTGCAGGTTATAAGAGTTTTGATGTGGGCGTCTTTTCCAATAAGGACCCTCGACTGACCATTATCAAAAAAGCCATTGAAAGAGATCTTCGTCGTTTATTTGAAGAAGGAGTGAAATGGCTAGTCTTTTCTGGTAATTTGGGATTTGAGGCTTGGGTACTAGAGGTCGCCTTTGCATTAAAAAATGATTACGATTTTCAAATGGCGACGATCTTCCTATTTGAGAATGTTGGCGAAAATTGGAATGAAAGCAATCAGGAATTATTAGCACGCTTCAAACAGGTGGATTTCGTGAAATATGCCTATCCCCACTATAGCAATCCGGGTCAACTAAAAGAATACAATCAGTTTTTGATAGATAATGCGGATGGAGCTTATGTTTTTTATGATCCAGAAAATGAAACCAATTTAAAATATCTTTACAAAATGATGTTAGAAAAAGAACCATTTTATGTCAAAGAATTAAGTTTTGATGACTTAAATGAACTTGCTGAAAATTTTTACGAAAACTAAGTGTTATACCTTGATTTTTCTTACCATTTTTTTATATAATTGAGATGATGAACTAGATTGGAGAGAGTAATGGCGAGTATTATTTTTACTGCGAAAGATATTTTTGATCAAGATTTCAAACGAGAAGTTCGTGGTTATAATAAAGATGAAGTAAATGAATTTTTGGATGATGTCATAAAAGACTATGAAACCTATGCTGCTTTGGTGAAGGAATTGCGTGAAGAAAACGCCCGCCTTCGTGAAGAACTTGCCCAAAAAGCACAGGAAACACCACAAACATCTCCGATTGCTAGCACTGCTACGCAAGAATACCCGCAAGTGACAACAGCGACGAACTTTGATATTCTCAAACGTCTCAATCGTTTGGAAAAAGAAGTTTTTGGGAAACAGATCGTAGATCGCGATTATTAATCCCATAGATTGTGCAATTTTTGGATAATCGCGTGAGAGAATCCTCTCATGAGGAAAGTCCATGCTAGCACAGGCTGTGATGCCTGTAGTGTTTGTGCTAGGTGAATCCATAAGCCTAGGGACTTGGTATTCAAGTTACGGCGAGTGAAGGAGCTAAGTCTAAGGATAAGCTCTAGTAACTCTGAAAGTGCCACAGTGACGTAGTTTTTAGGGAAACCTAAAAAGTGGAACGCGGTAAACCCCTCAAGCTAGCAACCCAAACTTTGGTCGGGGCATGGAATGCGTGGAAACGAACATAGCATTCTGACTGGAAACAGTAGACAGATGATTATCGAAGGAAATGGTACCTAGTCATTTCTGGAACAAAACATGGCTTATAGAAAATTGCATATAGGTTGATGAGGTGGAGAGAGATCTCAACCTCCTTTTTTAAAGTGATAGGAATAAGATGAAAAAACAATTTGAATTGATTGCAACGGCCTCTGCTGGCTTAGAGGCTGTTGTTGGTCGAGAACTACGCGATCTCGGCTACGATTGCCAGGTTGAAAATGGACGGGTTCGATTTCAAGGAGACCGTCGAGCAATCATAGAGACCAATCTCTGGTTGCGCGCGGCTGATCGAGTAAAAATTGTGGTTGGGACTTTTCCAGCCAAAACCTTCGAAGAACTCTTTCAAGGTGTCTTTGCTTTGGATTGGGAAAATTATTTGCCTTTAGGAGCACGTTTTCCCATTTCTAAGGCTAAATGTGTCAAATCAAAACTTCATAATGAACCTAGCGTTCAGGCCATTTCGAAAAAAGCAGTGGTTAAAAAGTTACAAAAACACTATGCCCGACCAGAAGGTGTTCCTCTCATGGAAAATGGGGCAGAGTTCAAGATCGAAGTATCGATCCTTAAAGATCAAGCCACTGTCATGATTGATACCACTGGTAGTAGCCTCTTCAAACGTGGTTATCGGACTGAAAAAGGGGGAGCCCCTATTAAGGAAAATATGGCAGCAGCAATTCTTCTGCTGTCAAACTGGTATCCAGATAAACCCTTGATTGACCCGACATGTGGTTCTGGAACGTTTTGTATTGAGGCGGCGATGATTGCGAGAAATATGGCACCTGGTTTACGTAGGACCTTTTCTTTTGAAGAATGGAACTGGATGGATGATCGCTTGATTCATGAAGTCCGTCAAGAAGCAAGCAGAAAAATCAATCGCGAGATCGAATTGGATATTATGGGAACTGATATCGATGCGCGGATGGTTGAGATTGCCAAAGAAAATGCCCAGAAAGCGGGCGTTAGCAGTGACATTACTTTTAAACAAATGCGAGTCCAAGATCTTCACTCAGATAAGATCAACGGGGTGATTATCTCCAATCCTCCATATGGAGAACGATTATCTGATGATGAAGGTGTGACGAAATTGTATACTGAAATGGGGCACGTATTTGCACCTCTCAAAACCTGGAGTAAATTTATCTTAACCAGTGATGAAGGTTTTGAATCTAAATTCGGTAGTAAAGCAGATAAAAAACGAAAACTTTATAACGGAACCCTAAAAGTTGATCTCTATCAATATTTTGGGGAACGAGTAAAACGGCAGATAAAGGCATAGAAAGGATTTTTATGACAGAGAAGGATAAAAAGCCATTAGAGCAAGAAACAGAATCAATTTTAGAGTTTGAAGATGCTAAAGAGATGACGATTGGGCAGGCCAATCGAAAGGCAGAAGAAATCGAAGCAGGTGTAACGGAAGGTGATAATGTCTTAGACAAATACATCAAACAACACCGAGCAGAAATTGAAGCGGAAAAATACGATACAAAGATCTTAGCTAAGGAAGAGTTGGCTAAAGCTGAAGAGGTGGCAGCTTCAGAAACAGTTGCCGAAGTAGCTGAAGCAGTGGAGGCACCGGAAGTAACGGAAACAGTCTTGGAACAAAGGCCTGAAATGGATGCTATCTCAACAGAATTACCTGCTAAGATTAAATTTGGACCTACACCAACTGAACCAATTGTAGAAGCAGAGGAGCTTCCTGAGGAAACACCAAGCAATGCGGGCAAACGAATCAAAGCAGTTCTATACTCTGCCTTAGGTCTAGCGATTGTCGGGTCGGCCATTTTTGTGACCTATAACTGGATGCACAGTCGTGGAAAATCTGGTGGTACAACTGTTGTATCGTCTTCATCTAGCAAGTCATCTTCTACTTCTAAATCAAGTAGCAGTGAAACACAGGCTCAAAAATTGGAAGAGTTTACCAAAGCCTACGATGCCTTTTTTGTAGATGAATCAAAAAGTGCTCTTAAAAATGATAAATTCGGAGACTTGGAAAATCTGAAGAAACTGCTGGACAAATTAGAAGGAAGCAGTGATTATAATGCGGCTAAAACAAAATATGAAGACCTTGTGAAGCAAGTTTCTGCTATTCAAAAAGTGAATTCTCAATTTAGTTCTCCAGTCATCAAAGATGGAGTTCTTGATGCAACTGCCAAAGCGAAAAGTGATGCGACCTTTGCAGAAACAAAGACAGGCAATGAAAAATTAGATAGCTTATTGAATGAGGCGGTTGCGCAAGGACGTTCACAACAAGTTGCGACACCGGCACCAGTGACAGGAACAGGTGGTACAGATTCTTCTAACGCAGCCCCAGCCCCAGCTCAAGCAGCAACGCCTACGGCCCCAGCTGTCAATGCTGCTACAGGTGGTGCAGGAACGGCAAGTCCAGGCTATTCAGGGTACGGTCTTCCAAGCGATGGTGTCCCACTTCAGCGGAACTTGAGTCGTGTGCCATATAACCAAGCAGCTATCAATGATGTCAATAACCCGGCCTGGGTATTTGGTGATGGTATCCTTGAAAAAGTATTGAATATTGCTCGTAAACGTGGACATATCACTGGCAATCAATACATTTTAGAGCGTGTCAATATCATTAACGGTAATGGCTATTACAACCTCTTCAAACCAGATGGAACCTATCTCTTTAGTATCAATGCCAAAACTGGTTATTTCGTAGGAAACGGAAAAGGTCATTCAGATGCTCTGGATTATTAATGCTTGATCAGACATCCCCTTTTTGGGAAAAATGACAATAAAAAAGAGAGTGGGACAGAAATCGGTAATTCGTTAGAATTCGATTTCGTCGTCCCACCTCCGCACAGTTGAGTAGGGCTGTAAAAGCTGATGAAATCAGCGTAGTAGAGCCCACTCAACCACTGCGTCTTGCTCGACAATCCAAAAATAATTGAGAGGCTAGGACTTTTGTCCCAGCCTCTTTTTCGTATTAAACAAGATGACGTTCAAATGGATCATCTGAGATTCCTTGATCTAGAATCAAGCGACACCATTCTTTGGCTGAGAAGAGGCTGTGATCCTTGTAATTTCCGCAAGACTCAATGGTTGTGCCTGGGACATCCTCCCAAGTGCTGATAGAAGCAATTTCTTCTAGAGAATCTTTAATCACTTTAGCAATTTCCGTACTTGAATGCTGTCCCCACATGATCATATGAAAACCGGTGCGACATCCAAATGGGGAACAATCAATCATTCCATCGATGCGTTTGCGAATAAGCATTGCAAGAAGGTGCTCGATCGTGTGGAGTCCTGCCGTTGGAATCGCATTTTCATTGGGTTGCACCAGACGAATATCGAAGTTAGAGATGATGTCTCCTTTGGGTCCAGTTTCCTCACCAATCAAGCGTACATAGGGAGCCTTCACAGCTGTGTGGTCCAATTCAAAACTTTCAACAATTACTTCTTTTGTCATACTCAAATCCTTCTTTGTTTTTCTTGATTATAGCATAAAAAAGCAGATTCAACAAAGTGGAAATAAATGAATGTCTCACAGATGTTCCATGAAAGAAAAGTCGATAAAAGAACAAGCGTTAAGCAAAAATATAAAAGGTTTTTCCTGTTTTTTTAGATTGTTAATTTTAGTAATTTATGGTAAAATGTAAAAGAATTTTTAATTCAACTAATTAAATAGATTTGGGGTAAAAGCATGAATTTTGTTATTACAGGTGTTTTTGCCGCGGTCATTGGTTTAGTCATTGGATATGTGGGAACTGCTCTTAAAATGAAAGCTTCAAAAGAAGCTGCGGAACTCACCCTTTTGAATGCTGAACAAGAAGCAACGAATTTACGTGGACAGGCTGAACGCGAAGCCGATTTGATTTTAAAAGAGGCGAAGCATGAGTCAAGTTCACTTAAAAAAGAAGCACTTTTGGAGGCAAAGGAAGAAGCCAGAAAATATCGTGAAGAGGTCGATGCTGAGTTTAAGTCAGAACGACAAGAATTGAAGCAATTAGAAAGCCGTTTGGCAGAACGTGCTAGCAATCTTGATCGCAAAGACGACATTTTAACAAGCAAAGAACAGTCTCTTGAACACAAAGAGCAAAGTCTTACAGATAGAACTAAACACATTGATGCGCGTGAACAACAGCTGGAAGAGCTTGAACACAAGAAAGTAGAAGAACTGGAACGTGTCGCTGCTCTAAGTCAAGGAGAAGCGCGTGACATTATTTTGAGTCAGACGGAAGAGCAACTTTCAAAAGAAATTGCCTCACGGATTCGTGATGCTGAATTGGAAGTGAAAGAACGTTCTGATAAAATCGCAAAAGACATTCTCGTGCAAGCTATGCAGCGAATGGCGGGTGATTTTGTTGCTGAGCAAACAAACTCAACCGTTCATTTGCCGGACGATAGTATGAAGGGTCGGATTATCGGTCGTGAAGGTCGCAATATTCGTACCTTTGAGAGTTTGACAGGTGTCGATGTGATTATTGATGATACGCCTGAAGTGGTGACCTTGTCAGGGTTTGATCCGATTCGTCGTGAAATCGCCCGTATGACAATGGAGAGCCTTCTCAAAGATGGTCGGATCCATCCAGCCCGTATCGAAGAGCTGGTTGAGAAGAACCGTCAGGAAATTGACAACCGGATTCGTGAATACGGTGAAGCAGCTGCCTATGAAATTGGTGCGCCAAACCTCCATCCAGATTTGATGAAAATCATGGGACGGTTGCAATTCCGTACTTCTTATGGTCAAAATGTTTTGCGTCACTCCATTGAAGTTGCCAAACTTTCTGGTATTATTGCTAGCGAGTTGGGTGAAAATGCTACCTTGGCACGACGTGCAGGATTCTTACATGATATCGGTAAAGCGATTGACCGTGAAGTGGAAGGAAGTCACGTTGAGATTGGAACTGAATTGGCACGGAAGTACAAGGAACACCCAGTGGTGGTCAATACCATTGCCAGTCACCATGGTGACGTGGAACCAGAAAGTGTCATCGCAGTCATTGTCGCTGCAGCGGATGCCTTGAGTGCAGCTCGACCTGGAGCACGAAGTGAGTCACTTGAAAGCTACATCAAACGCTTGCAAGATCTTGAAGAAATTGCAAATAGTTTTGAAGGAGTTAAGACAAGTTTCGCCCTTCAAGCGGGTCGTGAAATCCGTATTATGGTTAGTCCTGAGGCAATCAAGGATGATAAAGTGACGATCTTGGCTCATGATATTCGTGAGAAGATCGAGTCCAATCTTGAATATCCTGGAAACATTAAGGTTACCGTTATTCGAGAATTGCGTGCAGTCGATTACGCAAAATAAACGAAAAGCTTGAGATCTAGCATCTCAAGCTTTTTGAATGAAAAAATCAGTTGAAAATTAGGCTGATTTTTGTTACACTAGATAGAAAGACATTGAAGGAGAAATCATGGCGGATCGTGGCTTATTAATTGTATTTTCTGGCCCTTCAGGGGTTGGAAAAGGAACGGTCAGACGAGAAATTTTTGAAAACTCGGACAATCAGTTTCAGTATTCTGTATCGATGACGACGCGTGCACAACGTCCAGGTGAAGTGGATGGTATCGATTATTTTTTCCGTACACGTGAAGAATTTGAAGATTTGATCCGTCAAGGGCAAATGTTAGAGTATGCTGAGTACGTTGGAAATTACTATGGGACTCCTTTAACTTATGTGAATGAAACCTTGGACAAAGGAATTGATGTATTCCTTGAAATTGAAGTTCAAGGTGCGCTCCAAGTAAAGAAAAAAGTGCCAGATGCAGTTTTTATCTTCTTAACCCCGCCTGATTTGGATGAATTACAAGATCGATTAGTGGGACGCGGAACAGATAGTGCAGAAGTCATTGCGCAACGGATTGAAAAAGCAAAAGAAGAAATCGCCATGATGCGTGAATATGACTACGCAATTGTGAACGATGAAGTTCCTCTTGCTGCTCAACGTGTCAAACGTGTGATCGAAGCAGAACATTTCCGTGTAGACCGTGTCATTGGGCATTATCTGGATATGTTACCAAAAACACAAACTATTGTGAAGAGATAAATAATTAGAAATTAGGTATAGGAATATGATGTTAAAACCTTCTATTGATACATTGCTTGACAAAGTACCCTCAAAATACTCATTGGTCATACTTGAGGCAAAACGGGCCCACGAATTGGAAAGTGGTGCAGTGCCAACTCAAGAATTCCAATCGGTCAAATCAACATTACAAGCGCTTGAAGAAATCGAGTCAGGAAACGTAGTTGTTCACCCGGATCCAGAAGCAAAACGTGAAGCGCTTCGTCGTCGGATTGAAGCAGAGCGAATCCGCAAAGAAGAAGAAGAGCGCAAAATTAAGGAACAAATTGCCAAAGAAAAAGAAGATGGTGAAAAAATTTAAGGTTGGGGACTTCTCAATCTTATTTTTTGCTATTTAAAGGGTTCCGTGATAAAGTAAAGCTCATATGATAGAGGCTGGAGGTGAAAAAGTGATAGCAAAAGTCATCGTAGATGTTCCATTGATGCAGACGGATAAACCCTATTCCTATCAGATTCCATCAGAATTTGAAGATATGGTTGAGGCGGGAATGCGAGTTCATGTCCCCTTTGGTAAAGGGAATCGCCTCATTCAAGGGATTGTGGTAGACGTTGTAGAAGAGGCAGATACAAGCGAGGAATTGAAGGCGATTGGAGAGGTATTAGACTACACTCCTGTCTTAAATCAAGAGCAGTTCTGGTTGGCAGATCAATTGCGAAAAAGTGTCTTTTCCTACAAAATAACGATTTTAAAAGCCATGCTTCCCTCACTTCTTAATTCCAGTTATGACAAGATTTTGTATCCTCAACCATCTTTGGATCCAACTCTCAAAGTGAAACTTTTTGGTGAAAAAAATGAAGTTTCTTTTTCTTCTCTAGATGCGGCCGATCAAGCCCAAGTGATGCGGTTGGTCAGAAAAGGAGATTTGGTACTTGAATACAAGGCCAAGGATAAGAAACAAATTAAAACAGAAAAATGGTATCGCGTTAACCAGGAAGGATTAAAAGAACTTCAACTATCAGCGAGAGCTAAAAAAAGGCTAGCATTGAAAGAGCGCCTGTTACTAGAGCAAGGGGAGCAACCTTTAGCAGGATTGTATCAGGATTTTTCACGAGAAGTAGTGGCCTATTTTATTGATCAGGGTGTTTTAGAAATAACAGAACGAGAAGTGAATCGGGCGGCTGCATATTATGAAGGCAAAGGACAGACCCAGGCTCTGCTTTTAAATTCAGAGCAAGCAAAAGCTGTCGAAACAGTAGTTTCTCAAATTGGGAAAACATCAAAGCCTTTTTTATTAGAAGGTGTGACTGGAAGTGGGAAAACAGAAGTTTATCTGCAGATTATTCAGGAAGTTCTAAATAAGGGGAAAACGGCTATTATGTTGGTTCCTGAGATTTCCTTGACGCCACAGATGACGGATCGCTTTATCTCTCGTTTTGGCCAGGAAGTAGCGATTTTACACTCGGGCTTATCAAACGGTGAGAAGTATGATCAATGGCGAAAAGTTGAACGTGGTGAGGCCAAGGTAGTCGTTGGAGCGCGCTCAGCCATCTTTGCTCCTTTAAAAAACATCGGAGCCATTATCATTGATGAGGAGCATGAGGCTTCCTACAAACAAGATAGTAACCCACGCTACCACGCAAGGGAAGTCGCGGTCTTAAGAGCTCAGTACAATCAAGCAGTTTTGCTTCTTGGATCTGCTACACCAAGTTTAGAATCGCGGGCTCGTGCAACAAAAGGGGTTTATGAATTAATTCGTCTGACCCAACGGGCCAATCCGGCAGCCAAAATTCCAGAAGTTAAAGTCGTTGATTTTCGTGATTATATTGGCCAAAATGAAGCTGGTAACTTCACTCCGGTTCTAGTGGAAGCTATTGCTGATCGCTTGCAGAAAAAAGAGCAGGTTGTCTTGATGTTGAACCGCCGTGGTTATTCCAGTTTTGTCATGTGTCGCGAGTGTGGAACTGTAGATACTTGTCCCAATTGTGATATCTCACTGACCCTCCACATGGATACTAAAACCATGAACTGTCATTATTGTGGCTATAGCAAAGCGATTCCTCGACACTGTCCAAATTGCCAAAGTCCTTCCATTCGTTATTACGGGACAGGAACGCAAAAAGCCTATGATGAATTACAAGAGATCTTTCCTGAAGCTAAAATTTTGCGCATGGATGTGGATACCACTCGAAAAAAAGGGAGCCACGCAGCGATATTAGATGCTTTCGGGAATGGAGAAGCGGATATCTTGTTAGGGACGCAAATGATTGCGAAGGGCTTGGATTTTCCAAATGTGACGTTAGTGGGTGTCTTGAATGCAGATACTTCTTTAAATTTACCGGATTATCGATCCTCTGAGAGAACCTTTCAACTCTTGACTCAGGTGGCAGGAAGAGCCGGACGAGCAGAGAAAGAAGGAGAGGTTATCATTCAGAGCTACAACCCCAATCATTATGCGATTCGATTTGCCAAAGACCAAGATTATGAAGGCTTTTTTGCTTATGAAATGCAGATTCGACGGCAGTTAGGTTATACGCCTTATTACTTCACAGTTGGGTTAACCCTATCCCATAAGAGTGAGGAAATTGTGATGGAGAAGTCACATCAGGTTATGGAAATCCTCCGTTCTGGCTTATCCGATCAGGTCCAAATCTTAGGACCAACTCCTAAACCAATTGCACGCACACATAATTTGTATCATTATCAAATCATTGTGAAATATCGTTTTGAAGAAGGCATGACTCAGGTCTTGAATCAAATCTTAGAATTTACACAAGAAAGAGGCAACCAAGATCTCCGTGTCAGTATTGATAATGAACCTCAAAGCTTTATGTAAGGAAGAAAGAAATGACAAAATTAATTTTTATGGGAACGCCTGATTTTTCAGCGACGGTTTTAAAGGGATTGTTAGCAGATTCGCGCTATGAAATTTTGGCAGTTGTGACGCAACCAGACCGCAAAGTAGGTCGCAAAAAAGAGATTCGAATGACCCCGGTGAAGCAGGTAGCTTTAGAACATCGACTACCAGTTCTTCAGCCGGAGAAATTATCGGGTAGTCCAGAAATGGAAACGCTCTTATCACTAGATGCAGATGGAATTGTGACCGCTGCTTTTGGACAATTTTTACCGACAAAATTGTTGGAGAACTTCCAATTCGCGGTGAATGTCCACGCGTCTTTATTACCTAAATATAGAGGTGGAGCTCCCATTCACTATGCCCTGATCAATGGTGACGAAGAAGCTGGGGTTACAATTATGGAAATGGTCAAGGAAATGGATGCCGGAGACATGATTGCAGCTCGTTCTCTCCCAATTTTAGATGAGGACAATGTGGGAACTTTGTTTGAAAAATTGGCAGTCCTTGGACGTGACTTACTCCTAGATACTTTGCCAGCTTACCTAGCAGGGGAGATCAAGCCAAGTCCACAAGATCCAAGTTTGGTCACATTTTCACCGAATATTTTGCCGGAAGAAGAGGTTTTGGACTGGACCAAAACCAACCGCCAAGTCTTTAATCAGATTCGAGGGATGAATCCTTGGCCGGTCGCTCATACGTTATTAAATGGTCAACGCTTTAAAGTCTACGAAGCAGAGCTATGCAAAGGAAATGGAAATCCAGGAGAAGTGATTGGTTTGAGCAAAAAAGAGTTGGTGGTCGCTGCAGGAGAAGGAACGCTGTCCCTTAAAGTTGTGCAGCCAGCAGGAAAACCTAAAATGTCTATCACAGACTTTTTGAATGGAGCTGGCCGTCAATTGAAAGTAGGCGATCACTTTGGAAGTTAAACAAATGAATGCGCGTGAACAGATCGTTCGAGTGTTAGAAGAGGTTTTTGAACAGGGAGCTTATTCTAATATTGCACTAAATCAAGCGCTAGAACACTCTCAACTTTCAGGTAAAGATAGAAGCTTTGTTACGGAAGTTGTATACGGTACGGTAGCACGGAAGATAACACTCGAGTGGTATCTCGCCCACGTAATTGAAGACCGGACGAAATTAGATCCTTGGCTCTATTATCTTTTGATGATGAGTTTGTATCAACTTGTCTATTTAGACCGCATTCCCGATCATGCCATCGTCAATGAAGCTGTCCGGATAGCAAAACGTCGAAAAGAAGGCAGTGAGAAGTTTGTCAATGCTATTCTTAGAAAGCTCCTCCGCGAGGGACTACCAGCTATTGATACGATCAAGCGAAAGAACAAACGTTATTCGGTAGAGTATTCCCTACCTGTATGGTTGGTCAAAGCATTGATCGAAGAATACGGTGAAGAACGTGCTTGTGCTATTTTTAAAAGTCTTTATCAGCGTAATAAATCCAGTATTCGTGTCGTTGATCTGAGTGAAAAAGAAAAACTCGCTCAGGAGTTGGAAGCAAGTGCATCCCTCATTGCTTCTTCTGCCCTCGTGAAAGATCAGGGACATTTTGCGGCGCACTCCTTGTTTAAAGAGGGCCGGATCACCATTCAAGATGAATCTAGTCAATTGGTGGCACCGGCCTTGGATTTAAAAGGCGATGAATGGGTTTTAGATGCCTGTGCGGCGCCAGGTGGAAAGACGACTCACCTGGCTTCTTATCTCACAACTGGGAAAGTCACAGCCTTGGATCTCTATGACCATAAGCTCAAATTGATTCAAGAAAATGCTAATCGGCTCCATGTTGCGGACAAAATTTTGACAAAGAAGTTAGATGCGACAAAAGTCTTTGAAACATTTGGACCTGATGCTTTCGATAAAATTTTGGTGGATGCGCCTTGTTCAGGGATTGGTTTGATACGGAGAAAGCCTGATATCAAGTACAATAAAGAGAGTGCAGATTTTGTATCTTTACAAGCTATTCAATTGGCCATTCTGGATAGTGTTTGTCAAAGTGTGCGTAAAGGTGGTATAATAGTGTACAGTACGTGTACAATTATGGGCAAAGAGAATTTTGAAGTAGTGGACCAATTTTTGAAAGACCATCCAAATTTCGAACAAGTCCCATTGGGTCACGAAAGAAAAGATATTCTTAAAAATGATTGTATTCTTATTACACCCGAATTATATGGAAGCGACGGCTTCTTTATCAGTCGTTTTAAGAGAATCTCATAATATCAGGAGGAAACTGACAGTATGGATATTACGATCTTAACCGATGTAGGTCAAAGACGGACAAATAACCAAGACTATGCAAATCAATATAAAAACAAGGCAGGAAAATCTATGGTTTTACTTGCTGATGGTATGGGAGGACACCGTGCCGGAAATATTGCTAGTGAAATGGCAGTCACAGACCTAGGTGCGGCTTGGGTTTCTTCTGAGATCGAGACGGTTAATCAAGTACGGGAATGGTTTGCAGAACATTTAGAAGCTGTGAACCGTCGGATCCATTTAGCTGGGCAAGATGATGAGCACAAAGGAATGGGAACGACACTGGAAGCTTTGGCTTTTGTAGAAGGACAAGTGATTTATGCCCATGTTGGAGATTCGCGGATTGGCCTCATTCGTCAGGGCGAATACCAGCAGTTGACCAGTGATCATTCTCTTGTAAATGCTCTTTTGCGAGCAGGTCAAATCACAGAGGAAGAAGCAGCCCATCATCCTCAACGTAACATCATCACTCAGTCCATTGGCCAAAAAGATGAGTTGGAGCCGGATTATGGTTTGGTGACGGTTGAAGCAGATGATTATATTTTGATCAATAGTGACGGTTTAACTAATATGATTGGCCCGGATGAAATCAGAGATATTGTCTTGAGTGATGTTTCACTGGACGAAAAAGCTCAAACCTTGATTCGTTTTGCCAATAATGCTGGAGGCTTGGATAATATCACTGTTGTACTGCTCCACTTTACTGAGGAGGACGCAGCATGATTCAAATCGGCAAAATTTTTGCCGGGCGATATAAAATCATCCAACAAATTGGACGCGGCGGGATGGCAGATGTTTATCTTGCGCGTGATTTAATTTTAGATGGGGAAGAAGTTGCAGTCAAGGTACTGCGTACGAATTACCAGACGGATCCCATTGCGGTTGCGCGTTTTCAGCGTGAAGCAAAGGCGATGGCAGAGCTGGACCATCCAAATATCGTTCGGATTACAGACATTGGCGAAGAAGAAGGACAACAATACCTTGCAATGGAATATGTTGCAGGTTTAGACTTGAAACGCTATATCAAAGAAAATGCTCCTTTATCAAATGAAGAAGCTGTTCGTTTGATGGGGCAGATCCTTCTAGCTATGCGTCTTGCCCATACGCGTGGCATTATCCATAGAGATTTAAAACCACAGAATGTCCTCTTGACACCAGATGGAACAGCAAAAGTTTCAGACTTTGGGATTGCAGTGGCCTTTGCAGAGACTAGCTTGACCCAGACCAACTCGATGTTGGGGTCGGTTCATTATTTGTCCCCTGAGCAGGCGCGTGGTTCAAAAGCTACGGTGCAAAGTGACATCTACGCGATGGGAATCATTTTCTATGAGATGTTGACAGGACACATTCCTTATGATGGAGATAGTGCAGTCACAATTGCTTTGCAGCATTTTCAAAAGCCACTCCCCTCTATTCGTGAAGAAAATAAGAATGTTCCACAAGCTTTAGAAAATGTGGTGATCAAAGCGACAGCTAAAAAACTGACGGATGGCTATAAATCAGTGGCAGAGATGTATGTGGACCTTTCAAGTTGCTTGTCCTATGAGAGAAGAAATGAGAAAAAACTGATTTTTGAAGATCAATCGAAAGCTGATACAAAGACTCTTCCAAAAGTGAGTCCAACTCCAAAGACGGCTCCTGTTCCAATCTCTGAGGTACGCAGTGAAATCAGTTCGGTAGATCCTAATCGACCATTATCTGACCAGCAGACAATGGCACCAAGTAAAAAGCCAAGAAGACGCTTGCGGGCGCGCTACAAGGTCTTGTTTGTTGCCATTGCACTAGTTCTTGCAGCCTTTACTTTTTTGTTGTATATGAGCCCAGCCAATAAAACAGTTCCAGATGTTTCCGGCAAAACCATTGCCGAAGCTAGAGCGGTTATTGAGGGACAAGACCTTCAAGTCGGTGAAGAGAAAGAAGAGTACAGTGATTCGGTTGCAGAAGGCTATGTGATTCGGACCAATCCAAATGCAGGTGCTCAAAAGAAAGAACAAAGTCGCATTGATTTGATTGTTTCAAAAGGTCCAAATAGTTTTGAAATGCCAAACTATGTAGGAGAAACACGAGCTAAAGCAGAGGAAGATCTGAAAAATACTTATAAAGTATCAAGCAAAATGATCACGATTGAAGAAGTTGAGACCTTCGATTATGCTGCAGGGACAGTTCTTGAACAAACCCCAGCTCCAGGAGAGCAATATTCTCTGAATTCAAAAACCAAGATTGTTTTGAAAGTAGCGAAAGAAACGACTTCAATTGAAATGCCAAACTATGTTGGATCAACTTATGATTTTGCTAGAAGTAATTTGATTGAGATCTATGGTATTAAAGAAGCCAATATCGAATTAAGAAAAACGGAACATCTCCCTGATGGGGTAGTTGTTTCTGCCGGTCAAATTGTCAGTCAAACTCCAGAAGTTTCGAGTACGGTGGATATTAACCGAACACGAATTGTTTTGACTGTATATGAGCCTAAAGTGACGGCTTCTTCAAGTACGAAAGCCTCATCAAGTTCAGATGCATCTAGTTCATCCTCTGCTGAACGATCAGATACAGAAAGTTCTAGCAGTAGTGCAACTGGTGGAGATTCATAAATCAGTCTAAGACTCAGATGGATTTCTGAGTCTTTTTGATTGTCTGCTATTATCCAACCACAGACGGAAGTCAAATGAGGAAAAATTTGATAAAATAGGAAAAGATGAGGTAGACTATGTGGAAAATACAAATTTTTATTTTCGTTGAAGCCGTTTTGTTAACATTAGCAGCGATCACCATTTTATCAATCGATTTTTCCAGATTTGTTGTCTTGATGGTTCTCTTTTTGCTCCTTTTATATTACTATTTTGGCAAACAAAAAGCGAATTTTCTATTAATCGCGCTGAGTGTCCTCTTGTTTTTTATCGTGATGCTGAATCCTTTTGTGATTGCAGCCATTTTATTTGCGGTGGTTTATGGTTTATTGATTGCCTACCCTTATATGTATAAGGAAAATGAAGCCGTTGTGTTTGATGTTGAAGAGGATACGAAAATTCGTCAGGAAAAAACTCGATGGATTGGTGATTTACAACATTTTTCAAAGCAAAGTCGGGGGTATCGAGATCTGAATGTGATCCGAGTTTTTGGGAATGACACCCTCCATTTAGAGGAGGTAGCCATTTGCAATTGGGACAATGTAGTGATCATTCGGAAAGGGTTTGGAAATACAAAAATTATCTTACCGATTGATTTGGAATTGCATTTACAAATTAACACCCTGTATGGAGATCTGAAGTTCTTGGATCTTCCTGTCCGTAAAATGAGGAATGAAACCATAGACATTGAAACGGCACATTATCGGAGATCGCACCGTTCTATAAAAATTGTGTTAGTTGGTATTGTTGGGGATGTTGAGGTGATTCGCGCATGAAGAAATTAGACTATCTCCTATTGTATTTCTATTCCCTAATGGTGGTTGCGGTCATTTGTCATACCATTTTCCATTTTGTTGGTTTTCAGTGGGGCAAACTTCTTTCAGATCTTTCCTTGCTTCAGTCATTCCTATTTTTGGTTTTTAGTCTGACGCTTGCATTGACGGCTTTGGTTGTCTTAATTATTAAAATCACGCAATTTGTAACGGTTCATGCAGTACAACAAAAGGTAGAATCTATCCTGACTGCTTCACAGCGAAAAGAAATTGCCCCCAAAGAATTGAATCAACAGTTAGATTTATTGGACAGCAAATTGCTTCGACTAGAAGAAAATTTACAAAAAAGTGAAAATCGTGTGATGCGAAATGAGGAAGAAATTGTGGAAATCGAGCGTAAGAGAATTGCGCGTGATCTACATGACACGGTTAGTCAAGAATTGTTTGCAGCCAATATGATTTTATCTGGAGTGGCAGCACAGGCCCTTGAGTTAGAGAAAAGTCAGATCCAGCAGCAACTAAATGGTGTGTCAGATATTCTAGGTACAGCCCAAAATGATTTACGCGTCTTGCTCCTACATCTTCGTCCTACAGAATTGGAAGGAAAAAGCCTGGTAGAAGGTATGGAGATGATTTTTAGAGAATTGAAGGAAAAGAGTAACCTAACAGTTGTCTTCCATCATAATGACGTGAGCATTCCAAAAGAAATGGAAGAACATCTATTTCGGATCGTCCAAGAAATTGTCAGCAATACCTTGAAACACGCTAGAGCTCAACAAATGGATGTCTTTTTGCATCAGGAAGGAAAACAACTTCATTTACGGATGGTAGATGATGGAATCGGCTTTGAGCAGGAAAAATTGGAACGATTGAGTTATGGGTTGAAAAATATTCAAGAACGTGTAGAGGACATGGCGGGAACCATTAAAATAAGAACGAGTCCCCAAAAGGGAGTGGCTGTGGATATTCGCGTTCCCCTCCTTGTAAAAGATAAAAATGAAAAGGAAACTGTATGAAAGTATTATTAGTAGACGACCATGAAATGGTCCGATTGGGATTGAAAAGCTTTTTGTCCATGCAAACCGATATTGAGCAAGTCTTAGAGGCGAAAAATGGGCAAGAAGGGGTGGAGTTGGCGCTGAAAGAAAGACCAGACGTCATCATCATGGATATTGTGATGCCAGAGCTAAATGGAATCGATGCGACTCTAGCCATCCTAAAAGAGTGGCCGGAAGCTAAAATTGTCATTTTGACGTCTTATTTAGATAACGAAAAGATTTACCCTGTCTTAGATGCCGGTGCAAAAGGGTATATTTTAAAGACCTCGTCAGCGACTGAGATCTTACAGGCTGTCCGAAAGGTTGCAAAGGGAGAATTTGCGATTGAGACAGAAGTTAGTCAAAAAGTTGAGTCACGAAAGAACCATGCTGAATTGCATGATGATTTGACAGCTAGAGAACGAGATATTCTGGCTTTATTGACGAAAGGATATGAAAATCAACGAATAGCAGATGAACTCTTCATTTCTTTAAAAACGGTGAAAACCCATGTTTCCAACATCTTATCGAAATTAGAAGTCAGTGATCGGACGCAAGCAGTCGTTTATGCCTTCCGACACCATCTGGTGAATCAAGAAGATTTTTAAAGGGAAACATGCTATAATAGAGCATGATCATAAGGGGGAGATAAGTGGACGCAAAATTACGTTATAAAGCTAAAAAAGTTAAAATCGTCTTTTTTGATATTGATGATACATTACGTGCAAAAGAAACTGGATTGATCCCAGAATCTGTCAAAGAAGTCTTTCATCAGTTGAAAGAAAAAGGAATCCGAACAGGGATTGCAACGGGTAGAGGGATTTTTGGGGTTGTTCCTGAAATCATGGACTTAAAGCCTGATTTTCTAGTAACCTTAAACGGTGCCTATATAGAAGATACAAAAGGAACTGTGATCTACCAATCACCAATCAATGAAGCAATCGTTTCTTCTTTTGTGGATTGGGCCAAAGAATTCGAGATTGATTATGGGTTAGTGGCTAGCCATCAAGCTGCCCTGTCTAATCGGACACCCTTGATCAGTGATGCTATTGACATCATTTATCCTAACTTACCCGTAGATCCAGATCTGCATTTGAAAGAACCTATTTTCCAAATGTGGACCTTTGATGAACAGGATAGTGAGCTAGAGTTGCCCCCTTCTTTGCAAGAGAACTTGCGCCTAGTTTCGTGGCATCCCCATTCATCAGATGTTGTTCGCTTTGAAGCTTCAAAAGCTTCAGGAGTTTCTCATCTTGTAAATCATTTGGGCTTGAAGCCAGAGAATGTTTTAGTATTTGGGGATGGATTAAATGATCTAGAACTGTTTGATTACGCTGGAATTAGTATCGCAATGGGAAAATCTGCTCCAGAGTTACAAGAAAAAGCTGATTATATCACTAAGAATTTAGAAGAAGATGGCATATTCTATGCCTTAGAGGAGTTAAATATGGTTGAAAAAGAATTGACATTACCACAGTTAGAACTTGCTACGGTTGACGGTCCTGTCGCTGTGATCAAAACCAATCACGGTGAGATGAACATTCAATTGTTCCCAGATCAAGCGCCAAAAACAGTTGCAAACTTTGTAGCTCTTGCTAAGTCTGGCTATTATGATGGTGTCATTTTCCATCGGATTATTAAAGATTTTATGATCCAAGGGGGAGATCCAACAGGCACAGGTATGGGTGGTGAATCCATCTATGGGGAGAGCTTCGAAGACGAGTTTTCAAAAGAATTGTACAATATTCGCGGAGCCCTTTCGATGGCAAATGCTGGACCAAACACAAATGGCAGCCAATTCTTTATTGTACAAAATCAACATCTTCCATATTCGAAAAAGGAATTGGTCCGCGGTGGCTGGCCTGAAAAAATCGCAGAAATCTATACGACAGAAGGGGGAACTCCTCACCTAGATCAACGTCATACAGTATTTGGTCAATTGATGGATGAAGCTTCTTTTGCTGTGTTGGATGAGATCGCGGCTGTTGAGACAGGGATGATGGATAAGCCAGTAGAAGATGTCGTGATTGAAACCATCGAAATTGAGGACTAATATGAAAATTGGAGATAAGTTAGAAGGAACCATCACAGGAATTCAACCTTACGGCGCCTTTGTCGAACTAGAGTCGGGTGTGACGGGCTTGATTCATATCTCAGAGATTCGAAGTGGTTATGTAAGTAATATTCATGATATTCTTTCGATTGGAGAAAAAGTTTTTGTCCAAGTCATCGATGTTGATGAATATTCTAAGAAAGCCAGCCTCTCTCTGAGAACACTAGAAGAAACACCACAACGAAGCATTCGACACCATCGTTTTTCAATTGACCGCCACAAGAGTGGTTTTGCGCCCTTAGCTCAACAGATGCCGACCTGGGTCAAAGAAGGAAAGGTATTCTTTAGCAAACAAGAAAAAAAATAAAAACTTCGATAGGTTGAGGAAACCTATCGAAGTTTTTTTGATGTAGAGAATTATTCAAATTCGTAAAGGGTAGTAGAAAGGTAACGTTCCCCATTATCTGGTGCAAGAGCAAGAACTTTTTTACCGCTACCCAATTCTTTTGCGACTTCAATAGCAGCATAGATAGCAGCTGCGCTTGAGATACCGACTAAGAATCCTTCAGCTCCACCGATAGCGCGTGCAAGTTCGAAAGCTTCTTCTGAAGATACGCGACGAACACCATCATATGCATTAGTGTCTAAAGTATTTGGGATAAAACCAGCTGAAATCCCTTGGATTTTATGTGGTCCAGGTTTTTCGCCAGAAAGGACTGCAGATTCATTGGCCTCAACGGCATAGACTTTGACAGCAGGATTATTCTTTTTCAAAGTATGAGAAATACCAGAAACAGTACCACCAGTACCAACACCTGCGACAAAAGCATCTAAACCATCTTTTCCAAAGGCATCAACGATTTCTTGTCCTGTTGTTCTTTCATGTACCTCTGGGTTAGCAGGGTTTTCAAATTGAAGAGGAAGGAAGCCATTTCTTTCTGCAGCGATTGCTTCAGCTTTAGCGATAGCGCCTTTCATTCCTTCACTTCCAGGAGTCAAAACGAGTTCAGCTCCATAGGCTTGGATGATTTTACGACGTTCCACACTCATGGTTTCAGGCATGACAATCACAACTTTGTAGCCTTTAGCTGCGCCAACCCATGACAAGCCAATCCCTGTGTTCCCACTAGTTGCTTCGACAATGGTATCACCTGGTTTGATCAAGCCATCCGCTTCAGCTTTTTCAATCATGCTCAAAGCAATCCGGTCTTTGACAGATGATCCAGGATTGAAGGCTTCGAGTTTGACATAGACATCTGCAGCTCCTTCAGGAACAAGACGGTTCAATTTGACAATAGGAGTGTTCCCAATCAATTCTGTAATATTTTCATAAATAGCCATAATATACCTCAGTTCTAGGTTTTCTTGATACTAACAAGTATAGTCTCTTGCGAGAAGAATGTAAAATATAGAAATTTTATGGGTGTGATAAAAAAAAACTATCGTTGCCGATAGTATTTTAATTATTTTTCTACAGAAAGTAGGGGTACTTCAACCTCACGAATTCCTTGGTCCTCAATAATGACTTTGCCATTGTAAAATTCGACTAAAGCTGCTGTGATAGAACTTGTGTTTTCTTTATCTACAAAAATAGTTGTCATCACCTGATCTGTAAACATCGGATCTTGTTCCGCCAATTGATGGTCTTTTAAGAAATTAGCAAATTCTTGGTATTGGGAGTAAGAAAGTGTGATCCCAAGAATCACTTGCTCTTTGATTTCTACCAGTCCAATTTCTCGAACTGCTTGTGCAACACTTCCAGCATAAGCACGAATCAGACCGCCAGCGCCTAATTTAATACCTCCGAAATAGCGGGTAACCACGACACAACTATTAGTGATGCGATGATTCTCCAAAACTCCTAACATCGGTACCCCAGCGGTTCCACTAGGCTCTCCATCGTCACTGGTCCGTTTGATGTCACTTTGTTCCCCAATGATGAAAGCAGAGCAGTTATGTGTAGCCTTATAGTGTTCCTTTTTGATGGCATTGATAAAATCTCTAGCTTCCTCTTCAGAGGAGACTCGCTTTATATGACAAATGAATTTTGATTTTTTGATTTCTTCTTGAACAGTGCCGTTCTCTTTAAATGTAACATATTCCATATTCTTATTTTACAAAAAAAGAATGATTTTCTCCAACTTTTGCGAATTAATAAGTATGAAGATAGAAGAATCTTATGGAAGACTCTTAACGGAGAGTCAAATGACAAATGATTTAAAAGAAATTGCCCAAGAACTTCCCGCTATAGAAAAACAGAATGGAAGGTACCAATGCTTTCGATGTGGCAGTTTGATTGATCAAAAACTGTGGAAGTTGAGTGAAGAGGTACTGTATTGTAGAGCCTGTATCCAATTGGGGAGGATCCGGAGTGATCAAAAACTTTATACTATTGCACAGCAAGACTTTGAAGGACAGGAGGTGTTAAACTGGAAGGGAACCTTGACTTCCTATCAACAAGAGGTATCCGAAGGTCTTATCCAAGCAGTTAAGGCAGGAAAACATGCCTTGGTACATGCTGTGACAGGAGCTGGAAAAACGGAAATGATGTATCAGGTTGTAGCAACAGCGATCAAGGCAGGAAAAGGAGTCTGTATTGCTACCCCGAGAATCGATGTCTGTATCGAACTGTACGGAAGGATGAAGGAAGATTTTTCCTGCCCCATCTCTTTACTTCATGGAGAATCGGAACCCTATTTTAGAACACCCTTGGTGATCGCTACAACCCATCAATTGCTAAAGTTTTATCAGGCCTTTGATCTCCTTATTATAGATGAAGTAGATGCGTTTCCCTATGTGGACAATCCAATCTTATATAAAGCAGCTCAGAATGCAATAAAAAAAGAGGGAAATACCCTATATTTAACAGCAACCTCTACAGATGAGTTAGATAAAAAGGTCAAGAAAAAAGAAATCATTCGTTATAGTCTTCCAAGAAGATTTCATGGGAACCCACTAGTGGTCCCTGAAATAAAATGGGTGCCGAAAATTAGAGAAAAAATAGAAAAAGGAAGAATTCCTTACGAACTATTGCAACTGATCAAGAAACAAAGACAGACTCACTACCCATTGTTAATCTTTGTATCTGAGATAGAATTAGGACAACAATTTACTGAGAACTTAAAAAAATACTTTCCAAAAGAAACAGTAGGTTTTGTATCCTCACAGACAACAGACCGCCTACGAATGGTAGAAGAGTTTAGAAACAGAGCCATAACCATGCTAGTCTCGACAACAATTTTAGAAAGAGGAGTGACTTTTCCATTTGTAGATGTCTTTGTTTTAGAAAGTAATCACAAATTATTTACTAAAAGTGCCCTCGTACAAATTTCAGGAAGGGTCGGTCGAAGTAAAGAAAGACCAACAGGTAAACTACTTTTTCTATCAGATGGTATAACACGAGAAATGAAGAAAGCGATCAAAGAAATAAAGGAAATGAATCAGGAGGCTGGATTTTGAAAGAATGTCTGCTTTGTACTAAAGAGTTGAAAACTGGTGAACATTTTACAGACCTTATTTTTATGAAACAACAAGAAGAATGGATTTGTAAAGAATGCAAAGAAGACTTCGAACAAATTGGCGAAATCCATTGTCCTAGATGTTTTAAAGATAAGGAGGAGAAAGTATGTAAAGATTGCGAATACTGGATACAAAAGGGGAATATGGTCGAACATGAAGCATTATATAGATATAATACAGCAATGAAGGACTATTTCAAGCGATATAAATTTGAAGGCGATCGTTTATTAGGAATGGTATTTGCATGTGACATCAAAAAAGCCTTGAAAAAGTATAAAAGCTATACGATAATACCGACTCCAATCAGCCATGAAAAAAACCAGGAGAGAGGATTCAATCAAGTCTCGACTATACTAGATTTTGCAGAGATAAAGTACAACAATCTATTCCAAAAAGAAGACACTTTAGCCCAATCAAAAAAAACAAGAGAAGAACGATTAAAAACCTCTCAACACTTTCAATTAAAAGGAGAAGTTTCAAAAAAGCAGAAATATCTTATCTTCGATGATATCTACACAACTGGCAAAACAATCGAATTAATGAAGCGCCTACTAATTGAAAAAGGTGTGAAAGAAATAAAGACATTTTCAATCGCAAGGTAAAAAAAGATTTGCAAAAAGTTTATGAAAGCGTTATAATATACATATAAATAAAAACATAATGTTTAGAAAGTAGGTACTAATATGATTAAATATAGTATCCGTGGTGAAAACCTAGAAGTAACAGAAGCCATTCGCGACTATGTCGTTTCTAAACTCGAAAAGATTGAAAAATATTTTCAGGCAGATCAAGAGCTAGACGCTCGAGTAAACTTAAAAGTTTACCGTGAAAAGACCGCAAAAGTAGAAGTAACCATTCCGCTTGGATCTATCACACTTCGTGCAGAAGATGTCTCTCAAGATATGTACGGTTCAATTGATCTAGTTGTAGATAAAATTGAACGTCAAATCCGTAAGAATAAAACAAAAATCGAAAAGAAAAATCGTGTTAAATCTGGTGCAGGTAAATTGTTTACCGATGCAGTTGTAGAAGAAGCAGCAACCACAGAAAAAGTTGTTCGCTCAAAAACAATTGATCTAGAGCCAATGGATTTAGATGAAGCGATCCTTCAAATGGATCTATTAGCACACGACTTCTTCATTTATCGTGATGCAGAAGACAACACAACAAATGTGATCTACCGTAGAGAAGATGGAGACATCGGTCTATTGGAAGTAAAAGAATAGAGATCAAAAAGAGATTGAAAACATCAATTAAATTATAGAGGAATCAGGAGCATTTATGCTCCTGATATTTTTATATAAACCAAAAAAGTAAAAAAACTTTCAAAAAAATAAATTTTTTTGGAAAAAAGTGTTGACAGTAAGGGTAGGTCATGATATACTAATATAGTTGTCGCGCGAGAGCGACAAAGACCTTTGAAAACTGAACAAGACGAACCAATGTGCAGGGCGCTATAACTAAGGTTATAGTAACTGAACAATAAAAAAACAATAAATCTGTCAGTGACAGAATGAGTTTAAGACAAACAATTATTTTAATGAGAGTTTGATCCTGGCTCAGGATGAACGCTGGCGGCGTGCCTAATACATGCAAGTAGAACGCTGAAGCTTGGTGCTTGCACCGAGCGGATGAGTTGCGAACGGGTGAGTAACGCGTAGGTAACCTGCCTCTTAGCGGGGGATAACTATTGGAAACGATAGCTAATACCGCATAAAAGTCGATATCGCATGATATTGATTTGAAAGGTGCAATTGCATCACTAAGAGATGGACCTGCGTTGTATTAGCTAGTTGGTGAGGTAACGGCTCACCAAGGCGACGATACATAGCCGACCTGAGAGGGTGATCGGCCACACTGGGACTGAGACACGGCCCAGACTCCTACGGGAGGCAGCAGTAGGGAATCTTCGGCAATGGGGGCAACCCTGACCGAGCAACGCCGCGTGAGTGAAGAAGGTTTTCGGATCGTAAAGCTCTGTTGTAAGAGAAGAACGAGTGTGAGAGTGGAAAGTTCACACTGTGACGGTAACTTACCAGAAAGGGACGGCTAACTACGTGCCAGCAGCCGCGGTAATACGTAGGTCCCGAGCGTTATCCGGATTTATTGGGCGTAAAGCGAGCGCAGGCGGTTAGATAAGTCTGAAGTTAAAGGCTGTGGCTTAACCATAGTACGCTTTGGAAACTGTTTAACTTGAGTGCAGAAGGGGAGAGTGGAATTCCATGTGTAGCGGTGAAATGCGTAGATATATGGAGGAACACCGGTGGCGAAAGCGGCTCTCTGGTCTGTAACTGACGCTGAGGCTCGAAAGCGTGGGGAGCAAACAGGATTAGATACCCTGGTAGTCCACGCCGTAAACGATGAGTGCTAGGTGTTGGGTCCTTTCCGGGACTCAGTGCCGCAGCTAACGCATTAAGCACTCCGCCTGGGGAGTACGACCGCAAGGTTGAAACTCAAAGGAATTGACGGGGGCCCGCACAAGCGGTGGAGCATGTGGTTTAATTCGAAGCAACGCGAAGAACCTTACCAGGTCTTGACATCCCTCTGACCGCTCTAGAGATAGAGTTTTCCTTCGGGACAGAGGTGACAGGTGGTGCATGGTTGTCGTCAGCTCGTGTCGTGAGATGTTGGGTTAAGTCCCGCAACGAGCGCAACCCCTATTGTTAGTTGCCATCATTCAGTTGGGCACTCTAGCGAGACTGCCGGTAATAAACCGGAGGAAGGTGGGGATGACGTCAAATCATCATGCCCCTTATGACCTGGGCTACACACGTGCTACAATGGCTGGTACAACGAGTCGCGAGTCGGTGACGGCAAGCTAATCTCTTAAAGCCAGTCTCAGTTCGGATTGTAGGCTGCAACTCGCCTACATGAAGTCGGAATCGCTAGTAATCGCGGATCAGCACGCCGCGGTGAATACGTTCCCGGGCCTTGTACACACCGCCCGTCACACCACGAGAGTTTGTAACACCCGAAGTCGGTGAGGTAACCATTTGGAGCCAGCCGCCTAAGGTGGGATAGATGATTGGGGTGAAGTCGTAACAAGGTAGCCGTATCGGAAGGTGCGGCTGGATCACCTCCTTTCTAAGGAAATGGAAACCTGTACGTTGGTCTTGTTTAGTTTTGAGAGGTCTTGTGGGGCCTTAGCTCAGCTGGGAGAGCGCCTGCTTTGCACGCAGGAGGTCAGCGGTTCGATCCCGCTAGGCTCCATTAACACTGTAAGGGTGTTAAGATTGAACATTGAAAATTGAATATCTATATCAAATAGTAACAAGAAAATAAACCGAAACGCTGTAAATATTTAAAGAGTTTAGGTCGCAAGACCAAAAATAAGGTTAAGTTAATAAGGGCGCACGGTGGATGCCTTGGCACTAGAAGCCGAAGAAGGACGTGACAAACGACGAAATGCTTTGGGGAGCTGTAAGTAAGCGACGATCCAGAGATGTCCGAATGGGGGAACCCACTAGCTGATGGCTAGTACTCCTATCTGTTAAGGATAGGTAGAGGAAGACGCAGTGAACTGAAACATCTAAGTAGCTGCAGGAAGAGAAAGCAAAAGCGATTGCCTGAGTAGCGGCGAGCGAAACGGCAGGAGGGCAAACCGAAGAGTTTACTCTTCGGGGTTGTAGGACTGCAATGTGGACTTAAAGATTATAGAAGAATGACATGGGAAGGTCAGCCAAAGAGAGTAAGAGCCTCGTATTTGAAATAGTCTTTATACCTAGCAGTATCCTGAGTACGGCGGGACACGAGAAATCCCGTCGGAATCTGGGAGGACCATCTCCCAACCCTAAATACTCTCTAGTGACCGATAGTGAACCAGTACCGTGAGGGAAAGGTGAAAAGCACCCCGGGAGGGGAGTGAAATAGAACCTGAAACCGTGTGCCTACAACAAGTTCGAGCCCGTTAATGGGTGAGAGCGTGCCTTTTGTAGAATGAACCGGCGAGTTACGATATGATGCGAGGTTAAGTTGAAGAGACGGAGCCGTAGGGAAACCGAGTCTGAATAGGGCGTCTTAGTATTATGTCGTAGACCCGAAACCATGTGACCTACCCATGAGCAGGTTGAAGGTGAGGTAAAACTCACTGGAGGACCGAACCAGGGCACGTTGAAAAGTGCTTGGATGACTTGTGGGTAGCGGAGAAATTCCAAACGAACTTGGAGATAGCTGGTTCTCTCCGAAATAGCTTTAGGGCTAGCGTCGACATTAAGATTCTTGGAGGTAGAGCACTGTTTGGGTGAGGGGTCCATCCCGGATTACCAATCTCAGATAAACTCCGAATGCCAATGAATTATGGTCGGCAGTCAGACTGCGAGTGCTAAGATCCGTAGTCGAAAGGGAAACAGCCCAGACCACCAGCTAAGGTCCCAAAATAATTGTTAAGTGGAAAAGGATGTGGGGTTGCACAGACAACTAGGATGTTAGCTTAGAAGCAGCTATTCATTCAAAGAGTGCGTAATAGCTCACTAGTCGAGTGACCCTGCGCCGAAAATGTACCGGGGCTAAAACAATTTACCGAAGCTGTGGATACCTTTATAGGTATGGTAGGAGAGCGTTCTATGTGTGGAGAAGGTGTACCGTGAGGAGCGCTGGAACGCATAGAAGTGAGAATGCCGGTATGAGTAGCGAAAGACAGGTGAGAATCCTGTCCACCGTAAGACTAAGGTTTCCAGGGGAAGGCTCGTCCGCCCTGGGTTAGTCGGGACCTAAGGAGAGACCGAAAGGTGTATCCGATGGACAACAGGTTGATATTCCTGTACTAGAGTATGTAGTGAAGGAGGGACGCAGTAGGCTAACTAAAGCGTGCGACTGGAAGTGCACGTCTAAGCAGTGAGGTGTGAATTGAGTTAAATGCTTAATTCTATAACATTGAGCTGTGATGGGGAGCGAAGTTTAGTAGCGAAGTTAGTGACGTCACACTGCCAAGAAAAGCTTCTAGCGTTAATCATACTCTACCCGTACCGCAAACCGACACAGGTAGTCGAGGCGAGTAGCCTCAGGTGAGCGAGAGAACTCTCGTTAAGGAACTCGGCAAAATGACCCCGTAACTTCGGGAGAAGGGGTGCTGGCTTAAAGTCAGCCGCAGTGAATAGGCCCAAGCAACTGTTTATCAAAAACACAGCTCTCTGCTAAATCGTAAGATGATGTATAGGGGGTGACGCCTGCCCGGTGCTGGAAGGTTAAGAGGAGTGCTTAGCGGTAACGCGAAGGTATGAATTGAAGCCCCAGTAAACGGCGGCCGTAACTATAACGGTCCTAAGGTAGCGAAATTCCTTGTCGGGTAAGTTCCGACCCGCACGAAAGGCGTAATGATTTGGGCACTGTCTCAACGAGAGACTCGGTGAAATTTTAGTACCTGTGAAGATGCAGGTTACCCGCGACAGGACGGAAAGACCCCATGGAGCTTTACTGCAGTTTGATATTGAGTGTCTGTGCCACATGTACAGGATAGGTAGGAGCCATTGAGATCGGGACGCCAGTTTCGATGGAGGCGTTGTTGGGATACTACCCTTGTGTTATGGCCACTCTAACCCGGTAGGTTCATCATCTACGGAGACAGTGTCTGACGGGCAGTTTGACTGGGGCGGTCGCCTCCTAAAAGGTAACGGAGGCGCCCAAAGGTTCCCTCAGAATGGTTGGAAATCATTCGCAGAGTGTAAAGGTATAAGGGAGCTTGACTGCGAGAGCTACAACTCGAGCAGGGACGAAAGTCGGGCTTAGTGATCCGGTGGTTCCGTATGGAAGGGCCATCGCTCAACGGATAAAAGCTACCCTGGGGATAACAGGCTTATCTCCCCCAAGAGTTCACATCGACGGGGAGGTTTGGCACCTCGATGTCGGCTCGTCGCATCCTGGGGCTGTAGTCGGTCCCAAGGGTTGGGCTGTTCGCCCATTAAAGCGGCACGCGAGCTGGGTTCAGAACGTCGTGAGACAGTTCGGTCCCTATCCGTCGCGGGCGTAGGAAATTTGAGAGGATCTGCTCCTAGTACGAGAGGACCAGAGTGGACTTACCGCTGGTGTACCAGTTGTCTCGCCAGAGGCATCGCTGGGTAGCTATGTAGGGAAGGGATAAACGCTGAAAGCATCTAAGTGTGAAACCCACCTCAAGATGAGATTTCCCATGATTTTATATCAGTAAGAGCCCTGAGAGAAGATCAGGTAGATAGGTTAGGAGTGGAAGTTGTGTGAGCAATGGAGCGGACTAATACTAATAGCTCGAGGACTTATCCAAAGAGTCAGAAGATATTGACAACGAAAGGTTAACTTGTTAGAATATAGATGTTCAATTTTGAATGTTTAATCATTCAGAGTTAAGTGACGATAGCCTAGGAGATACACCTGTACCCATGCCGAACACAGCAGTTAAGCCCTAGAACGCCGGAAGTAGTTGGGGGTTGCCCCCTGTGAGATAAGGTAGTCGCTTAGCAAGAGATTGAGCCTAGTAGATACTAGGCTCATTTGGGAGTTTAGCTCAGCTGGGAGAGCATCTGCCTTACAAGCAGAGGGTCAGCGGTTCGATCCCGTTAACTCCCATAGGTCCCGTAGTGTAGCGGTTATCACGTCGCCCTGTCACGGCGAAGATCGCGGGTTCGATTCCCGTCGGGACCGTTAAGATAATGAAAATTATTTTAAGACTCGTTAGCTCAGTTGGTAGAGCAATTGACTTTTAATCAATGGGTCACTGGTTCGAGCCCAGTACGGGTCATATTTTGCGGGTTTGGCGGAATTGGCAGACGCACCAGATTTAGGATCTGGCGCTTTACGGCGTGGGGGTTCAAGTCCCTTAACCCGCATAAGAGAATAATAATGAGCCGGCTTAGCTCAGTTGGTAGAGCATCTGATTTGTAATCAGAGGGTCGCGTGTTCAAGTCATGTAGCCGGCATTTTTTTATATAAAGAAAGCAATGCGAACGTAGTTCAGTGGTAGAACACCACCTTGCCAAGGTGGGGGTCGCGGGTTCGAATCCCGTCGTTCGCTTGAGGAGGCCGGGGTGGCGGAACTGGCAGACGCACAGGACTTAAAATCCTGCGATTGGTAACGATCGTACCGGTTCGATTCCGGTCCTCGGCATAGACAAAGGTTGAAAGAAGCTCCCTTAGCTCAACTGGATAGAGTACCTGACTACGAATCAGGCGGTTAGAGGTTCGACTCCTCTAGGGTGCATGGTCGCAAGGCTATGTAATAATTGAATAGGAACGAGCACCCTTAGCTCAACTGGATAGAGTACCTGACTACGAATCAGGCGGTTAGAGGTTCGACTCCTCTAGGGTGCATAAAGCGGTAGCTTTAGATCGGGAAGTAGCTCAGCTTGGTAGAGTACTTGGTTTGGGACCAAGGTGTCGCAGGTTCGAATCCTGTCTTCCCGATAGTGTATCGAAAAAGTCTAATGGTTGACATTAGACTTTTTTTGTAGTTATTTTTTTATTAATTTTCAAGAAAAAAGAGCTTGCGCTCTTTTCAACTTTATTTATTTCGCAGTTCAACATAACGGTTATACCAAATTTTGATATATTCCTCAGAAAAAGGACCTTTGTTTTGGTTTATCCAATCTACTAGAACCTTAACATTTTCCTTTAAAATAAAGTCGATGTCATCTGAATAGTGCATTTTTTCTTTATGCTGCTCGTATTCTTCAACATCTAACAATTTTTTTTCACCATTGGTAAAGACTTTGACATCGAGATCATAGTCGATATATTTTAAGGCTTCTTGGTCAATGTGAAAAGGACTTGCTAGGTTACAGTAGTAAGACACACCATTGTCACGGATCATGGCGATGATGTTAAACCAATATTTTTTATGGAAATATACGATCGCTGGTTCACGTGTAATCCAACGTCTACCATCACTTTCAGTAACAAGTGTATGATCATTTACTCCAATAATTGCATTTTCGGTTATCTTTAATACCATGGTGTCACGCCATGTACGGTGTAAACTGCCATCATGTTTATAACTTTGAATTGTAATAAAGTCGCCTTCTTTAGGTAGTTTCATAACTTACCAACTTTCTACAATCTAAGTATATCCTCTATATTGTATCATATTTTTTCAAATTTTTTCTTATTTTTCTATTTAATTTTCAATTTGGTTTATGAATCTAAGTATTCTCTAATGGTTGACGTTATATCACTATAATCGTAGCCTTTTCTGGCTAGTGCCTGAGTCAAGCGTTGTTTGAGGTCATAGCCTTCATATTTTTTACTGTATTTACGGTATTGTTTTTCTAACTCTTTTAGAATGAGCTCATTGGTTGTTTCTTCATCTGTTTCGAGCTCGAGATTTTGGAATGCTATCTTTGCTTGGTTGTAAGCAAAGCCTTTTGAAATGAGGGCTTGGATGATTTTCGTTTCAATGGCTTTTAACGGGTATTTTCCTTGGTATTTTTTTAGGAGTTTTATTGCGGTACGGTCGATCACTTCTGAAAAATCATAGTCTGCAAGAATTTCTTGAAGGATAGATTTTGGGATCCCTTTTTGTTGAATTTTTTGTTGTAATAAGATAGGACCCTTATCGCCACTGAGAAGGTTGGCTTCTATCAGGTTTCTTGCATATTGACGATCATCTAACCACTTGTCTTCTTTTAGGTGTTGGACCACTTTATCAATAATGCCACTTTCAATCTCATACTTTGTCAGGTAGTCTCTGACTTCTTTTGTTGTCCGAGCTTTAAAAGAAAGATGGTAAAGGGCCAGGTTTTTACCATAGGAGTATTGAGCAAACTCTTGGATTTCTTTTAGTTCCTCTTCACTGATTTCTTTCTCTTTGGAAAGGAAATATTTGACGATGGTGTCTTCTGTAATATAAAGTTTTTGATCACTGTCTAATTCTAGGAGGTAGAGTCTTTTTTTCTTTTCTAGTTTTGTAATTTTCATGTTTTTATTATACCGAAAAATGTGTTAAGATAGGGATATGAACGTTAAAGTAAAACAAAAAATTCCTTTGAAAATTAAACGAATGGGAATTAATGGAGAAGGGATTGGCTTTTATAAAAAAACACTTGTCTTTGTACCAGGTGCTTTGAAGGGAGAAGATATCTTCTGCCAAATTACAAGTGTCAAGAAAAATTTTGCGGAAGCCAAACTCCTATCTGTGAATAAGGCGTCTAAGTTTCGTGTGACGCCCATGTGTGATATCTATGAGACCTGTGGTGGTTGCCAAATCATGCATTTGAAGTATGAGAAGCAGCTGGAGTTTAAGACAGATTTATTGCAACAGGCCTTGAAGAAGTTCTCACCTGAAGGCTTTGAACAGTATGATATTCGGCCGACAATTGGAATGCAGGAGCCGCTTTACTATCGGGCAAAATTGCAATTTCAAACAAGGAAATTCAAAGGCCAGGTGAAGGCAGGACTCTATGCTCAAAATTCACATTATTTGGTGGAATTAAAAGATTGTTTGGTTCAAGATCCGGTTATTCAAGCTATCGCCAACGATCTAGCGGATTTATTGACCTATTATCAGATTCCAATTGCTGATGAGCGTAAAGAACTGGGTGTCAGAACCATGATGGTTCGACGGGCTCGGAAGTCTGGGCAGGTTCAGATCATTGTGGTCACCAGTCGTCAGATTAACGTAAAGAATTTGGTGGAAGACTTGGTCACGAAACACCCTGAGATTGTCACAGTTGCTGTTAATAAAAATACGTCTCGTTCCAGTGAGATCTATGGGGAACAAACGCAGATTATTTGGGGAGAAGAGGCCATTTTGGAAGGTGTTTTGGATTATGAATTCTCCCTATCTCCTCGAGCCTTTTACCAGTTGAATCCGGAACAAACTGAAGTATTGTATAGTGAGGCTGTCAAGGCTCTAGATGTTTCTCCAGAGGATCACCTGATTGATGCCTATTGTGGGGTTGGAACGATTGGGTTTGCTTTTGCGAATAGAGTAAAAAGTGTGCGGGGGATGGATATCATTCCTGAAGCGATTGAAGATGCTAAATACAATGCCAAACGGATGGGATTTGAGAATACCCACTATGAGGCTGGGACAGCAGAAGAGATCATTCCTCGCTGGTACCAGGAAGGCTATCGGGCTAATGCTGTGATCGTGGATCCACCTCGTACGGGCTTGGGGACAAAATTAATCGAGACCTTGTTGCACTATGCACCTGAAAAGATGGTCTATGTCTCTTGTAATGTCTCTACTTTGGCACGGGATCTAGTAGCTTTGACGAAGGTTTATCAGGTTGAATATATTCAATCAGTGGACATGTTTCCCCATACTGCAAGGACGGAAGCAGTTGTGAAGTTAGTGAAGAAGTGAAAGTAGAAGAATGGATATTTGGGAAAAACTTTATCTTGAGGCGAAAGCTCTCTATGCGCCTCAAGAGGTTTCAGATTTTGTCTATGCTCGACATGTGGTTGCTGCTGTTGAGGCTGCAGATGGTCAGATTTTTACGGGCTTTTGTATGGAAGGAACCTGCGGTGTCTTTCATTTATGTGCCGAACGAGCGGCCCTTTTCAACATGTATCAACAATCAGGACAGACCAAGGTCAAGCGCATTATTGCTTTTCGAGACAAGCCTCCTTATGGAGAAGGTTCTGGGATGCCTTGTGGGGCCTGTCGTGAATTTCTCCTTGAGCTAAATGCAGAGAATCGTCATCTAGAATTTATGGTGGATTATGAGAGTCGCAAGACCATTACTTTAGGTGAATTGATGCCTCTTTGGTGGGGCGAAGAACGGGCTCGTCAGAGAGAGAATAAAGGGAAGAAGTAGAGGAAATAAATAAATGGACAATGTTATTGATATATCGATTCCAGTTGCTCAAGTTATTGATCAACATCCGGAGGTATTGGATTTGTTGGTGGAGTTGGGCTTTAAACCCTTAGCCAATCCGATCATGCGCAATACGGTTGGGCGCAAGGTTTCCTTGAAACAAGGATCAAAATTAGAGGGTACTCCCATGGAAAAGATTGTGCGAACATTAGAGGCCAATGGCTATGAAGTAGTGGGGTTAGGCTAATGAGCGATGAACGAATTCACGTCTTAAGAGATATCTTATTAGACCTGCATCATGGAGCATCTCCTGAGTCGGTCCAAGAACGATTTGATGCGACCTTTGCGGGGGTTTCTGCGATTGAGATCTCTCTCATGGAGCATGAACTGATGAATTCAGATTCAGGTGTTACTTTTGAAGATGTTATGGAGCTTTGTGATGTCCATGCCAATCTCTTTAAGAATGCGGTTCAAGGGGTCGAAGTGGCAGATACTGACCATCCAGGTCATCCGGTTCAGATCTTTAAACAGGAGAACCTAGCCCTTCGAGCCGCTATGATGCGGGTTCGTCGCTTGCTGGATAATTATGAGACGACAGAGGATCCTGAGATGATCCAGGAGATTCACAAAGGCCTCTTGCGTCAGCTTGGCTTGGTGGGTCAATTTGATCGGCATTACCGCCGTAAGGAAGAGCTGATGTTTCCGATTATGGAAAAATACGGCCATGATTCACCTCCGAAAGTGATGTGGGGGGTGGATGACCAGATTCGGGAACTCTTTGCGAAAGTTTTGGATGCGGCCAAGAAATTACTGGATTCTAGTATTTCTGAAGTCAAGGAAGGCTTTGAAGCATTTGCACAAGAGTTTGAGGGCATGATCTTCAAGGAAGAGTCGATCCTCTTGATGATTTTGCTGGAGGCCTTTAGCCAGGATGATTGGCTCTCCATTGCAGAAGAAAGTGATGCTTATGGTTATGCCATTATTCTCCCAAGTGAAAAGTGGGTACCAAAACGCGTGGACTTCAAGGAAGAAGGAGCAACAGAGACAGAAGATTTAGGTGAAGTCCTTCCTTCTTCAAATGGAAGCGAGCATCGTCAGGTCATTGAGACTCCTGATGGGCAGTTGACCATTACCTTCACGCCTAAGAAAAAAGAAGAGAGTTTCGATCGCCAGCAGCCACAAGCTTTTGGAAATGGCTTTCTATCTGTGGAGCAAGCGAATTTGATCTTGAACCAGTTACCGATGGAGATCACCTTTGTCAATAAGGATGATGTTTTCCAATATTACAACGATGCTGCGCCTTTTGAGGAAATGATTTTTAAGAGGACGCCGTCGCAGGTAGGACGCAATGTTGAGCTGTGTCACCCGCCAAAATACTTGGAAAAGGTCAAAGCGATCATGCAGGGGCTTCGAGAAGGGAAAAAAGACAAGTACGAAATGTGGTTCAAATCAGAATCACGTGGGAAATTTGTCCATGTCACCTATGCGGCAGTGCGTGATGAAGCTGGAGACTTTCAAGGTGTCTTGGAATATGTTCAGGACATTCAACCTTATCGGGAGATCGATACGGATTTTTATAGAGGAATGGAGTAAAGATGAGTTACGAAACAGAGTTTATGAAGGAGTTTGAGGAGTGGATCAAGACCCAGGTCATGATCAATGAAATGGCTCTAGAAGAAAGTAAGAAGGTTTTTGATGAAGACCAGGATGAACGAGCTAAAATCGCAATGATTCGCTATGAAAGCCGTTTGGATGCTTATCAGTTCTTGCAAGGGAAGTTTGAAAATTTCCATGCTGGAAAAGGATTTCATGATTTACCAGATGACCTCTTTGGTAAAAGAAAATATTAAAATGGTCTTATTGAAGGCGTTTTACTGGCTAGATTTATCTGAAAATTGAGCAATGACTTGATTTTTTAAGGGATTGTGATACAATAAAAAAGTTGAAATGACATCAACGGATTATTGAATGGAATGATAGTGATGAAACCTTGTTGCCTTAGGAATTGATCACTGAATTTAGGAGGAAAAATGGCAAAGAAGAACGTAAACCGTGCGAAACAATACAAACATCAAAATAGACATCTTTTGAAAAAAGCTGTCGCAACTGTAACTGCAGCTGTGAAAGAAGCACCTAAAAAGGTTGAGAAAGCTACAAAAGCAGTGGCGAAAGAAGTGAAACAAGCGGCTTCTTCAGTGGAAGAATTTGCTGCAAGTTTGGAAGGTGTGGCACTTGATCGTGCGCAAACATTCTATGATGAAGGTATTCGCTCTGTTGCGGACTTCGCAAACTGGACAGAAAAAGAGTTGTTGGCCCTTAAAGGAATCGGCCCAGCTACAATCAAGAAATTGAAAGAACTAGGCGTTAAATTTAAATAATCGCTTTTATGATTTCTTGCTATTTCCAGGAAAACTTGCTAAAATGAACCTATTAGAGGTGTTTTGAATCCCACATTTTACAGAAAGTGGCGGTGCTGAGAAGTCCACAAATGTGTCAAAACTGGTAGCTAATGGATGAAAATGAAATAAACAAAGTTGCGGGCGCTGCCCGAAATTGGGTGGTACCGCGGATAAACACATTCGTCCCTGTCATGTAGATGGCAGGGGCGATTTTTCTTTTCCACCCCTAGCCAAAGGAGCTTGTCATGAAACAATCTTTTAAAACAAGTAAGCTCTATTATGGTTTTCCTATCTTCATCTTGGGGTATCAGGACCAGAACTTTGGGTACAATATCACGACCTGCAGTTCCTCTTATAGCCTGGGAGATTGGCTGGTCATCGGGGTTGGTGCTGAGGAAAATGCGGCTGACCAGATTAAGCATTATCAACAGTTCACTGTGAACATCCCTGACGAAAATCTCATGCTCCAGATGGAGCAGGCTGGCTTTATCAGCCATCGGGAGAAATTGAAACACCTGGGGCTAGACTATGAGATTTCTGAACGGACTCAGGCTCCTATTTTGGGGGCTTGTCCAGTCGTTTTGGATTGCCAGGTAGATCGGATTATCGAGGAAGACGGCATCTGCCATATCTTTGCCAAGATTCTCGAACGACTGGCTGATCCAGAGCTCTTAGATGACAAGGGGCATTTTAAAAATGACCGTTTTGCGCCGACTTACTTTATGGGGGACGGCCATCAGCGCGTTTACCGTTATCTAGATGACCGAGTTGATCCCATGGGGAGCTTTATCAAGAAAGCGAGGAAGAAGAATGACAAGAGCTGAACTGCCAGAACGAATCGAAACGGAGCGTCTGGTCTTACGAGTCCGAACAGTAGCTGATGCAGAGGACATCCATGCTTATGCTAGTCTTCCAGAAGTTTCTTACCCAGCAGGTTTTCCACCCGTCAAGACCTTGGAAGATGAGATTTATTATCTAGAGCATATCCTTCCCGAGCGCAATCAAAAAGAAAATCTTCCAGCTGGTTACGGCATTGTGATCAAAGGAACCGATAAAATCATTGGCTCTGTTGACTTCAACCATCGCCACGAAGACGATGTGCTGGAGATTGGCTATACCTTGCACCCAGACTATTGGGGCCGGGGTTATGTACCCGAAGCAGCGCGTACCTTGATTGACCTGGCTTTTAAAGAATTTAACCTTCACAAGATAGAATTGTCTTGCTTTGGTTACAACTTTCAAAGTCAACGTGTCGCTGAGAAGCTTGGTTTCACCCTTGAAGCACGCATAAGAGACCGCAAAGATGCCCAAGGCAATCGCTGTGATGATTTGAGGTACGGCTTGCTGAAGAGTGAGTGGGAAGCTATAAGTTGCTAGTTGAACTGTTCGAGAATTTCGAACAGTTGGATTTATTGAAGAATTTCGAAAGAGAGGTAAAAAATTGGAAACAAGTCAGATTATTACCCTGATCAGTGGAGCTGGTATAGGGGCTATCTTGAGCGCAATCTTAGTATTTGCGAACAATAGTAAGAGAAATCAGCTTGATTATATTACTAAGGAAAGATCAGAATGGAGAAAGAGTATAAAGCTGATAATTGTTGACTTACTTGATGGAAAAAATAGAAAATCTGCAGTTAGTAGACTTAAGTCACAAATCAATCCATATGGATTTGATACGAATGTCAAATATAATAATGAGTATTACATGAAAGATGGACATATTTGGGATTTATTAAGTGATTTTGATTATTCAGAAGAAAAGTCACAAAAGCTCAGCCAATACCTAGAACTGCTTCTGAAATATGATTGGGAACGTTCAAAAAATGAGGTGGGATTTAGTCAGACTTTTCTATGGAATCTCTTAAGATGGGGACTAATATTCTTAAATACAATTATGTTATTTTGGACAAACACTGGAAATAGTCTACTGAACAAAATAATGTCTGTCTCGAAAGATGCTAAGAATATTATTTTTTATAAATTGATAACTTTCTGGTTCAGTACTGAAAATAGTATATTGAGACTATCTATTACGCTTTTTTTTATTACTTGTTTGTTTTCTCAAAATTATCTAATTAAACGCTTGCCCAAATCCAATTTATATTCACCTAAAAACGTTAGATTTTTAATAATGATTTTCATAATGGTGTTTTTATTTCCTTATTTATATTCACTTTTTTTATCAATTATTTTATTAGCTATTTTCAACTTATTTGAAATAAATTTAATAATAGGTATTTTCCCAATAATCATAATATTAATTACAGTTTCTTCTGAGTTGTTTTTCCTATATCAGATTTTCAATATAGACTTTAAGTATATATCTCAAATAAATAGGATAGAAAAAAGTAAGACAAGTTTAGAGTTAGAATATTACAAAATTTATAATAACAATTATAAAATGAAGCAAAAAATATTGAATATGAAATATTATATAACAAGAAAAGATGTCAATATACTTGAAAAAAAATATACAAGATTAAGAAAGAAAATAACTAAGAAACAAGATAAGGAGAACACACATGTCTAAAGAACTTTCACCTAAATACAATCCAGCCGAGGTTGAGGCTGGTCGTTACCAAAAATGGCTTGATGAAGATGTTTTCAAGCCTTCAGGCGATAAAAAGGCTAAGCCTTATTCAATCGTGATTCCACCACCAAACGTAACTGGTAAACTTCACCTTGGTCACGCTTGGGATACAACTTTGCAAGATATCATCATCCGTCAAAAACGGATGCAAGGTTTCGATACGCTTTGGCTTCCAGGGATGGACCATGCTGGGATTGCCACTCAAGCTAAAGTAGAAGCGCGTTTGGCTGAAGATGGCATCTCTCGTTATGACCTGGGTCGTGAAAAATTCCTTGAGAAAGTCTGGGAATGGAAAGACGAATATGCTACTACCATCAAGGAACAATGGGGCAAGATGGGGCTCTCTGTAGACTACTCTCGTGAGCGTTTCACTCTTGACGAAGGTTTGTCAAAAGCCGTTCGTAAGGTCTTTGTAGAGCTTTACAAGAAGGGCTGGATTTACCGTGGTGAATTTATCATCAACTGGGATCCAAAAGCTCGTACAGCCCTTTCTGATATCGAGGTTATTCACAAGGATGTGGAAGGTGCCTTCTACCACATGAATTACATGTTGGAAGACGGTTCACGTGCCCTTGAAGTAGCAACTACACGTCCTGAGACTATGTTTGGGGATACTGCTGTAGCGGTTAACCCAAATGATGACCGTTATAAAGATTTGATTGGTAAAAATGTTATCTTGCCAATCTTGAACAAGCCAATCCCAATCGTTGGGGACGAACACGCAGACCCTGAGTTTGGTACTGGTGTGGTGAAGATCACTCCTGCCCACGACCCTAATGACTTCTTGGTTGGTCAACGTCATAATCTTCCTCAAGTCAATGTTATGAACGATGATGGTACCATGAATGAATTGGCTGGTGAATTCAACGGTATGGACCGCTTTGAAGCACGTAAGGCTGTTGTTAAGAAATTGGAAGAAATCGGTGCCCTTGTCGAAATTGAAAAAATGACTCACTCAGTTGGTCACTCAGAGCGTACAGGTGTGCCCGTTGAGCCACGTTTGTCTACCCAATGGTTTGTGAAGATGGATCAATTGGCTAAGAATGCTATCGCAAACCAAGACACAGACGACAAGGTTGATTTCTACCCACCTCGTTTCAACGATACCTTCCTTCAATGGATGGAAAATGTCCATGACTGGGTAATCTCTCGTCAGCTCTGGTGGGGTCACCAAATCCCTGCTTGGTACAATGCTGAGGGTGAAATGTACGTTGGCGAAGAAGCACCAGAAGGTGACGGATGGAAACAAGACGAAGATGTCTTGGATACTTGGTTCAGTTCTGCCCTCTGGCCATTCTCAACTATGGGTTGGCCTGACGTGGAAGCAGAAGACTTCAAACGTTACTTCCCAACTTCAACCTTGGTAACAGGTTACGATATCATCTTCTTCTGGGTGTCTCGTATGATCTTCCAATCATTGGAATTCACAGGACGCCAACCATTTAAGAATGTCCTTATCCACGGCCTTATCCGTGACGAGCAAGGACGCAAGATGTCGAAATCTCTTGGTAACGGTATTGACCCAATGGATGTTATCGAGAAATATGGTGCCGATGCCCTCCGTTGGTTCCTTTCAAACGGTTCTGCACCAGGGCAAGACGTGCGCTTCTCTTACGAGAAAATGGATGCTTCATGGAACTTCATTAACAAGATTTGGAACATCTCGCGCTACATCCTCATGAACAATGAAGGGTTGACCTTGGATGCGGCACGTGAAAATGTAGCTAAAGTGGCTGCTGGTCAAGCAGGTAACGTGACAGACCGCTGGATTCTCCACAACCTCAATGAAACGATCGGTAAGGTCACTGAAAACTTTGATAAGTTTGAATTCGGTGTGGCTGGTCATATTCTCTACAACTTCATCTGGGACGAGTTTGCGGACTGGTATGTTGAGTTGACTAAGGAAGTGCTTTATAGCGATAACGAGGACGAAAAAGTCATCACACGTTCTGTTCTTCTTTACACCTTGGATCAAATCTTGCGTCTCCTTCACCCAATCATGCCATTCGTGACTGAGGAAATCTACGGTCAAATCTCTGAAGGAACAATCGTGACTGCTGAATACCCAGTGGTTCGTCCAGAGTTTGAAAACGAAGAAGCAGCAGCCGGAGTTGAAGCTCTTAAAGATGTGATTCGCTCCGTTCGTAACTCACGTGCAGAAGTGAACGTAGCGCCAAGCAAACCAATCACTATCTTGATTAAGACTAGCGACAGCAAGCTCGATGCCTTTTTCAATGATAATGTCAACTACATCAAACGCTTCACAAACCCAGAACACCTGGAAATTGCAGCAGATGTCGAAGTACCTGACTTGGTTATGTCAAGCATCATCACAGGTGCAGAAATCTACTTGCCACTAGCAGACCTTCTTAATGTTGAAGAAGAATTGGCTCGTCTTGAAAAAGAATTAGCCAAATGGCAAAAAGAACTGGATATGGTCGGTAAGAAGCTCTCTAACGAACGCTTCGTAGCCAATGCCAAACCAGAAGTCGTCCAAAAAGAACGCGACAAACAAGCCGACTACCAAGCTAAATATGATGCGACCGTAGCACGGATTGATGAGATGAAGAAGTTGGTTAAATAAGCACAGAAACACGGCGGTATGCCGTGTTTTTTTGGTATAATGAAATCAATATCTATTGGGTTGGGAGTGGGATATTGAGAGATAATCTTAAAAAATTAATAAATAGTGCAATAGTAAAATATACTTTTCCTATTATACTTACTGACGAACAAGGACAAGTAACTTCAATTAATAAGAGTAATTTAACAACTGCTGGAAAGGATGAATATTGTTTTAAAGGCAATGATAATGACATTTCAAAAATAATTTATAATGGGATTGTTGAATTCGCTGAGAATGAGTTTAAGATTGATTATGATAATTTGGATAGAGAACAAACAAAGGTGATCAAAACTAAATTAAAATATAATAAAAATGATTGCCCTCAAACAAAACTTCAATACGGATTTTATGGGGAAGTACTTTTAGATTTATTTTTAAGAAATTATTTTCATACTGATGTTCTAATTGCTAGAGGTTATTTTTATTCACCTCTTGAAAATTCTGAACCAAAAGGGTTTGATGCTTTTCATATTATTGACAACAAAGGTAGATTAGAACTCTGGTTTGGAGAAGCAAAATTTTATCAAAGTTTCACATCTGGAATTAACTCTGTACTTTCCAAGATAAATTATTCTATTTCAGATGACTATTTGAATAATCATATGTTTGCAATTATTAATGAGAAAGATAATATCTCTCATTCGCATCCAATTTTTGAAGGAATAATTAAAAGATGGGAGAATAATCCTGACCTCATTCTTATCGATGAATTACAAAATAATAATATTGAGTTAGTGTATCCTATTTTTATTGCATTTCAAAAACAGCAAACCTACAGTTACGAAAAATCAATTGCATCTTGTGTGGATAAAATTAATAGGGAGTTAGGAAAATATTCGTTAACTTTAACTGTTAAAATAAAGGTTAGTATATTTGTAATGCTCTTACCTGTTGATGACTCAAATAAATTAAAGGAAGAAGTGATTGAATGGATAGAAACGAAAGAACCGCTCATCTAATCAAAGAATTGAATTTATATAAGCGATACCCTGAAAGAAGAGGTGCCTTTGTCAAGGCAACTTGTGACTATTACGACGCTGTTAAAATAGACGAACTTACAAGTAATGATTTAAATTTCTTGCGTTATGTAGCAAATGAAGCTGGAGTTCCACAATATTATCAGTTACTTGAAAATAAATATCAAGCAGGTAAAACTATTAATAAAGAGAGCATGAATTTATTATCTATGAGTTCTTTTATTAATGAAGCGGCTTTAATTGTAAAAGATGAGATGCTACATAAATATCAAAAAGAAGTCACTGACTTGTTTGAAATTAATACTGAAAATAGATATATTCTTTCTGCGCCAACTTCTTTCGGTAAAACTTTTACAGTTTATACTATTATAAAAAAAATGGGTTACTCTAATATATTATTAGTATTTCCTACAATCAGTTTATTATCGGAAAATTTGTTGAAGCTACAAAATGATGAGTTCTTTTCTACATATAAAATTCATAGCTTAAGTGAAATAAAAAAAGAAGAGTTTGGAGAAAAGAATATATTCATCTATACTCCTGAGCGATACCTCTCATTTTTAGATAATAATAGTTTGAATTTTGATTTTACATTCGTAGATGAAATATATAAAATTGACAATGATTTTATTATCAATAATGAGACTCCAGAAGAAAATGAGCGAGATACTGCATATAGACTTGCCTTAGAATACGCTTGTCGAAATAGTCGGGATTTATTACTTGCCGGACCGTATATTCAATTTCAAAAACCAGAAACTAGAGTAAACTCATTTAATAATTTTACTTCAATAAATAGATTTAATAAATTGGAATACAATGATATTGAAATTGTTTCAAAAAATATAACCCATATTAAAAGAAATAAATTTGAAATTGGGAATAAAGTGCATAGATTAAAAGCTGGTACATCAACTATGCAAGATAAAGTTGCACAATCTATTATAAATTTAGATGAAAATACCCTGATTTATTGTGGAAGAAAGTATGATGTAGAACGATTCGCAGGTTTTTTGTTGAGAAATCCTGAATATAATTCACTTTTATTAAAAAAAGATGACAATGAATTGTATTCAATATTTTTAGAACACGTAGAAAAAAATTTTGGTTCAGATTGGATTCTGTTTAAAGCACTTGAAAAAAGAATTGGAATCCATCATTCAGGAATACCAAAATATATACAAAATGAAATGATTAATTTATTTAATAAAGGTGAACTACTATGTCTTTTTTCTACAACAACAATTACTGAAGGTGTTAATACGACTGCAAAAAATTTAATTATTACTTCTGTCAAAAAGGGAATAAAGTCATTGAAACAGTTTGATGCTAAAAATATTGCTGGGAGAGCAGGCAGATTTAATGTACATTATAGTGGTAATGTCATTGATTTAACTGAAGAATTTGAAGCTGTTATTGAATCGCAACAGGACGAAATTGAACATAAAAATTATGATAATAGCCGAAACAAAACGGATGTAGATTTAGAAGTGACACTTGATGAATTTTTGACAGATGATGATAAAAATTTCAAGGCTGAAATTAATATAGCTAAGGTAAAATCAGGATTACCAGATTTTATTTTTCAATCTTACAGAACAATAGGCCCTTTGGAGAAAATCTCAATCTATAATCGTATAAAAGAGATGTCGTTAGTCGAATTTCATAAAATTGATCAGTTGAAGCAGGTATTGAATTTGAGCAACGGCACAGAAATTCATTGGGAAGGTTTTCAAACAGTAGTTGATATTTGTCATAATTTTGTCTCTAATTCAGATTTAAAACATATAATGGAAACTAGGGTAGGAAAGAAACATTTTTCTTTAATTGTGATACAGTTATCAGAGTTTTTACAAAAAGGTTTTTTAGGGATAGTTGATTATTATGTCAAAGAACAGAATAAAAACAAAGATATGGCAATTAGAATAACTGCAAAATTAATCTACACAATATTTAAATATCATCTCGTAAAGTATTTAGGAGTGTTTGATTTGCTATATAGATTCCATTATTCAAAGGTCTACAAAAGAAACTTTGATGATGTTACTGGAATTAAAATTCTTCTGCAAAGGCTAGAGTATAATGCTCTGACTGATATTGGACGCAAATTGAGTGATTATGGAGTTCCTTTTGAATTAGTAAAATATTATGATGGAAGTGTAACTACTAAAAATTTTGATTTATATGAAAGTTATGTAGATAGAAGAATACAAAGATTACTTGGATAAAAGATAAGACTGGGCAAAAACTCAATTTCAGGAGAAAATGAAGTAAATCTTCCCACAATAAAACGCATAGTATCAAGGTTTTTCAATACCTGATATTATGCGTTTTGGATTTTAAAGACTTTTTTGCCCAGCCTTATCTCAGTAATTATATTTAGATAATCGTAAACAAAATATCAGTAGGACTAGTCCATTCTACTTTGATTCTTGTCCCAACGGTTACATTCATTTGATTGAACCAGTAGTTAAAGGCTCTCAAGTTACCTTTACCGGAAAGATTTTTAGCATAGGGATCTCCTGCTTGAGAATTCCCTGATGCCTTTACTACTCCATTGAAGCATCCATCTGTCGATTTAGCATTAAATATATTCTGCCCTAAAATATCTCTTCCTTGAGTATGTATAGAATTATATATTCCATACCGATGTGCATCTAAACTTGGAATCGGGATATAGCATTCTCCTTCAATCTGAGGTCGAGAATTGGTGTATCTGTACATCCCCCATCCAATATGAGTTTCTTTAAGTTCTACTATGAATTGATCTCCTTGTTTTGGCATTATGCACCTCCTTAAGTTTATATATTCATTATATCATTTATATTTGAGATGTGTTTATATTCCAGTATTTTTTTAAAAATGATATACTAGTTTAGTTAATCATATTTTTAGAAAGCAGGTTACTACATGACAAATTCTGTAAGTTCGAACCGACCTGAGAAGTACAACATTGCAGCCTTCTTCTCAGGTGTTGGGGGAATTGAGTTGGGATTTGAACAGACCAACGAGTTCAGAGTGGTGTATGCCAATGAATTTGATAAGTATGCGCGTCAGACTTATCGTTTAAATTATCCAAATACGCATTTGGATAGTCGTGATATTCATGCGGTGCAGCCGGAAGAAATTCCAGCTGAGCGTGTGGATGTGATTATGGGAGGATTTCCTTGTCAAGCTTTTAGTATTGCGGGCTACCGCAAGGGCTTCGATGATGATCGTGGCGATCTTTTCTTTGAGTTGCTTCGTATGATTGAAGGGCGTAAACCTCGCGCTATCTTCATCGAAAACGTCAAGAACATGGTCGGTCATGACCACGGGAATACCTTCAAGGTTATTCGTGAAGCCTTGACCGAGAACAACTACTTCATCAAGTGGAAGGTTCTCAACGGGAAAGACTATGGAAATATCCCACAAAACCGTGAGCGGATCTACATCGTTGGTTTTGATACCAAGGAAGCTTATGACTTGTTTGAGTTCCCAGAGGAAATCAAGCTGACAACGACCTTGGCTGATGTCATTGATTTTGGTGCCAAGCCAGATGAGGCTTACTATTATCGAGAAGGCAAGCAAAATTTCTACGCTGACCTCAAGGCCAATGTGACTAGTCAAGATACGGTCTACCAGTGGCGTCGTCAATATGTTCGGGAGAATAAAAATGGCGTTGTTCCAACCTTAACAGCCAATATGGGAACAGGTGGGCACAATGTCCCTCTGATTCTGACTGATACTGGGGAAATTCGTAAGTTAACACCAAAGGAAACCTTCAATGTACAAGGTTATCCAAAGACCTTTAAGTTGCCTGAGGGGGTTTCCAATGGTCAACTCTATAAACAAGCTGGAAATAGTGTGGTCGTCCCTGTGATTAAACGCATTGCAGAGCGGATTGCTTATGCTCTTAATGAGAGTAATGGACCGTCACAGCTTGACCGCTCCGGAAAATTCGCGATTATCTATACCAAGATGAATGGCCAGTTTGAAGGCAAGTCTTATGTGAAAGATTTTGTCTCCACTTATGAGGAGGCAGAGAAGAAGATTGCGTCCTATGAGGATGGTCTTGCTATTTTATCAGATGAAGATTATTTCAGATTTGTAAAAAAACGTGGCAATTTGGAGTTTTACAGCATTATTTAACGAATTATATAAGTAAGGGGACTAGTGAAAATCTAGTCTTCTTTTGATATACTTAGATAAGAAGTGAGGAATGAATGATGTGGGAAAACCTTAAACATGAACAAAAAGAAAAATACAAGACGCTCATTACCAACTTTGCTAGTCTGAGTGAGGCATTTTCTCAAAAGGCAGAAGCCGAAGATTCTAATGATCGAGAAAACTACGTTGCTCCGATTATCAATTCAAAATTCCAAGAGACTGTTTTTCAGAAGGCTTTTCATGCGGTTGGGGAGGATATTGCCAATACCTCCTATGATGTTTCGCTGGTCGTTGACGAGCAACATAAGTATTTGGTTGGGATTAAATCCTTTGGTTTGGACTCAGGGGATCAAAAGATTGCTCAGTTCAAGAAAGATTCACAGTCTTGGAATGAGTTATTGGGCGAAATTCGATTTCATGCTGATATTTCACCGGACAAGGAAACAGCTGATAAAGAAAATGATGCCCGCTATGAAAAACTGGCCCGTGAGATTGCGACCTTACGAAATCAACGGATTGAATCTTCCAAAGCACTCATAAAGGGGTTTCATTCTGATTCTAGTCATGTAGAAGCCGTCTATCATGTCTTGATGCCGACCTCGAAAGGTCACAAACCTCAGATCCATGTGGGAGAGACGACTTATTTGCCCGTTGATCTAGACCATCTTAAGATTTTAGGCTCGACAACCAAGAACAATCCAACAAATTTCCGTTTCACAGATGGTCATCATGACTACAAATATACGGCTGCAGATAGTCAGCTCCATATGACCTTTAGGAATAAGGAGATTGTGGTTGATACTTGGGATGTGAATTATGTTGAAGATCCCTTTTATCTCTTTGAACACCTTCACTTATTGACCTCAGAAAAAAGTGATTCGGATATTCTTGAGACGGTTTCTTGGGTGATCACAGACAAGCACGGAAATGTAGAAGAAAATTCAGGATTTAATGCCTTTAATGGTGGATCCAAGTTGGCCAAGAAGGATCGTTTGCCACGGATTTTAAAGATTCAGGACAAATTTAAAGACAGTCTCGCTCCAGAAGAACTAGCTTTTGTGACCTTTTCTTTAGAAGAAATCCTATTGAAAAAATGGTCTACCAAGGAAGAAAAAGCCCAGATGAAATCTATTCGCGATGACTTGATTCACTTTGTACACGAGACAGGGAATGAAAAACTAATCAAAGAAATTGAACAGCTGGTGTATCGTCCAGTCAGTGAAGTGTATATTCCTCTTCCAGATTCTAAACATTTTCATGAGGAGCGTCCAGACTTTTTTGGTAAAGATATTGGAAGGTTTGAGCCAGGTACAAGTAAACTTGTGCTCCCAAAAGAAGAACGGACCTTTAAGCTACGATTTTTATCATCAGGTGATGTGATTACTGCCTATATCAACCAAGAAGCTGGGAAGGCCATTCAATCAACTGATAAGCAAGAAATTCTTGGTAATTGGATTCTTCGTGGGGTCTTTCAGCTAAAAGATAGAGAGATCTTAACGGGTAAGAAACTTTCTCAGCTAGAAATCAATGGTATCCGTCTTTCCAAATTCAAAAACGGTGAAATTGGCATTGACTTCATCTGGATTGATGTGGACAATCCTCCTGCAGATGCGATTGGTTGGGTTGCGAAATAGAGAGTAACCGACTATTCATAGGACTACAAAAACACCACCTCCTAGTCTTAGGGGGTGGTGTTATGCTTTAGACCATTTTCCAGAAATAATCGATGATATAGGTCAGGCCGTAGGTGTAGATGACGAGGGTGATGGGTTTGCAGAGGATGATGATGGTCATGTAGCGTTTGAAGGTCATATTGGTCAGACCTGCCAGCATACAGATGAAGTCGGCGGGACTAACCGGCCAGATCATCATGAAGATAAAGAAGCGATCGAACCGCTTGCCTTCATTGAGCCAGCCAATGTACTTGTCGTAGGTTTTCTGACTGACCATGGATTGGACGAACTTAGGTCCGTACATTCTGGCTAGGTGGAAGATAATGGCACAGCCAATGACGATCCCGATGTAATTGTAAATGGTCCCGATAATATGACCATAGATGAAGACACCTGCTACAGATGTCAGGGCGCCGGGAATAATAGGGACCACTGTCTGAAGGATCTGAAGAAAGATAAAGAGAGGTGGTCCAAAAATACCTGCTTGCAAAATAAAGGCAGACAGAGTTTCCTTGGATTGAAGGATGCCAGCAAAGTAGGCCCAGATACAAAAGGCCAAGGTCCCAAGAGCTCCAATGATGGACGACCAATTAATGATGCGCTGGAGAAGAGGAGAGACCTCTTTTAAGCTTGTTTGTTTCATAAAAAATTCCGAGTTCTTTTTCTTCTACTATACCATGTTTTTGGAACTTTGTAAGGATTTTGTCTATTTTTTGAGTAGTGAAAGCGACCTGATCGGAGTCTGTCGCTGTTTTAGTCGTGAAGCGGGTGCAAAATGGGCCTTTTTATGCTACAATGAAAGGAGTATAAAAAATGGAGAAAAACGTGTCAATCGAAAATTACAAACCAGATTTTGCGGTGGAAGCAGCCTATGATCTCACCGTTGCAGACTTGAAAAAACAGGGTATCAAGGCGGTCCTTGTGGATTTGGATAATACCTTGATTGCTTGGAATAATCCGGATGGAACTCCTGAGATGCGCCAGTGGTTGCATGACCTTCGTGATGGAGGGATTCGGGTTATCGTGGTGTCTAATAATAGTCCCAAACGGGTCAAGCGCGCTGTTGAGAAATTTGATATTGACTATGAAGCCTGGTCGCTCAAGCCCTTTACTTTTGGGATTGATCGTGCGCTCAAACGTTTCCACTATGAGAAAAATGAAGTGGTCATGGTCGGGGATCAACTGATGACGGATATCCGTGCTGCCCATCGGGCGGGCATTCGTTCGATTTTGGTCAAGCCTTTGGTTGAGCATGACTCGATCAAGACCCAGATCAACCGGGCGCGTGAACGCCGTGTTATGAAGCAAATGGCCGAGAAATATGGTCCGATTGTATACAAAAAAGGAATTTAAGAATGGAAGAATTATTCTGTATCGGCTGTGGAGCCCCCATTCAGACAGAAAACAAAGAGGGGCTAGGCTATACTCCCCAATCAGCTCTTGAAAAAGGCTTGGAAACAGGAGAAGTCTATTGCCAACGCTGTTTCCGTCTGCGTCACTACAATGAAATCACAGATGTGCATCTGACAGATGATGATTTTCTAAAGCTCCTTCACGAGGTAGGAGATAGTGATGCACTGGTGGTCAATGTAGTCGATATTTTTGACTTTAATGGCTCCGTCATTCCTGGCCTACCACGCTTTGTAGCAGGAAATGATGTCCTTTTGGTCGGAAACAAAAAAGACATCTTGCCCAAGTCTGTCAAGGATAGCAAGGTGACCCATTGGTTGATGGAGCGGGCCCACGAAGAAGGCATGCGTCCTGTCGATGTGGTCCTCACCTCTGCTCAAAACAAGAGTGCTATCAAGGACTTAATGGAAAAGATTGAGCAGTACCGTAAGGGCCGTGATGTCTATGTGGTGGGTGTGACCAACGTTGGGAAATCGACCCTCATCAATGCGATTATCCAAGAAATCACTGGGGATAAGGATATCATCACGACTTCTCGCTTCCCAGGAACGACACTGGACAAGATCGAAATTCCATTGGACGATGGATCCTATATCTACGATACACCAGGGATTATCCATCGTCACCAGATGGCTCATTACTTGACAGCAAAAAATCTCAAGTATGTCAGCCCTAAAAAGGAAATCAAGCCTAAGACTTATCAGCTCAATCCAGAGCAAACCCTCTTCTTGGGTGGTCTGGGACGCTTTGACTTTATTAAGGGAGAAAAGCAAGGTTTCACCGCCTTCTTTGATAACGAACTCAAGCTTCACCGAACTAAGCTAGAAGGAGCGACTGCCTTTTATGACAAGCATGTCGGTGGCTTACTAACTCCTCCTAACAGCAAGGAAAAAGAAGAATTCCCACCCTTGGTTTCTCATGAGTTTACCATCAAGGACAAGACAGACCTGGTCATCTCAGGACTGGGCTGGATCCGCGTCAATGGAGAAGCTAAAGTAGCCGTATGGGCACCAGAAGGCGTCGCCGTCGTTACCCGCAAAGCTATTATTTAAAAAAACAGGAAAAAATATATCTGAAGAGCGAACAAAGTGAGCTCATAAAGAGATCGTTATTGCCGTGGTGTAGTTGCCAATCGATCGATTGGCAAGGGCAAAATGGAGACCAAGGCTCCATTTTGAGGTGAGGAAATCCATTTTTCAAAGATGAGATCTTTGAAAAATTAGTTCCGGCCGTCCCCACCACTTAAAATAACGATCAAAAAAGGAAGTAAAAATATGACATTAACATCTAAACAACGGGCTTTCCTCAACAGCCAAGCCCACAGCCTCAAACCCATTATCCAAATCGGGAAAAACGGGCTCAATGACCAAATCAAAACCAGTGTGCGCCAAGCGCTAGATGCGCGCGAACTGATCAAGGTGACTCTTCTTCAAAATACGGATGAGAACATCCATGAAGTAGCAGAAATCTTGGAAGAAGAAATCGGTGTGGAAACGGTCCAAAAGATTGGTCGGATTCTCATCTTGTTCAAACAATCAAGCAAAAAAGAAAATCGTAAAATTTCAGCGAAGGTAAAAGAAATTTAGGACATCGAGGAGAGCAAACCTATGGCAATTGAACTATTGACTCCCTTTACCAAGGTAGAGTTAGAGCCAGAGATCAAAGACAAGAAACGCAAACAAGTTGGTATTTTGGGTGGAAATTTCAATCCGGTCCACAATGCCCATTTGGTCGTTGCGGATCAAGTGCGCCAACAATTAGGGTTAGATAAGGTGCTCTTGATGCCTGAGTATGAGCCACCGCATGTCGATGCCAAGGGGACGATTGCAGAGCACCATCGCCTTAAGATGCTGGAATTAGCCATTGAAGGCATTGAAGGTCTGGAGATCGAGACGATCGAGCTCGAGCGTAAAGGGATTTCCTATACCTACGACACCATGCTCTTGCTCAATGAACGGGATCCAGACACAGATTATTACTTCATCATTGGTGCAGATATGGTGGATTATTTACCAAAATGGCACCGCATCGATGAATTGGTGGAGATTGTGCAATTTGTCGGGGTACAGCGACCACGCTATAAGGCAGGGACTTCTTATCCGGTGATCTGGGTGGATGTTCCTCTAATGGACATCTCCTCTAGTATGGTGCGTGATTTTGTAACCAAGGGTCGGACGCCGAATTTTATGTTGCCAAAACCAGTCTTGGACTACATCAAGAAAGAAGGATTGTATCAATGACCTATGAAAACTATCTAGGCTTTTCTCGTGAGGTCTTGCTTGAAAAAATGCGTCAAATCCTGCCAGAAAAGCGGCTAACTCACTGTTTAGGGGTTGAGAAGGCTGCGCGTGACTTGGCCAAACGCTATGGAGCAGATGAAGAGCAGGCTGGACTAGCAGGTTTGTTACATGACTACGCCAAGAAATTATCAGATCAGGAATTTCTGGACTTGATCGATCGCTATGAGCTGGATCCAGCATTAAAAAACTGGGGGAACAATGTCTGGCATGGGATGGTCGGGATTTACAAGATCCAAGAAGACCTCGGACTGACAGATCCAGCCATTCTTCGCAGTATTGAGATTCACACTGTGGGGAGTGGACAGATGTCGACCTTAGACAAGATTGTCTATGTGGCAGATTACATTGAGCACAACAGGTCCTTCCCAGGGGTAGATCAAGCACGTGACATCGCTCAAGTCTCTTTGGATCGTGCCGTGGCCTATGAGACGGCTCGCACAGTCGAACATCTGGCCCACCAAGGATTGCCCATTTATCCCCAAACCCTTGAAACCTATAACGCCTTTGTGAAGTATTTGAAAGAGGAGCAGTGAGTGAAGACAGCTTTTATCATTATTGATGTACAAAATATCTTAGTGGAGACAGGTTTTGAGACAGATAAGCTCTTAGAGAAGATTGCTTATTTGCAAGATCAGGCAAGAAAACAGCAGATTGAAATCATCTACATGCAGCATATTGAAACGCCAGAGGCTTTAACCTCGGAAGATTGGCAATTATCGCCCTTGTTGAAGAGGCAGGCAGATGAGAAGGTGTTTCAGAAGCGATACAATAGCATATTTAAAGAGACAGGATTAAAAGAATACTTGGATCAACAAGGGATTGAACAACTGGTCCTGTGTGGTATGCAGACAGAATATTGTGTCGATACATCCGTCAAAGTGGGATTTGAATATGGCTACAAGCTGGTCATTCCAGAAGGAGCTGTCACAACCTTTGATGGAGAGGATATTCCAGCAGAAACGCTTAATGAATTTTATGAAAATATTTGGGCAGAACGTTTTGCGGATGTCTTAGATTACAAATCAATTTTTTAAGGAAAGAGGATTACATGAAAGAAAAAGAACTACTTGAACTAGTTGTCAAAGCAGCAGATGAAAAGCGTGCAGAAGACATTGTAGCTTTGGATGTTCAAAGCTTAACCAGCGTGACAGACTACTTTGTCATCGCAAGCTCTATGAATAGCCGTCAATTGGAGGCTATCGCTGAAAATATTCGCGAGAAGGTCGTTGAAGCTGGTGGCAATGCCAGCCACGTCGAAGGTGATTCAGCTGGAGGTTGGGTCCTTCTTGACTTAGGTAGTGTGGTGGTCCATGTCTTCTCAGAAGAAATGCGTGCCCACTATAACCTAGAAAAGCTATGGCACGAAGCAAGTGCTGTCGATCTTTCAGCAGCCCTAGCATAAGCAGGTAAACTCAGTTGGTAGCAACTGAGTTTTGTTGGTTAAATTGAAAATTCTACGGAAAGAAAGGATGGAGCCTCGTGTTTAGTTGGTTTGATAATTGAACACGAGCTAAAAGCTGTGAGAAAAAGAGTAACTTCCTTTGTATCTGACGATAGGGCAGAAAGTTTCCTATTTTCTCTATGCTTTTAAGGCTCTTTGTATCTTAGAAAGGATTTGAACCCGTCCTGTACTCCTCGGAAAATAGATAGCTCTCCTTGGAGCTTAGCTCCATCGTCGTGCTCCTAATTTTCTAACGGATTACGGGCGGACTTGGTATCATGAATATGGCGACTTATGAAACGTTTGCGGCGGTCTACGATGCGGTCATGGATGATAGTCTGTATGACTTATGGACGGATTTTTCCCTCCGGCATCTTCCTAAAAGTAAGGACCGGAAAAAATTGCTAGAATTGGCTTGTGGGACAGGGATTCAGTCTGTTCGCTTTTCTCAAGCTGGGTTTGATGTGACAGGGTTAGACCTGAGTGCTGACATGCTGAAAATTGCTGAAAAAAGAGCTGCTTCAGCCAAGCAGAAGATTGATTTTATCGAGGGGAATATGTTGGATCTCTCGCAAGCAGGCACTTATGATTTCGTGACCTGCTACTCGGATTCTATCTGCTATATGCAGGACGAGGTGGAAGTAGGAGATGTCTTTAAAGAAGTGTATAATGCCCTCAATGAGGACGGAGTCTTTATCTTTGATGTCCATTCGACCTATCAAACGGATGAGATGTTCCCAGGCTACTCTTACCACGAGAATGCAGAAGACTTTGCCATGCTCTGGGATACCTATGAGGATGCAGCCCCTCACTCGATCGTCCATGAGCTGACCTTCTTTGTCCAAGAAGAGGATGGCAGCTTTAGTCGGCACGATGAAGTTCATGAGGAACGCACCTATGAAGTTTTAACCTATGACATCTTATTGGAGCAGGCTGGCTTTAAATCCTTTAAACTCTATGCAGACTTTGAAGACAAAGAGCCAACAAAGACCAGCAAACGTTGGTTTTTTGTAGCACAGAAGTAGGATAGCATGACAGTTACAGGAATTATTGCAGAATTTAATCCCTTTCACAATGGTCACAAGTACTTGCTGGAACAGGCAGAAGGGCTGAAGATTGTGGTCATGTCTGGGAATTTTGTTCAACGTGGCGAGCCTGCCATTGTAGACAAGTGGATTCGCGCGCAGATGGCGTTGGAAAATGGAGCAGATCTGGTGGTCGAGCTCCCCTTTCTCGTGGCTGTTCAGTCGGCTGATCATTTTGCCAAGGGAGCAGTAGAAATCTTGTCCCGTCTAGGAATCGACCAATTGACTTTTGGGACAGAAGAGGTCTTAGATTACCAAGCGATTGCGACTGTTTATTCGGAGAAAGAAGCGGAAATGGAAGCTTTCCTGCGAAGTCTTCCAGAAGATTTATCCTATCCACAAAAGACCCAAAAAATGTGGGAAACCTTTGCTGGAGTGGAGTTCACAGGAGATACTCCCAATCATATCCTGGGCTTGGCTTATGCCAAGGCCTGTGCTGGGAAGGGGATTGCGCTCAAGGCTATCCAACGGCAAGGTGCAGGCTACCATTCAGAAGAAAAAGAGGCGGCCTATGCTTCTGCGACTAGTCTACGCCTACACAAGGAAGATCAGGACTTTGTCGCTAAATTCATGCCCAATAGCCAACTCTTTCAGTCGGCTCCACAGGTATCTTGGGAGGATTATGACCAACTGCTCCGTTATCAAATCCTAACACATCCGGATCTGACACAGATTTTTCAAGTCAATGAAGAACTGGCCCATCGGATAAAGGATGCGATTCGAAGTGCTAACTCTGTGGAAGACCTAGTGGAGAAAGTCGCAACCAAGCGCTATACCAAGGCTCGTGTCCGCCGCATCTTGACCTACATCTTGGTAGGGGCGATGGATCAAGCTCTTCCCGACGCCATTCATGTCTTAGGATTTTCCGCAAAGGGGCAAGCCCACCTCAAAGGCTTGAAAAAATCAGTAGAAATTGTGACTCGAATTGGTAAGGAACCTTGGGACAGTTTGACCCAACAAGCGGATCAGGTGTATCAACTAGGGCATCCCCAATTGCCAGAACAGATCTGGGGGCGGGTGCCAGTGAGAGTGGAAGAATAAAATGTCTCACGGAAATCTCCTTTTCCCCAAAAATAAAGGTGTTTTTGTCACATAAGGTAAGAAGTTTATGATGCACGGAAACAATATTTATCTACTGTCTAAAAATTCCTTTTAGACAGTAGATTTTTTTACCAAATTTAGAAGCTTTTTTACGAATAATTAAGTGGAGAGGGAAAAACTTGTACAAGTTCCTGACAAGTTTTTCTTTTTCATGTATAATAAAAGAAAAGAGGTAGAATGAGGTATGGCAATGGAAGCAGTCGTTTATTCAACATTCCGCAATCATTTGAAGGATTATATGAAGAAGGTGAATGATGAGTTTGAGCCTTTGACGGTCGTGAATAAGAATCCAGACGAAGATATTGTGGTCATCTCTAAGAGCGAGTGGGACAGCCTACAAGAAACCCTGAGACTAGCTCAGAACAAGGAATTGTCAGATAAGGTCTTGCGGGGCATGGCAGAAGTCCGAGCTGGTCAGGTTCAACTCCATGAGATTGAGGGGTAACAGATGTTACTCAAGTTTACAGAAGATGCCTGGAAGGATTATTGTTACTGGCAAAGTCAGGACAAAAAAACACTGAAGCGAATCAATAGCCTTATCAAAGAGATCCAAAGGGACCCATTTGCTGGGATTGGTAAGCCTGAGCCCTTGAAATATGACTTTCAAGGAGCATGGTCAAGACGGATTGATGCAGAGAATCGCCTGATTTATATGCTAGATGAGTCAGGTGTCGCTTTCCTCTCTTTTAAAGATCATTATTAAGTCTTTAAAAGAGGAGCTTTTTGATAGTTAGGATAGCTATTTAAAATTCAGAACTCGAAGAAAATTCCTATAGAATCCCCTTGCTAAAAATAGAAAAATCTAGTCTAACTTCGATGATTTGTGATATAATGTTAAAGATTGAAAATAATTTGAAAAAATTTAAGGAGAATCCTCATGGGACGTAAATGGGCCAATATTGTTGCCAAGAAAACTGCCAAAGATGGTGCCAACTCAAAAGTGTATGCCAAATTTGGTGTGGAGATCTATGTAGCTGCTAAAAAGGGTGAACCAGATCCAGAACTAAATACTGCTTTGAGATTCGTTATTGACCGTGCGAAACAAGCGCAAGTGCCAAAACACGTGATTGATAAAGCGATTGATAAGGCAAAAGGAAACACTGACGAAACCTTTACAGAAGGACGTTACGAAGGATTTGGACCAAATGGTTCGATGTTGATCGTTGATACTTTGACTTCAAACGTTAACCGTACAGCTGCCAATGTCCGTGCTGCTTTTGGTAAAAACGGTGGGAACATGGGAGCTTCCGGTTCTGTATCTTACCTCTTTGACAACAAGGGAGTTATCGTCTTTGCTGGTGATGATGCCGATGCCATCTTTGAGCTTTTGCTTGAAGCAGATGTGGATGTAGATGATGTCGAAGCAGAAGAAGGAACGATCACAGTCTACACTGCTCCAACTGATCTTCACAAAGCAATCGTTGCTTTGCGTGAATCAGGTGTCGAAGAATTCCAAGTAACAGAATTGGAAATGATTCCTCAATCAGAAGTTGAGTTGTCAGGTGAAGATTTGGAAACATTTGAAAAACTTTACAGCGTTCTTGAAGACGACGAGGACGTACAAAAAATCTACACCAACGTAGATGGATTCTAATCACTCGTAAGGACTGTAGTGAATCCCATAAATCAAGAAAAAGGATAGCTTCTTAGATCAAGCTATCCTTTTTCTCTGTTTGATGAGGAACTATCTTTTGTAAGTGATGTCCTGTATAAGCGTAAATACGGGTCAGTGGTGATTGGGAGAGTGTGGAAACCTTAAAATAGAAATAATGGTCTCGATGATCCCGACTTTTAGTATGGTGAAGACGAAAGTAGTTTCGCTGGCCTGCTGCCATAGAGTGGAGAATATCGTCTTCTAAAAAGACGAGCGGCGTAGAAGTAGCGGCCCACTTGTAAAAGTCTGTCTCAAATTGGTGGTAATTCTCCGAAAAATAATCAAATTGTAATTCGTGTTTAGTTTGAATAGGTTTCATAGGCTGTTTCCTCAGATTCAATAAAAATGATAGAGTCTACGAGGAGACGGTGGTAGTGGCCATCGCTTTTGAGAAGAACCTCAGAAGCAGATAAGGTGTGAATCGAACCTGTGTAGGTAGCAAATTGATTCCCCTCTAGAGTTGTGATCGAAATCGTCGTTTGTTGTTGAAAGGCCTGCTCCAGGAGCTGGATCTGTTCAGCAAGTGGAAGAATCATGAGCTGACTGCGGTCAATTTCTTTTGTATGCAGGGCAGTTGTGTGTTCGGATAAAAAGAAGCCGGCCCATTTGGCCATGCCACGATCTTGAAATTCGCGAGCGGATTGATAAGGGAGATAAGAACGGTCAATCATGTTAATCCATCTAAGCCTCCTGCGGAATGTCCGCCTGTTAGTTTACTGCGTGCAATGGCGCGTGAGTTTTCTAGTAATGAGGAGCCTTTCTGAAGAGAGGTAAAGCCAAATTGATCCCGAATGCGGTCAATGGTCTGCTGGAGTTTCTCCTCTTTTTCCAAGGCTACTGGGTCATCGAAGAGAGAAAGGAGTTGAAGAGACTCCTCGACAAGTTCTCCATAAAAAACACCAATCTGCCGAATGGCGCCTCCTTCGTACTTGGAGCGAAAGAGCCGCAGAACCGTATCGGATAAAACCTTGGTGGATTGGGTAGGCTCAATCTTTTGCTGGCAGTGAATGGACGGAAGCCCCTCGATTTTGGAGTAGGAGGCATGAATGGAGACCAGCTGGGTCTTCTTTTTTTTCCGTCGCAAGCGAATAGCCACCTGTTCAGCCATCTCCCGAAATACCAGTTCAATGTCGGTTTGTAGATGGTAGTCATAGGGCAAGATTTGAGAGTTGCCAATGCCTCGTGATTTCGGACGATAAGGCTTGTGGACATTGCTTTCATCAATGCCATGAGCATGGAACCACAGTTGAAGGCCCATGACTCCGAATTCTTTCTTTAAGAGATCTGGGTGAGCCTGGGCCAGTTCAGCAATCGACGTGATCCCGATCTTTTGCAATCGTTTTTCAGTACGACGTCCAATGCCCCAAAAATCAGTGAGCTGGGGCAGTTTCCAGACCTTACTTTCTACATCTTCATAAGACCAATTGGAGCGCATATTTCGGCAATGCTTAGCTTCATTGTCCAAGGCTAGCTTGGCAAGAAGGGGATTGGCATTGCTGAGGCCGATGGTAGAGTAGATTCCAGTTTCCTGCCAGATCCGTTTTTGGATTCTGGCAGAAAGGAGATCCAGTTTTTCCTTTCGAGAGAGGGAGGGATCTGGAATAAAATAATTTAAGGAAGAGGTCAGATCGATAAAGCCTTCGTCAATCGAGTAAGGGAAAATATCATCTGGTGCTGCAAATTCCTGAAAGATTTTTTGAATCTCCATATTGACCTGAATGTAAGCATTCATCCGTGGAGGCACAATCAGAGTCCTCTTGGCCCAGGATTCAATGTAGGAAACAAAGGTTGGATCCGTTGGCAATCCTTGCTTTTTGGCGACGTAGCCATTAAATTTTCTGGTTTTGAGGTCAAAAGGTAGGTCGTAGCTACGGCTGACATTCTTCTTGCCAAAGACTTGTTTGAAAACGGGAGAACTCGCTAAAATCAGGCCAGCAGAATTGTCGCTTCGACTCATGACGCAAAGAGAAGTCGTCAAGGGATTGAGCCCCAGACGGACACATTCACAACTGGCATAAAAACTTTTCATATCCACAAAAGCAATATCAGAATGAGGCTCACGTGAATAATCAAATAGCATATTTAAACCTCGAGTGGGAGAAAATGCCCGACCACAATGCCGACGATTTTGGGCTCGTCTTCATAGGGAGCAAATAAATCATCGTAGTCAGGGTTGATGGATTCTAAGCGCAAGCCTTCAGCCTCCCGATAGACTTTCTTGATATAGGTCTTTCCATTCCAGATGAGGGCGTAGACAGCCCCATCATAGTCAAAGCCAGTCTGCTTCATGAGGGCAACAGAGCCGTTGGGGTAGAGAGGTTCCATCGAATCACCTGATACCCAAGAAGCGAAATCGTGCTGGATCTCTTGGTCAAAATAGACAGTTTCATAGTCTGTTTCGTTGTCATAAAAGGTATGTCCCAAACCGGCTGCTAGTTCAATCGAAAGAACCTTATAAGCAGTCAAGGAAACAACTTTTTGCTGCTGTTCGAATAACTGGCTGGCCAACTGGTCGACTTTCTTTTGATGAGGTGGGGTTAATAAAGGGTAGGTGTAGAGTGCGGAGTCTTTGTTAATAAAGTAGTCCTCTTTAACGGAGAGGCGCTTGGCCAACCTCCTGAGATTTTTTTCGTGTGGCTCTGCTAAGCCATTCTCCCAACTGGAGTAAGTCTTGCGAGAAATCTTGAGATCCTCGTAGACATCAGCTTGGGTCAAGCCTTTTTCTAGGCGTCTTTCTTTTAGTTTTTTTGCATCAAACATGTCGCTTCTCCTATGTAACGTTTTAAAAGTTACATACAGTTTATCAAAAATGAATCCTTTTTGCAAGAGAAAAATTCAGTTGAAAACGAATGAAAAGACTTGATTTTGATTGAAAAAAGAGTATAATCATTTCTAAAATGTCTATAAATGAGGAACTATATGAAAAAAAGTTTTATCCACCAACAAAAAGAAATTTCGTTTGTTAAAACGACTTTCACACAATATTTAAAAGATAAATTGGACATCATTGAAGTCCAAGGGCCAATTTTGAGCAAGGTCGGAGACGGGATGCAGGATAACCTTTCTGGGATTGAACATCCGGTATCTGTAAAGGTCCTTCAAATTCCTGATGAGACTTATGAAGTCGTGCATTCACTCGCAAAATGGAAACGCCATACCTTGGCACGTTTTGGTTTTGGCGAAGGAGAAGGTCTCTTTGTCCATATGAAGGCTCTTCGTCCAGATGAAGATTCGCTAGACGCTATCCACTCTGTTTATGTAGACCAATGGGACTGGGAAAAAGTCATCCCAAATGGTCAACGCAATATCGCCTACCTCAAAGAAACGGTTGAAAAAATCTACAAGGCGATTCGTTTAACAGAACTAGCAGTAGAAGCGCGCTATGACATTGAGTCAGTTCTTCCAAAACAAATTACCTTCGTTCACACAGAAGAGTTGGTGGAACGCTATCCAGATTTAACTCCAAAAGAGCGTGAAAATGCCATTGCCAAAGAATTCGGAGCCGTTTTCTTGATCGGGATTGGTGGAGAGCTTGCAGATGGCAAACCACACGATGGCCGTGCACCTGACTACGATGACTGGACAACAGAGTCTGAAAATGGCTACAAGGGCTTGAATGGTGATATCCTAGTCTGGAATGACGTTCTAGGTTCAGCCTTTGAGTTGTCTTCAATGGGGATCCGTGTCGATGAAGATACGCTTCGCCGTCAAGTTGCGATTACAGGGGACGAGGATCGTCTCCAATTAGAGTGGCACAAGGCTTTGTTAAATGGTCTCTTCCCACTCACGATTGGTGGAGGGATCGGACAATCTCGTTTGGCTATGTTCTTACTTCGTAAGAAACATATCGGTGAAGTCCAAACCAGTGTCTGGCCTCAATCTGTCCGCGATGAATATGAAAATATCCTATAAGGAAGAAAGAGAGTGGGACAGAAATCGGTAATTCGTTAGAATTCGATTTCGTCGTCCTACCTCCGCACAGTTGAGTAGGGCTGTAAAAGCTGATGAAATCAGCGTAGTAGAGCCCACTCAACTACTGCGTCTTGCTCGACAATCCAAAAATAATTGAGAGGCTAGGACTTTTGTCCCAGCCTCTTTTAGTTGTCGCTTGACCATATCAAATCTCAATTTTCTGATTTTTTTTGGTATAATGGTCCCTATGAAAATAGTATCTGGAACCTATGGGGGACGTCCCCTCAAAACACTTGAAGGAAAAACAACCAGGCCGACTTCTGATAAGGTCAGAGGGGCCATGTTCAATATGATTGGTCCTTACTTTGATGGTGGGAGAGTGCTGGATCTCTATGCAGGAAGCGGTGGGCTCTCTATCGAAGCAGTTTCTCGAGGCATGTCAGAGGCCGTTCTAGTGGAAAGAGATCGTAGAGCGCAGGAGATTGTAGCAGCCAATATTGCTATGACCAAGGAAAAGGAACGGTTTCAACTGCTAAAAATGGAGGCCAAGCAGGCCTTAGGGCTTTTAACGGGCACCTTTGACTTGGTGTTCTTGGACCCTCCGTATGCCAAGGAAGAGATTGTTCGCGATATCGAAACCTTGTGCGAGCGCCATCTCTTGTCAGAGGACATCCTAATTGTGTGCGAAACTGATAAACACGTAGAACTTCCTGAGGAAATCGGACAAGTGGGAATCTGGAAAGAAAAAATCTATGGAATTAGTAAGGTAACAGTATATGTCAGATAGAAGTGGATTGTTTACAGGATCGTTTGATCCGATTACCATTGGGCATGTGCAATTGATCGAGCGAGCTAGTCGCTTGTTTGACCGTGTCTATGTCGGAATTTTTTATAATCCGGAAAAAGTCGGACTCTTTTCCATTGAGCAGCGCGTGCGCATGGTGAAAGGGGCCCTGGCTCATTTGGAAAATGTTGAAATTGTGACGTCAACTCAAGAGTTGGCTGTGACAGTGGCGCGCAATCTTGGGGTCATCACCTTGATCCGGGGCTTGCGCAATGCACAGGATCTGGTATACGAAGCCAATATGGATTATTTTAATCACCAGTTGGCGCCTGAATTGGAGACGGTTTATCTCTATGCCCAGCCTCCTTACCAGGCCATTAGTTCAACGCGTATTCGAGAGTTGCTGGCTTTTCAGCAGGATATCTCACCTTATGTACCAAAGAGTGTAATGGAGGAAATCAAAGATGACACAAGCGAATAAACCAAGCTTGACCCCTAAAAAGAAAAAGGGACGGTTGAAAGAATACCGATGGCCGATTGCAGGCGTTCTTTTCTTGCTCCTTTTGCTAGCTGCTTTTGTGATTCGCCTTCCCTATTATATTGAGATGCCAGGAACGGCCGAAGACATTCGATCGGTCATGACAGTGGATGGAAAAATGGATACCAAGTCAGGGTCTTATGAATTTGTAACCGTGGCAGTGAAAGAAGCGACTCCGGCTGATTTGATCTATGCTTGGGCGACACCTTTTACAGATATCTACTCTGCCAAGGATATGACAGGTGGTAGTTCGAGCCAAGAATTTACGCGGATTAACCAATTCTATATGGAAACCTCGCAAAATATGGCCATCTACCAAGGGTTAAAGACAGCTGGAAAAGAAACCCAGATGGACTTTCTAGGTGTTTATGTTATGCAAGTGGCAGATGACTCGACCTTTAAGGGAATCTTGAACATTGCGGATACCGTCACCGGTGTGAATGGCAAGACCTTTAAGAGTTCCAAAGAATTGATTGACTATGTCGGTTCTCAAAAAATTGGCGACCCCGTTTCAGTGACCTATATTGAGGATGGACAAACCAAGACCGCAGACGGAAAGATCATCAAATTATCCAACGGGAAAAACGGGATCGGGATTAGCCTGATCGACCGGACTGAAGCCAAAGGCGATGTTCCTGTCCAGTTTGCGACCCAAGGAATTGGTGGACCAAGTGCCGGTATGATGTTTAGCCTAGCCATCTACACCCAAGTGGCTGATCCAGATCTTCGTCAGGGACGCCATATTGCAGGGACAGGAACCATTAACCAAGATGGAACGGTTGGCGATATCGGTGGGATTGACAAGAAAGTCGTCGCAGCAGATAAAGAAGGAGCAGAAATTTTCTTTGCCCCTAATAACCCTGTTTCCAAAGAAGAAAAGAAAGCCAATCCCAAGGCTAAATCAAACTACGAAACCGCTAAAGATGCAGCAAAACAAATTCATTCGAAGATGAAAATTGTGCCCGTCAAAACCCTTCAAGACGCTATTGATTATTTGAAGAAGTAGTAGAGTAGTATGCTGGACAAGTGATGGAATGAGAGAGAATCAATTTCTCATTTTTATGAAGGATTATGGGTCAAGAAAGTAATGAGTTTATGAAATCATATAATATGTTGCTAATGAATGGGATTATTGGGATTTTAGGAGCGATCGTAATCAGCTATGCCTCTTTTCAACGGTGGGAGTGGACTTTCGTTCATGCTGTTCCTGAGCTGGTTGAAAAAGGTGATTGGGGATTGGTAATCAATACAATCAGTCTCTTGTATCTTGTTATCTCTATACTTGCAATGGCCAACTATAGTGAAAATCCAAAAGTAAATAAGAAAAGTCATAAAATTCTCTTCATTGCCTCTATAGTTGGTTTCGTTCCTTTTGTATCGTCTTTAACTAGTGTGCTAGCAATCATTTCAAGTTTGTTATATCTATTCGATTATCAACAGTTATCAAATGAAAAGGAGTAAGCTTTGAAAAAGGTATTTGGTGGTATGAAGCGACACTGCAAAATGGTATGTATCTTCCTAGCCAGTTTTGTAGCTGTAGTGCTAGCCTATCAATGGGGACATTCTTATTTAGAATCAAACAGTGCTAAATATAACGATGAGAATCCTGCAACACATTTGAATATTCAAGTTTTTGACGATCAAAAATTTGTTTTAGTTAGTCAAAAAAATAGTGAAGGTTATATTTACTTTGGTCAGGATTATGTAACAACATTTTCGGAACATTCTTTGTTTACTGGGGATTTAAAAACTCCTCCTTTAATTGGTGAAGAAGAATTTTTTAAAGTAATTAGCTATAGCCTGAATCATTTAGGACAAAAAAAAGAATTTGATATATATCGTTTATTAGGTAAAGATAATACATACCGTAGTTTTGGGAAAGTACCTGATAGCTATGGATATTATAATGGGAACGATTATCTCACCTTATATTTACAAAAAATTGATAAAGATAATTATTCTGATTTGAAAGACTCTAATAATAAGCGGATTCTTTTCACAGCAAAAGGAGAAATTTTTCAAGATGATGTTGAGTCAAAGATCAAGAAATTAGAAGAACAACCGTCGATCTATGATCTAAAAGTTGATTGGGGCAGAGGCGGGATAAATGATCAACTTGAAAAAAATTTATCTGAAAAACATCTAACGATGTTACTATACGGTATTTCTAGTGATATAAAAAATAAAAGACAAGTTGATGTCTCTGGTACAAATTTTGCACGCCTCTATCCGGATGTTGCAAAAAATATGAAATATATAGAAAAATTGTATTTCCGTCCTAAACAATACAATGAACGCGAATGGTTTGATAAAATTATTCATTGGTTTGCGCCGGAAGGTCAAGAAGTCATGGAACTGTATGCCACAGACGAAACAACTGGAGAAAAAACACAAATTCACTCGTATGACGAGTTTGTAACATGGATAAAGGCCCATCCGAAGAATTAATCACCTTCTAATCAAATTCAAGTTTTTGCTTATCAATCTCTCTATTTTTAGAGGGATTTTTTCTTTATACTGGTATCAGAAAGAAAGGGAGGTAGTGAAATGATTCAAACCAGTTTGTTTTCCATTTCAGTATTCTTAGCGGGAGTTCTATCCTTTTTCTCCCCATGTATTTTGCCACTGATGCCAGTCTATGTAGGGATTCTATTGGATTCTGAACGTGTGAAAACTGTTCGAATTTTTGGAAGAGAAATTTCTTGGTATGGCTTGGTGAAGACTCTTTGTTTTATCGCAGGTCTATCAACTGTTTTCCTGATTCTAGGATACGGTGCAGGGGCCCTTGGGCAGGTGCTTTATGCTCCATGGTTTCGCTATCTGCTAGGAGGGATTGTGATCCTATTAGGGATTCACCAAATGGAAGTGATCAATCTGAGACAACTCCAAAAACAAAAGACCATCCAACTCAAAAAGAATCGGGAGCGCAATGAATTCTTCAATGCTTTTCTGATAGGGGTCACCTTTAGTTTTGGTTGGACCCCTTGTGTCGGACCAGTTTTGAGTTCGGTTCTAGCCATTGCCGCTTCTGGAGGAAATGGTGCTTTGCAAGGCGCTCTCCTGATGCTGGTCTATACATTAGGCTTGGCGCTCCCCTTCTTAGTCTTGGCTCTAGCTTCTAGCTGGGTTCTACAACATTTTGCTAAACTCAAGCCCCACATGGGAACCTTGAAAAAAATTGGTGGTGCCCTCATCATCTTGATGGGTATCTTGCTGATGCTTGGAAATCTTAATAGCCTCGCATCCCTGTTTCACTAATCTTAAAGGATTAAAGGAGAAAAATCATGAAAAAAATTCTTACACTTACCATTGCTACGCTTAGCCTCGTTACTTTAGCAGCTTGTTCTGGTCAAAAATCGGATTCAGATATGAAAAAAATGGACAATAGTAGCATGATGAAGAAGGACGATATGAAGAAGGACGACATGAAGAAGGATAACATGAAGGATTCGTCCATGTCCGATGATAAAATGAAAAAAGAGGACAAGAAAGATTCATCTATGATGTCTGACAGCAGTTCGGAAATGAAGGACGATATGAAAAAAGATGAGATGAAATCTAGCGATTCTAGCATGAAGGAGGATACGAACAACTCATCGGAAATGAAATCAGACAAGGAATGAAAGAAGGGAGAGGTCATCTGAGGATGACTTTCTCCTTGTTTAAAGAGGTGATAATGATGAAAAAATTAGCTTTAGTAGCTACAGGATTCGTATGCGCTGGACTTTTGGGGGCTTGTTCGAGTCAAGGAATGGCTACTTCTAATAAGGGCATGAGCCAACAAACAGCCAAAGCTGGGGCTAGGCAACCATCTGACAAGAAAGTGAAGGATTTTAGCCTGCAAGGAGTGGATAGCAAGACCTACCGCTTATCCGATTACAAGGGAAAGAAAGTTTACCTCAAATTTTGGGCTTCCTGGTGCTCTATTTGCCTGTCAACGTTAGAGGATACCAATGAGTTGGCAAAAGAAGAGGAGGGTAAGGATTATGTGGTTTTATCCGTTGTAGCTCCAACCTTTAATGGCGAAAAATCAGCAGCAGATTTCAAAAACTGGTACCAGTCTTTGGATTACAAAGATTTCCCAGTCTTGCTAGATAGTAAAGGGGAACTGCTCAAAGAATATGGGATTCGTTCTTATCCATCGGCACTCTTTATCAATAGTGATGGGACTTTAGCAAAGAGCCAGATCGGCTATATGAATAAAGAGGATATCCTCAAGACCCTAGAGAACATGCAGTAAGGAGATAGACAATGGAAACAAAGTGGAAAGTGTTTGCTATCCTTCTCATTGGCTTATTATCTATTGGTTTCTTTTTCTATATTAAGGGAGCAAACGGAATGGATCAATCAGAAACAAGCACTAAGATGATTAAAAAAGCATCGATGAGTCAGACTCCAGTAGCCAAAAAGGAAACAAAGGAAACGGTTGATCCAAAGGATCAGCGTGAAATTTATTTGGCTGGTGGTTGCTTCTGGGGCGTAGAGGAATATTTCTCACGTGTTCCAGGTGTGATTGATGCCGTATCAGGCTATGCCAATGGAAAGGGAGAAACGACCAAGTATGAATTGGTCCCTCAAACAGGCCATGCTGAAACAGTTCATATCACTTACAATGTCAAGAAGGTGTCTCTGAAAGAATTGCTCCTGCATTATTTCCGGATTATCGACCCAACGTCGAAGAATCGTCAAGGAAATGATCAAGGGACTCAATACCGAACAGGTGTCTATTATGTCTCTCAAGAAGATCTTCCAACCATTAATCAAGTTTTTGAAGAAGAAGCAAAAAAATACGACAAACCGTTAGCAGTGGAAAAAGAACCACTGACCAATTTCATCAAGGCTGAGGACTACCACCAGGATTATCTAAAGAAACATCCGAATGGGTACTGCCATATCGATGTCAATCAGGCTTCTTATCCTGTTATTGATGCTAGTCGCTACTCTAAGCCAAGCGATGAGGAAATCAAAAAGAAGTTATCTCCTGAAGAGTATGCGGTGACACAAAAAAATGATACCGAACGGGCCTTCTCCAATCGTTACTGGGATCAGTTTGATGCCGGTATTTATGTAGATGTCGTGACTGGTGAGCCGCTCTTTTCCTCTAAGGATAAATTTGATTCTGGTTGTGGTTGGCCAAGTTTCAGTCGTCCTATTAGTCCTGATGTGGCCATCTATAAGGAGGATAAGAGTTTCAATATGACGCGGACAGAAGTTCGGAGCCGTGTGGGAAATTCTCATCTGGGCCATGTTTTTACCGATGGTCCCAAGGAAAAAGGCGGCCTTCGCTATTGCATCAATAGTTTGTCTATTACCTTCATTCCCAAAGCAGAAATGAAAGAAAAGGGCTACGGTTATTTATTGGACTATGTCTGAGACATTTGGAACCATAATTTGCTATAATAAGTATAGCAAAGACAAGTAGGTGAAAGACATGTATGCGATCATGATTGTGGAAGATGAAGAGCTTATCCGGCAGGGACTGACTTCCTTAGTGGATTATGAACAGTTTGGAATGACCGTCATCAACCAGGCAGAAAATGGCCGTGAGGCTTGGGAGAAGTTTCAAGAGCAACCAGCCGACATCCTTCTAACTGATATCAATATGCCACAAATGAACGGCTTGGATCTGGCCCATCTCGTCAAGGAGAAGTCTCCGTCTTGTCATATCATTTTTTTGACGGGTTATGATGACTTTGAGTTTGCGAGGAAAGCCATCAAGTTAGGTGCAGATGATTATTTGCTGAAGCCTTTTTCAAAAGATGATATTGAAGAGATGTTAGCAAAGGTGAAAGGAAAACTTGATCAAGAGCGTAAGAAAGCGCAAGTCGAAGATTTGGTCAGTCAGGGTTATTCGACAGACTTGGAAGAAGCCATTCATGCTCGTTTAGCAGACTCTCAGTTAACTCTAAAGGATCTGGCCTATCAACTTGGTTTCAGTGCCTCGTATCTAAGTGTATTGATCAAGAAAAAATTGGGACTCCCCTTCCAAGACTACCTCATTCAAGAGCGAATGAAGAAGGCTCAACTCTTGCTTCTCACGACAGATTTAAAAATTTATGAGATCGCCGATCAGGTTGGTTTTGAAGATATGAACTATTTTTCTCAACGCTTTAAGCAGGTTGTTGGGGTGACACCAAGGCAGTACAAAAAAGGAGAGCATGAATGAAACGATATCCCTTGCTGATTCAGCTGGTCCTCTACTTTTTTCTCTTCATTCTCCTACTTTTTGGTCTTATTGGTGGCCTCTATTATCAAACGAGTTCAGGGACGATCCGCCAGCAAACGGAGCGGACGACAAGAAATAGTATCGATCAAAGCAGTCAGTTTATCACCTCCTATCTAAAAAAATTAAAGCAGACCACAACGGTACTTAGCAAGGAACAGGCTGTTCGCCAATTTGCCCAAGACAAGAGTGCGAATCAAGAAACAGTTCAGCACTTGATGCGAACGATGATTGAAACAGATCCGGACTTGGTCTCTGCGGTCTTGGTGACCAAGGATGGACGTCTGGTAGCGACAGATTCCAAAATCAGCATGCAGACTTCCTCAGATATGATGAATGAAAGTTGGTATCAAGAGGCGATTAAGGAAAGAGCCATGCCAGTTTTGACGCCAGCTCGAAAGGAATCCTTGACCTCGGAAAAAGAAAAATGGGTGGTTTCTATTACCCAAGAAGTGGTCGATCAGGCTGGTCAAAATCTCGGAGTAGTACGCTTGGATATTGGCTACGATAGCCTTCAGGCTTACTTGGATCACCTGCAACTAGGGAAGCAAGGCTTTAGTTTTATCATTAATCAAAAGCATGAGTTTGTCTATCATCCTAAAAAAGCGGTCTATTCCTCCAGCCAAGAAATGCAAGCCATGCAGCCCTATATTGCTGTGACAGATGGCTATACAAAAGGAGGACAGAATTTTATCTATCAGGTTCCGATTCCAGATAGCGATTGGACCTTGATTGGAGTGGCTTCACTTGAAGGACTTCAGATGCTGCAGTCGCAACTCCTGTACTCTTTCATTGGTCTAGGATTACTAGCTTTGATCATGTGTTTGATAGGGATCGGCTTTGTTCTGCGTTTGTGGATCAAACCCTTACAAGACCTTCAGACTATCATTTTGAGGATTGGAGCAGGAGATGCTCACGTGAGGGCTGCAGCCAAAGGATCTCCAGAATTGGTGGCCCTCGCTCAAGCGTTTAATGCCATGTTGGACCAAATCGATAACCTCATGCAACAGGTCAAGGAAGAGGAACAGAACGCACGGCGGTACGAGTTGCGGGCACTTTCTGCTCAGATAAATCCGCATTTCCTCTACAATACCTTGGATACGATTGTCTGGATGGCGGAGTTTAATGATAGTCGGCGCGTGGTCGACATCACCAAGTCTCTGGCTCAATATTTTCGACTAGCTCTCAACCAAGGCCAGGAACAAATCCTACTGAGAGATGAAATTGACCATGTCCGCCAGTATCTTTTCATTCAAAAACAACGTTATGGTGAAAAGCTCAACTATGAAATTCTAGAAGATGAAAGGTTGGGCGACTATCAGCTTCCGAAATTAGTGCTTCAACCCTTAGTGGAAAATGCGATTTACCATGGCATTAAAGAGATCGATCGGCCAGGTCTCATTCGAGTGACGACTGAAGTCAGTGGAGACTCCGCCTGCGTATCGATTTTTGACAATGGACGAGGGTTTGATTTATCAGAATCAACAGCCCAAACCCTTCTTCGTTTAGGAGGTGTTGGCTTGAAAAATGTGGACCAACGATTGCATCTTCAATTTGGCGAAGCCTATCATATGGAGATTGATTCTAAGGCCAATAGCTATACGAAAATCACTCTTTTTTTGCCCCTTTCATCATCTGATGAACATGTATAGAGACAAAGATTGCCATCTTTGTCTCTTTTTCCTTTTGGAAACTTTCAATGTTGAATTTCAACTCTTTTCTAGTCAAATCTGACGCAAGTCATCAAATTTATGATAAAATAAAGTGTTACAGTAAATAGATTTTGATGAAGGAACACTATGCGAAAAGAGATTGACCCTGAATTATATAATTACAATAAATTTCCTGGACCTGTGTTTCGTCAGGTAGGAGACCAGATCCTTTCAGAAAACCTCTCCTTTGAGCTCTTGAAAAATGAGAAGGAAGCTTTTGATGCGACTGTTTTTGGTCAGCGATTTTCTGAGATTTTAACCAAGTTTGATTACATTGTTGGTGATTGGAGCAATGAGCAGTTGCGCTTGCGTGGCTTCTATAAGGAAGAGCGCGATGTTGCAACGATGGATAAATTAAGTCGCTTAGACGATTATTTGTTAGAATATTGTAGCTATGGTTGTGCTTATTTTGTCCTTGAAAATAAGGAGCCCCATCGTGCTTCTTTTGATAAGAAATCACCGGTCAAAAAAGCTCAATCAGAAGAAAGAGAGCCGAAGAAGCGTTCGCGCAATCGCAAACAAAAAGATCGTTTCCAAAAACGAGAACGCGACAAGGGACAACCAGCCAAAAACTCGAAAAAAACAAGATCGTCTGCTGAGACTAAAAAGACAACTAAGACAGACAACAAACGTCATTTTGTGATTCGACAAAAAGAGGAGTAAGAAAGAATGAAACCATCCATTTATAGTTTAACACGCCAGGATATGATTGATTGGGCGGAAGAAAACGGCGAAAAGAAATTCCGTGCAGCACAAATCTGGGAATGGCTCTATCGCAAACGCGTCCAGTCCTTCGAAGAAATGACCAACCTTTCTAAGGACTTGATTGCGAAGTTGAATGATCAGTTTGTCGTCAACCCACTCAAGCAACGGATCGTGCAAGAGTCAGCAGACGGGACGGTCAAGTACCTCTTTGAATTGCCAGACGGCATGTTGATTGAAACCGTCTTGATGCGTCAGCACTATGGATTATCTGTCTGTGTAACGACTCAAGTAGGATGTAATATCGGTTGTACCTTCTGTGCTTCTGGTTTGATCAAAAAACAACGCGATTTGAACAATGGTGAAATCGTGTCTCAAATCATGTTGGTCCAAAAATACTTTGACGAACGTGGCCAAGATGAACGGGTCAGCCATATCGTTGTCATGGGGATCGGAGAACCATTTGACAACTATAACAATGTCTTGAAATTTATCCGGACGGTCAACGATGACAAGGGATTAGCGATTGGTGCTCGCCATATTACAGTGTCAACTTCTGGTTTGGCTCATAAAATTCGTGACTTTGCAAATGAAGGTGTGCAGGTCAATTTGGCAGTGTCTCTTCATGCACCAAACAATGACTTGCGCTCTAGCATTATGAAAATCAACCGAGCTTTCCCAATTGAAAAATTGTTTGCAGCGATTGAATACTATATTGAGACTACGAACCGTCGGGTGACCTTTGAGTATATCATGCTCAATGAAGTCAATGATGGGGTCGAGCAAGCCTTAGAATTGGCAGAATTGCTTAAGAATATCAAGAAATTGTCTTATGTTAACTTGATTCCTTACAATCCTGTCAGTGAGCATGACCAATATAGCCGGAGTCCAAAAGAACGGGTCATGGCCTTCTATGATACCTTGAAAAAACAAGGTGTTAACTGTGTAGTGCGTCAAGAGCACGGTACAGATATTGATGCAGCCTGTGGTCAATTGCGTTCAAATACCATGAAACGGGATCGGGAGAAAGCGATTGTTGAACATGCGCAACCTTAAACAAGGGCTGATGGATCATACAGAACTAACAAAAAGAGGAAGAAGGCTGTTACGGAGTGGCAGCTTCTTCTATTTTATCCTTTTGTGTCTGATGTGTTTTTTGCCCCAACAGCCAGAGCCGGGTATGGAAACACCGGGTATTCAACATTTCGGTCGCATCGTCGTCCTGCTGGTTCCTCTTAATTCGGTGATGAATCTTGGTCAGATCACCAGTGTCCTCCAACTCATTAAGGTCATTCTCCAAAATATAGCCAATATCTTTTTGTTAAGCCCGCTAGTCTTTCAACTCCTTTGGCTAAGGCCCTGGTTGAGGAGCCGCAAACGGGTCTTGTGCTTCGGCTTTGGGATGAGCTTGTGGATTGAATGTAGCCAAGTTCTGTTAGATCTCTTGTTTGATGCCAATCGTGTCTTTGAGCTAGATGATTTGTGGACCAATACCTTAGGCGCTTATCTGGCTTATTTAGGCTTTCAGTATTGCAGAGCACGATTGCTAGCAAAAAATGGGGAAATGTAAAATCCGAACATTTTAACCACTTTTTAAAATTTTTGTTGACAAAGTCAGAAGCGGGAGCTATAATAACTTCAAGACATCAGAAAAGTAGAGGTTTTTCTCACTTCCAGGGAGCTTGTGGTGATTGCGAACAAGCAGTGGTGAATCTTGAAATGGGCTGATGCGTTTATGATGATGAATTTGAAACAATAAAAATTCGGTGAGCACACCTTATCGTGCACCCTGTTGTTAGACAGGTCAGAGATGTAGGAGAAAAATAGCCTCCTACAATTGAGGTGGCACCGCGGTATCGAATCGTCCTCACACAGATTTTTCTGTGTGAGGTTTTTTGTATCTCAAAGGAACCCCAGTGAGACTGCAGCTCAAAGGGTCTGCGAGAGAAAAAGATCATAAACAGGATTAAAGATATAGAAAAGAGGACACAATCATGACAGAAACAAAAGGCTATTTCGGACAATTTGGTGGATCTTTCGTACCAGAACCCATTCAAAACTTGCTCAATCAATTAGAGGAAACCTTTGAACAATATAAAAATGATCCAGAATTTATCGCAGAATACAAACATTATTTGAAAGATTACTCTGGCCGGGAAACACCGCTCTACTTTGCGGAAAGTTTAACAGAGCATTTAGGTGGGGCAAAAATTTATTTGAAGCGCGAAGACTTGAATCACCTAGGTTCGCATAAATTGAATAACGTCTTGGGGCAAATCCTCTTGGCCAAACGCATGGGTAAAACGCGCGTGATTGCTGAAACAGGAGCCGGTCAACACGGTGTGGCTACAGCAGCAGCGGCAGCTAAGTTTGGCATGGCCTGTGATGTCTACATGGGGGCAGAAGATGTGGAACGCCAACGCTTGAATGTCTTCCGCATGGAAATGATGGGGGCAACCGTCCATGCGGTTGAAACCGGTACTAAGACCTTGAAAGACGCCGTTGATGCTGCATTTGGAGCATGGATGGCGGATCTGGATGCCTTTTACGTTTTGGGTTCTGCTGTTGGCCCTCACCCTTACCCAACCATTGTGCATGAATTCCAAAAGGTGATCAGTGAAGAATCTAAACGTCAAATCTTGGAAAAAGAAGGTCGTTTGCCAGACTATGTGATTGCCTGTGTCGGTGGTGGCTCTAATGCCATCGGTGCCTTTTCTGAATATGTCGCTGAAGAGGAAGTCGGCTTGATTGGGGTAGAAGCAGCTGGTCATGGCTTGGATACCGATCAGCACGCAGCGACTATGACCAAAGGGACTATCGGAGTGGTTGATGGTATGAAGACCTATGCAGTCTTTGGCGAAGATGGAAAAGTAGCGCCAGTGTACTCGATCTCTGCTGGTTTGGACTACCCAGGGGTTGGTCCAGAGCATGCTTTCTTTAAAGATTCTGGTCGTGTCGAATACGTAGCAGCAACAGATGATGAAGCAGTAGAAGCTCTTCTTCTTCTCAGTAAGACAGAAGGGATCCTCCCAGCTATTGAAAGCTCACACGCGATTGCAGAAGCAGTCAAACGTGCTCCACAATTGGATAAAGACAAGATCATCATCATCAATGTTTCCGGACGTGGGGACAAGGATGTGGCTGCCATCGCCGATTATCTAGAAGCGAAGGCTGCAAAATAAAAAGAATTTATCTGCAAAACATCGTATAAAGCAGTAAAGCGTGATAACTGAGAAAGAGACAGGGAACAAAGGGAATCCGGTCTCTTTCTTTTTTGAGAGCAAAGACGAGAATGCCTAAGATGGATGCGATCTGAATGAGAATGAGGATCTGGGTAGAAGAAAAGGTCAGCGAAAAGGTAGCTAGTAAGAGAAAATCTCCTGCTCCCATTCCGATAAAGAAAAAGTGAGCTCCGATTGCAAGGAGTAAAAAGATCAGCATGAGGAGATTACTACCGGATAAAAAGAGGACCAGGGCATGGAGACAGCACCAGATGAATAAAGGGTATTCCATAAAGCGAAGGTCATAAATGGCTAAAACGGCAGCTCCCAGTAGTGTTAGAATCTGAGGCAGAGAAAGGAAACCATTGGCGCAGGCTAAAAAGAGTAGGCCACTCCAGATCTCAAAAAGGCAGTACCAAAATGGATAGGTCTGATGACAATAGCGACAGCGAAAACGATGGAGTAGTTGCGAGATAATGGGGATGAGATCCCAAACTCCAAGGACGTGCTGACATTGATCACAATGACTACGAGGAGCGAGAATGGATTGGTTTGGGAAACGATCGACAACTAGCCCCAAAAAAGAGGCGATGCAAGTACCGATGGTAAAAAAATAAAAGTTGATCATACTTATTTATTCGTAAAGAAATCGAAAAATGTCATCATTTGCTTGAAAATCTTGTAAAGCCTTTCTAAATTTGATACAATAATGAACATGAAAAACCTGTATGATGTTCAACAATTTTTAAAACGTTTTGGAATCATCATTTACGTGGGGAAGCGCCTCTATGACATCGAATTGATGAAAATTGAGCTTCAACGTCTTTATGATGCAGGCCTAATGGAGCGGCTCGATTATTTAGAAGCCGATACCGTTTTAAGAAGAGAACACAAGCAAGAATTAGAATTTTTGAAAAAGAGTGAGGTAGAGTGATGGGAAATATCATTGTTTGGTTGGCTATTTTAGGAGTATTTGGATGGATGGCGTTTAATTATTTCCGCATCCGTAAAGCTGCTAAATTTGTGGACAATGCAACCTTTGAAGAGCTGATTCGTCAAGGGCAGTTGATTGACTTGCGAGAGCCAGCTGAGTTTCATGCCAAGCATATTTTAGGAGCACGCAACATTCCTTCTACTCAGTTGAAGTTGAGTCTTGCAGCCTTGCGCAAAGATAAACCAATTTTGCTCTATGAAAATAGCCGTAGTTCGCGTGTAACCAATGCGGCTCTCTATCTTAAGAAACAGGGCTATACAGACATTTATGTCTTGTCTTATGGTCTTGATTCTTGGAATGGGAAAGTGAAAAAAGACGCCTAATAAAAAGAGCTCTAACTGCACAAAGTGTGTGGTTAGAGCTTTTTTATCTCGTTTTTTCAAGGTAGTCTTTGACCCGTGTGAGCTCCACCTCATTCAAAGGTCGGCTTTCTCCAGGGGCTAACTGAGGATCCAAGGTAAAGGGACCAAAAGACAAGCGTTTTAAGGTCATTACTTTGACTCCAATGGCCAAAAACATTTTTTTCACTTGGTGGTATTTTCCTTCTGAGATTCGGACCTGGGCCTTGCTGTAGCTGGGGGTACTTTCTAGAATAGTCAAGGATGCAGGCTTGCAGATAGGGCCGTCTGTGAATGAAATCCCATTCTGAAATTGCTCGATGTGGGCTGCATAAAGCGGGCCATTGACTTCTACCTCATAGACCTTCTCCACATGGTATTGAGGATGGAGCAGTTGAAAGCCTAAGGGACCATTATCTGTGAGGAGGAGCAAACCACTGGTATCGCGATCGAGGCGACCAAGCGGATAGAGATCTGGGTACTCTTGCTGAGGGTCCACTAGATCGATCACCGTTGGATGGTGGGCGTCTCTTTTAGCGGTCACAGCCCCGATTGGTTTATGGAGCATGTAGTAGTGGTGACGCGGTTCTTGAATGATTCGTTCCCCGATTTGAATCTGTTGGAGTCCAGGGTCGATGTTTTGGGATAGCTTTTGAGCTGGTAGGTGATCGACCAAGATTTGCCTTCGGGCTAGAAGTTGTTTGATGTCTTTGCGAGCGTACTGATGGTCTGCCATCAATTGATCTAATCTCATGGAAGCCTCTTTTTCTGAAATTCTTATCATCAGTGTATCATGAAAAGAAAAGGAAATCGAGTCGGAGAAAAGAAATGAGGATGAAAACATTTACAACTAGCTGAACTGTGTTTTTTAGATAGGACTGTGGTATAATTGTTCAGTTAGAAATATTATTTAAAATTTTATAGAGGAAATCATGACAAAATTAAGAGAAGATATTCGTAACGTTGCGATCATTGCCCACGTTGACCATGGTAAAACAACCTTGGTAGACGAATTGTTAAAACAATCGCACACCTTGGATGAACGTAAAGAATTGCAAGAACGTGCAATGGACTCAAACGATCTTGAAAAAGAACGTGGGATCACGATCCTTGCTAAAAATACAGCCGTTGCTTATAACGGAACTCGAATCAATATCATGGATACACCGGGACACGCGGACTTTGGTGGAGAAGTGGAACGGATCATGAAAATGGTTGACGGGGTTGTATTGGTCGTAGATGCCTACGAAGGAACCATGCCTCAGACGCGTTTCGTATTGAAAAAAGCCTTGGAACAAGATCTTGTTCCGATCGTTGTAGTCAACAAAATCGATAAACCATCTGCTCGCCCAGAAGAAGTTGTAGATGAAGTTCTTGAACTCTTCATCGAATTGGGTGCGGATGATGACCAATTGGAATTCCCAGTTGTATATGCATCAGCGATCAACGGAACCTCTTCACTTTCAGATGATCCAGCTGATCAAGAGCACACAATGGCACCGATCTTTGATACCATCATTGATCACATCCCAGCTCCAGTTGATAACTCAGATGAGCCCCTTCAATTCCAAGTATCCCTGCTTGATTACAACGACTTCGTTGGACGTATCGGTATCGGACGTGTCTTCCGTGGTACTGTAAAAGTTGGGGACCAAGTAACCCTTTCTAAATTGGATGGAACAACTAAGAACTTCCGTGTTACCAAACTCTTTGGTTTCTTTGGTTTGGAACGTCGTGAAATTCAAGAAGCTAAAGCGGGTGACTTGATCGCTATCTCTGGTATGGAAGATATCTTCGTTGGAGAAACCATCACACCGACAGACGCAGTTGAAGCTCTTCCAATTCTTCACATTGATGAACCAACGCTTCAAATGACCTTCTTGGTTAACAACTCACCATTTGCTGGTCGCGAAGGGAAATGGGTGACCTCTCGTAAAGTTGAAGAACGCTTGCAAGCGGAATTGCAAACAGACGTCTCTCTTCGTGTTGACCCAACTGATTCACCTGATAAATGGACAGTTTCAGGACGTGGGGAATTGCACTTGTCTATCTTGATCGAAACCATGCGTCGTGAAGGATACGAATTGCAAGTATCTCGTCCAGAAGTTATCATCAAGGAAATTGATGGTGTCAAATGTGAACCATTTGAGCGCGTACAAATCGACACACCAGAAGAATACCAAGGATCTGTTATCCAAAGCCTTTCTGAACGTAAAGGTGAAATGTTGGATATGATCTCAACTGGTAACGGTCAAACTCGTTTGGTCTTCCTTGTCCCAGCGCGTGGGTTGATTGGATACTCAACAGAGTTCTTGTCAATGACACGTGGTTACGGAATTATGAACCACACATTTGATCAATACTTGCCAGTGATTCCAGGAGAAATCGGTGGACGTCACCGTGGTGCGCTTGTTTCAATCGATAACGGAAAAGCAACTACTTACTCTATCATGTCTATCGAAGAACGTGGTACGATCTTTGTCAATCCAGGTACAGAAGTTTACGAAGGAATGATCATCGGGGAAAACTCTCGTGAGAACGACTTGACCGTAAACATTACGAAAGCAAAACAAATGACCAACGTTCGTTCCGCTACTAAGGACCAAACAGCGGTTATCAAGACTCCTCGTATCTTGACCTTGGAAGAATCTCTTGAGTTCTTGAACGACGATGAGTACATGGAAGTAACGCCTGAATCTATCCGTTTGCGTAAACAGATCTTGAACAAAGCAGAACGCGAAAAAGCAAATAAAAAGAAAAAATCAGCAGCTGCTGAATAATACGAAAAGAAAGGAGAAACAAAATGGTCTATTTTATCTTAGGGATTTTGATTCTCCTTTTTTACCTTTTTATGACCCCAAAGAGTATTCGTGGTACCTTAAACAGTGTCACAATGGTGGTCTTGATCGTCTCTTTTATCGTCCTTGCTTGTCTAGCCATTTTTCAGATATTCCAACTACCGTCCGAGTTTTTTGTCGGTGCCTTTCTGGCCTTTGTTGGCTACATGGCTTTGGTAGATATTTCCAAAATGACGACCAAACAGAAAAAATAAACGGTGACGTGATTTTTAAAGCCCTTTGGGCTTTTTAATTTTGCTAAAAAAAGGTAAAATAGAGAGTGATAAAAATGGAGCGAAGAAATCATGAAATTTGTGAAACAATTTGAAAATAAAAAGGTTCTTGTATTAGGTTTGGCTAAGTCAGGCGAGTCAGCTGCCCGTTTGTTGGATCGCTTAGGAGCGATTGTGACCGTCAATGATGGCAAACCTTTTGAAGAAAATCCAGCAGCACAAAGTTTACTGGAAGAAGGGATTAAAGTTGTGACAGGAGGTCACCCTCTGGAACTGTTGGATGAAGACTTTGCAGTCATGGTCAAAAATCCAGGAATCCCTTATTCCAATCCAATGGTTGAAAAAGCGCTTGAAAAAGGCATTCCCATCCTCACTGAAGTGGAATTGGCCTATCTGATTTCGGATGCGCCAATTATTGGGATTACAGGATCAAACGGAAAAACGACGACAACAACCATGATCGGAGAAGTCTTGACGGCTGCCGGCCAAGGTGGTCTATTGTCTGGGAATATCGGTTTTCCAGCTAGTCAAGTTGCACAAACAGCAACAGAAAAGGATGTTCTGGTCATGGAATTGTCTTCTTTCCAATTGATGGGAATTGATGCATTCCATCCAGAGATTGCAGTGATTACCAACCTCATGCCAACTCATATCGACTATCATGGTTCTTTTGAAAATTATGTAGCTGCCAAATGGAATCTTCAAAAGAATATGACAGAAAAAGATGTCATTGTCTTGAACTTCAACCAAGACCTGGCCAAGGAACTCGCTACAAAAACCAAGCCAAGGGTCCTTCCATTTTCAACGGTTGAAAAAGTGGATGGGGCTTATTTGGAAGATGGACTTCTCAAGTTTAAGGGAGAAGCTGTCATGCGTGCAGATGAACTGGGCGTTCCAGGTAGTCACAATGTAGAGAATGCCTTGGCAACGATTGCTGTTGCAAAAGTCCGTGGTGTGGAGAATGAGGTCATTAAAGAAACCTTGTCAGCCTTTGGAGGAGTGAAACACCGTCTTCAATATGTGGATGAAATTCAAGGTGTCAAATTCTACAATGATAGCAAATCGACTAATATTCTAGCAACACAAAAAGCTCTTTCTGGTTTTGATAACAGCAAGGTGATCTTGATTGCAGGGGGGCTCGATCGTGGCAATGAATTTGATGAATTGGTGCCTCACATTACTGGCTTAAAGGAAATGGTAATTCTAGGGGAATCAGCTCCTCGAGTGAAACGTGCAGCCGATAAAGCAGGCGTCCCTTATGTCGATGCGGCAGATGTAGCAGATGCTACAAAGAAAGCCTTCGACTTGGCTAGCCCCGGAGATGTTGTACTACTAAGTCCTGCCAATGCCAGCTGGGATATGTATCCGAATTTTGAAGTGCGTGGGGATGAATTCCTTGCTACAGTAAAAGGGTTGAAATAAGATGAAAAAAATAATGTTTACTGGTGGGGGAACCGTGGGACATGTGACCCTTAATCTCCTCTTGATTCCAAAATTTATCGAAGATGGATGGGAAGTTCATTATATTGGGGACAAAAAAGGAATCGAATACCAAGAGATCAAAAAGTCTGGATTAGAGGTACGATTCCATTCGATTGCAACAGGGAAATTGCGCCGCTATTTCTCTTTCCAAAATATGATGGATGTGTTCAAGGTGGCTTGGGGGACGCTCCAGTCCATTGCAATCCTGCTTCGTGTGCGCCCACAAGTTCTCTTCTCAAAAGGAGGATTTGTTTCTGTGCCACCAGTGATCGCAGCCCGACTCACGCGTGTTCCTGTCTATATCCATGAGTCCGATCTTTCTATGGGATTGGCCAATAAAATTGCTTATAAATTTGCTACCAAGATGTACACGACTTTTGAGCAAGCACATGGTTTGACAAAGAGTGAGCATATCGGTGCGGTAACCAAGGTCACAGATCATATTCCGCCAACTTCAGAAGTTTTAGAAGAAAAAACAAAAGGTTTCCGAAAAGACTTGCCGACCCTTCTCTTTGTCGGAGGATCAGCCGGTGCGCGTGTCTTTAATGAATTTGTGACAGAGCACAAAGCAGAGCTCTTGCAGCACTACAATATCATCAATTTGACGGGTGATTCAACATTGAATCAGGCTGAGGGTGGCTTGTATCGAGTGGATTATGTAACCGATCAGTATTTACCAATGCTCCAAAAGGCTGATTTAGTGGTGACTAGGGGTGGAGCCAATACCTTATTTGAGCTCTTAGCTATGAACAAACTCCATTTGATTGTACCGCTAGGAAAAGAAGCCAGCCGTGGCGATCAGATTGAAAATGCCCAATATTTTGTGGATAAAGGTTATGCAGAGCAATTGCAGGAAGATCAATTGACGCTCGAAACCTTCAATGAAACCATTCAAGAAATGTTGAAGCAAAGCCAAGTCTACCACCAAGCAATGGAAAAATCGACAGAACTCCTTTCACTAGACGATTTTTATGGCCTGCTTCAAAAAGATATCAGTAAGGGAAAAGATGACGGACGACAATAAAAAAACGCCAACGGATGACAAAATTACAGAATTGTCAGCCTGGCAAAAAAGAAACAAAGAATATTTAGAAAAAAAAGCGCTTGAAAAAGCGGAAGAAGCTGAAACAGAGGAAACTGAAAGCGAAGAAGCAAAAGAAGACGAAGATCTTTCAGAAAAAGAGACAGCTTCCGTCTCAGAGGAAGAATCTGAAGAAATAGAAGAGTCTGAAGAGGAAGATGAATCTGAGGCCGAAGAGGATCCAGATGCGGATGGAGAAAGTTCAGAAGGAGAAGAAGTTGATCCGGCTAAAGAGGAGCTAGATCCTTCAGAGAAACAAGAGAAAAAGCCTTCATTTTTTAAAGGCTTGAAGACGAAAAAACCAAAGAAGGAACCGACAGTGGCAAAACGCCACATCTATCGTGCCCTTCCGGTTATCGGAATCAGCTCGATTGTCGCCCTTCTCTCGATCTACTTTTTAAGCCCCTTATCCACACAGAAAGTGATTGAATTTTCAGGGAACAAGGCGGTTGACCAGCAACTCTTGTATGAAAAAAGTCGCATCAAAGAAGAAGATTATACTCTGACGACTTTCCTTCATAAATCGGTCTATGAACAAAATATGAAAACGGCTAGTCCATGGATCAAAGAAGTGCACATGCATTATCAATTCCCAGTGACCTTTAAAGTCAATATCGTGGAACACAAAGTGGTTGCCTATTATGTGACGGGAGAAGACCACTATCCAGTATTGGAAAATGGAGAAGTAGTGGAGACAGTAACTCCAGCTTCGGAATTGCCGTCCTCCTATATTAGCTTAAAATTCTCAGATCGAGAATTAGTTAGACAATTTGTCCAAGAAATGAAGTCTATTTCTTCGTCCATTACGGATAAAATTGTTTCGGTAGATCTGACTCCGAGCAAGGTCACCAAGGATCTGGTGACCATCACTATGAAAAACGATAATAAAATCTTGGTGCCTGTTTCCCAAATTACCCGCAAGCTTCCTTACTATAAAGCCATTAGTAAGCAATTAGACGATGATTCGACTATCGATATGGAGGCTGGAGTTTTCAGCTATAGTGAACAATCCATCGCAGATGCCAAAGAGCAAGCTGAAAAAGAAAAGGCTGAAAGTACAGAAAAGCAAGAAGAACATTCTGAGGAAGCAAGCCAAGAACGGAATCAAGAACAGAATCCAGAAGGAGAGAATTCTTCTGGGAATGAGTAAAGCCCATAAATTATCTCAAATAATTGAAGAAAAAATGTCCATTTTAGGCTTCTTTGTGATATAATGAAGTTTGGATAGTTCCAACTAAAAGGGCTATAAATAGATGTAAAGTGAAAACAAATAAAGAGAGAGGACTGGTGTAATGGCTAGAGACGGCTTTTTTACAGGTTTAGATATCGGTACTAGTTCAATAAAAGTATTGGTGGCAGAACATGTCAATGGAGAAATGAATGTAATTGGAGTCAGCAATGCAAAAAGTGCTGGCGTCAAAGATGGAATTATAGTAGATATCGAAGCTGCTTCAAATGCAATTAAAAATGCAATCAGCCAAGCTGAAGAAAAAGCAGGGATTTCAATCAATCTAGTCAATGTTGGGTTGCCTGCAAACTTACTACAAATCGAAGCAACTCAAGGAATGATTCCAGTCACAAGTGATTCGAAAGAAATCACAGATGCAGATGTTGAAAATGTTGTCAAATCTGCACTCACAAAAAGTATGACACCGGATCGTGAAGTAATCACCTTCATTCCTGAAGAATTCACAGTAGATGGATTCCAAGGAATCCGCGATCCACGCGGAATGATGGGGATCCGACTTGAAATGCGTGGCCTTCTTTATACAGGACCTCGTACAATCTTGCACAATTTGCGTAAAACCGTTGAACGTGCAGGCTTACAAGTTGAAAACATCATCATTTCACCGCTTGCGATGATCAAAACAGTCTTGAATGAAGGCGAACGTGAATTTGGAGCAACGGTGATCGATATGGGTGGTGGCCAAACAACGGTGGCGTCTGTTCGTAGCCAAGAACTTCAATTTACAAATATCTACCAAGAAGGTGGCGATTATGTTACCAAAGATATTTCTAAAGTATTGAAAACTTCTCAAAAATTGGCTGAAGGCTTGAAGTTCAACTATGGTGAAGCCTATGTGCCATCTGCTGGGAATGAAGTCTTCCATGTAGAAGTCATCGGTGAAGTAGAGCCAGTTGAAGTGACTGAGAAGTACTTAGCTGAAATCATTTCAGCACGTATCAAACACATCTTTGAGCAAATCAAACAAGACCTTGAGAGAAGACATCTGTTGGATCTTCCTGGAGGTATTGTGATTATCGGTGGAGGTGCAATCCTTCCTGGTGTTGAAGAATTGGCTCAAGAAGTCTTTGGTGTAAATGTGAAATTGTTTGTTCCAAATCAAATTGGAATTCGCAATCCAGCTTTTGCCCATGTAATTAGCTTGTCTGAATATGCAGGCAATTTGACAGATGTGGATATTATTGCTCAAGCTGCGGTTCATGGAGACGAAGTCTTGCGTCAACAACCGATTCAATTTGATCGTCCAGTGCAACCACAAGTACAACCACAACCTGCTACTCCAGCACAACCGGTAGTACCTGCATACAATGCTGAGAAGATTGAATCTCCAGTGGATGCTCAAGAAATTCCAGCAGCAAGCAATGATAGCAAACAAGAACAAAAAACTACATTCACAGACCGAATGAAAAATTTGATCGGTAATATGTTTGATTAAGGAGTGTAAGTATTTATGACATTTTCATTTGACACAGCAGCGGCACAAGGTGCAGTAATTAAAGTAATCGGTGTCGGTGGCGGTGGCGGAAACGCCATCAATCGTATGATTGACGAAGGCGTTGCCGGTGTAGAATTCATCGCAGCTAATACAGATGTTCAAGCACTTTCAAGTGCAAAAGCTGAAACAGTTATCCAATTGGGTCCAAAATTGACTCGTGGATTGGGTGCTGGAGGTCAACCTGAAGTTGGTCGTAAGGCAGCTGAAGAAAGCGAAGAAGTATTAACAGAAGCTTTGCAAGGTGCAGACATGGTCTTCATCACTGCAGGGATGGGTGGAGGATCTGGTACAGGTGCTGCACCAGTCATCGCTCGTATTGCTAAAGCTGTAGGTGCTTTGACAGTAGCAGTTGTCACTCGTCCATTCGGGTTTGAAGGTTCAAAACGTGGCAACTTCGCTATTGAAGGGATCAACGAACTTCGCGAACATGTAGATACCTTGTTGATTATTTCTAATAACAACTTGCTTGAAATTGTAGACAAGAAGACACCGCTTCTTGAAGCTTTGAGTGAAGCAGATAACGTTCTTCGTCAAGGTGTTCAAGGGATCACTGACTTGATCACAAGTCCTGGATTGATCAACCTTGACTTTGCAGACGTGAAGACTGTTATGGAAAACAAAGGAAATGCCCTCATGGGTATTGGTGTTGGTAGCGGTGAAGAACGCGTTATCGAAGCGGCTCGTAAAGCTATTTACTCTCCACTTCTTGAAACTACAATTGATGGTGCAGAAGACGTGATCGTCAACGTAACAGGTGGTTTGGATATGACATTGATCGAAGCAGAAGAAGCTTCAGAAATTGTGAACCAAGCTGCAGGTCACGGAGTGAACATCTGGTTGGGTACATCTATTGATGAATCTCTTAAAGATGAAATCCGCGTGACGGTTGTTGCAACTGGTGTCCGTCAAGACAAGGTAGAACGCGTTAGTGGCATTGCTTCCTCACAACGTCCTTATAAAACAGGACCACGTGAACAACGCCCACAAGCTGCACCATTTGACCGTGAATTTGATTTGAAACAAGATGTTGAATTGCCAACAACTCCAAGTCGTCCAGCGGTAGAACCAAACCGTGGCTCAGCCTTTGGTGATTGGGATATTCGTCGTGAGAATATCGTTCGCCAAACTGAACCAACATCAACACATCAAGTTGATCGTTATGTAGATTCATCTTCAGATGATGATGAATTGGAAACACCACCATTCTTCCGGAATCGTTAATCATGAATCTGGTAGAGAATGCTGATCTTGTTCGGCAACAAGTAGAAACAGCAAGAAACAAAGCTAACCGTCAAGATCAAGTTAATGTGATAGCTGTCACCAAGTATGTGGATGTTGCCACAACAGAAGCACTGGTGAAAACAGGTATCCAACATATCGGTGAAAATCGTGTCGATAAATTCCTAGAAAAGTATCAAGCTCTCAAAGAGTATGACCTCACTTGGCACTTGATTGGGAGCCTCCAACGGCGGAAAGTAAAAGACGTGATCAATCTCGTCGATTACTTTCATGCCTTGGATTCGGTGAAGCTGGCTCAAGAAATTCAAAAGCGAGCAGAACACCCGATCAAGTGTTTCCTCCAAGTGAACATTTCTGGTGAAGAAAGTAAGCATGGATTTGCACCCGATGAACTGGATGATGTTTTAGCGGAAATCGCACAGCTGGACAAAATTGAAATTGTTGGTTTAATGACGATGGCTCCTTTTGAGGCTAGTCAAGAAGAGTTGCAGGATATTTTTTCAAAAACTCACCAACTTCAGAAACAACTAGAAAAGAAACAATTAAAAAATATGCCTTTTTCAGAACTAAGTATGGGTATGAGTCGTGACTTTGAAGTAGCCATTGCGAACGGAGCGACTTATGTAAGAATTGGGACATCATTTTTTAAATAGGAAAGAACTATGTCATTAAAAGATAAATTTAACAACTTTATTGACTACTTCACAGAAGACGGTGAAGAAGTAGAAGTTCGCGAGGCAAAAGCAGCTGGGGCGGAAACTCAACCAGTTCCACAGCCACAGCCGACTCCTCAAGTGACTTCTCCACGTCCACAGATTAGTCAAAAAGAACCGGTAAGACAAAAACCGACTCCTGTCGCACCTGTTACGACTCCAGTGTCTACAGCGGCAGTGAAGGAACCTGTTTCAACAACGAAAAATACATCTGAAAATATTACTCGCTTGCATGAACGTCAACGTGAATTGGCTGCTAATCGTGCGAATACAGATGAAAAGATTACCATTGATGTACGCTATCCCCGCAAATACGAGGAAGCGACTGAAATTGTTGATCTATTACTATCTAATGAGAGTATCTTGATTGACTTCCAATATATGACTGAAGTACAAGCACGTCGTTGTTTAGATTATTTGGATGGGGCACGTTATGTTTTAGCAGGAAATCTTCGTCGTGTTGCAAGTACCATGTACTTGTTGACTCCAATTAATGTAGTCGTTAACATTGAAGATATCCGCCTTCCAAATGATGTGGAAGTGACAGAATTTGACTATGATATGAAACGTAATCGTTAAGATGGTTATCTTTCAATACTTATCAAATATCATTCAAATCTATTCCATCATTCTTGTCATCTATGCCTTACTATCTTGGTTCCCTGGGGCACCTCAAAGTACTCTTGGACAAATGGTTCACCGCCTAGTTGAACCATTTTTGAGCCTTTTTAGAAAGTTACCATTACAGTTTGGGGGCTTGGATTTTACAGTTCTAGTAGCACTTTTGGTCTTGAACTTGATGAATCAGTTATTAGCCCGCTTGTTCCTATTTTTGATTGGATAGAATACGATGGGACAGACAGAGATTTACCAACATTTCAATCGCGAAGATCACGAATTCATTGATCGCTGTATTGAATTGTCTGAAAGAGTGGTGGAACGCTATTCTGTTGAGGTGACGGGTTTTTTAAACCCTCATCAGGTCACTATTTTACGAAATGTCGCGGCAAGCTACCAATTACAGGTCTTTGCTTCCAGTGATGAGCAGAAAATGGAGTATGCCAAGGTTATTGTTGCTCCGGATTATTACCAATTAGATCCAAGTGACTTTGATCTGGCCTTATTGGAAATGGTCTATGCTTCAAAATTTCATCACTTGACCCATTCCCAGGTACTGGGGACCATTGTTCACCAATTAGGTGTGGAGCGCAAGTCCTTTGGAGATATTCTGACGAGTGATGGAAAGATCCAAGTATTTGTTGAACGGCGTTTTGTTCACTATTTTATGGATCACATCCAGAAAATTTCTCGGGTACCTGTTAAGCTGAGGGAAGTTCCTCTCTCTGAACAAATGATCGTAGAGGAAGAAAGCCAGCAGCGAGATATTCTCGTGTCGAGTTATCGGTTAGATAAGGTGATTGCTGGGACCTTCAAGCTTTCACGCTCACAAGCTAGTCAGTTGATTAGTTCTGGTTTAGTGAAAGTTAACTATGCGACTACTTCCAATGTTAGCTATGCTGTAGGTCTGAATGATTTAGTCAGTGTCCGACGCTTTGGGCGTCTTAAAATTGTTTCTGAAAATGGTATTTCAAAGAGTGGAAAATATAAAATAACTGTTGAAGTACTCTTAAGTAAAAAATGAGGAGGAGTTATGGCTCTTACTGCTTTAGAAATTAAAGATAAAACTTTTGGCGTTAAATTTAGAGGGTATGATGCGAACGAAGTAGAAGAATTTCTAGATATCGTTGTTCGCGATTATGAAGATCTTGTTCGTTTAAATCATGATCAAGAAGCAAAAATTCAAGCTCTTGAAGAACGCTTAAACTATTTTGATGAAATGAAAGATTCATTGAGTCAATCTGTTTTGATTGCACAAGATACTGCGGAACGTGTCAAACAAGCCGCTAACGAACGTTCTGAAAATATTGTTCGTCAAGCTGAACAAGATGCACAGCACTTAGTAGATGAAGCAAAACAAAAAGCAAATGAAATCCTTCGTCATGCAACGGATAATGCCAAGAAGGTTGCCGTTGAAACAGAGGAATTGAAGAACAAGACACGCGTCTTCCATCAACGTTTGAAATCAACCATCGAAAGCCAATTGAGCATTATCGATACACCTGAATGGGATGAAATTCTTCGTCCAACAGCTATGTACATTCAAACAAGTGATGAAGCTTTCCGTGAAATTGTGGAGAAAGCTTTGGGTGAATCAGTTCACCATCATCATGCAGAAGATGATAACATTGATTTGACTCGTCAATTCTCTCCAGCTGAAATCGAAGAATTGCAAAAACGCATCGAAGCTGCTAATTTAGAATTGGGTGCAACACAAGCGTTTGAAGGCTTGAATGAAAAAGTTCAATCCGCTTTAGAAGAAGCAGAGCACGCTCGTCATGAAAATGAAGAAGTTGTTGCGGTTGAAGAAACTGTTCAACCTGAAGATGATGCAAATCGTGAATCTGTCAATATTTTATAATTTTGTAAAAACAGGTCCATTAATGATAGGTCTAGCGAGCAGATGATGGTGGAAGATCTGCACTCCCTCTTAATGGATGATCCTTTTACAGTATTCGTTCTGAACCCTTGAGTAAGAACGGACGTTTCCCTCGTTACGGGATGAGAGGAGAAAGTCGTTTGCGACTTCTCGAACAAAGGTGGTACCACGAGCAATCGTCCTTTTTAGGATGCTCGTGTTTTTTTTATAGCTTTTTAAATCAATAAGGAGACACAATGAAACTTAAAGAAACATTGAATCTTGGGAAAAGAGCTTTTCCAATGCGGGCTGGGCTTCCAACGAAAGAACCAGTTTGGCAAAAAGAATGGGAAGATGCAAAATTGTATCAACGCCGTCAAGAGTTGAATGAAGGAAAACCGCATTTTACGCTTCATGATGGCCCTCCCTATGCTAACGGAAATATTCACGTAGGACATGCCATGAACAAGATCTCAAAAGATATCATTGTTCGTTCTAAGTCTATGTCAGGATTTTACGCCCCTTATATTCCAGGTTGGGATACTCATGGTTTGCCAATTGAGCAAGTATTGGCTAAACAGGGTGTGAAACGCAAAGAAATGGATTTGGTTGAGTACCTGAAACTCTGCCGTGAATATGCTCTTTCTCAAGTAGATAAACAACGCGAAGACTTCAAACGTTTGGGTGTTTCAGGTGATTGGGATCACCCTTATGTAACCTTGACGCCTGACTATGAAGCAGCGCAAATCCGCGTCTTTGGTGAAATGGCCAATAAAGGCTATATCTACCGTGGAGCTAAGCCAGTTTACTGGTCTTGGTCTTCTGAGTCAGCCCTTGCTGAAGCAGAGATTGAATACCATGATTTGGTTTCAACGTCTCTTTACTATGCGAACAAAGTTAAAGATGGTAAGGGTGTCCTAGATACAGATACCTACATCGTTGTCTGGACAACAACTCCATTTACGGTTACAGCTTCTCGTGGATTGACGGTAGGTGCAGAGTTTGATTATGTCGTAGTGAAACCTGCTGGATCTGACCGCAAGTATGTTGTAGCATCTGAACTCTTGCCAAGCCTTTCTGAAAAATTCGGTTGGGAAAATGCTGAAGTCCTTGCAACTTACCAAGGAAAAGAATTGAACCATATCGTTACAGAACACCCATGGGATCCTGAAGTGGATGAATTGGTGATCCTTGGTGAGCATGTAACCCTTGATTCAGGTACTGGTATCGTCCATACCGCTCCTGGTTTTGGTGAGGATGACTACAATGTAGGGATTGCCAATGGTCTCGAAGTTGCTGTTACTGTTAACGAACGCGGAATCATGATGGAAAATGCTGGCCCTGACTTTGCAGGTCAGTTCTATGACAAGGTTGTTCCAACAGTTATCGAAAAACTTGGTGATTTGCTCCTTGCTCAAGAAGAAATCTCTCACTCCTACCCATTTGACTGGCGTACGAAAAAACCAATCATCTGGCGTGCAGTTCCACAATGGTTTGCCTCAGTATCGAAATTCCGTCAAGATATCTTGGACGAAATTGAAAAAGTGAAGTTCCACTCAGAATGGGGGAAAGTGCGTCTTTATAACATGATTCGTGACCGTGGTGACTGGGTCATCTCTCGTCAACGTGCCTGGGGTGTGCCTCTTCCAATCTTCTATGCAGAAGACGGAACACCAATCATGACAGCTGAAACCATCGAACATGTGGCTCAACTCTTTGAAGAGCATGGTTCGATCATCTGGTGGCAGTGTGAAGCGAAAGACCTCTTGCCAGAAGGGTTTACGCATCCTGGTTCACCGAATGGCGAATTTACAAAAGAAACAGATATCATGGACGTCTGGTTTGACTCAGGTTCATCATGGAATGGGGTTGTGGTGAACCGTCCAGAACTCAAATACCCAGCTGATCTTTACCTTGAAGGTTCAGACCAATATCGTGGTTGGTTCAACTCATCTCTTATCACATCTGTGGCGAATCATGGTGTTGCACCATACAAACAAATCTTGTCTCAAGGTTTTGCTTTAGATGGTAAAGGTGAGAAAATGTCTAAATCACTTGGAAATACCATTGCCCCAAGTGATGTTGAAAAGCAATTTGGTGCTGAAATCTTGCGTCTCTGGGTAACCAGTGTAGACTCAAGTAATGACGTGCGTATCTCAATGGATATCTTGAGCCAAGTGTCTGAGACTTACCGTAAGATCCGGAATACTCTTCGTTTCTTGATTGCCAATACTTCTGACTTTAACCCAGCTGAGGATGCAGTTGCTTATGATGAGCTTCGTTCAGTGGACAAGTACATGACCATTCGCTTTAACCAGCTTGTTAAGACCATCCGTGATGCTTATGAAAACTTTGAGTTCTTGACGATCTACAAGGCGCTTGTTAACTTTATCAACGTTGACTTGTCAGCCTTCTACCTGGATTTTGCCAAGGATGTTGTTTACATCGAAGGAGCGAAATCGCTAGAACGCCGTCAAATGCAAACAGTCTTCTATGATATTTTGGTGAAAATCACGAAACTCTTGACGCCAATTCTTCCTCACACTGCTGAAGAAATCTGGTCTTACCTTGAGTTTGAAGAGGAAGACTTCGTTCAATTGTCAGAATTACCAGAAGCTCAAACATTTGCCAACCAAGAGGAAATCTTGGATACATGGTCAGCCTTCATGGACTTCCGTGGTCAAGCTCAAAAAGCCTTGGAAGAAGCGCGGAATGAAAAAGTGATCGGTAAATCTCTTGAAGCTCACTTAACTGTTTATCCAAATGAAGTTGTGAAAACTCTTCTTGGAGCTGTTGATAGCGATGTTGCTCAACTCTTGATTGTTTCTGAGTTGACCATCGCAGAAGGACCAGCTCCAGAAGGTGCAGTGACCTTTGAAGATGTAGCCTTCACAGTTGAACGTGCCGCTGGTGAAGTTTGTGACCGTTGCCGTCGCATCGATCCAACAACGGCTGAACGTCACTACCACGCAACCATCTGTGATCACTGTGCAAGCATCGTCGAAGAGAACTTTGCGGATGCAGTCGCAGAAGGATTTGAAGCTAAATAAAAGACATTAAAAGAAGTTCCATAAAGGAACTTCTTTTATATTGAAGACAAAATCATCTTAAAAACTTTCCTTAGGTGAGTACGGACGTCAGCGAACTTCTTTGAAGTTCCATGACTAATTATTGAGCCTAAGGTCTCAATAATTCCGAGTGCCTGAAACGTTGTTGTTTCAGGCACTTTTCTCACAGCGGAAAGTTTCAGTATTTTCTTAAATTGATTTAAAAATTGGGACTCAAATTTATTTTTTTGCAGAATCACTTAACTTATTTTACTTTAAAATAGTTTGTTTACATTCTAAATGAAGTTCCATTATGGCACTTTTTTTTGGTGACAGAATGGTGTAGAGATTCATGCATTAAGGAAATAAAAAAAGTAAGGCAAATTGGCCTTACTTAGTAATTGGAAAGGAAATTTCAATTAGTTTATCAGAGTAGAGGGTTTTAATAGCGGATTGGTCAATGTTTTGAAGATCAATCTTACGTTTTAAAAAGAACTCACGAATTAATTCTACTTCAGTTTCACGAATAGCTCGGTGTTTGTTGCTGATCAACAATTCGTAGTGGGTTGGGGCTTGTGTAAAAATAACATCAGTATTGCCCGCGGAATAAACCTCGACAAGCAAGGCGTCAGTACTAGCAAGTTGATTTTTAACCAAGGTAGCATGACTATTGGTGGTATTAATGAGCTTCATATGAGTTCCTCCTGACCTCTATCTTCATTTATTATAGCACTTTTTTTTATTTTGTGAAAGAAGTCCTTTAGTTTTTATGGGCAATTTTCCACTGTTCAATGCCCCATTTATGGCTGCCTCGTTTCAGTTTTTCAATCGCTTCCTCTACTGGGAACCAAGAGAGATTGTTAAAATCTTCCAGTGGTTTTTGAGTTTCTGTGTAGTCGACGACTTCATAAATATAGGCAGGATTGTAGTAGTAGGTATCCCGGTGGCTAGAATAAAAATACTCGTCTGCTTGGCCATAGTATCGCCCTAAAATAGCAGTAAAGCCTAATTCTTCGATCAGTTCCCGTTTCAGAGCTTGCAAGTGATCTTCACCCGCCTCGATTTCCCCGCCAGGTAAGAACCAAGCCCCATTTGGAGCTTGAACGAGGATGATCTGATCCTGATCCTTATTGGGAATAACAGCGTAGACACCGTATCGGTTCACATACGCAACATCTTGTTTCTTTTCACCAAAACTTGGAATGGTCATGGTTTTCTCTTTTCTTATTTTTTCATCATTATATCATATTTTTTAGCAAAAATCTGGAGGAAAAAAAGAAAGAGACTGGATTTTCCAGTCTCTGAATGTACATTTACTGATTATGATTCTGAAGTCTGTTCAACTGGTTTGTGAGCAGACTTGATAGAGATTTTCCCATTGCTGGTCATGACGGCTTTGAGTTGTTTCTCACTTGGATGTTCCAGGTAATAATCGGTAATGGCATCTTCGATATGGTCTTGGATGGTACGACGGAGTGGGCGGGCCCCCATTTTTGGATCGTATCCCAGATCGACCAATTTTTCTTTGACCTTCTCTGTCACATCCAGATGAATCTCATTTTGTGCGAGACGTTGACTGACTTCATCGAGCATGAGGGTAACGATTTGGAGAAGGTTTTCTTTTGATAGAGGTTGGAATTCAATGATGCCATCAAAACGGTTCATGAATTCAGGGCTAAAGAAGTTCCCGAGTTCTCCAAGTACAGAGTTGGTTCGACCTTCGCGAGCAGCTCCAAAACCAACATTGGCCTCAGCCTTGCCGGTTCCAGCATTAGAGGTCATGATGATAATGGTATCTTTAAAGCTGACGGTACGGCCTTGACCATCTGTCAAACGGCCATCATCTAAAACTTGCAAGAACATGTGCATGACATCTGGATGGGCTTTTTCCACTTCATCCAACAACACGAGGGAGTAAGGATTGCGACGAACCTTTTCCGTTAGTTGTCCAGCTTCATCGTAGCCAACATAGCCCGGAGGAGCTCCGACTAGTTTCGCTACGCTATGTTTTTCCATGTATTCGCTCATGTCAAAGCGGATCATATTGTCTGCAGAGCCAAAGAGCTCGATCGCTAATTGTTTAGACAGTTCGGTCTTTCCGACACCAGTTGGTCCGACAAAGAGGAAGCTTCCGATTGGACGGTTAGGCGATCCTAAGCCGACACGATTGCGTCGAATGGCTTTCGCGATTTTATCTACTGCATCGTCTTGACCAATCACATGAGCTTTCAAATCAGAAGCCAGATTGATCAATTGAGACTGTTCTTTTTCTTTCAAATCACCAACAGGAATATTGGTCTTTTGTTCAACGATGTGTTCAATCGTTTTTTCACTGATGACAGGGGTCTCCTGATCAGTGACATGTTGACCTTGCATTTCCTTGTATTTCGCGATTTGATCGCGGAAGTAGGCTGCTTTTTCAAAGTCTTCTTCGCGCGTCGCTTGAGCTTTGAGGTTTTCCGCTTCAATCAAGCGCTGATCGATCACTTTTGGATCCACAAAGTTTAGGGTCAGGTTCATCTTAGATCCCGCTTCATCCAACAGATCAATGGCCTTGTCTGGCAGGAAGCGATCTTGGATGTAACGGTTTGAAAGAATAGCTGCCGCTTCGATGGCACCGTCTGTATAGTGGACGTGGTGGTAGTCTTCGTATTTTTTCTGGATGCCCTTGAGGATGGTGATGGTTTCTTCAACCGTTGGTTCATCGACCTTAACGGGCTGCATCCGACGTTCCAAGGCCGCATCTTTTTCAATGATACGGTATTCATTGAGGGTAGTAGCCCCAACTAATTGGAGTTCTCCACGCGCCAAGGCTGGTTTGAGGATATTTCCAGCGTCCATATTGCCTTCGCCGGCTGATCCTGCGCCAACAATTTCATGGATTTCGTCGATGAACAGAATAACATCTTCGCGTTGACGAATTTCATCCATTAATTTTTGCATGCGTTCTTCGAATTGACCACGGATGCCTGTGCCCTGAACGAGGCTCACGACGTCTAGGCGGATGACTTCTTTTCCTTGCAATTTATGTGGAACGTCGCCATCGACGATTTTTTGAGCCAGGCCTTCCACAACGGCAGTTTTTCCGACCCCAGGTTCTCCAATCAGAACCGGGTTGTTCTTGGTTCGACGGTTGAGAATTTCGATGACACGGATAATCTCCTCATCACGGCCAATGACAGGGTCAATATCCCCTTTGCGGGCAATTTCTGTGACATTGATGCCGAACTCTTCTAAAAGACCTTTTGGCTTTTGAGGACGGGCTTGACGAGGGTCTTGACCACCACGGTTATTGTTTTGGCCGTAGCCGCCACCTCCATAACTGCCTCCGGATTGAGTTGGAGGGGTTTGAGGTTCTTGCGGACTTTTGAAGTTTCCAAGGTTATTGAAGAAATCTTCAAAAGGATCTCCAGTGAGTTGGCTACGTTGGGTCATGCCTTTCAAGAAGCTGTTATTAGGGTCTGTTTTCATAATTTTATAGCAATTTTGACAGAGGTCTACTTGCTGCTGACGTCCATTTACATTTGTATATAAATGGATGGTTGATTCATTTATTTTACAATTTTGACAAAGCATATACATACCTCACAGTAGGTTTTTGATGGTTTTCCATCAAGAGACGAGCCTATTTTTGAAAGGTCAAAAATAGTCAAAGATTTATAGTTTCATTATATCAGTATTCTAGAAGTTTGCAAGAATTTGCTACGGAATGTCGCTAAGGAGTGAAGGAGAGAGCAAATCAATGGAAAAATGTGAATTTTTATTGGAAGAGCTTTCTCTTTTATGATAAAATAGGAGAGTAGAAAGTAAAGAGGAGAAATAAAATGGAATCACATTTAGTACGGATTATCAACCGTTTGGAGACGATGACAAAAGACGGTGGAAACTTGAAACGTAATTTTGAACGTGACGGTGTTGTTGTCGCTGAAGTAGCCTACAACCACAATGAAGAAGAGGGTTCAACCTTTACACTTCGTGATGTTGAAGCGCGTGAAACCTATACATTTGATAGCATTGATTTAATTGCAATGGAAATTTATGAATTGCTTTACTAAGCAGCTGTGTGGATGAGTTTGGGGTGGTCTCAAGCTCATTTTTTGTCCATCTGGCTATAGTTTTCGTCTATAAGAAATTCTAAATAGGAACAGTTAGGTTTGAGAGTTGAAATCTGCTATAATAGAGAGGACTATTTTCATTACTTGACTAGAAAGAGAATTGATATGACGACAATCATTGATGGGAAGGCGCTCGCTACAAAATTACAGGGTGAGATTGCGGAGAAAACAGCACGATTAAAAAAAGAGACAGGAGTTGTGCCTGGCCTCGTTGTCATCGTGGTAGGAGATAATCCAGCTAGCAAAATCTATGTAAGAAATAAAGAGCGTTCTGCTATTGCGGCAGGCTTTCGGAGTGAAGTGAGACGACTTCCTGAAAGCATCAGCCAAGCTGAATTATTAGAAGTGATCGAACACTACAATCAAGATCCCCTTTGGCATGGGATTTTGGTGCAGTTGCCACTGCCTAAGCATATCGATGCGGATGCAGTCCTTTTAGCCATTGATCCGACAAAAGATGTGGATGGCTTTCATCCATTGAATATGGGACGCTTGTGGGCTGGGAATCCTCTCATGGTGCCTTCAACTCCCGCTGGGATCATGGAGATGTTCAAAGAGTACGGGATTGATCTAGAAGGGAAGCGAGCAGTCGTGATTGGTCGTTCCAATATCGTTGGAAAACCAATGGCACAGTTGCTCCTCGCCAAAAATGCGACGGTAACCTTGACCCATTCCCGGACCCATCATCTGCCTAAAATTGCTAGAAGAGCAGATATCTTGGTTGTTGCGATCGGTCGTGCGAAATTTGTAACAGCAGACTTCGTGAAAGAAGGCGCCGTTGTTATTGACGTCGGAATGAATCGCGATGAGAATGGCAAATTGTGTGGGGATGTCGATTTTGACTCCGTTGCCCCTTTGGCCAGTCATATTACCCCGGTACCAGGAGGGGTTGGGCCTATGACCGTCACCATGCTGATGGAGCAGACCTACGAAGCAGCTGTTCGTGCCTTAAAAAAATGAAAGTGTGAACAAGATGAAGTTTGTATTTGATTTAGATGGAACCCTGTCATTCGATGGTGTCACAATCGATGATGAAATCAAACAGGTCTTATTGAGAGCAGAAGAATTTGGCCATGAAGTTGCCTTTGCTTCTGCACGTTCTTACCGGGACTGCTTGGGCCTTTTAGGGGACTCATTGAGTCAGCAACTCGTGATTGGTTTAAATGGTGGATTGGCCTATCGCCAGGGGCAATTAGTATATGAGGAACAATTGGACAAGGATGTGTATCGGGAAGTCCTTGGCTTTTGTCGCCATTACAATCTACCATTTTTTGTGGATGATACCTTTGATTATAGCGGACAGATTTTGGAAAAGATTCCTTTTGTTGCTAATGTGGATCCCCTCAAGAAAGCCCAATATCGCTCGTTAGAGGAGCTGACAGATCCGATTAAGGTCGTGATCTATATGGGTGGTCATGAGGAGCTCGTGGATGAGATCATCGAGCGGATCGAAAAGACAGAAAAGGCCCATATCCGCTATCATGCGCATGAAAAATGCATCTATCTCAATCCAGCAGACACGCATAAAGCCACAACGGTAGAAGAACTCTGTGGAGAGAATTTCGTGGCTTTTGGCAATGATCAAAATGATATCGAGCTCTTTGAAAAAGCTCTTTATGCAGTTCAAATTGGTGATTTTCCAGCCCTTCAGCCTTATGCGGATGATCAATTGGTAGCCAAACAAAATCAACCACAAGCTGTGGCTGCTAAGATCTTGCAAGTCTTTGCAGAATTCAGAGGAAAATAAAAGATGGAGGGGGAGTCGTGGCTTCTCCTTTTTCACTAGAAATGAGGAAGGTATGAGAACAGTTCAGAAAGAAGAGATCCAGCGTGTTATTGTGAAGCGAGAGGAGAATTCTTATAAGGGCGATTTTGGTCGCCTGCTCTTGATTGGGGGAACTTACCCCTATGGAGGAGCTATTATTATGGCAGCCCTTGCTGCGGTTCATAGTGGTGCGGGGCTGGTTACTGTCGCAACAGATCCTGATAATCTGACAGCCCTTCATAGCCATCTTCCTGAAGCCATGGGCTTTGATCTAGCCGATCACGAACTCCTTTGTGAGCAGCTCCAAAAAGCCGGTGTGATTCTCGTAGGACCGGGCTTAAAGGAAGCAAGAGAAAGCCAAGCGATCTTACACATGATTTTTGAGCATGTCTCTAGCCAGCAGGTCTTGATATTAGATGGCGGAGCTATTAGTCTTTTTGCAGCTTCTCAGTTTGACCTGCCAGAGGCTCAGTTGGTCTTTACCCCTCATCAAAAGGAATGGGAAAAACTGTCAGGGCTTGATCTAACAAGCCAGACTGAAGATAGAAGTCGAGAAGCGGTTCAAAGTTTTCCTAAAGGGACTGTCATTGTAGAAAAAGGGCCACACACCCGCATTTGGACAAGTGGGCAAGATGAGGGCTATCAGCTAGATGTTGGTGGTCCCTATCAGGCAACAGGGGGTATGGGAGATACCTTGGCAGGGATGATCGCAGGATTTGCGGGTCAATTCCCACAGGTCAGTCTCTATGAGCGCGTGGTGGTTGCGACCTATCTCCATTCAGCCATTGCAGAAGACTTGAGTAAGGAAGCTTATGTGGTTCTACCGACGACCATTAGCCAAGAAATCCCAAAATGGATGAAAAAGTGGAGTGACAATTCAAACGAAAATGTTGAAAATGAAACGTTTTCATGATAGTATGGATGAAAGGAGGTGAGAAAATGAATGAGCAAAAAAAATCGATTACGATGAAAGATGTTGCAGCAGAAGCTGGGGTTAGTGTTGGGACAGTCTCTCGTGTTATCAATAACGAAAAAGGCATTAAAGAGGTGACATTAAAAAAAGTTCAACAAGCGATTGAAAAATTGTCTTATGTGCCAGATGAATATGCGAGAGGATTAAAAACGAATCGTAGTAATATTATCGCTTTACTTATTCCAACCATTTGGCATCCATTCTTTTCTGAGTTTGCATATCATGTAGAAAAGGAATTGTTGAAAAATCAATGTAAATTATTGATTTGTAATGCAGATAAAGATGCTCAAAACGAGATAGAGTACATAAAATTACTTGAAAAAAATAAGGTAGATGGGATCATTGGGATCACCTATTCAGATATCGATAAGTATATCTCCTCTAATTTACCTTTTGTTAGTATTGACCGTCATTTTTCTGAAAATGTCTATTACGTAACCTCTGAAAATTATCATGGTGGTCAACTAGCTTGCCGAGAGTTAGTCAAACGAGGTTGCCAAAATTTAGCTTATATCAGCGGTGTGAACAAACATTTGAATGAAACAACGGAACGGGGAAGGGGGTTTAAAGATGAAGCTAAGCAGCAAAATACAAAACTCTGTAGTCTTGAAATGCCAGAACCGTTAGATCAAGCAGAAAGACAAATTAAGTCCTTTTTTGAAGCTCATCCTCAGATTGATGGGATTTTTACAGTAAATGATTTTATGGCTCTACGTGTTATAAAAGTTTTGACGGAGATGGGAAAAACTCCTCTAGAGGACTATCAAATTATTGGTTTTGATGGGTTAAGACCTGCTTTTGATCAACCGTACTTACTTTCGACCATTGTTCAAGAAATAGCTCAGATGGCCCAAGCGGCAGTAGAATTATTACTTAAATTGATTCGTAAAGAAAAAATAGAAAAGAATGTGATTAGTTTACCCGTACATTTCTTTGAAGGGAACACTACAAAAAAATTATAAAAAGTGCTTGACAAATTATGAAAGCGCTGTTATAATTTAGCTATAAAATGAAACGTTTCAAAAAACTCAACTATTTTAGCTTGAGTTGAAAATATAACCAAAAAAATGAAACGTTTCAAAAAGGAGGACGCTATGCGTAAAGGTATTAAGTTATCTGTAGTTGCAGCACTATCATTAGGATTGCTTGCAGGATGTGGTGGGGGATCAAAATCCAAAACTGCAAGTTCTTCAAATGAGATTAAAGTCTGGGTTCAGTTCTCAGATGAAACAGCTGAGGGAAAAGCTTGGCAACAAGTTGTTGATAATTTCAACAAATCAAAGAAAACAAAATATAAGGTTGTGACAGAATTTATTCCACGTAGCGGTAGTGGTGGTGGATATGAAGATAAGGTTAACGCCGCTGTTACGACAAATAGTTTACCAGATGTCATTACACTAGATGGTCCTAATACTGCAGCCTATGCAAAATCAAAGGTGATTGCTCCTTTGGATGATTATCTAAAAGACGATAATATGGATGATGTACTGGACAGTATTAAACAACAGGGAACTTATGATGGTAAATTTTATGCATTTGGTTATTCAGAATCCAATGTAGGTGTTTACTATAATAAGAAAATGTTTAAGGAAGCAGGGATTGATGAAGCTAGTTTGCCAACCCTAGAAAAACCATGGACATGGTCTGAGTTTAATGCCATTGCTAAGAAATTAAAAGATCATTTTAACAAACCAGCAATTGATTTCCGTTTGAATTCAAACGATGAGATGTTGCCATATGCTTACATGCCTCTTATTTGGTCAAATGGTGGATCTGTTGTGAATTCTAAAGGAACAAAAGCGGAAGGCTACTTCAATAGCAAAGAAAGTGTTGAAGCTGTTCAATTTATTCAAGATCTTGTGAAGGATGGATATACGACAGTTAGTCCTGTTGAAAAAGGTTTTGAAACCGGTGAATATCCTATGGTTCTGAGCGGTTCTTGGACGATTGCAGACCTACAAACAAATTACAAAGATATTGATTTTGGTATTCTTCCTTATCCAGTTTCAGATAAAACGAAGAAATTGGTATCACCTTCAGGTAGTTGGCAATTAGCCGTTACAACAAAATCTGATAAAAAAGAAGCAGCCGCTGAATTTGTTAAGTTTGCTACAAATACTGAATCTAGTGAAATTCTAAGCTTAGGTAACAGTGTTCTTCCAATCAGAAAATCAACAATTAAAAATATTAAGGACAAAGTATCTGAGCCAATGCGTTTCTTGATGGAACAAAATGCTAAAACGGCTCATGCTCGTCCAGTTGTAGTAGCTTATCCACAAGTTTCACGCGCTTTCCAACAAGCAATGCAAGATATCAGCTATTATAAAGATAATCCAGATGTACAAAAAGTATTAGATGCTCGTGCGAAAGAAATGCAAACAGCAATCGACCAATCTTTAAATAAATAGTTGACATTCAAAAAGGTGGAAGGTAAGTTATGGAATGTACCTTCCACCTTATTTTATTTAATAGTTTCATCTTAGGAGACGAACAATGAGCGAAAAAAATAAAGTCGAAACAAAAAAGAAAGAACGCCTTAAAGAAAATATTATGGGCTATAGCTTTTTAGCTCCAGCTTTAATATTACTTTTCATCTTTTTAGTGATACCTGTTGGTATGGTGATCTATTATGCCTTTACAGATTATTACCTATTAACGCCTGAGGATAGAAAATTTGTAGGACTACAAAATTTTATGCGCTTAGCACAAGATCCAATCTTTATAAAAAGCTTCTTGAATACCTTGAAATTTGTAGTTTGGATTATTCCAGTGCAACTTGGTGCGGCTCTCGGGATGGCCTTAATTGTTAATAAGAAACGTAAAGGAAATATGTTCTTTAAGGTAGCATTTTTTGCTCCTGTTGTGATGTCTCTTGTCGTTATCTCTATCCTCTGGTTATACTTGTTAAATCCAAATAATGGTTTGCTCAATGCTCTACTGAATAAAATTGGTATTTCTTCACAACCATTCTTGACAAGTCCAAAACAAGCCATGTATGCCATTGTATTTGTTTCTGCATGGCAGGGTGCAGGTTATCAAATGTTGTTATTCCTTGGAGGAATGCAAAATATTCCACAAGATATTTATGAGGCGGCAGAGTTGGATGGATTTTCAAAATGGGCTCAATTTAGATATATCACGATGCCTTTATTGAAACCAACTGCCTTGTTTGTACTCTTGACAACATTGATTTCAGCATTTAAATTGATTGTGCAACCAATGGTCATGACTCAAGGTGGTCCATTGAACTCAACAATCACTATGGTATATTACATTTATCAACAAGGTTTCACTGACCGTCTTGTTGGTTACTCAAGTTCGATTGCCTTAGTATTTACAACATTGATTGGTATGATTAGTCTTGTACAACGGCGAGTTTTGAAGGAGGATGATTAGGATGAAACGTTTAAAACCGACTATTATTTTAGAATATGTTTTATTAATTCTATTAGCAGGCCTCTTTCTATTTCCTATGATCTGGATGGTGGTTTCAGCAATGAAGCCAGAAGCAGATGTGTATAAGAATTTAACAAGTTGGAAAGCATTCTTACCTAGTTTTAATCCAGCTGATTGGTTTAAACCCTACCAAGAGGTTCTTGCCCGTTTTAGTATTCTAACATATCTAGGGAACAGTATTTTTTATGCAGGAACATTTGCACTTGGGTCTATTATAGTAAACGCCTTAGCGGGATTTGCATTTGCAAAAATTAATTTTACAGGTAAAAAAATTCTGTTTGGCTTTTTATTGGCCTTGTTAATCATTCCGATGGAAACAGTGTTGATTCCACAATTTACAATTATTAATTCACTTGGCTTAGTTAATAATCGTTTAGCGGTTATTATCCCTGGATTAGCTAGTGTCTTTAATATTTATCTTTTCCGAAACTTCTTTATTGCCATTCCAGAAGAAATTATCGAATCTGCAAAAATAGATGGTGCAAGTATCTTACGGATCTTTTTCAAGATTATGTTGCCGATGTCGAAACCAGCGGTTGCAACAGTAGGTGTTCTTTCCTTTATTTCTAGTTGGAATGATTATATCTGGCCGTTGATGGTTTTAACCGATTCGTCAAAATTTTCAATGCAGGTGGCAATTACAACCATTAATACAACTCAACCAGTTTATATCAATCAAGTAATGGCTGTTTTGACAATTTCTACAATTCCACTTATTCTAGTATATATCGTAGCACAAAAATATATTATTCAAGGTCTAGGTGGATCTGGTACAGGTATTAAGTAGGTGATCAGTATGAAGGAAAGCATTCGGAAGGCAAATCAGTATATCGATGAAAACAGGGAGAAGGTTGACCAGCAATATAGAGGGGCATTTCATTTGCTCCCTCCAATCGGCTGGATGAACGATCCAAATGGCTTTGTTTATTTCCGTGGGGAATACCATTTGTTTTACCAATTCTATCCCTATGATAGTGTTTGGGGACCCATGCATTGGGGGCATGCCAAATCAAAAGATCTCCTCCATTGGGAAGAATTGCCAGTAGCTTTAGCACCAAGTGAAAGCTATGACAAGGATGGTTGTTTCTCGGGTAGTGCTATTGTGAAAGATGACAAGCTTTATTTGCTGTATACGGGTCATGTAGACGATGAGGAAAAGCGAGAAGAGACGCAGTGTCTTGCGGTTTCGACAGATGGCATTACCTTTGAAAAGTTGCCTACTAATCCAGTGATCCATGCTCAACATATTGAGGGGATCGCAGATATTGCAGATTTTCGTGATCCTAAAGTATTTGAATACCAAGGAAGCTATTACGCTGTCGTTGCTTCTAAGACGCCAGATGATAGAGGTCAAATTCTCCTATTTGCATCAAGTAATCTAGTAGATTGGGCCTTTACATCAGTTCTTTTAGAAGGTGAAAAAGGGCAAGGGATTATGTGGGAGTGTCCCGATTTCTTCCCTTTAGATGGCAAATGGGTCTTGATCCTGTCACCCATTGAAATGGAAAGACAGCAAGAAAAATACTGGAACTTAAATTCGACGGTTGCCTTTATCGGTGACATGAATTGGGAAACAGGGCGCTTTCATGTCGATTCCTATGATGAAATGGATGGTGGTTTGGATTTCTATGCCCCTCAAACTTGTCAAGGACCAAATGGCGAACGATACATGGTTGCCTGGATGCAAATGTGGCACCGGTCTATCCCCAGTCATGATTTAGCTCATGGGTGGGCAGGTAGTATGACTCTTCCAAGAAAATTGTCTCTGAAAGACGGACGATTGGTTCAGGAGTTACCTGAGTCAGTGAACGAACACTTTCTTGTAGAGCATGCGTCAGAAACCATTGTTAAGGGCAATCAGATCACGATCCCAGCGAAAGGGAAACAAACCTTGTTTGAGCTAGATACCAAACCGGGTCGCTCCTTTATCCTTGGATATGGTGATGAAACTGATCCTGATAGTGTCTTGCAATTGGTTTATGATGCCTCTCAAAAACGCTTTAGCTTAAGTCGAGACCAATTTGGGCACCCCATTTCTGGAAAAGAAAATCCAGCATTTCAATCGAGATGGATTCAGTTGGATGCTGAAAAAGATCATCATTTTTCGATCATTCGCGATACCAACTCAATTGAAGTATTCGTGGATGGTAAAACTCTCTCCATGACCTTTTATGAAACGAGTCAGAATCCCGTCTATACCCTCACGGCAGATGAAGGGGTCGATTGGGTCTTGAAAACCTATCAAGAATAGGAAAGCAATAGCCTCCTAAAGAATAAAAGACAAGTTCTATGACTTGTCTTTTTGTTGTATCCTAAATAGGATTTGTGTTCATCGAAGAAAATTTGGGAATTGGTCTCATGACGGATCTGACTCTCTTTCCAGAATATCCAAATCTTGTCAAAATTCCGCTGGTTGAAGAGGAAAAAACAGTCTTCTATATTAGTTATGCCTATCCAAATGAAGGGGAACCCCAAGCACGTCTTAGCTCCTTTATTGAACGGTTAGAGAAGTGTGAAAAATAAGGAAGCTGGTTTAAAATAGACCAGTAGAAAGTGTCTTGAATAAAATGAGGCTTGTAGAGAAAGGAAATTCATGATTTCGCTTTGTCTGCCAGCCTTTTTTGGTGTTTTTTGGTATAATTAAACTTGATCATATTCTGCAGAAAGGAGTTCCTATGTCCAACTATTTATCCGTATCAAGTTTGACCAAATATTTGAAATTAAAATTTGATAAGGATCCCTATTTGGAAAGGGTTTATCTGACAGGGCAGGTCTCCAATTTCCGAAAACGTCCCAACCACCAGTATTTCTCTCTAAAGGATGAAAAGGCTGTGATTCAGGCGACGGTCTGGGCTGGGGTTTATCGAAGCTTTGGTTTTGAGCTAGAAGAAGGCATGAAGATCAATGTCATCGGTCGCATTCAGCTCTATGAGCCAAGTGGGAGTTATTCCATTGTCATTGAAAAGGCTGAACCAGATGGGGTAGGGGCCTTGGCCATCCAATTTGAGCAACTCAAGAAAAAGTTGACCGAAGAAGGGCTTTTTCAGGATCGGTGGAAGCAAGCTCTGCCACAATTTCCAAGAAAGATCGGGGTCATCACCAGTCAAAGCGGGGCCGTGATTCGCGATATTATCACAACGGTGAGCCGACGCTTCCCTGGTGTTGAGATTGTGCTCTACCCGACCAAGGTTCAGGGTGAAGGTGCATCTAGTGAGGTGGTTGCTAATATTCAAAGGGCTAACCAACGGGATGATTTGGATGTCTTGATTATCGGTCGTGGGGGTGGTTCAATTGAAGATCTCTGGGCCTTTAATGAAGAAGCAGTGGTGCGAGCCATTTTTGAATCGCGGATTTCGATTATCTCCAGTGTTGGACATGAGACAGATACGACTCTAGCCGATTTTGTAGCAGACCGACGAGCCGCTACTCCGACAGCCGCTGCTGAATTGGCCACTCCAGTAACGAAGTTGGATCTCTTGTCCCATTTACAAAAGCAGGAAAATCGCATGGCAACAGCGATGTCCAATCGCTTGGCCTATAATCGTGAACGCTTGGCAAAATTAAGTCAATCGGTTATTTTTAGACAGCCTGAAAGACTCTATGATGGCTACCTGCAAAAGATTGACCAGTTGCAATTGCGATTGAAACAAGGGATGCGCGATGCTTATGGACAAGGGGCCAATCAGCTGCAAGGTCTGCGTCATCGCTTAGAAGCTACGTCTCCTTTGCATCGCATCGAGCGCTACCAAGACCGCCTGCTCCAAGATAAGAGAATCTTAACCAACCGAATGGAACAAGTCCTAAAAGAGCAAAAGATCAAGGTACAAGGCTTATCAGAAGCCCTCTTGATGCTTGATACCAGTCGGATTATTGCGCGTGGCTATGCCATGGTTAAGGAAGGGGATCAGGTACTAGATTCGGTTGCAAAAGTAACAGAAGGGGACCCGCTGTCACTCATCATGAGAGATGGCCAGTTAGAAGTAGAGGTAAAACATGTCGAAAGAAAAGAAATTTGAAGAAAATTTAGCAGATTTGGAAGCCATCGTCCAAAAATTGGAAAGTGGGGATGTGGCTCTTGAAGAAGCTATTACAGAATTCCAAAAAGGAATGAAGTTGTCAAAAGAATTGCAAGATACCTTGGATCAAGCAGAGAAAACCTTGGTCAAGGTCATGCAGGCAGATGGTACTGAAGCGGATCTAGCATGAGACAAGAAGAAAAACGAAATAGAGTAGAGCAAGCAGTTCGCTCTTTTTATGAGGAGAAAGCCGTCGCCCCCCATTTAGTGGAGTCGGTCCTGTATTCGATCCAGGCAGGCGGAAAACGCCTGCGCCCCATGCTCCTTCTAGAATTGTTAGAGGCCTTTGGACTGGAATTGACGGAGGCTCACTTTCAAGTGGCAGGAGCTTTGGAGATGATCCATACAGGAAGCCTTATTCACGATGATCTGCCTGCCATGGACAATGATGATTACCGTCGGGGACAATTGACCAATCATAAGAAATTCGGAGAAGACCTGGCGATTTTAGCAGGGGATGCGCTTTTTCTCGATCCCTTTGGGATGATAGCTGCGAGTGCCCTTCCTGATGCGGTCAAGGTCTCTTTGATCCTTGAATTGTCGGATGCATCCGGAAGTCGTGGAATGGTAGCTGGCCAAGTCCTTGATATGGAAGGGGAGCACAAACAGCTAACTCTAGCAGAGTTGCAGACTATCCATGCCAATAAGACAGGACGCCTCCTTGCCTATCCTTTCATCGCAGCCGGTTTGATTTTAGAGTTGCAAGCAGACATTGGTCGGCTCTTAGAAAAAATCGGGAAAAAATTAGGCCTGGCTTTTCAAGTGCGGGATGATATTTTGGATTTGGTCGCTGATTTTGAAGCTTTGGGGAAGACCCCTCAAAAGGACTTGGTAGCTGAAAAATCGACCTATCCAGCCCTGTTGGGATTGGAAGAATCAAAAGCTTTGCTGACAAGTGAATTAGACGCTTGCGAGGACTTGTTGGATCAGATTACAGCTGCTTGCGACTTTGATCCGCGAGCGATCAAGAAATTAATAGAAGGATTACGAATAGATGGCTAAGGAAAGAGTGGATGTATTAGCCTATAAACAAGGCCTATTTGATACCCGCGAACAAGCCAAAAGAGGGGTGATGGCAGGCCTTGTCGTTGCCGTTATCAATGGTGAGCGCTTTGATAAACCGGGTGAAAAAATTGATGAAGCAACCGAGTTGAAATTAAAAGGTGAAAAGCTCAAATATGTCAGCCGGGGCGGTCTTAAATTAGAAAAAGCCTTGAACCACTTCGGTTTATCTGTAGAGGGTAAAATTGCGATTGATATCGGGGCTTCTACAGGTGGCTTTACAGATGTCATGCTGCAAAATGGAGCCAGCCAGGTCTTTTCGGTGGATGTCGGGACCAATCAGTTGGCCTGGAAATTGCGCAATGATCCTCGGGTGGTCTCGATGGAGCAGTTCAATTTCCGCTATGCCGAGCCAGATGATTTTGAAGCGACACCGAGCTTTGCGAGTATCGATGTCAGCTTTATTTCCTTGGACTTAATTCTGCCAGCCCTTCACCGGATTTTGGCAGATAATGGACAAGTCGTGGCCTTGGTGAAACCTCAGTTTGAAGCAGGGCGCGAGCAGATCGGAAAAAATGGGATCATTAAGGATCCTAAGATTCATTTAGCGGTCCTTAAAAAGGTCGCTACATTTGCAGGGACACATGGCTTTGCGGTAATGGGAGTAGATTATTCCCCTATCCAAGGAGGCCATGGCAACATCGAATTTTTGATGTATCTAGAAAAAAAAGAAGAGAAAACAAAGCCGACTACAGAGCAGCTGGAGGCTGTTGTGGAGCTGGCACACAAGGAATTTAAACATGAAGAGTAAGAATATCAGATTAGAAAAAATTCGTCGCTTCATTCGCGATCATGAAGTGGGGACGCAAGAAGAGATCGTCGAACATTTGAAAGAAGAAGGCATCTCAGCAACCCAAGCGACAGTATCACGGGATATCAAAGAATTGGGCATCGTAAAACGCCCTCTGAAAGATATGACCTATGTCTATGAATTGCCACGTAAGCACCACCAAGGGATCGGGATGATCGAAAGCAATATCTTGTCTCATCGTCGGATGGGAGAATATGTCAATTTCACCATGGTTCCAGGGACAGCTCCTTTAGTTAAACGTCGCTTGCGGGAGATTTATAAGGAGCATATCTTTAGTATTGTTGCAGATGATGATACGATCTTGTTGATTGCTTATTCCGCACCAGAAGCAGAGAATATCCTCAAATCAATCTTTGGGTGGTAAGAGCCTATGCTATTAGAAATTTCGATTAAGAACTTTGCCATTATCGAAGAGATTTCCTTAAATTTTGAAAAGGGAATGACGGTACTGACAGGGGAAACAGGTGCAGGGAAATCCATCATTATCGATGCCATGAACATGATGCTGGGAAGCCGCGCAACGACGGACGTCATTCGACATGGAGCCCCAAAAGCGGAAATCGAAGGTCTCTTCACCGTTGAGAGCAATCGCCATCTGACAGCTCTCTTTGAAGAGCAAGGACTAGAGTGGACCGATGAATTGATCATTCGCCGAGAGATCTTGCAAAATGGACGAAGTGTCAGCCGGATCAATGGTCAAATGGTGAATTTATCTGTCTTAAAGGCAGTCGGTCAACATTTGGTGGACATCCATGGCCAGCATGATCAGGAAGAACTCATGCGGCCCCAATTGCATATCGCTATGCTGGATGAATTTGGGGATGCAGCCTTTTTCCAAACCAAAGACGCTTATCGTCAGACCTTCGAAGACTACAAACGCCTGCGCAAACAAGTGGTGGAACTCCAGCGCAACCAGCAGGAAAACAAGGCTCGTATCGAGATGTTGGAGTTTCAAATTGCAGAGATTGAGGCAGCTGCCTTGGAAGTGGATGAGGACCTGCGTCTGGAGCAAGAACGCCAACGCCTGCTCAATCACAAGATGATTGCAGATACCCTAACCAATGCCTATACCATGCTGGATGCAGAAGAGTTTTCGAGCCTCTCCAATGTTCGCTCAGCCATGAATGATCTGGAAAGCATTGAAGAATATGATCCCAGCTACAAAGAGCTCTCAAGCCAGCTATCTGAAACCTTCTATGCCCTTGAGGATATTACCAAGCGCTTAGAAGATGTAGTAGATGGTCTGGAGTTTGATGGCAATCGCCTCATGCAGGTGGAATCACGTTTAGATTTGATCCACTCCATCACGCGCAAGTATGGTGGCCAAGTCAAGGACGTCTTGGAATACCTGGCGCAAATCACCAAAGAATATAGCCTCCTCACCGGAAGTGACCTCTCGTCTGAGGACATGGAAAAAGAACTCAAACGTCTAGAAAAGAGCTTGGTCACCTTGGCTCAAGATTTGAGTGATCAGCGGCATACTCTGGCCCAAGCTTTGGAAAATGAAATCCAGCAAGAATTGGCAGATCTCTACATGGACAAGGCGCGCTTTCAAGTACGTTTTAGTAAGGCTAAGTTTAATCGCGAGGGAAATGAAGCTGTCGAATTTTACATTTCGACCAACCCAGGTGAGGACTTTAAACCCCTTGTCAAGGTAGCATCTGGCGGAGAATTGTCACGTTTGATGTTGGCTATTAAGTCTGCTTTTTCTCGAAAAGAAGGAAAAACCAGTATCGTCTTTGACGAGGTGGATACAGGAGTCTCTGGGCGCGTGGCTCAAGCCATCGCAGCGAAAATTCATAAGATTGGTCAAAATGGCCAGGTGCTTGCCATTTCTCACTTGCCGCAAGTCATCGCTGCAGCAGATTATCAATTCTATATTGAGAAAATCAGTGATGAACACTCAACTGTATCTACTGTGCGTTTGCTCAATAGAGAAGAACGAATCGAAGAAATTGCCAAGATGCTGGCAGGAGAGGATCTAACGGAAGCTGCCCGTCAACAAGCAGAGCAACTTCTCAAGCGATAAGAGAAAGAAGGTTTGAAACAATGTCAACATACTTTGTAGTCGGAGATATTCACGGAAAAGCACAAATGCTAGAAGAGCTCATGACAGAGTGGGATGGAAAATCTCAATTGGTCTTTTTAGGAGATTTGATAGATCGAGGCGAAAACAGCAAACGATCGATTGAAATTGTAAAAGACTACGTAGACCATCACGGAGCTGTTTGCCTTTCCGGAAATCACGAGTACATGTTTTTAGCCTGGTTGGACAATCCAGAAGAGCGTTATGATCACTACCGAAGAAATGGTGGCGATACGACCATCAACTCTCTGTTAGGCCGGCCACTCGATGCTCCTGTAGATGGCATTGCGGATGCGCAAGCAGTAGAAAATGCCGTTCCTGACTTGGTGGCTTTCATCCGTAGTTTGCCTTTTGACTACGAGACAGAGACCTATTATTTTGTCCACGCTGGTGTGGATCTAACCCTTGAAAATTGGCGGGAAACCAGTGATTACCAAAAAGTCTGGATTCGAAAACCATTCCATGAAGCAGAGAATCATACAGGCAAATGGATCGTCTTTGGCCATACACCAGTCTATGGACTGCTCAATAAGCCAGTCGGTACTGAAAATCTTTGGATTTCAGATCAAAAAATGGGCGTCGATGGGGGCGCTGTCTATGGTGGAGTCCTTCATGGATTGCTCTTGGATGATCAAGGCATTGTCCAAGACCATGTCCTTCACAATACAGGTTTTTCTGCCGCAGACGATTGAGGAGGCAGGAATGGATATCTTTCACTGCAAAACCCTGTGTTTTTTGATATAATGAAAGCAGAACATTCTTAGGAAGAGTATAGAAATATATGGCAAATATTAAAATAGTTACAGACTCATCTATTACAATTGAGCCTGAAGTGGTTGAAGAATATGGCATTACCATTGTGCCACTTTCTGTTATGGTGGATGGAGTCCTTTATTCCGACAGTGAGTTGGGCGAAGGGGACTTCTTGCGCTTAATGCAGTCTAGCAAAAATCTTCCAAAGACCAGCCAACCACCCGTTGGAGTCTTTGCGGAGGTGTATGAAAAGTTAGCAGCAGACGGAGCTCATATCGTTTCAATTCATATGTCTCATGCCTTGTCAGGAACCGTAGAGGCGGCTCGTCAAGGGGCAACCTTGTCAGGAGCAGATGTTACTGTGATTGATAGTGGCTTTACAGACCAAGCCATGAAGTTCCAGGTGGTTGAGGCAGCCAAGTTGGCCAAAGACGGAGCTGATTTAGACACTGTCTTGGCTCGCATCGAAGAAGTCAAAGAAAAGACAGAGTTGTATATCGGTGTTTCTACCTTGGAAAATCTGGTTAAAGGTGGGCGCATTGGCCGTGTTACCGGACTTTTGAGCTCCCTTCTTAACATCCGTGTCGTGATGCAAATGAAGGACCATCAGTTGGAACCAATTGTCAAGGGCCGTGGAAACAAGACCTTTAAGAAGTGGTTGGATGAATTGGTAGAGAAACTTTCCCATAGTAAGGTGGCTGAGATCGGGATTTCTTACGCAGGGACACCAGAATGGGCCAATGAAATGAAGGCTCAGTTGCAATCGCTCGTTGAAAATGCGATCCCAGTTCTCGAAACTGGATCGATTATTCAAACCCATACAGGTGAGAATGCATTTGCAGTTTTGGTGCGCTACGAATAAGCTGAATAAATGTTTGAAAAAACAGGTTTAGTACTTGACCTAAAGGCTTTTTTTAGATATTATAGTACTGTTAAGGCGTAAAGCCTAAAAAAATTTGGAGGATTTGTTAAATGGCTAACAAACAAGATTTGATCGCAAAAGTGGCAGAAGCTACAGAATTGACTAAAAAAGATTCAGCAGCAGCTGTTGACGCTGTATTCGCAGCAGTTTCAGAATACCTTTCAAAAGGTGAAAAAGTTCAATTGATCGGTTTCGGTAACTTCGAAGTTCGTGAACGTGCAGCTCGTAAAGGTCGCAACCCACAAACTGGTAAAGAAATCAAAATCGCAGCTTCTAAAGTTCCAGCATTCAAAGCTGGTAAAGCTCTTAAAGAAGCAGTTAAATAATTGCATTTTGAAAAGCCATCCTAGATTTCTAGGATGGTTTTTTTGTTATGTGACTTTCAGTCCGTCTCTCTCCGTTAGGTGCGAGACAAAAAAACCACCCGCTATGCGGGTGCGCATCGAAGGTTATACCAAAAAAACTCCAAACGCGATACAATTAAGGTGTTCAAGCCAATTGTAAAGCGAAAGGAGAAAAATATGGCTCAAAAAGCACATAGTTTATCACACACAAAATGGATGTGTAAATATCACATTGTGTTCACCCCTAAGTATAGACGAAAAGTGATCTATAATCAATATCGAAGTAGTTTGGGAGAAATATTCCATAGATTATGTAGTTATAAAGGTGTTGAGATTATCGAAGGCCATTTAATGCCAGATCATGTTCATATGTTGGTAAGCATTCCACCTAGAATTAGTGTTGCAAGCTTCATGGGATATTTAAAAGGTAAAAGTGCTCTAATGATGTTCGATAAACACGCAAATCTGAAATATAAGTTTGGAAATCGACATTTTTGGGCAGAGGGATATTATGTAAGTACAGTTGGCCTCAATGAAGCCACAATAAAGAAATACATTCAGGAACAAGAGCGAAAAGATATTGCTTTAGATAAGTTGAGTGTAAAAGAATATGAAGATCCCTTTAGGGATAGTGGCAAGTAGTACGTATACCTCTTTGAGAGGTCTGTGACGAGTCAAATGCAATAAGGCTTGAACAAAGTGAAAGCCAGCGTCTTTAGGCGCTGGCTAGTTATCTGGGCTTATAGCCCTGGTACAAACCACCCGTTTGACGGGTGGTCATGATTGGACAGCTCTATAGGATAAGGGTATAATAGGAAAAAAGAAAGAGAGAAAAGACCATGCGATTCATTTTAGGACTCTTTGCCTTGTTGTTTATCCGACCTATTTTGTATCTACTGAAAGGGTTGTGGTTCGTACTGGAATTTTGCTTTATGATCCTCGTGGTCAAAATGCTCTTAGGAACCGTGCGCTGGATGACCAGTTGGATCGGCTGAGAGTAGATGAATCTATTTCAGGCTCGTGAATCAATGTCCCCTGGACATAACCTCGCTTTTCCGTTTTCAGGCTCGTGAATCAATGTCCACTGGACATTTTTTTTAATTAAAAGCATTCTAAATAGTGATTTATTTTGAAACATGATATAATAAGGGTAACGAATCGATTAAATCATATTGGAAAGGGGGAATCATAGTGAACGCATTGCATCGTCATGAAGAAGAGCGCGTGGAAGAAGTCTTGCAAAATTTGCGTGCCAAGGGCATTCGGATTACCGATACCCGCAGAGCAGTTCTTTCCTATTTAGTGGCGAGTCATGAACATCCAAGCGCTGAGAAGATCTATCGCGATTTATTGCCTCAGTTTCCAAGCATGAGTCTAGCAACTGTCTACAACAATATCAAGGTTTTAATTGATGAGGGGGTTGTCTCTGAGATCAAGGTTCGCAATGATACCACGACCTATTTTGATTTCATGGGGCATGACCATTTGAATGTGGTATGTGAAAAATGTGGCCGTATCGCTGATGTGGACATTGAAGTCCCAGATCTTCGCGAAGAAGCAGCCAGTCAAAGTGGCTACCAGATCACCAAGACCCAGATGACGGTCTATGGCATTTGCCCAGACTGTCAAAAAAATTAATGTTAGCGAAACCAGAGCCGTCAGGCTCTTTTTTGTATGGTAAAGCCACACTAGGATAGTGAAGGAAAAATAGGAGAAATCATGATATAATATACTTTTGAAATCAAACAATAGGAGAACGAGATGAAGAAGCTGGAGAATTTTTCTTGGAAAATATGGCATATTCTTTCCCTAGTTGCCGTGACCGTTCTAATGGTTGGCGGTATTTGGAGCTTCCTTTACCTAAAAGAAGCAGTACATGTTGTGAGTGATAGAAATTATGATTATGTTGGTAGAGGACAACGGTTATTGGAAAATCGAATCATTAGTGAAGAGGCCACCGGAATTCCAATATTGGCTTATAGTTTTAAGAAAGAAGATAAAAATAATGCCCCATATTATACTATCGGATCCCAATATATAGCCCTTCAAGATTCTAAACTAATCAGTGGCGAAGATAAGAAAAAAGACGCAAATGAATATTTTAGAATTCGATATTATGAATTGGGTCAAGAGAAAGGAGAAGGTCATACCATTGATGTTTTAAAACTCGTTCAAAAAATGGGTTACGACTCGATTGAAGGAAACATGCGAAGTAGCATGTTTACAGATGGAAAAGATGAGTATGTAGCTTTCAATGTTACAAAAAATAATCTCCTATTTGTGAATCTGAACAAGGGAGAAATCGCAGAGACAGATCCAAAAATGATTGTTGATTATGGTTACAGTGGATTTTATCAAATATTGCCTGCACCCAAATTTGAGACAAAAAAATACAGTCTTGATAGAAATAAAATAGATGTAGGAGGATGTTGGATAGATTATGAATATGATGATGAAGATGAAAAAGTAGAAACTTCCTCAAGTTCTACGGAGAGATTAGATCGCAATGGTGTGAAGGTGAAGGATAGTAAACTCTTAACCCTACTAAAAAAATATCGCCATCTCTTGATTTTAAAACAAAACCTCACTATGGAGGAGGAAAAAACTGTCATCAAGAGTTTGTTTCCTGATGCAGATCATTTCAGTTGGTCTATTAGCGCTCCTTATACAAAGAGTGGGCAGAAAGAAATCGTTCGGAATGCTGAAGAATTTAAAAAGATTATAAAGGAGGAAAGAGTTGAAGAAGAGTTGGAACGTGAATTTGAAAAAACATTTCAAGAAGGGCCAGACGACGATTAGTGATCGGTCAAAAGCCTTTCTAGTGGTTATCTGCTTCCTACTGTTTCTAGGATTCTATTTTTATAGAAATTTAGACGCTAACCTAAAAGGTTTCTATGATAGTAGAAGTTTCCGAGGAGATATACAGATTACAGGTTTCTCTTGGACTCGGCCCAATGCTGGTCCGGATGTGAATTTTATCTATTCTGAAACGGTTGAAGGGAAAAAGATTTCAATTCCCCTGAAAAAATCAGTCAGATTTAAACACTTGGTGATGCCGTATTCTAATAAGATTGATTTAGCTGAAAACCTAGGAATAGAAAATACCTATGATGATTTTGATAGAGCCTATTTGCCCATTATAGAGAAGGGGTTTGAATTCAGTACTGAGCGAATCGAGCTTGAAGCAGAATTAGATAAAAAAATTAACGAGTATAGTGCTTTTAGCGGCTCTTGGATTGAAATAAGCTTATCCCCTTTTAAGAAACGAGGTAACAATTATTTCAGTTTGATGGAGCAATATGAGAATAGCATTCCTAATTCTAAGTTAAAAATTCTAGGGGGATGGTATGATGTCTCGTATAGTAGTTTTATCGAATCAGGAGACATTTATGTTAAAATTATCTCCCCTGAAAATATAAGTCGATTTAAAGAATCAGGGAATGATTTTAAATCAGTTTTGAAAGATTACTTGGCAATTAAGTCTCTACCAGATGGGTGGTATGGCTTGTTCGATGATGGGAAACAAGTATCTGAGACTGTTGAAATTCGGAATGGAAAGGTTAGGGGGTGAAAGGAGGCATGGTAAAAGGAAAAATAAAATTTAATCATCAGTCATTGCGTCAACTTGGCTTATTTACGGCCTATGTTTTGACTTTATTGATGTCACCGTTTTATATATATCAAAAAATAGGGGAGAATGATTCGGCACGGTTTACGATTTTCCTAGGTGAACATTCTCTTTACAATGCCAAAGAGTTTGAAGGCCTCATTCATTCCTATTTCACCATTTCACTAGTGATTCTTTTCGTATTACCAGTACTTGCTATTCTTGTAAAATATCTCCTAAATAAATTAGGCTATCCTTTGTTAGCTCACCTTCAATCACTGTTAATTTTTGTAGCCTGTAGCATTATTTTAATCTTCACCATGTTTTCTATGACTGTTCAAATAGACCTCCTTCGGTTGGAATGGGGATTTTACTTATGTCAAGCCATCTATTGGATTTTTATCCTCAGAGAGTGGTGGAATGTCAGTGGGATCGTTTATAGACGAAATCATCCTTCAGAAGATGAAAGAGCAGAAGAGAAGGAGCAACCGGCAGAATAATCCTATTTCAACGTCAGAAGTAACATTCCCCAATTTCAAACCAGAGCCGTCAGGCTCTTTTTTGTGAGAAATTGCACTTTTCTATGGTCGCCACTAGATTTTTCACTGAAAATCTAGTAGAATAGAATAGATAAACGGGGGAAACCTCGGAGAATAAAAAGGAGATCCATCTAATGGTAAAATTGGTTTTTGCTCGCCACGGTGAGTCTGAATGGAACAAAGCTAACCTTTTCACTGGTTGGGCTGATGTTGATTTGTCTGAAAAAGGTACACAACAAGCGATCGACGCTGGTAAATTGATCAAAGAAGCTGGTATCGAATTTGACCAAGCTTATACTTCAGTATTGAAACGTGCGATCAAAACTACTAACTTGGCTCTTGAAGCTTCTGACCAATTGTGGGTTCCAGTTGAAAAATCATGGCGCTTGAACGAACGTCACTACGGTGGTTTGACTGGTAAAAACAAAGCTGAAGCTGCTGAACAATTTGGTGATGAACAAGTTCACATCTGGCGTCGTTCTTACGATGTATTGCCTCCTGCAATGGACCGTGATGATGAACACTCAGCACACACTGACCGTCGTTATGCTTCACTTGACGATTCAGTGATTCCAGATGCTGAAAACTTGAAAGTGACTTTGGAACGTGCCCTTCCATTCTGGGAAGATAAAATCGCTCCAGCACTTAAAGATGGTAAAAACGTATTCGTAGGAGCACACGGTAACTCAATCCGTGCACTTGTAAAACACATCAAACAATTGTCAGACGACGAAATCATGGATGTGGAAATCCCTAACTTCCCACCATTGGTATTCGAATTTGACGAAAAATTGAACGTTGTAAAAGAATACTATCTTGGAAAATAAAAATATCCAGTGGATATTTTTATCCCGAGCCTAGAAATGCCAAAGCGAGGCTTATCCAGTGGATATTTTTATCCCGAGCCTGAAAACGCAAAAGCGAGGCAATTCTAACGGGATTCGTTATCAATCATAGAAAGCTGACTTCGGTCAGCTTTTTTGCTTGTCTTCCTTACATCCTAGCTGGTTTTGGGTTTTCAGGGTCTCCTAAAAATGTTATAATAGAGTGTTACTAAATTGGGTTCCATTAGCCCTGAAAGGAAAAGAAAATGACAAAATCATTCTACATCACAACCCCTATCTATTACCCATCTGGTAAATTGCATATTGGTTCAGCTTATACAACGATCGCCTGTGACGTTTTGGCGCGTTACAAACGTATGATGAACTACGATGTTTTCTACCTGACTGGTCTCGATGAGCATGGTCAAAAGATCCAGCAAAAAGCAGAAGAAGCTGGGATTACGCCACAAGCTTATGTAGATGGGATGGCCGTTGGAGTGAAAGAACTCTGGCAATTACTCGATATCTCATACGATAAATTCATCCGTACGACAGACGACTACCATGAAGAAGTGGTGGCCCAAGTCTTTGAACGCTTGCTTGCGCAAGACGATATCTACCTTGGTGAGTACTCTGGCTGGTATTCAGTCTCTGATGAAGAGTTCTTTACAGAAAGCCAATTGGCTGAGGTCTTCCGTGATGAGAATGGCAAGGTCATCGGTGGGGTAGCCCCATCAGGCCACGAAGTAGAATGGGTTTCTGAAGAATCTTATTTCCTTCGCCTCAGTAAATACCAAGACCGCTTGGTCGAATTTTTTAAATCTCAACCGGATTTCATCACACCAGATGGCCGTCTCAATGAAATGTTGAAAAACTTCATCGAGCCAGGTTTGGAAGATTTAGCAGTATCTCGGACCACCTTTACTTGGGGAGTTCCAGTTCCATCTAATCCAAAACACGTGGTCTATGTATGGATTGATGCCCTTCTCAACTATGTGACAGCTCTTGGTTACGGTCAAGAAGATCATGAAAGCTTTGATAAGTTCTGGAACGGAACGGTCTTCCACATGGTCGGAAAAGACATCCTTCGTTTCCACTCCATCTACTGGCCAATCCTTCTTATGATGTTGGATATCAAATTGCCAGAACGCTTGATTGCCCATGGTTGGTTTGTCATGAAAGACGGCAAGATGTCTAAGTCTAAAGGGAATGTCATCTACCCAGAAATGTTGGTGGAACGCTTTGGCTTGGATCCACTTCGTTACTACCTCATGCGTAGTTTGCCAGTTGGTTCTGATGGTACTTTCACACCAGAAGACTACGTGGCCCGCATCAACTATGAATTGGCCAATGACCTTGGAAACCTCCTCAACCGGACGGTCGCCATGATCAATAAATACTTTGGTGGTCAAGTTCCTGCTTATGTCGAAAATGTTACCGCATTTGATGCAGATTTGGCTAAGGTGGTTGAAGAAAACATCGCTGAATACCACAAGCAAATGAATGCGGTTGATTACCCACGTGCTTTGGAAGCCGTATGGAACATCATCTCTCGGACTAACAAGTACATCGATGAGACTGCTCCTTGGGTCCTCGCTAAAGAAGATGGTGACAAGGAACAATTGGCAGCGGTCATGGCTCACTTAGCAGCTAGCCTTCGTGTCGTGGCTCACTTGATCCAACCATTCATGATGAACACCTCAAATGCCATCATGGAACAACTTGGCTTGGGCTTGGACTTCGATCTTGAAAACTTGACCCTAGTAGGCTTCCCTGAAAATGTCACAGTGGTTGCTAAAGGAACTCCAATCTTCCCACGTCTTGATATGGAAGAAGAAATTGCCTACATCCAATCTCAAATGACTGCTGGCAAACCACAAGAAAAAGAATGGATTCCAGAAGAAGTGGAACTCAAGTCTGAAAAAGATGAGATCAAATTTGAAGACTTTGACAAGGTTGAAATCCGTGTAGCAGAAGTCAAAGAAGTGGAACGCGTCGAAGGATCAGACAAATTGCTTCGCTTCCGCCTAGATGCAGGAGATGGCGAAGACCGTCAAATCCTCTCAGGTATAGCTCAATTCTATCCAAACGAACAAGAATTGGTCGGCAAGAAACTTCAAATTGTGGCCAACCTCAAACCACGTAAGATGATGAAAAAATATGTCAGCCAAGGCATGATTCTTTCCGCAGAACACGGAGATCAATTAACGGTCTTAACCGTTGATCCATCTGTACCAAATGGCAGCATTATTGGTTAAACATATATAAAAAAGCACTCCCGCGGGAGTGCTTTTCTTGTGTCGATATAGTTTCCATCATTGAGTTTTACAAGGATGGTAGATGAGTCCTATTAGTAATGGGTGTTAACGGAGACTTCCGCAGTGAGAAAAGAGTCTGAAACATTTTTGTTTCAGACTCTCGGAAGATTTGAGACAGTGGGCTCAAATCTAAGGTATGGAATCCCAAAGGGATTCGCTACCGTCCGTCCTCACCTAAGGAAAGCCTCCGAATACAGTTTCTATTCATCTGGCCGGTATTCTAGGATATCTCCTGGCTGGCAGTCGAGTTCTTTGCAGATGGCTTCAAGGGTGGTGAAGCGGATGGCTTTGGCCTTGCCGGTTTTGAGGATGGAGAGGTTGGCTGTGGTGATGCCGATTTTGTCGGCTAGCTCATTGGATTTCATTTTCCGCTTGGCTAGCATGACATCTAGATTGACGATAATCATGGCAACCTCCTTAAATGGTTAGCTCATTTTCTTCAGCAATCTCAATCCCTCTCTCTAAAATCTTGCCAAGGACCCAGACAATTGGGACAGCAAGAAGAAGTCCCGTGTTAAAGGTCAATCGGAAGGTGAAGGGAAGGAGATAAGCATTGCCGCTGGTCTCAAGTGTACCAGACATAAAGGACAAGACCAAGAGAATCTTCCAAGCTCGGTTGCAAAGATCAATGTTGGAGTGAGAAAAGATCTTTTCTTGGTAGAGATTTTGGAGGAAGCTGCGAATGGTGATGAGAAGAAAAATATAGATAGCGCTTGAGGCTAGTGGAAAGAGCAACTGCCAGAGGGGGTGCGGATGTTTGGGGAAGAGCTGGATACCATTGATATCAAAGGACAAGCGTCCAGATTGAACGATCTCCTTAAACACTCCCATCCGGGAAAGCAGGTGGATGACCAGTGCTGCCAAGGTCATAAAGCCACAGAAGTAAATGAAAGCCGTTAAGACTTCAATGACATCTTTTAAGGTTTTTGAGTTTTTCATCGAAAGCCTCCTTGAAGTTTATTTATTTTTCACTTATAGTATACTCCTTATAAAAAATAAGTCAACAAAAAGTATCGAAAAACGATAAAAAAATAATGTTAAACAAAATATTATTTTTGAGAAACAGGTAATCTCTGCTATAACTAGTCAGTTTAAACCTAGAAAACCACTACATAGAGGGGAATTTTACTATACTGTCGATTTAGGGTATACTAGTGTATAGATCTTATTCCATGGAGGTAGTAAAATGAATCTTAAGTGGAAGAAAAAATACCTGGGGCCGATTCTGGGACTAGTCGGAGCAGCTGTTCTGATCGGTGGAGTCTATCTCTACTCTAGTTCTAACATCCAACCAGACCATCAAAAGGAATTTAACCAGACCAGCAAGAAGGTCACCAAGCCAAAAGAAAAAGCTATTGACTTGAGTGGTGATTATGTCTCCAATGAACGAGATGAAGCCAAAATTGAGAAAAAAGGCAAAGCCTGGAAGATCGCTTACCAAACGGCTGATGGCAAGGTATCTGCTGAATTTAGTACGGATTGGAAGGTCGAAGGAGCTAATAAAGTTTCGACAGGCAAGATGAAAAAGTCCGATGGCAATACAGACTTTACAGTCACTGTACGTGTCTTTAAATACAAGACGGATAAGAAACCTTTGATCACGGTGACCATGTCTGATAAAAATCCTGACCACGAGATGGTCTTTGCCAACCGGGAGGATTTTTTCAAATCGACAGATCCAAATGATGTTGTCCTTGATGGCAGTCTCTCACCGTTTGAAGGTGCTTATTCCAATGATACCTATGAAAAGGAAATCGCAGATTCCGGTTTTAAACTTTATGGCTATACTCCAGAAGAATATTACCAAAACAAGACCAATGCCTTTCCAAGTATTGTAAATGGGGAGACTGGCTGGACTTTCTGGAGTGGAGGCACTCGGGCAAGTTACTTGTTCAATAAAGAAAAAGAGCCCAAGAAGCGAAAAGGCTATTATGAAGTTTATTTCACAGGGGCAAATGGGACTGCGATCCAAGGGCAAGAGCAAACCTTGTACTTGATCCCAGCAGGTGTGACAGGTCCTGATGGAGTAGCTTCCCAAGAACGTCGGATTCTCTTTGGGGACGTGGCCTACCGTGATTACCATCTAGAGTGGTGGAAAGCATACCCACAACCGAAAAAAGAGAAAGACTTGGATATTGCGGCCATTAACGGAGGAGACTTCTCAAGCTTAGCTGGAACCTGGCGCAATGGCAAGGGGGCTGAAATCGTCATCCAAGCAGACGGAAAAGTCAAGGGCCAAGGTAGCCTCAAGGCTGTTGCAGACTCGGATAAGAAGAGCAAGATCCCTTATGTTGAGATGAAGATGGGTGAAACTGGTGCAGCGATTGGACTTCTGAAAATCGGTTTCCAAAATCCAGATGGAGACCAGTCTGATACCAGCAAGCCACGTCTAGTGGTCACTCAATCTGCAGGAAACTATCCAGCTGATCAATATTTCTACCGTCAATAAAAAGTTTGAGACATCTTTGTCTCAAACTTTTTTACTGTCTAAAAGGCAGCTATCTATTTGCAGAATGCTAGTTCCTAACATTAAATGGAAAAAAATGTAAAAAAGACTTGACAAAGCAAATGATTAGCAGTATTATTAACTAGTTAATTAACCGATTAATAAACTAGTTAATAAAAATGAAAAAGAGGTGAAGGATGAATAGGAGAAGAATGAAGGTTCTGGGACTCTTGTTTCTCGGTTTCTTTCTGCTGACAGCTTGTGGAAGTCAAGGAAATGCGGGCAAGCCCCCTTCTAAAAAAGGTCTTAAAATTGTCACGAGTTTTTATCCTATCTATGCCCTGGTCAAGGAAATCTCTGGCGATCAAAATGACATCTGGATGGTTCAGTCAGGTGCAGGGATCCATGATTATGAACCCTCAACCAAGGAAGTGGCCCAGATCTATGATGCGGATGTATTTGTCTATCATTCTCAGACCCTGGAATCTTGGGCCGGCCGCTTAGATCCTAACCTACAAGGTTCCAAGTTGCGAGTGATCGAAGGCAGCCAAGGAATGACCCTTGATAAGGTGGCTGGATTAGAGGATGTCGAAGCTGGTCAGGGAAAAGAAGCAAAGCACTTGTATGATCCGCATACTTGGTTGGATCCTGTAAAAATCGCAGAGGAAGGAAAGATCATCGCCCAACGTTTGGGAGAGATCGATCCAAAGAACAAGGAACTCTATCAGGCCAATGCTCAAAAGCTTGAAAAGCGCTGTGAGGAACTGGTAGCCCGCTGCCAGCCTCTCTTTGACAAGGCCAAGCAAAAGACTTTTGTGACCCAGCATACGGCCTTTTCTTACCTGGCTAAACGCTTTGGTCTTAAGCAGTTAGGGATTGCAGGGATTTCCCCAGAGCAAGAACCGACCGCTCGGCAATTGGCGGAGATCCAGCAGTTTGTCAAAGACTACAAGGTAAAAACGATCTTTGTGGAAAAGCACACGTCGTCAAAAGTGGCAGATAGTATTGCCAAGGCAACAGGGGCGCGTGTCAAGGTCTTGGATCCACTGGAAGCTGATCCGAAAAATGATAAGGATCTATTAGAAAATTTAGAAGAAAATATGGCGACTTTAGCCAAGGAATTAGAGGAGTAAATAAAGAATGAAGAAAAAGGGAACGATTGGATTGGTAGCGACCTTGGGGCTAGGACTCTGTGCCTATGCGCTCAGTCAGCAACCACAAGTCAAGGAAGAGAAAAAGAATCAGATTCAGTATTTGCAAGCGGACAAGAAATCGTCATCGTCTGCCACCAGCAAAAAGGAAGACAGCATCGAAGCGGTCAATGCCAAGGAAAAGACCCAGGCAGAGCAGATTGTCATCAAGATTACAGATGAAGGCTTTGTCACTTCTCATGGGGATCATTTTCATTACTACAGCGGCAAGGTTCCATTTGATGCCATCTTTAGTGAAGAGTTGATTTTGCGGGATCCAACTTACCAGCTGCAAGAAGCGGATATCGTGAGCAAGGTCAAGGATGGCTATATTATCAAACGCGCTGGGAAATACTATCTCTACTTAAAGGATGCCCAGCATACGGTTAATGTGCGCTCGATCGAAGAGATCGCCCAACAACAAAAGGGAGGCGCAAAAGAAGAAGGGGAAACGGGATCGGTGCAAGCGAGCTCCTCGCACAAGTCAGGCAAGACCCGTGACTTCCGTCAACCGAGTCAAGCGCTGAAAGAAGGCAAGACTCTTGAGATGCTGACGGCTAAGAACCATACAGCTGGTGGCTACCGTACGGACGATGGTTATGTCTTTAGCCCTGGAGATGTCATTTCAGATACAGGGGACGGCTTTATTGTGCCCCATGGTGGCCATTTCCATTATATTCCAAAGAGTGCCCTATCTGCTGGCGAGTTAGCAGCAGCCCTCTCCGTCTTAGGTGGTCAAGCCGGCCATCAAGCAGGGAACTCACACCTAGCTAGTCCAAGTGCAGAAGCAAGCAAAAATCAAGGGACTCCAGATCAGGTATCTCCAAGTCTAGGGAAACAAGCTAGCAACCAGGTGTCACCAAGTCCAACCAATTCCCATGTGACACCAACGACTTCTACACCGTCCACATCCAAACCGAGTCCAATTCTCAGCAGTCTGATCGAAGAATTGCAGAAAGCCCCTCTAACTTCTCGTCATGTGGAGTCTGATGGTTCTGTCTTTGATCCAAGCAAGATTACCAAGTGGACCGATCAAGGGATTGTCTACCCTCATGGGGATCATTTCCACTTTATCCCATACAGCTCCCTATCTCCTTTAGAACGTGAGTTGGCGCGGCAATTCCAATTGCTTCGTGCTCAAGGAACTGGTAGTCCAACCGAAGGAAATCCAAGCTTGCCTTCAAATCCAAGCACAAAACCAGTTGATCCTGATCCTGATCATGACCACGAGCATGGAGACAGTCACGAGCACGAAGAGGAGCACGACCATGGCTTCCACGCAGACAAGGTCATCAGCAAGGACGAGGAAGGCTATATGGTCGCTCATGGCAACCATGCCCATTATTTCTATAAAAAGGACCTCTCTCCTCAAGAGATTGCAGCAGCGGAGGCAACTCTAGCTGGTAAGAAAGAAGAAGACAAGGGTCAGCCACTGACAGATGATGTTGCCACCTATTCTCGTGATGCCTCAGATGAGGAAAAGATCCAATACATCAGCAAGACCTACGGTGTCCCTCGCGAGGCCATTAAGATTTCCAATGGTTTCTTTGTCTTTAACAATCCAGACCAAGAATACGATCCGACCCACATCCACCCTTATGCTGTTCGTAAGGAACATGTCCGGATCCCACTTGAAACTGGCAATCCTGAACTAGACTTTATCAATGAACTCTATGCAACAGCGCTTCGTTCAGGGATTTCTCCTTATAGCCTTCAGATTGAAAATGGTCAGTTTGTCATCCCGCATGGCGATCATAACCACTACATCAAGGTGCGCTCAGCAGGTCTAGCAGACTACTTAGCCCACCGTCTTCCAACCATTCAATCGCCTTATAAAAAAGGAGACTTGGACAAAAAAGCAGTAGAGGACAAGGTCAACCAGCTCTTAGCAGAAAGTCGCAGTCTATATGCTTCTGATCCATTGCAGCAAAGACGGATTGAGCTGATCTTGGGCCACTTCTTGGAAAATGTCAAGAGTTTCCCAAGCAATTCGACGGAAGGCTACCTAGCCAGTCTCAAACAGGTTGATGAGCAGTACATTCATGCGACCCAAGCGGTCAAACCAAAAGAAGAGACAGCCTTGGATCGTCGTTACCAAGAATTGTTGGAACAAGTGCGCTTGCTAGACACAGAAGCCTTCCAATTGAAGAAGGAAGAGTTGGTCTCTCAACTGCAGGAAGCCTATACTGCCAAGGACAGCAAGCGTTTAGAGCAGGAAGGGAAGCTATTAGAAGCTGTTCAGGAGATGCAAGATCGGACGGGTGTGACATCGGTCGATTACCTCAAGTATTTCTACCAAAGCTTGAGCGATGCGCGCTTGACACCAGAACTCCGCACCAAGGCAGCAGATCTAGCCTTGAAGCTCTACCGAGCTCAAGCCTTTGAAGAAGCTTGGGATTCCAAGTCTCACTTTATGGAACTCTACCAAACTAAGCAAGCTATTGACCAGCTCTTCTCCCAAGAAAAAGGCCAAACCTATCCTATTGAAAAAACAGTTTTGGATCAAAAAGGAAGTCAAACCCCATCCTACAACGTAGCAGTTTATGATTTCCTCAAAGGCTTGTATGGAGAGTTGGATAAGGCAACAGAAGCCCGTCAACAGAACAAGATTTTGACAGCTCTCTTAGAGCAAATCCAGTCGCTCTTGCCACAAGTCGAAGACCAAGGCAAACGAACTGCTTTTGAAGCAGGCTTGGCTCAACTTGGAAAAGAATCTGATCCAGACAAGGCTATTACAAGTGGGGAAGCACTTCTACGCGAAATCAGTGATACCATTGAAAAGCAAAAACAAAAGCAAACGGAAGAGCCTCAAATTGGGGATGTCGCTCTTTATCAACAGCTCTATAACCAATTGATGGCCCTACACCAACAATTGGTGGAAAAGGGAGCTAGTGATGCTGTATTTGATCGCTTAGAAGCTCTCTTTGACCAATTGTCTAATCCAAAGAGTGATAAAGCAGCCTTACTACAGGCCATCCAAGCCTTCCAGGCAGAATTGGCAGCTGCGCCATCTGCAAACGAAGCGGGGAAACCAGCTTCTACAGCTGAAACGCCTGTCGCTACAGAAACTCCGGTGGAAAAAGAAGCAGCAGCTTCAGAAAGAAGCAGGCCTGCCACCACTGAGACAGAAACAGAGCCTGCAAGCTCAGCTGTAACAGAAGCAAGCACACCAGATGCTCCATCTCCTCAGAACCAATAGAAAATAGAAAAGAGAGTAGGACAGAAATCGGTAATTCGTTAGAATTCGATTTCGTCGTCCCACCTCCGCACAGTTGACTAGGGCTGTAAAAGCTGATGAAATCAGCGTAGTAGAGCCCACTCAACCACTGCGTCTTGCTCGACAATCCAAAAATAATTGAGAGGCTAGGACTTTTGTCCCAGCCTCTTTTTGCGTTCTAGTGAATATTAGAGGTCAGTTGTTGAGCCTCACTCCTTGTGCTCCAGGAGCAGTGGAGAGGTAGACTCGACTGCTTTTTTTCGCTTGAAAAATGCGGCCATTTGAACCAGGATGCGGGGGACCGTTTGCCATTTTTTCCAAGCTTGAAAGCGAGTGTCGATGAGCTGCTTGGCTAAGCGTTCCAGCATTTCCCGTTCGGTTGGATCCAGATCCTGGGCATTTTGGAGGATTTCTTTGGCCTTAGCTAGCTGTTTGAGATCGGTTAGATCATTGATGGAAGTGATGCCGGCATCCAGAAAAATGCCAAAAAAGGTGTCAAAAAACTTCTTGCGCTCCTCTGCCGATGTTTCGCGAACCCATTGCTTCAAGGTCAGGTCGGTCTGCTGGCTATCGGGACTGGTTTCAGAAACAGTCACAAAGCTGTAGTCCTTGATTTCCCAAGTAAAGGCATCGTGCTGGGCAAAGCCACCCAAGGCGTGACTTTTGACAATGGTCGTCGGTTCTGGCACTTCCAACATCATGCCAACGATGGATCCCTGAGGGACAAAGCGACGAATGTATGGGGACGTGCGCTGGTAGCCTTCGGTTTCGATAATGGCCTTGTTGAGGCCAGGAGCATCGTAGCTGTAGATCGTGTCGACCCGTTCAAATAAGGAATCAGGTAGATACGAGCAGGCATAGGTTGCAAGATTTCCCCCTTTGGAGTGACCGGCTACTATGAAACGTCCTTTCGGAAATTCCTTCATGACGTTTTGCAGGTAGCTGGCAGCGCGCTTCTGGGCTGGGACATGGTCCATATAGGTCATGTGGAAGTCTTCCTTCCAGCCGATCAAGGTGTCATCCGTCCCTCTGAAAACGACCAAATACACATCCAGACTAAGCCGATAGGTCATGGCTGCAAACTGTTTTTGGACATCGGGATCGTACTCATCGACATAGTTAAGGAGTTTGATGTTCTTAAAGCGCTTTGAAGTAGCCAAGTCATCGACTAATTGGAGGTGCTGGTTACTCACGATAAAATCGGTAGTCCGATTGATCAGTTCCATCGCATCAGACAGGCGCACTGGAATTCCTGTTGTATCTCCTTGAGGCACAATGTGTCCAAAGGGCAGATAGGTTAGCTCTGTCAATGCGAGAACATCCAGTTCTTTGAAGGGGCGGTCATAAATGGAATCGTAGGTCACTTCTTTTAGGTAATCAAAAATAGTCGACATCTGTGCCTCCCGTGTCTTATTTCTTTCAGTATAGCACAAAAATGGATGTAGAAAAAGCGCCTCCTATCAAGAAAGTAGAGGCCAGCTCTTCTTTCCCTCTGAAACAGCCTTTTTCTCTGCTGTTTAATCTGTTATAATAGGAAGAAGAAAATAAGAAGGAAAGAAAGCCATGCATAAAATTCTCTTAGTGGAAGACGATGAAATTATCCGCCAACAAGTCAAACAATTATTGGAACAATGGGGCTATGAAGTGGTCGCAGTAGAGGACTTTATGGATGTCCTCGGGATCTTTGTCGAAAGTGACCCCCACTTGATCCTCATGGATATTGGCCTGCCTCTCTACAATGGTTACCACTGGTGCCAGGAGATTCGCAAGGTTTCAAAGGTTCCGATCATGTTTCTTTCTTCACGGGATCAAGCCATGGATATTGTCATGGCCATCAATATGGGTGGAGACGACTTTGTTACCAAGCCTTTTGACCAAAATGTCCTCCTTGCCAAGGTTCAAGGACTCTTGCGCCGCTCTTACGAATTTGGGACAGATCAAAATCTGCTGGAGCACCGGGGAGCCATCCTCAATCTCAAGTCTACGGACTTGGTGTATGAAGGGGAAGTCATCAAGCTGACCAAGAATGAATTTCAGATCCTGCGTGTCCTGTTTGAGCATGCAGGCAGTATCGTGGCGCGTGATGACATGATGAAGGAGCTCTGGAATAGCGACTTCTTTATTGATGACAATACCTTGTCTGTCAATGTGGCCCGCCTTCGTAAGAAACTAGAAGAAGCTGGCTTGTCAAATTTCATCGAAACCAAGAAAGGCATCGGTTACGGGTTGACCCATGAATAAATTTGGAACGATCTTCTGGCAGTATGTGGTATCCCGCAGGCGCCTGCTCTATCTATTGGTCATCTTTTTGATCGTCGATTTGGTCTTTGCCTATCTCTTTCCAGAGACAGGGACGGTTTTCCTCTATGCGACCCTGGTGCTAGGCTTTTTTACTCTTTGTATCTTGATCTGGGATTTCGCCATGACCTTTCGGGACTACCGCAAAGCCGCACTATATGAGGAAGTTGAGGTTGCCTCACCACTGGAACACCTCCTTTATGAAAAATACAGGGAAGAACAGCAGGCGCGCCTGGAAGAAGGAAAGACAGCCCAGGCCAAGTTCAATGACCTGATGGATTACTATACCCTCTGGGTTCACCAGATTAAGACGCCCATTGCGGCCAGCCAGCTCTTGGTGCAAGATGTCGAGACACCCATTGTCAAGCAGCAGATGGAGCAGGAGCTTTTTAAGATTGACTCCTATGCCAATCTGGTTTTGCAGTACCTGCGACTAGAGAGTTTTCATGATGATCTGGTCTTGAGGCGCGTGTCGGTAGAAGATTTGGTCAAAGAAGTAGTCCGCAAGTATGCCCTCTTTTTTATCCAAAAGAACTTGACCGTGGATCTGCATGATTTGGAGCAGGAGGTCATCACCGATCGCAAGTGGCTCCTGGTCATCATCGAGCAGCTCTTGTCCAATAGCCTCAAGTACACCAGCACCGGTGGAATTGAAATCTATTTTAAAGACCAGACTCTCTATATAAAAGATAGCGGGATTGGGATCAAAAATAGCGATGTCCTTCGCGTCTTTGAGCGGGGCTTCTCCGGCTATAATGGCCACCTGACCCAGCAATCCTCAGGGCTGGGACTCTATCTATCTAAGAAAATCGCAGAGCAATTGGGCCACAGGATCACCCTCCATTCAGAGGTCGGCCAAGGCACGACTGTTGCCATTCACTTTGAAGAGAAGAAGTTGGTCATGGATTAAGATTTCCCCATCTTACAAAAATGTAAGAAATAAAGGTCAAAATGAAAGGTTAGGTTATGGTAGCCGCCTTTTATTTTTTATACAATAGTCTCATCAAATGAAGGAGGTCAAGAAAATGAAACTCTTGAAATGGATGAAACAACCCAAAAAGACTGAGAAACCAAATAACCAAACCGATCTGGAAAAGACGGAATTTGGTCTCCAAGTCCTGCAACAAACCCAAGAATTTTTCTTGATCTACTAGTAAAAGGAGAAAAGTATGTCATTACTAGACGTTCAACATATCAAAAAAATCTACAAAACCCGCTTTCAAGGAACGCAGGTCGAAGCTCTAAAAGATATTCACTTCACTGTTGAAAAAGGGGAATACGTCGCTATCATGGGGGAATCAGGATCCGGGAAATCCACCCTCCTCAATATCCTAGCCATGCTGGACCAGCCAACCGAAGGACGGGTCTACCTCAATGGCACGGACACCTCAACCATCAAGAACAAAGACGCGTCCAGCTTCCGCCGGGAAAAACTTGGCTTTGTCTTTCAAGACTTCAATCTGCTTGATACCTTGTCTGTCAAGGACAATATCCTTCTCCCTCTAGTCCTTTCTCGCAGACCAGTCAAGGAAATGATGAGCAAGGTGGATAGCGTCAGTCGGGAGTTGGGCATTCACCAACTGCTTGAAAAATATCCCTACGAAATCTCTGGTGGGCAAAAACAACGGGTAGCCGTAGCACGGGCCATCATCACCTCCCCTGAAATCCTCCTTGCGGATGAGCCAACAGGGGCGCTGGATTCCAAGTCTTCGGCTGCTTTGCTGGATGTCTTTGAAGATATCAATACCATGGGCCAAACCATTCTCATGGTGACCCACTCAACCGCAGCAGCAGCGAGGGCCAAGCGCGTGCTCTTTATCAAGGATGGGATTCTTTACAACCAGATCTTCCGCGGGGAAAAGACAGAGCGTCAGATGTTCCAAGAAATCTCAGATACTCTGACGATCATGGCAAGTGAGGTGGAGTAGATGTTTCGATTAACCACTAAATTAGCTTGCTCTAATCTGATCAAGAACCGCAAGCTCTATTATCCCTTTGCGATTGCAGTCATTCTCGCAGTGACCATCGCTTATCTCTTTGACTCCCTGACCTTTAATCCCCACATTTCCGAGCTTCGAGGGGGCGATTCCATGATCTTTACCCTCGTCTTGGGACTGTTTGTGGTCAATGCAGCGGGGGCCATCATCGTGCTCTATGCCAATAGCTTCGTCATGAAAAATCGCTCCAAGGAGCTGGGCATCTACAGCATGCTAGGCCTTGAGAAACGCCATCTTATCAGCATGATCTTCAAGGAACTCTTGATGTTTGGCTTTCTAACCATCTCAGCCGGAGTCTTGATTGGAGCCCTCTTTGACAAGCTGATCTTTGCCTTTCTCTTGAAACTCATGAAGATGAAGGTCCAGCTAGTATCTACCTTCCAACCTGGGATTGTCATCTTGGTCTTTGTCACCTTTGGTCTCATCTTTGGACTTTTGATTCTTCTCAATGCTTGGCGCATTCTCCGTTTAAATGCCCTGCAGTTGACGCGTGAGAAATCTAGTGGCGAAAAGAAAGCCAGCTTTTTGTGGCCTCAAACCATCCTGGGCTTAGCAGCTCTTGCTTTTGGCTACTACCTAGCTGTGTCTGTCAAAGACCCCATTATTGCGCTTGTGACCTTCTTTCTAGCCGTTATCCTGGTCATGATCGGAACCTACCTGCTCTTTAATGCTGGGATCACCGTCTTCTTGCATCTGCTTAAGAAAAAGAAGAGCTACTATTACCAGCCCAACAATATGATCTCGGTCTCTAACCTCATCTATCGCATGAAGAAAAATGCAGTGGGGCTTGCGACCATTGCCATCCTCTCGACCATGGTGCTAGTAACCATCTCTGCAGCCACCAACATCTATGTCGGTAGCGAAATGGTCAAGAAAATCATGGCGCCTCATGATTTCTCTGTCCAAGGAAAAGGGGTTGAGCTGGAGCAGATCAATCAGAAATTTGATGAATTTGCCTCTGAGCACCATCTCGAGATCAAGAATCGGGACCTGATGATCTATGCCAACTTTGGGGTTAAATCACAAAAGGGCACAGACTTGACCGTCTATCCAGCTGATGAACGCAGCGTCACTCCTAAAACCGTCTTTATGGTCTTTGATGCAGCTAGTTATGAACACATGACAGGCGAACAAGTTGATCTGACAGGCAACCAAGTTGTTCTCTTTGCCCATAACGAGGCTCTTAAGGGGCAAAAGCAGTTCACTATCAACGGGCAAGACTTCCAAGTCAAAGAAGAGGTGAGCAAGGATTTTATCACCGATCATGTGCCAAACCAGTTTAATATGCTGACAGAGGATTTCAATTACCTAATCGTACCTGACCTCTCAACCTTTGTCGCCCAGTTTCCAAATCTTGCCATCTATACCAATATCTATGGTGGTTTCAATGTCAATGTCGATGAAGACCAGCAACTCAAGCTAGCAACTAGCTATGACAAGATGATCGATGAATTGAGCAGCCAACAGGGCCAAGGAACATTCATCTATGGAGGCAACCGAGCCAATGATGTGGCAGAGTTGAATAGCCTCTTTGGTGGCATCTTCTTTATCGGAATTTTCTTGTCACTGATCTTTATGGTCGGAACAGTTATCGTGATCTACTACAAGCAAATCTCAGAAGGCTATGAAGACCGTGACCGCTTCATCATCCTCCAACAGGTGGGGCTCGATGAACACGAGGTCAAACGGACCATCAACCGTCAAGTGCGGACTGTCTTTTTCCTCCCTCTCATCTTTGCCTTTATCCATCTGGCCTTTGCCTACCATATGATCCGCCTCATTCTCAAAGTCCTCGGTGTCATCAATAGTGGCCAAGTCCTCGTCGTGACCCTCAGCGTCTGCGCCGTCTTTCTCATCACCTACCTGATCGTCTTTTGGATCACCTCTCGGAGCTATCGTAAGATTGTGCAGATATAAGAAAAAGAAGCTTGAATCAAATTAGAAACTTTCCTTAGGTGAGTACGGACGTCATGGAACTTCTATGAAGTTCCATGACTAATTATTGAGCCTAAGGTCTCAATAATTCCGAGTGCCTGAAACAATTATGTTTCAGGCACTTTTCTCACAGCGGAAAGTTTCAATATACTTTAAATAATAATCAGAAATCATTTTGATATTTTTGCACAATAGTCCAGCTAAGGTTATTCAAAGAAAAGAATTATCAATTTTTTTAAGCTCGCTTATGGCGAGCCTTTTCTGTGAAAACCGACTGCGATTGTTTTTGTTTTTCAAAGGGATACACAAAAAAGACTGAACCAGTCGAGTTCAGTCTTTGATCGATTTCTATTAAAGTGATGTAAGGAAAGTCAATCCCCCTAGGATGACACCTGCTGAATTTGGAATGATCAAAATCCAGTCTTTTTTAGGTTCCTTTGTCCAACCATAAATGACCCAGATCAAGCAAGAAATAGCAGCTGACAAGGGTTGGAAAGGTTGGGCCTTATTTCCCTGTAAATTAGCAATAATTTGTGGGATGTAGGCAATGAAAACGATAATCCCAATAAAGGCACCGATCGAGCCAACGATTTGGTTGATTTTTTGTTTATTCATAAAATTTTACCTCCGTGTATCAAAATAGCATAAGTAGGAAGAAAATGCAATTAATTTGCATGCTATGCAAGATGAAAGTGATTACATTCGCACAAAATTAGACAATGTGTCAAAAATGGAAACTAGAGAGAAGACTCTCTCGAAGAGAAATCCATCTTCCTGCAAAATCACAAGATTGTGACACTTTACAGTTCGGTAACATTTGAAAAAAAGACTTGAATTTGTAAAGGACAAAAGGTAGAATAGTGCATACTTTAAAAAAAGAAAAGGAAATGGTAGTTTCAAAATGAATGAAAAACAAATGAAAATTCTCGGTTGGGTTGCGACCTTTATGTCTGTGATGATGTACGTGTCTTACTTCCCACAAATCATGGATAACCTCGCTGGTCACAAAGGGAACTTTGTTCAACCTCTTGTCGCAGCCATCAACTGTAGCCTTTGGGTTTACTACGGACTCTTCAAAAAAGAACGCGATATTCCACTTGCTGCAGCCAATGCACCAGGGATCATCTTTGGTTTGATCACAGCCATCACAGCCTTGTAATCAATGAAAGAGAGAGTGGGACAGAAATTGGTAATTCGTTAGAATTCGATTTCGTCGTCCCACCTCCGCACAGTTGAGAAGGGCTGCAAAAGCTGATGCAATCAGCGTAGTAGAGCCCACTCAACCACTGCGTCTTGCTCGACAATCCAAAAACAATTGAGAGGCCAGGACTTTTGTCCCAGCCTCTTTTTTATAACTTCACTCATTTCCATGGTATAATGGGAGGACTATTAACCGAGAAGATCAAAAGGAGACACGAGTGGATCAAAAACATCACTGCCAAGTCCTATGGGCGAAAAATAAGTACCTGGTGCTGAGCCATTCCAGCAACATTTACAAGGAGATCCGGGAATACCTCAAGCAAGACCAGGTGGAGGTCAGCCACGTCGAGGACCTGATCCAGCAAGCGTTAGCCTTGCCGGAAAATCGTGGTCAGGTCTCCAATGCCTTCCAGCATATCTGGGGCTATTTCAAAAAGCAGGCGACTGCTGAGGAAAAGGCAGACTTTATGTTGCTACTTGAGAAATACCAGCATGGGCAAGCTAGCCAAGAGGATCTCATCAAGGGGATCCAGACGCTCCTTGAGCGTTATCCCAATCGCTACTTGCAAGAGTCAACACTACTAGGAGGTCAATAGATGAGACTGTGGCACCAAGACTTGATTCCCAAACTCCCTCGACCCCAGCTTCTAGGCCAACACCGGGAATGCTGCGCCCTTCGAGGTAATGGCTGGGGCAAGAAGCACGCGACGGTCAACTATGTCTTTGACTACTCGCCCTATCGCCTCTATGCCTATCACCGCCTGATCATGGAGGAGATGACCGCTCGTGGCTACAAGGTCAGTCCAGAGTGGTGGGAGCCGACCTATCGAGGCAAAACCTGCCCAGCTTACCCAGAGCTGAAAGAGGAAGCTTTAACCACGCCGATCTATCCTGAGCATCAGGACACTTACCTCCAAGAATGCCTAGATAACCTAGCAGAAAAAGGGATTCAATTAGATTAAAAAAAAAACGGACCAGACCAGGTTCGTTTTTTTGCGCCAATTCCCAACAAAATGCTTTGAAAGCGTTAATTTCTTTCCCAAACATGCTATAATAATAGGAGATTATGTACAGGAAAAGGATAGACGGATGAAAGAATTAATCGACTTAATTAATCAATTTAGAGATGAACGTGACTGGAGAAAGTTTCATAATGAAAAAGATTTGGCCATTTCGATTTCACTAGAAGCGAGCGAATTGTTAGAACTATTTCAGTGGAAACAATCAGAGGAAGTAGTTGAAAAGTCATTAAAAGAAATCAAAGAAGAACTTGCGGATGTTTTTATGTATTCTTTAATGTTAGCAGATAATTTGAATCTGGATGTAGAAAAAATTATAAAAGAGAAAATTGATATAAATGCAAAAAAATATCCTGTAGAATTAAGCAAGGGAAATAATAAAAAATATACGGACTTGGAGAAAAAATGAGCGACATTCAATCACCCGTAGTTATAGAAATCGATTATTCAAATCGAACATTTGATCAATTAAAAGAAACGATTGCTCCGAAACATTCTAAGCTTATCTTTGATTATCCAACTGTATACATCGTAAACGATGAGAATAAAAACAAGTATAGTGTTTATGTCGGAGAAACAACAGATATCATTCGTAGAACAAATCAGCACCTATCAGATGATATAAAGAAGGACCGAGAAGATTGGCGACAATTTGAACAATCTAAAACCTCTAAAATGTTTGTTATTGGGCATAACCATTTCAATAAATCTTTGACCTTGGATATTGAGAATAGGTTAATGCTTTACTTATCAAGTGTTGACCAAGTTGAAAGGGTTCAGAATAGAAGAGGAAATCCTCAAAACAAATATTATACTTCTGAAGAGTTAGACGAGATTTTCTCAAAGATATGGAGAACCCTAAATCGGAAAAACCATTATTTATTCCCAGCAGAAAGTTTTATTCGAAATTCAGCGATATTTAAATCTTCTCCATTTCACAAGTTAACAGATGAACAAGTGAAGGCCAAAAATGAAATATTGCTCAAAATTACATCTGTCATTAGTAAAAATGAAACAGGAGTTCTAATTTTAGTAAAGGGTGATGCTGGTGCAGGGAAAACGGTTTTGATGAGTTCCCTCATCGATGATTTGTTGAATTCTGAAGATATTCAGATGATTCGTGAGAACAATGATATTAATTTGGTTGTGAATCATGATGATCAACTCAGTGTTTACCAAGAAATTGAGAAAAAATTGGAATGGAAGAGTGGATCAAATATTAATGTTGTGATGAAACCAACTCAATTTTTAAATGCTCTGAAAAAAGAAAAAACTGATGCTGGAATTGTAGTGGTTGATGAAGGTCACTTGTTATTGACTGCAAAAAATCAAGCCTATTTAGGTGGGAATCATTTAAATGATTTGCTCGCTAAATCCAAAGTAGTAGTTCTTGTTTATGATGAAAATCAGATCATGAATAAATCCCAAATATGGACAGATGATGCTTTCTTGAAATTGGAACATGAAGCCAATTTAAAAGGAAATCTCATTACGCTACATAACCAAATGCGTATCCATGCAACAAAAGAAACAGTTGAGTGGATAAGAAACTTGATTGATACTGGAGTTGTGAATGAGGTTCCAATTGATAATGATTATGATATTAGAGTTTTTGACTCTCCTGAGGAACTTCAAAGTGCAATCATGGAAAAAAATGATAATCAGAGTTTAGGGATTTCACGCTTAACAGCAACCTATGATTGGGAATACAGTAGTCAATCAAAACCAAAGGATTCTGACTATTGGTGTGTCCGTATCGGAGACTGGTCTTGTCCATGGAACAGACAACTTGCAAAAGAAAAAGAATCTAAACATTTATCCTGGATAGAGCAGTCTCAAACGATTCATGAAATTGGCTCAACGTTTACCGTTCAGGGATTTGATCTAAATTATGTGGGAGTTATCATTGGCCCATCTGTCAAATATAGAGACGGGAAAATTATTTTTGATATAAGTGAAAGCAAAAATAAAAGTGCTGTTCAAAACAGAAAACTTGAATCAGGTGAAATGATTAATTACGGAGAAACATTATTGCGAAATGAGTTAAATGTTTTGCTCACCCGTGGAGTTAACGGGCTATACGTCTATGCGGTTGATGAAGAACTTCAACAAGCTTTAAAAAATGCGACAAAATAAGATGCTTCTTATTCCCCAAATTTTTTTCGAATGATAGAAGTAGAGGGACCTTCCCTCTATTTTTTATCGAAAAGGAGCAGGGATGCAGAAAAGACACGCGCATGTATCGCCGACCTTGGATATCATGGCTAAGAAGATTTTTAGTTTGCCGGAGGTGACTGCAGCATTTATTCGGGACATTTTGGAGCTAGATGTGGCGGACGCTCAGATTGTGGAGGGAAGCCAGCCCCACAGCATGGCCTATGAGGAGAATGACTTGTTCTCCACTGCGGTGGATGTGAGAGCCAAGCTCCACGACGGGACTGAGGTGATTATCGAGATCCAGATTCGCAAGCAGCAGTATTTCTTGAATCGGTTCCATTACTATTTGGCCAATCAGCTGGTGGAAAATGTGCAAAAACTGCGCCAGCAAGGCCAGACACATAAGATGTATGAGCAGATGGAGCCAGTCTATGGGATTGCGATTTTGGAGAAGTCGCTCTTACTGGACGAAGAGGCCGCCATCAATAAATATTGGCTGACCAATAGCCGGTCCGGCAAGCGACTCAAGGCCTATTATAAAAATGGCAAGCACCAAAATCTTCTGCAGGTTGCCTTTTTAGAGCTAGACAAGTATAATAAAGATGAGAACCTGACTGATGCAGGCAGACAGTGGTTGGAGTTTTTTGGGAATCTTCCCTTCACAAAAGCTCCCAGTCAGGCCGTTGCCCACGCAGATTCATTATTAGATTCATCTAGCTGGACCAAGGAGGAGAAGACCATGATAGACGAGCGGATTCGTATTCAAGAAAATTATGATATGACCCTGGAGACAGCGATAGACGAAGCACGCGAAGAAGGTTTAGTACAAGGATTGGAACGTGGTCTGGAACGTGGTCTGGAACAAGGTCGTAAACAGTTGATATGCGAGATGGTCTCACGAGGAATGACACCTGATCTTATCTCAGAGATGACAGGTTTGACCATTGAAGAAATTGAGACTCTTCTTTCCTGAGTTGTTAAAAGAGGCACTGCCTCTTTTCTTTTTGAAAAAACTTGAAAATTTTCCCATTTTTTCAATCTTCTTTTCTAGAATTGTGGTAGAATAGAGTCAACAAAGAGCGATCCTCACCAACAGTGTGATCGATACTAGAAAAGAGGATTCTGATGACAAGAAAAATTGGTATTATTGGTTTGGGGCATGTGGGTGCGACCTTGGCCCACAGCATGATTTTGAAACACACCTGTGATCACTTGGTCTTGATTGATACCAATGAGAAAAAGGTCAAGGCAGATGCCTTGGATTTCTGTGATACGGTTGCTAATACGGGGTATCCGGTTCATATCACGGTCAATGACTACGCGGCTTTAGAAGATGCGGATGTCGTGGTGTCGACTCTTGGAAATATCGAGTTGCAGGCCAATAACACAGATGACCGTTTTGCGGAGCTTCCCTTTACCAGTAAGCAAGTGGTGCAAGTAGCGCGTGATTTGAAGGCTTCTGGCTTTAGCGGGGTCTTATTGGTCGTGACCAATCCGGTCGATGCAGTCACTCAACTCTATCAACAATATACCGGCCTTCCAAAAGAGCAGGTGATTGGGACAGGGACGTTACTTGATACAGCTCGGATGAAGCGTGCAGTCGCTGATCGTTTGCAGGTTTCTCCTGCTAGTGTATCAGGCTATAACCTTGGTGAGCATGGGAATTCTCAATTTGTCGCTTGGAGTCAGGTCCGTGTTAAGGGACATGCTATTACCGATCTCTTCTCTCAAGAAGAGCTTGACGCCATCAACTACGAGTCCTTGCGCGGTGGACACACGGTTTTCTTTGGTAAATTCTATACCAACTTTGGGATTGCTGCGGCAGCCCAACGCTTAGCAGAAGCTGTGATCAATGATAGCCACGAGGAAATGCCAGTGTCTAACTATCGTCCAGAATATGGAACCTATCTTGGCTATCCAGCGATCGTAGGTCGAAAAGGAATTCTTGAACGATTGGATTTGCATTTGACAGAAGAAGAAAAAGAAAAATTACTCCATTCAGCCGAAACCATCAAAGAAAATACACGAAAAGGTTTGGAGCATGCATAAAAGTGAGGGCTGGGCACAATTTGTTCACCCTTCGATGTATAATATGCATAAAAGTATGACGCAGTGGTTGATTGGTATCTTTGTTCGCTTTTTAAGCTCCAAAGATAACCTAATCAACTTGTGCGGGGGTGGGAAAACGAACTCTTTTTAACTAGTCAGAGTTCTTTCCCACTCCCTTTTTTCTGCAATTTTTTCGAATGGTATAAGTGAGGGGATTCCCTACACGAAATCATTGGAGGTTGCTATGAAGAAACGACACGAGTATGTATCGCCCACCTTGGATTTAATGGCAAAAAAGATTTTTAGCCTGCCGGAGGTGACAGCAAAGTTTATCCGCGAAGTATTGGATCTGCCAGTAGAGTCCGTTGAGATTTTAGAAGGAGACCAGATCCATGAGCAGGGGTTTTTAGGAGATCTTCCTTTTGAAACATCCGTTGATGTGAGAGCAAGACTAGATAGTGGGCTTGAAGTGATCATTGAGATTCAAGTTTTGAAGCAAGAGTATTTCTTGAATCGTTTCCACTATTATTTAGCCAATCAACTGGTAGAAAATGTCCAACGCAAGCGAAAGAAAGGGGCAACCCATTCTATGTACCAGGAGCTGGAGCCGGTCTATGGGATCGCTATCCTGGAGCGAAGTATTTTTCCTCATTTAGATTCACCCGTCAATGTCTATGAAATGCGCCATACAGTAGATGGGACACCTCTTTATAGTTCTCGAAAGGATGGAGTAGCGCACAATATGTTAAAGGTTGCCTTTTTAGAGTTGGATAAGTATAATGAAAGTAGAGATACGGAGTTGAATGCTCACTGGAGACAATGGCTTGAATTTTTTGGTAATCGCCCATTCAGTCATCAACCAGATCAAGTGATCGAGCAGGCAGAATCACTCCTAATCCCATCAAATTGGACAAGGGAGGAAAAAGAAATGATTGATGAACGGATTCGTATCAGAGAAAATTGGGAAATGAGCATGGATACCTTTCGGAAAGAACAACTGGAAGCCGGTTTTCAGAAAGGGTTGAAAAAAGGTCTTGAACAGGGACTCGAACAAGGTCTTGAACAAGGTCTTGAACAGGGACTCGAACAAGGTCTTGAACAAGGACTCGAGCGTGGTCTCGAACAGGGATTGGAACAAGGCAGACAAGAAGGCATGGAGTTGGGAGTTCAAGCTGGTCAGCAGTCTCTGATTCAAAAACTATCTTTGAAGGGGATGAGTATCGAGATGATTGCTGAAATGACAGATTTATCCTGCGAATCCATCAAAAAAATGTTGGCTACGGATTCGTCTAACGAGGAGTAGTAGCGAGAACAGAATTTTGGGATTGAGAATTGACTTGCTGAGAAAAAAGTAGTTCTAAAATGGATTGTAAAGATCGTCAGGAGTTCGTTATTTTTGGATCTTGATCCTCTACAGATTTATACGGTTATGATTTATTGAAGGTTGGAAACTTTTATCCAACCTTTTTTTCTCACTCCTCTTGCCCCTCACCTAGTGAACTGGAATAGAAGTTTAAAAATACGAGTTGTAATCCTTGACATTACATTGTGATCCTGTATAATAGCTATTGTAATAAATAATCTTACAACAGAAAGAGGAAACAACTATGAAAAACATTTTATTTATTGTCGGATCCCTTCGTCAAGGATCTTTTAACCACCAAATGGCTAAGAAAGCAGAAAGTCTTCTGGAAGGAAAAGCAACGGTGACTTACTTGGACTACAAGGACATTCCAATGATGAACCAAGATTTGGAAACACCAACCCTACCAGCTGTGCAGGCAGCGCGTGATGCGGTTCTTGCTGCGGATGCCATCTGGATCTTCTCGCCAGTCTATAACTTTGCTATTCCAGGTGTAGTGAAAAACCTAATCGACTGGCTTAGCCGTGCCCTTGACCTGTCAGAAACTCGTGGTCCATCTGCCCTTCAAGATAAGATCGTAACGGTTTCTTCAGTAGCCAATGCCGGACACGAACCAATGTTTGCGGCTTACCAAGCGCTCTTGCCTTTCGTTCGGACTCAAGTGGTTGGAGAGTTTACTGGAACAACCGTTAACCCAGAAGCTTGGGAAACAGGTGAATTAGTCTTGACAGATGAAGCGGTCGCAGGACTGGAAAAACAAGCACAAGCCTTATTAGAAGCATAAGAAAAGCTGAGACAGAAGTCTCAGCTTTTTAGATACTAAAGAGTTGTCCGAAGAAGTAAGTCACACCCATGGTGAGAAGGCCAATGATGAGGTTGCGAAGCATGGCTGGCTTGGTTGGTGCTTTTCCCAGTTTTGCACTGGTATAGCCAGTGAAGATCAAGGATAGTCCAACAACGAAGACCGTCACCGGGATGCGATAGGCAGTTGGAAAGAGAATAATAGAGAGCATTGGAGGAAGGGAACCAACCGAAAAAGCAAGAAAGCTAGATGCAGCAGCATGCCAAGGATTAGTAAACTCCTCATATTCGATACCATATTTCTCTTCGACCAGGGCTTTGAGTGGATGTTTCATAAAGGCCCGTTCTGTCAAAATCTTTGCGGAAGTTTCGCATTCTCCATTTTGAAGGTAAGCGTGGTAGAGAGATTCTCTCGCTAACTTTGGATCGCGATCCAACAAGGCTTGTTCGCGGTTCACAGCGGCTTCTTCCGTGTCTTTTTGTGTGGAAACAGAGACATACTCACCGCCCGCCATCGAAAAGGCACCTGCCAGAATCGCCGACAAGCCAGATAGGAAAATGATCCAGATGTTTGGTGTGGCACTGGCTACCCCAATCACCACCCCAGCAATAGAAATAATCCCATCATTGGCCCCGAGAACAGCGGCTCTCAAGATATTCAAGCGGTCGTTAAATGATTCATCTACTCCATGTTTCATTTCAGTCATACAATGTCTCCTTTATCTTATTTAGAATGATTATAAATAAAATACAATAAGAAAGCAAGGATTTTAACTCAAATGATAAAAGTTCGACAATTTAATGAAATTTAAGTTATAATCTTTGGCATTGCAAGCAAAAAGAAAGAATAGGTCATACGCCTATTCTAGCAAGATTTATTTAGCAGAAGTGATTTTACCTTTGAGGATCCTGATGGTATTCTAACGCGAGTGCGGAAAGGATAACAAAAAAACAGCAAATTGCTGTTTTCTGATGAGAAAAATTAATTCGTATCTTGTTCTTTCCCCACAACCCAAAATAAGAGAAGCAGTTGGAAGATGCCTAAGGCAAATAAGACCATAAAACCGTTGCGGCTTCCTTTAGCAGTGGCTTGGGTGAAGTCCATCTTTTGATTAGCTTGGCTCATGGCAACGATCAGCGAAGCTAGGGTTGTTCCGACAGCGCCTGCAAATTGTTGCAAGGTGTTAAAAATCGCGTTCGCATCAGGTTGCTCTTCCAGAGAGAGTTGTTTTTGTCCGTTGGTCATGATATTGCCAAAGGCAAGCCCCATACCGGTCATGAAGATCATGTAAAAGACAAGAATCAAGACATTTGATAACTTCAAGCCAAAGAGTGTGAAGAAGAAATGAGCCAGAAGGATCAAAACAGCTCCAAGGAGAATTGGTCTGCGGGCGCCTAGTTTATCTAGAATGAGACCGGAGAAAGGAGCAAAGCCAGCTCCGATGATGGCTCCTGGAAGCAGCATCAAAGCTGCAAGTGTGGTGTTAGAGTGGTTGACCAACTGGATATAATTGGGCAAGAGGAAACTCATGGCCAGAGAACCTAATTGGAAAGTGAAAAAGGCAAGAACATGGCCAGTGAGGAGATGGTTCTTTAAGATGGCAAGGTTGATAATGGGATTCTCCAACTGATTGGACCGCCAGACTAAGAGAACCAGTCCCAAGAACCCAATCACCAGCCAACCAAGGACAGAAAAACTAAAGAAAGCATGGTCAGAGAGACCGTGAATGCCTAGAATCAAGCCTAAAAATGATGCAATAATGGCGAGAAGGCTCATGATATCAAGGGTTTCTCGTTTGACTTTACTGATTTGCTCAATGGAGCGAAGTCCTGCAACTAGCGAAGCTAGAAGGATCGGGAATTGAACCAAAAAGATGGAGCGCCAGCCGAAGTTAGCTGTCAAGAGACCACCGACAGTAGGACCAATGGCGGGAGCGATAGCTGTAATCAGGGTCCCCACTCCCATCATGAGACCGATCTTGCGTTTTGGGACCTGCTCTAAAATGATATTAAACATCAGAGGAAGGGCAAAACCAACCCCCATTCCTTGGACCAATCGACCCAAGACCACAAAGCCAAAACTTGGAGCTAGGAAGTCAATGAGAACACCTAAAACAGATAGGAGATTTCCAACTAAAAAGATGGACTTCATTTTAAAAGAGCGCTTAAGGTAGGCAGATAAGGGGACTACACAGGCAACGACTAGAAGATAGATGGTGGTGACCCACTGGACGGTTGCGGTATTGATCTCAAATTCCTTCATCAATATTGGGAAGGTGATATTCATGGCAGTTTCTCCAGCCACCCCGCAAAAGGAAAGGATCCCTGTTGCAAAGATTGCAAATAAGACCTTGGCTGAAATTTTTTCTTGTGACATCGGTGTCTGATTCCTCCTAAATCTTCCTAAAGATATGGACTATGGTATAAAAATCATGGTTACGATCTGATTTTCCGTCAGCTCCAATCGCTAGGAGCATAGCACGACCAACGGTAACCTGATCCATCGTTTTGTTAGCTAACAAATAGTATAGAGGAAATGAAGACCCCTGTCAAAGAGTTTTTGAAAAGTTTTGAAAATATTAACAGCATTCTCAAAAGACGATGCTTCTCCAAACGAAAGGAAAGGCTCGCCAGTATGGTATAATAAGAAGAAAACAGTAAACGTAAAGAAGTCAATCAACTCGAACAGGAGGCCCCATGACCAAGTATTTAGTCCAGAAGTTTTTCTGGTTACGAGAAAAAAGTTTGATTCAAATTTCCCAGAAAACCCTTGTTTCCTTATTTCCTTTTTTTCTATTTTCAGGAATCATTCGGGTGATCGCTCTATCGGTCTTCTCCGATCGAGGCTATATCCATCAGCTCTTTTCGATGGATAGCTGGTTGCCGTGGGATCAGGCCATTAGTCAAGTCCTCATTAATTTTTCCAATTTTTTAGGAGGTCTAGCAGGACCTTTAGCGACTTATTTCGCTGGAAAATATACAGCTGGGCACTATGGTAGAAGTACAGGGACAGCAGGTGTCACCGCTCTTTTGGTCAGCTTGATTGTAGGGTCTCAGGAATTGTTGGTGGGACCGCTCCATGACGGGCAACTGACGCGTATCAACTTACCCGCGACGACCAATATCGTCTTAGCGATTTTTTTAGGCTATCTAATTGGGCAGATCTTTCGTCTATCCAAGGCCAGTGACGACCAGATTGTGGACAAGGATTTCATCTATCAACCCAAGACGGTGCGTCCCATTTTCTTGTCCTTAGTTCTAGGGGTCAGCCTCAATCTTCTTTTGGTTCTTGGAAATCAATTTAATATTTTTCAAACTATCCGACAGTTCTTGGCTTCTCTAACGGTAAGCAGTCATCATCTCCTGTCCACCTTTGTCATGGGTCTTTTCAGTAGCATATCTGCTTGGTTTGGTAATAGTCAAGTCTTTGCCTTGAACTCAATTGCGGATGATAGCTTTGCCTTGGAAAATCTGACCTACGCTGTGACCCATCATTCAACGACAGGCATTCCTCATCTCTATACCTTGACCAATTTGTACCGCAGTTTTGGTCTGGTGGCTGGTGTCGGCGCTGTCCTAGCGCTTTTGGTTGCAATCTTATTGGTTTCACGAAGTCAAAAGGACAAGAAAGTCAGTCTTCTCAGTCTGTTTCCAAGTCTCTTTAACAATGGGGCTTCTTTCATGGTAGGGATACCGGTCCTTCTCAACCTCCTATATGTGATTCCCTTTTTATTGATCCCTTTGGTGAATATGGCGATAGCAGCTCTAGCTTTGTGCTTCAAACTGATGCCAGCAGCCGTCTATCCCGTGCCAGATGGGACACCTAGCCTTCTTTATGCTTTTATTGGAACCGGAGGAAGTCTGAGAGCCTTAGCTGTCAGTATACTTTGTTTTGCCGTCGATGTGCTCCTTTATCTACCATTTGTCCGCATGGGAAATCGTATCCGAAAAGATCTAAAAGTGAAAGGAGAAAGCGATGAAACAATCTAAAAAAACAGCGATCGTCCTCACTTTGGTTAGTCTTTTCTTAATCGCTTTAGCCATTCCTTCTTATAGCTGGACTCGGACCAATGTTTCAAAAATCGAGAAATTTTATAATTCAAAATTGTCTCCCATCATCATGATCCCGGGAAGCTCAGCAACAGAGAACCGCTTCGATAGCTTGGTAACCAAGCTCAACCAAGGCCGCCAAGGAACCAAACACAGTCTACTTAAGCTTAAGGTTTGGAATGATGGGCATATCACCTATAGTGGTAGTATTGATGCCAAGGACAATGAGCCGGTAATTGTGGTTGGTTTTGAAAACAACAAAGATGGCTATAGCAACATTAAAAAGCAGGCTAAACTATTCAATCAAGCCTTTGAAGCCCTTCAAGCCAAATACAATTTTAATAATTTTAAGGGCTTGGGTCATTCCAACGGTGGCTTGATTTATACAGCCTTTATTGAAAATTACCTGGGGGATTATGATGTGGATCTCAAGACCCTCATGACCATCGGAACTCCCTACAATTTCACGGAGACCAATATCAAAAATAAATCTGAGATGTTGGCTGACTTTATCAAGGGAAAAGAAGCTATCCCCACAACCCTTCATATGTATTCAGTAGCAGGGACCATCACCTATGATTCAGATGAGTTGGTCCCAGATGCCAGTGTTTCTGCTGGGAAATATATCTACCAAAACCAAGCAGCTAGCTATACGGAGATTACGGTGACGGGGGAAGATGCCCAGCACTCGGATCTTCCGACCAATGATGAGGTAGTTGCCTTGGTGAAAGAGCATATTGAAAGTCAAACGGATAGTCGTGCCAAACCGAATAAAATAAACTAAGTGTGAAGAAGGGATTCCTTCCTCACCTTTTTTTTAGTATAATAAAGTTTAGTATGAAAATAAGGGAGACTATAGGAAATAAGATGAAAAGAAAACAATGGGTGCAGTTAGGAATAGTGGCTTCGAGTATGGTCATGTTAACAGGATGTTACCAAAGATACCAACGCCAGTCCAGTCCCAAAAAAGAGGCTGCAACAAGCCAGACCTCAGCAAAGAAACAAGCGAAAAAAGCAGATAACAAACAATTATACCAGTCTGTTTTTTCAGACTACCAAAAGATTTTTGCCACTTCAAAAGATTTAGATGCTATTTCCAAATTGAATGATGCATTAGCCAAAGAAGATCGGATGATCAATAGCTGGGTGATCGAGACCGTGATCAATCAGCCAGATGCCGTTCGCTATGCCTTTAAGGACTTAAATAACGATGGGGTAGATGAGATGATCATCGCCAATCAGCAGACCGATGGAAGCTACTTTGTGACAGGAGTTTATTACCTCAAGAACCAAAAACCGACCCTGCTAGCTGAAGGTTTCGTCGCTGGACACGGTGGAGCGCGCAATGCGACGACCCTCTATCAGGGAGGAGAAGTCTTAGAAGTCAGCTGGATGTCAGGAACTGGCCGTGGGGTAGCTGTGCTCTCACGGATAGAAAAGACGCCTCAAGCTGCGACCAAAGTCCAGGAAGAAGAAGTCCAAGTACCTGGTTCAGATCTGAATAGCCTCTTTGGAAAATCGGATGAGAATAAACTGGATCTCAAGGCTTTTGACTGGCAAACTTTTGACAGCGCACCATCAGCGGGAAATAGCCAAAGCCAGGAAAAAACGCCTTGGAACGCTGAAAAATCAGCAAAATTAGCAGAATTTATGAAGACCTGGGGAGAAAAGATGGGCCAACCCAACTATCAAAAAGGCATCGCTGGCGGTGATGTAGGACCAGACAACCTCTATACTCTAGGGGAAAATAGCAAGATGGATGCCATTTATACAGATACTGGTCAGGGAAATGCAAAATACCGCATCGTGGAACGCTATAGCAATTGGGACAAGTATCCAGATGTGCATAGTTATTTCTTTGCCATTACAGATACAGGAGAAGGCATTGTCTTTCATTCTCCAACGACTAATGGTGGAAAGATGTATCTAAAACCAACGGACAACAAGGAACTTCAAGAAGAATTTACACAGTTGCTTCATCAATAAAAAGAAGAATAAACCAGAAAAGGACTGTTTTTCTGGTTTTGTTTATCCAAAGAATGAATAAAAATACAATAAAAGAAATAATTTTTAGGATATAAAATATGTTAAGAACTAGTGATAATTAGCGGTGCATAAGTATTTGAAAACAGAAAATGTTTGACAATTAAAGGAAAATCATTTAAAATATATTCATTCTTTATTTATAGGAGAAAAAATATGAAAAAACTTCTTACAGCCGGTGTGGCTCTCTTGTCGGTTGCAACGTTAGCAGCTTGTTCTGGTAAAACTGCTTCAGAATCATCAAGCAAGGATTCAAAAGCTTCTTCTAGCAAAGTAGAAAAATCATCTACTTCAGAAAGCAAATCAAGCAGTTCATCTAAATCAGCAACCTCTTCTGTTGATATTCCAGAAATTGTCTTGTTGACTGATGATGAAATCGATAACGCCAAAACACTTGGTGATATGAAAACCATTTATGGAAAAATGATCGATAACTACACAAAATATCTCAAAGAAATTGGTGATAAGATTCCAGCTTCTGGTAAAGAGGCCTATAATAAGCAAGTAGATGCAGGTATCCAATCTATGGAAACTGCAAGAAAAGCTTTTAACGAGTCACTTTCATCCCTTGGTTCTGATGATACAGTTGTGCCTGAGCAACCTCGTGCTCAATTTGCACAACAAATAAAGAGTGCTCGCGATATTGCCCAAAAAGCTCTTGAAGGTGCTTATCAATCAATTGCACCATTGCTCTCTTCATCAGCTGAATAATTCATAAATGAAAATGAGAGTAGGACAGAAATAGGTAATTCGTTAGAATTCGATTTCGTCGTCCCACCTCCGCACAGTTGAGTAGGGCTGTAAAAGCTGATGAAATCAGCGTAGTAGAGACCACTCAACCACTGCGTCTTGCTCGACAATCCAAAAACAATTAATAGGCTAGGACTTTTGTCCTAGCCTATTTTTGTTTTCTTACAAAAATGTAAGAAATAAAGGGTAAAATGTAAGGTTATGTTATGGTGAAAGCGTTCTTATTTTAGTACAATTGATTTGTAAAAAACAATTGAAGCTTTTTCGAGCTAGAAAGGAACAGACCATGACCCTACTAGACGTTCAACATATCAAAAAAATTTACAAAACCCGCTTTCAAGGAACGCAGGTCGAAGCCTTAAAGGATATCCATTTTACCGTGGAAAAAGGTGAGTACGTCGCTATCATGGGGGAATCAGGATCTGGGAAATCCACCCTCCTCAATATCCTAGCCATGCTGGATCAGCCGACTGAAGGGCGGGTTTACCTAAATAGCATAGACACCTCGACCATCAAGAACAAGGACGCGTCGAGCTTCCGTCGCGAAAAACTAGGCTTCGTCTTTCAAGATTTCAACCTGCTCGATACCTTGTCTGTCAAGGACAATATCCTCCTGCCTCTCGTCCTCTCTCGCAGACCGGTCAAGGAAATGATGAGCAAGGTCGATAGCGTCAGTCGGGAGTTGGGCATTCACCAGCTCTTAGAAAAATACCCTTACGAAATCTCTGGTGGGCAAAAGCAACGGGTGGCCGTAGCACGGGCCATCATCACCTCGCCAGAAATCCTCCTGGCGGATGAGCCAACAGGGGCGCTGGATTCCAAGTCTTCGGCTGCTTTGCTGGATGTCTTTGAAGATATTAATACAATGGGGCAAACCATCCTCATGGTGACCCACTCAACTGCAGCGGCTGCTCGGGCCAAGCGCGTGCTCTTTATCAAAGACGGAATTCTCTACAACCAGATCTTCCGCGGGGAAAAAACAGAACGTCAGATGTTCCAAGAAATCTCGGATACCTTGACGGTCATGGCGAGTAAGGAGGATCGTGATGTTTAAATTAACAAGTAAATTAGCTCTTTCCAACCTCAAACAAAATCGTAAGCTCTATTACCCTTTTGCTATAGCTATCATTTTAACGACTATGATCCTCTATAGCTTTATCGCCCTGGCAACGACCCCTCATTTAGAAGCTTCTTACGGAGGACGAACGGCAAGAGCTGTCCTTGGTTTTGGTTGTTTCGTCGTCCAGCTGGTCGTCGTCATTTTAGTGGCTTATGCCAATGGCTATGTTATGAAAAATCGTTCCAAAGAATTGGGATTATACAGTGTTTTGGGGATGGAGAAGAAGCATCTCCTCGTCATGACCTTATGGGAATTGCTTATCTTCTATATCCTCACAGTTGGAGTAGGACTGGGCTTGGGGCTCTTGTTTGATCCCTTGATTTTTGCCCTCCTCTTAAAATGTATGGGGCTTCCAGTCGTCATTCAATCGACCTTCCAGATAGGGGCTGTTCTTAACACTTTATTTGGGCTAGCCTTAGCTTTTGCCCTCATTCTCTTGTTAAATTCTTTCCGTCTCTTGCGCTACAGTTCCCTCCACCTCATGCAACAGAAAAAGGCAGGAGAGAAGAAAGGACGCTTCTTGCTGGTCCAAACTCTTTTAGGACTAGGACTCTTAGGAATTGCTTTCTATTTAGCGCTAACCGCAGAGCGTCCAGTTGCGGCTGTCCAAAGATTCTTTATTGCCGTTATCTTGGTCATTCTTGCGACTTATCTCTTATTCAACGCAGGCACCATTACCTTTTTAAGATTTCTCAAAGGTCGGAAATCCTACTATTACAAGCCAGAGAATTTTATATCCGTCTCCAACTTAATAGCACGGATGCGAAAAAATGCAGCGGGCCTTGCGACCATTAGTATTCTTTCCACCATGGTCTTGGTCACCTTAACAGGGTCGCTGAATCTCTTTATTGGAGGGCAGAATTACCTAGATACTATGTACCCTTCGGACTACAATATTAGTGTGGGGCATATGACTTCAGAAGCTGAAACAGAACCGGTTATTGAGGAGGTTCAAGCACAAATTAAGAAAGTGGCCGATGCGACACATCTATCAGATTATCAAGTGAATCAGACAACATACTGGTCGGCTGAAATTCGAAAGATTGATGGAAAGGTCTTAGAGGTTTATGACCAGTCCGATCAAGAAACTGGTCAGGAATTGAAGACAGAAGGAGTAGTCTACTTTTTTGATCAGGCAACTTATGAGCAACTGACGGGTCAAAAAGTTGAGCTTGGGGAAAATGAAATCCTAGCCTATGGGTATCAGTATCCTGGAAGACTAGACTCGCAATTAGAAATCAATGGAAAGAGCTTCGCGATTAAGCAAAAACTAGACTCCAATTTTATCCAAGGGAAACTCCCTCAAGCCGACCTGTTTCAACACCAAATGGGCTTGTATCTTGTCCTCCCTGACTTGAACCAACTGGGATTAAAAATTGATAAAAATTTGGAATTCTCTATTAGTGCTAAAAATAAAGAAAACCAAGATTTTATAGCTGGAATGGCCAAAGAGCTTTATTCGACAGACAAAATGAGTCAATATGGTGGGACTTTGTTTGGTGGGGTTGATCGATACAGCATGGAGAAGGAGTGGCGTGAATCAGCAGGGACAATCCTCTTTATTGGTGTTTTCCTATCTGTGATCTTTCTATTGGCTACGGTTCTCGTGATTTACTACAAACAGATTTCAGAAGGCTATGAGGACCGGGAAAATTTTGTGATCTTGCAACAAGTAGGATTGGACCAAAAGCAAACCGGCACCACCATACGCAAACAGATTCTCACCGTCTTTTTCCTTCCATTATTCTTCTCCTTCCTCTACCTAGGAGTGGCCTATAAGATGATTGCAAAAATCGTTGCTCTCTTAGGAGCGAACAATGCGGGCTTGGTCCTTCAAACAACCTTAGCCATCTGCGCTGTCTTTTTCATCTCTTATATCCTCGTCTTTCTTCTGACTTCTAGAAGTTATCGAAAGATTGTCGTGAGATAGCGTTCGAGTCTATAAAAGATTGGGAAATGAAAAAGCCGATAAGTAGACAAACTGTTTTTTTCATAGAACAAGCTAAGTGTTGCGGAAAGAATTATAATAATGTATGTTTTAAAGCTTATTTAAACAAATACTGAAACTTTCCTCCGTGAGAAAGAGAGTGGGACAGAAATCGGTAATTCGTTAGAATTCGATTTCGTCGTCCCACCTCCGCACAGTTGAGTAGGGCTGTAAAAGCTGATGAAATCAGCGTAGTAGAGCCCACTCAACCACTGCGTCTTGCTCGACAATCCAAAAATAATTGAGAGGCTAGGACTTTTGTCCCAGCCTCTCGGGAGTTTTGAAACTTTAGGTTCAAAACTAAGTTTTGAAACTTCGGAGAAGTTCGCTAACGTCCGTACTCACCTAAGGAAAGTTTCAAGGATAGGTTTTTCCTTAATCAAAAACACCGAGGATCAAATCCCCGGTGTTTTCTATCACGATTATTTCACGTGTTTTGCAAGTTCTTCTTGCGCTTTTTTGTTTGATTCTTCTTTTTCTTTCAACCAATTCTTATAAGCTTTTTCGTAATCAGCAGTTGTAACTGTCTTATCTTGAACTTTTTGGTATTTGAAGAAGCTTGATTCACCTTTAATACCAATTGCAGAATTTGCTGCTGAGAATGGCGTTACCTTCGTGATAGATGGAACTCCACCCTTAGAGTAGATTGGAAGTACCATTGCGTTTTCAGTCAACCAAGCTTGGGCAGCAGCGTATTTTTCATAACGCGCATTGGTATCCAATTTTTCAGCATTAGCAGCATCCAACAATTCTTTGTATTGGTTCAAACCAATTTTTTCGATGAGAGCTTGGTCTTTCTTAGGATCAAGTCCCATACCAGTCAAGGTTGAACCATCTGTTGGGTTCAAGATATCCAAGTAAGTAGATGGATCTTGGAAGTCAGGTCCCCAACCTGTGATATCCATATCAAAGTCTTTTTGATCTGGTGATTGGGCGAAGTAAGTAGCGTTGTCTGCATCGTCTGTAGACAATTTTTGTACATCGATCACGACATTGTCTTTACCAAGAGCTGTTTCAATAGAACTCTTCATAGAGTCTGCTTGTTGGACAAGAGCATTAGAAGATTGGTCTACGACATAGTCGATATGGATTGGGAATTGAACACCTTGTGATTGCAATTCAGATTTCGCTTTTTCAAGTTCCGCTTTGGCTTTATCCGCATTATGCAAGCTATCTTGCGCGTCAGCAAAGCTAACACCTTTCCACTCATCTCCTGTTGCGGCAAGTTTTTCTTCAACGAGCGTACCGAAGTCTTTTCCGTTGGCTTGCACAAATGTTGGTGGAACTAGAAGGGTACGTAGAGTTTTTGATGCTCCGTCTTTCCCGTTAACTTGAGCGCTGTAGGAAGTTCTGTCTAAAGCAAAGTTCAAGGCTTGACGGAAATTCTTGTTTTGAAGAGCTGTCTTAGTACTGTTCTTTTGCTCATCAGACGTCTTCTTCGTATGACCGTAGTTTTGACGGTTAACGTTGAAGTAAGCGTAGTAAACAGTAGAATCTTGAGGTGTATAAACGATGTTATCCTTGAATTTCTTCTCAATTGTGCTGTAAGTTGAGCTTGTTGGGAAGAGACGAGCAGTAGATAGGTTCCCATCTGAGAAGTTACGAGCAAGATAGTCTTGGTCAGATCCATCGAAGTAAGTCAATTTAACCGTATCGATGTGAACATTTTTCTTGTCGTAGTAATCAGGGTTTTTATCCAACTCGATTTGTGATTTTGAAGTGAAGGATTTCAAAATGTATGGACCATTGTAGAGGATACCATTTGGTTTCACGCTACCAAAGTCTTTCCCAGCTGATTCCAAGAATTTTTCATTAACTGGCATCATGGTAGCAGTCGTCAATTTAGAATTCCAGAAAGATTCTGGTTGGTTCAAAGTGTATTGAAGAGTGTGATCATCAACAGCTTTTACCCCAACAGTTGAGAAGTCTTTGGTTTTCCCGTTTACATAGTCATCCAAGCTTTTGACCGAGTTTTGAACCAAGTAAAGAGCATCCGATTTTTTATCTGCTACGTATTTTAGAGATGTCACGAAATCTTGTGCAGTGACGTCAGCGTATTCATTTCCTTCTGAATCATACCACTTCGCATCTTTTCGAAGCTTGTAAGTATAAGTCAGACCGTCTTTTGAAACGGACCAGTCCTCAGCAAGAGCAGGCACTAAGTTACCGTATTGATCGTTTTCAAACAAACCATCGACCAAGTTGGTTGTAATGTCGCTTGTAGTTGAACGATTTGAAGTCAAATAGTTCAAGGAATCAGGGTCTGTACCATACACGTAGTTGTAAGTAGTCCCTTTTGACGCATTAGAAGATGAGCCACATGCAGCAAGGAAAAGCGTTGAAGCCGCGGCGACACCTGCTAAAAGAGCAAGCTTCGATTTTTTCATATTCGTGTCTCCTTTTGAATAATTTTAATTATTATACTCCAATCAATCTACAAAATAAAGTGTTTTTTGAACTTTTTTTGTATATTTACACACCACTATACAGTAAAACCCTTGATTTTAAGGGATTTTTAAGGAATAAAAATTTTTTTAAAAAATTACTATTATGCTTTACATACTAGTAAAGAAAGAGTATACTGATAGTGAGCAAACTAGTATGTAAAACAAACTAGTGAAAAATGTGAAGAAAGAGGTGAGAAGGATGAAAGAGTCCCAATTACTAAAGGGAGTCTTGGAGGGCTGTGTGCTGGAGATTATTTCCAAAAAGGCTATCTATGGCTATGAATTGATCCAAAGTCTCAAAGAGATGGGATTTGATAAGATTGTCGCTGGGACCATTTATCCCCTGCTTCAAAAATTAGAAAAACAAGGGGTCATTCATGGGGAAATGAGGCCGTCTCCAGATGGTCCTGATCGCAAGTATTTTTCACTCAGTGATGCTGGAAGAGAGCGCTTAGAGGAATTTTGGGACCAGTGGCAGGAGCTAGTCACAAAAGTAGAACGTATCAAGAAGGAGGGAGAAGAATGGTAGAAAGTTATACCGAAAAAATGTCAGATGAATTGATTCATCTAAACAAAGAGGATCAAGCCTATGTGAAAAAAATGGTGGCCTATATTGGGGCCAAATCCTATTTTTATGATGATGAAGCACTCGGTGAACAACTCTACAATATGGTTTGCGACCTGAAAGTTGCTGAAAAAGAAGGCATTCGGGCGGTGGATTATTTTGGAAAGGATCCACGGGCGATGGTGGATCAAGTTCTTTCAGACTTGCCTAAACGCTCTTTAGGATCTTATGTGGGACTCGTCTTCCTACTTGGAGTGATCTTGGTTGGCATGCGTTATTTAATGGATTTTACCTGGATGACGCCACTAAAAATCGAACCCTTGACCTATGTTGTCATTCTCCTCAATTTCTTGGTGTTCAGCCAGTTCATCACGTGGCTTTGGTCTAAACAGAGCTATGGTGAAATGAAGTGGTCTTGGGCTATGTTTATCAGTGTGATCAGCCTGATGGTATTTCTGAACATCGTACGACAATTTTCGATCTATTTTGGCCACATTGGGAGTCTCTTCTTATCAGATGGTTGGGCAATTGTTCTCGCTGTCCTAGTCTTACTTGGGTTTACGGTCATGGCTTTTAGAAGCAGGAATCGTCTGATGTCGAGTCTACTAGTCATGGGCCTGACTTTCCTAGTTACAGGATGCTGGATTCGTCTTGTGAATCAGGAAACTGCTCATTTAATAGGCTGGTTACTTCCTCTCATGGGACTAGTCCTGACCCTTATTGTATTTTGTCTCCAAAGAAAGAAGGAAGAAGCATGAAATCAGCAATGTATTTTGAAGAAACGCAGGCCTTGATGCAAACCTTTAGCCAGGAGGACCAAGCCTATTTCCAAGATCTCTGGGATTATTTCAATTTTGCAGGTTTCTTATATGAGGAGAAAGCCTTAAGAGAGCAGGTCTATAATCTAGCGCTAGATTTTTCGCAAGCAGGAGCGGATGGCTTAACGGCCAAGGACTATTTTGGTCTCGATCCAAAGGGAATGGCAGACCAAATCATCGAAAATATGCCCAAAGAATCGACGCGGTCTGTTTTGAAATATGGGGCTATCTTTTCAGGTATTGTGATATTTTATCGCCTCTTAAGTGATTTTGCTTCTCAAGCAGTCCTTGTGCTCAAGCCACTAGTCTATTTGACAGACATCATTTTGGGACTCCTAGCTGTTGGGATCATCTTCTATCTCCTTCGTCGTCTCATTTTTGCGGAGGAAAAAACGAAAAAAGCAATTTATGTAGCATTTGTTCTAGTTCTAGGATTCTATTTTGTCGGTGAAATAGTGGGAGTCCGCTTCTTGCCAGCTCTTGCTTGGTTTGTAGTCCCTAGTCCTTGGGATACTCTTCTCATGACAGGGGCTAGCGGGGCTCTCATTCTTTGGCAATGGAAAGAAGAGTTTGGACGAGCTTTCATCTTTCCTATCGTCGCCTTTTTAGGGGTTGGATTCTTACATCGCTGGACCTTGGCACAAGGAGTTCAGAATCTTGGTATGACAGTTCTTCTGCCCACAGTGATCATCGTCTTTGGGCTGGTTATTTATTATTGGTTTACGATTCGTGCTTTGAAAAAGAATAGGACGGAAAGTGATAAATAGAAAGAAAAGGGGGGCTGGGACTAAAGTCCTAGCCTCTCAATTGTTTTTGGATTGTCGAGCAAGACGCAGTGGTTGAGTGCTCAAAGCACTGCTTTGAGGTGGTAGATAGGACTTGCTAAGCAAGTTTCCTAAGTATTTGTTCGCTTTTCAAGTTCCAAAGATGCCCTACTCAACTGTGCGGAGGTGGGACGACGAAATCGAATTCTGACGAATTACCGATTTCTGTCCCACTCTCTTTCTTGTCCAAGTATGATAGAATAAACTCATTAGATGGGAGAATAGATATGAATTTATTTCGAAAAAAGGGACTTGGGCAAGTACACCCGGGTCTAAATCGCCATTTACGTTTGTGGGATTTGATTATTTTAGGAATTGGTGCCATGGTGGGGACAGGGATCTTCACGATTACGGGAACTGCAGCAGCGAATTTAGCTGGGCCAGCCTTGATCATTTCGATTGTGATTGCAGCTTTTTGCGTAGGGCTCTCGGCTCTCTTTTTTGCCGAATTTGCCTCTCGTATTCCTGCGACTGGGGGAGCCTATAGTTACCTCTATGCTATCTTTGGAGAGTTTCCTGCCTGGATTGCAGGTTGGTTGACCGTGATGGAATTTATGACGGCTGTATCAGGGGTGGCCTCAGGTTGGGCAGCCTATTTCAAAGGTTTGCTAGCCAATCTTGGCTGGAGGCTACCGACTGCTCTAAATGGCACTTTTGATCCAGCTGCGGGGACTTATGTGGATCTCTTGCCTATTTTGGTCATGGTCCTCGTCACAGCCTTAGTCCTTATGAATGCAAAAGCGGTCTTACGTTTTAATTCCTTGCTGGTCTTACTCAAGTTCTCCGCTCTTGCCTTGTTTATCCTTGTGGGGATTTTTCACCTAAATCCTGGCAACTGGGCAAACTTTGCTCCGTATGGATTTGGCGAAATCTATGGTGGTCAGACAGGGATTATGGCTGGAGCTTCGCTCATGTTCTTTGCCTTTCTTGGTTTTGAGTCCATTTCCATGGCGGTCGATGAAATCAAGGAACCACAAAAGAACGTCCCTCGCGGGATTGTCCTCAGTCTTTTGATCACAACCGTTCTTTATATCTTGGTCACCCTGGTTTTGACCGGTATGGTTCCTTTTAAGAACTTAAATGTAGAAGACGCGGTTGCCTTTACCCTCCGTCAGGTCGGAGCCGGCTGGGCTGGAAATTATGTATCGCTGGTAGCGATTTTGACACTAATCACCGTCTGCATTTCCATGACCTTTGCCCTCTCACGGATGATTTACAGTTTGGCGCGGGATGGTCTCCTGCCAAAAGCTATGAAACAACTCGATCCAAAAACTAGAATTCCCAAAAATGCAACACTAGTAGCTGGATCAATGGCTGCTATTGCTGGTGGAGTCTTTCCACTAGCCAGTATCGCTTCCTTCTTAAATATTTGTACCTTGGCTTACCTGGTTATGTTGGCCTTTGCCCTCTTGAAATTGCGCAAGGAACACGGGGCTCCTGGACCTGGTGAATTTAAAACACCCTTGGTTCCAGTCTTGCCAATTCTATCAATTGTGGTCTGCCTGTCCTTTATGACCCAGTATTCCCTATCGACCTGGCTGGCCTTCGGAGTTGCTCTCCTGATTGGGATCGGAATTTATTTCGGTTATGGGTATCGCCATTCAGAAGAAAATCAATAAAAGATGAAAGCTAGAGTAGAAGAACTCTGGCTTTTTGTATAGGGAAAGCTCTTTTTTTGATATAATAAAGGGAGAAAGTTAACTAGATAACAAAGGAGAAAAACATGACATTTGAAGAGATTTTACCAGGCTTAAAGGCTAAGAAAAAATATGTGCGAACCGGTTGGGGCGGAGCAGAAAACTATGTCCAATTGTTTGATACCATTGAGCAAAATGGGGTGGCTCTGGAAGTGACACCTTATTTCCTCATCAATGTCTCTGGCGAGGGTGAAGGTTTCTCCATGTGGAGTCCAACTCCTTGTGATGTTTTAGCGACAGATTGGGTGGAAGTCCATGACTAAAAGGGTCTTGATTACAGGCGTGAGTTCCGGGATTGGTCTGGCTCAAGCTCGCCTCTTTCTAGAGAAGGGCTACCAGGTCTATGGGGTGGACCAGGGAGCGGATCCTCAGTTAGCAGGTGATTTTCACTTCTTACAGAGGGACTTAACTCTTGATTTGACGCCGATTTTTGATTGGTGTCCTGAGGTAGAAGTCTTGTGCAATACAGCCGGAGTTTTGGATGATTACAAACCGCTTCTGGAGCAAAGCGCTCAGGAGATTCAGGAGATCTTTGAGATCAACTATGTGACCCCGGTGGAGCTGACGCGGCATTATCTGACTCAAATGTTGGAGAAGAAGCAAGGTATCATCATCAATATGTGCTCCATTGCTTCTAGCCTGGCAGGAGGCGGCGGTCACGCTTATACCTCGTCCAAGCATGCCTTAGCAGGATTTACCAAACAGTTGGCCCTGGATTATGCAGAAGCTGGTATTCAGGTCTTTGGGATTGCTCCTGGGGCTGTCAAAACAGGCATGACCGCAGCGGATTTTGAACCAGGTGGATTGGCTGACTGGGTAGCCAGTGAGACGCCGATCAAGCGCTGGATTAATCCAGAAGAAGTAGCAGAAGTCAGCCTCTTTTTGGCTAGCGGGAAGGCATCTGCCATGCAAGGACAAATCCTTACCATTGATGGTGGTTGGAGTTTGAAGTAGGAGGATGAAAAAGCAAGAGTTGAAATCTTGCTAAGAAATGTAATTGTTTTTTCCTTACTGAAAGAGGATCAAACCTAGGTGAACAATTAAGTTAGGACAGTGGTGAGACAGGTATTTACCTCTATGCTAAAGAAGATCTTACTGAACGAAATTAAACCTACCAGAGTGATCAGGATGAATCAGATTTCTTTATGATTGGTCACGATGGAGATCTAGCCTTTTTCACCAAAAAAAGACAGGGATAATAACAATTATGAAGATAACTGAGGGTAAGTTCAGAAGAACTTTTTGAATGGGCTCTACCTGAAACCTTAAGAGATTGTTTTAGAAGAAACGAATAGTATAACTGATTTGCTAAGTTATTGTGGAATGAAGGTGAAGTCATGATTAAATTAGTGAATGTTACTAAATGTTTTAGTGATGGATCGAATGTCAGATATATTTTCAAAAATTGTAATTTTGAATTTAAAAAAGGTAGCACGACTGCAATAGTTGGCCGTTCTGGATTAGGAAAAACTACTCTTGTTAAATTAATATTAGGGATTACCAGTTTAAATGAGGGGGATATCTTAGTCTGTGGTAGTTCCATTTTAGATATGAAAAATTTGAGTAAGGTAAGGCGTAGGAATATTGGCTGTGTCTTCCAAAACTTTAATTTGATTTCAGGTTTCACGGTGAAAGAGAATATTCTACTTCCAAGATATTTTTTTGAAAATGGAGAGAATAACATTAACGAAATTTGTAACACTCTAGGTCTTTCAAAGGAAATGTTAAGCAAGAGTATTGATAAGATTAGTGGAGGTGAAAAACAAAGAGTTGCCTTGGCAAGAGCTCTTATTAATAATCCAGAAATATTGATAGCAGATGAACCTACTGGTAATTTAGACGCTGCTAACGAACAAAATATAATAGAATTGTTGAAGCGGATCAATGAGGAGTTAGGTATCACGATTATAATAGTAACTCATAGTGATAAGGTGGCGAATAGTATGCAGTCTATTTGCACAGTTGTTGATGGCAAAATTGAGTACGTAAGGAGATGATAAAATGAATCATTCCATATTATTCATTGCTAAAAGAGATTTAGAAGTTAACAAACGAAGATATAGATTAGTTCGACTGTCAATAGCGATCTCTGTTTTGCTAATTGTTTTAGTGATGCTCATTTCTAATTCTTTCTATAATAAAATGATTAAAGAAATGACTGTAGCAAATAAAAATGTTGTTACTGTTGCCTTTGGTAATAAAGAAAATTCTCTGAATTATAAAGCTTTACCTTTATTTTCTAGTGATGATATTGATCGAGTTAAAAAAATTGATGAAGTAAAAAATATTACAGGTGTGAAACTACTATTTACGGATGATATCAAATTCCAAAATGGCAAAACATCGGTTTCCAATACCATCCATTGTTTAGAAGAAAAGTATTTAAAAAACCTGAATATTAGAATTGCTGAAGGGAAATTTCCAGAGAAGGACAATGAAATATTAATCGGAGATTCCGTACACAAGGCTACATCAATGAATGTCGGAGATACGGTGACTATTAAGATTGATAATCATTATGAAAAGTTTGTAATTTCTGGCATTATAGACAAGCAAGAAGCGCAGTTATTTTCTACCTTGCCAACAGAAATAAATCAAATGATGGCAATCAATGTAAAAAGTAGTAGCGTTTCATCAAATAAGTATTACTATCTGAATGCTACTGTAAAAAATGGAACCGATTTAAATGAAGTAGCAAACAAGATAGAAAAGACTGTTTTAAAAAATGAAAATTTAAAACAATCTTTATCAGGAACAGGATTAGATGTTGTTGTAGCAACACAACAGGATGTTATCAATATGCTATCCAGATGGTTTTCCTACATCGACCTTTTTATCCTCTTAATCATAGTTCTTATCTCTATTGTAGCGATTATTAATATCATCAATATTCTAGCTATTACCATTCAGGAGAATCATAAACAGATCGCAACTTTTAAAATCATCGGTGCATCTGATCGACAGATAAAAAGAATATATTTATTTGAAAGCTTTATGATGGGAGTACGAGGTACAAGCGCGGGATTGGTGATAGGAATTGCTATTTCTTATTTGATCATCTTTTTGAGTGGATTACCACTAGATATTGAACTTACCAGATTGTTGTTCCCGGTATTAATAGGGATACTCACTTCAGTTTTTGCAGGATTATTGGTATCTAGAAAAATTATTAAAATTGATATTGAAAAGGTATTAAATCAATAGAGAAGAAATGATTAGGGTCAATAAGAGATGGTGTTGCAAAAAGAATAGCTATACTGGTTTCACTATCGACTGAGCTTTGAATGAAAGTAGAGGATTTGATGGAAATCAAAAAACACTTTGGTGTATACGGAATCTGTCTTCAAGACGGGAAATTACTTTGCATTGAAAAAACAAGAGGCCCCTATCAACAGCGTTTTGATCTACCGGGTGGTAGCCAGGAACTAGGGGAAGGGCTGACTGAAACACTCAAGCGAGAAGTTCTGGAAGAGACGGGCTATACGATTAGCAGATACGCTAATCCTAGGATGTATGACGTGATGGTTCAAGAAGAGGGCAAAGATTTCGCTGTACACCATATCATGGCCTTTTATGATATCGTACTCGATTTCGAAGGCCCTCAACAATCCCTTCCTCAGGAGGTTCTTGATGGAAGCAATGATTCAGCAAATGCAGTTTGGTTGAATGTGGAAGAAATTACTGAAGACAATGCTTCTCCTTTAGTATTGAAGGTGAAGGCGGAGTTACGAGGATTTCCAGAATTGGACATGACAAGCTATAGAAATTGGAAGGTGAAAGAAAAGAAGGAGAACAAATGACACCTCAAGAAATGTGGAATGCCTACAAGCAAATCAACCCCTCTATCGGAGATGAGATAGATGCCTGGGCTTTTGGAGTGGACCCAGACCTTTTAGCGGAACTGGTCTTTAAAGGCGAAAAAACAGCAACTGCCTCAGCTTACGATCTTTACGCAGTAGAGGACGAACCCCTTCCCCAAGAAGGAACCTTTGATGTCATTTTAGACAGTAAGGATCAAGCTGTCTGCATTGTCGAAATTACAAAGGTTTCTGTTCAGCCTTTCCATCAAGTGTCAGCTGACCATGCCTATAAGGAAGGTGAAGGAGACAAATCTCTGGCTTATTGGCGTCAGGTTCATGAAGACTTTTTCAAAGACTGCTTTGGAGAAGCAGGTCTGACGTTTACACCTGACAGCAAGGTGGTTTTAGAAGAATTTCGCAAGGTCTATCCATTATAGATACGCTCTCCATTTAGAAAATCAGAAAAGAGAATAACTGTTTTCTATCAAACAATACCTAGTGATTGTGTCAAGCTAAAAATACTGCCCAGTTCTTAGAACTATTAAAAGATTTTTTGAGACTTTCCGCTGTGAGAAAAGCGCTTGAAACCTAAAAGTTTCAAGCGCTCGGGAGTTTTGAAACTTTAGGTTCAAAACTAAATCATGGAACTTCGAAGAAGTTCGCTGATGTCCGTACTCACCCAAGGAAAGTCTCAACGAAGATTTGATCTTAATCTGACTCTCCTTTTTGGAGAGTTTTTTGGTTTGGGTCTTATTTTCCAAAAGGGCTAAAAAATGGTATAATGTAAGCGATATTGTACAGAAAAGAGAAATGTTATGCCAAATTATGCCATTATTTTAGCAGCGGGGAAAGGTACCCGTATGAAATCAGATCTGCCCAAGGTTCTTCACAAGGTTGCAGGGATCTCAATGTTGGAGCATGTCTTCCGTAGTGTTGGAGCAATCTCACCTGAAAAGACGGTAACGGTTGTGGGGCACAAGGCGGAATTGGTGGAGCAAGTCCTAGCTGGACAAACAGAATTTGTTAAGCAAACCGAACAATTGGGAACCGGTCATGCGGTTATGATGGCAGAGCCAGTCTTGGAAGGTCTTGAAGGCCATACTCTTGTCATCGCAGGTGATACTCCTTTGATTACAGGTGAAAGCCTCAAACACTTGATTGACTTTCATATCAACCACAAAAATGTGGCAACCATTTTGACAGCCGAAGCAGCTAATCCATTTGGCTATGGTCGGATTGTCCGCAATGACAATGCGGAAGTGCTTCGAATCGTCGAGCAAAAAGATGCGACAGATTTTGAAAAGCAAATCAAGGAAATCAATACAGGAACTTATGTCTTTGACAATGCACGCCTCTTTGAAGCTTTGAAAAATATAAACACTAACAATGCCCAAGGTGAATACTATATCACGGATGTCATCGGTATTTTCCGTGAAGCTGGTGAAAAAGTTGGGGCTTATACGCTCAAAGACTTTGATGAAAGTCTCGGGGTTAACGACCGCGTTGCCCTTGCAACAGCAGAAGGCATCATGCGTCGTCGCATTAACCAAGCCCACATGGTCAATGGGGTGAGCTTTGTCAATCCGGATGCGGCCTATATCGATGTCGATGTTGAGATCGCACCAGAAGTGCAAATCGAAGCCAATGTTACCTTAAAAGGACACACAAAAATTGGGGCTGAAACAGTCTTAACCAATGGAACCTATATTGTGGACAGTGAAATTGGGGTAGCTGCTGTCATCACTAACTCTATGATTGAAGAGAGCACGGTAGCTGATGGCGTGACGGTAGGACCATACGCTCATATTCGTCCAGGATCTAGCCTCGCCAAAGATGTCCATATTGGAAACTTTGTTGAAGTCAAAGGTTCGTCTATTGGCGAAAATACCAAAGCGGGTCATTTGACCTACATCGGCAACTGCCAAGTCGGCAGCAACGTCAACTTTGGGGCAGGAACTATCACTGTGAATTATGATGGCCAACACAAGTTTAAAACGACGATTGGAAACAATGTCTTTGTCGGATCCAATTCGACGATTATTGCGCCAGTTGAATTAGGCGACAATTCCTTAGTCGGTGCTGGATCAACCATTACCAAGGATGTACCAGCTGATGCGATTGCGATTGGTCGTGGCCGTCAAGTGAATAAAGAAGAGTATGCCCTTCGCTTGCCACACCATCCTAAAAATAAATAGGAGATTCTCATGCAATTTGAAGAAAAAACCATTGAGCGCAAGGAGATTTATCAGGGACCGATTTTCCAAGTGGTCACTGATCAAGTAGAACTACCCGCTGGAAAAGGCCAAGCGCAGCGTGATTTAATCTTCCATAATGGAGCAGTAGCGGTTTTGCCGATCACAGAAGATGGGAAAACGATCTTGGTCAAGCAGTACCGTAAGGCGATTGAAAGGACCTCGGTGGAGATTCCAGCAGGGAAGTTAGAAAAGGGAGAAAACGCAGACCCTAAAGCGGCTGCTCTGCGCGAATTGGAAGAAGAAATTGGCTACACAGCTGATCTAGAGTTGTTGTATGATTTTTATTCAGCCATTGGATTTTGTAATGAGCGGATCAAACTTTATGGTGCGACCAACTTGAAAAAGGTGGAAAATCCACGTCCACAAGATGCGGATGAGACCTTAGAGTTATTAGAAGTGACTTTGAAGGAAGCCAAAGATTTAATCCAAACTGGCGAAGTCTGTGATGCCAAGACCATCATGGCGATCCAATATTGGGACTTAATCAATAAATAGAGGAGGATCCGATGGGAAAACCTTTATTAACCGATGAAATGATTGAACGAGCAAGGCGAGGTGAGGACATCACCGGTCCTAAAATGGTCGATGCGGAAGAGACGAAAATTATTCGGACAGACCACAGAGGATTTGGCTATGAACGTCCTATGAGAGAGAGTCGTAGGGAACGTCCACAAGAGCGTTATTCTCAGGATACTGTGCAGATCCAAGTGGAGCCCACAGTGACCAAGAGTCGTCGCATTGAAGAACGCAAACAAAGTGTGGTCCAATCCAAACTCAATAAGATTTTGTTCTGGATCATTGTGCTCCTCATTGCCTTGATCATTGCTATTTGGCGTTTATAAGGTCGTCACAAGGAGAGAAATGACATGAAAATTGGAATTATCGCAGCCATGCCCCAGGAGTTGAAGATCTTGGTTGAAGCCCTTGAAAATGGGGAAAAGCATCTGCGTCTTGGAAAAGTCTACTATACAGGATCTATTGGACGCCATGAGGTCGTTTTGGTTGAAAGTGGTATCGGAAAAGTCATGTCTGCTATGAGTGTAGCAGTCTTGGCCAATGATTTTAAGGTGGAAGCCATTATCAATACGGGTTCTGCAGGTGCCGTTGCACCGGGAATGGCCGTTGGGGATATCGTCCTTGCGGACAAATTGGCCTATCATGATGTGGATGTGACAGCCTTTGGTTATAAGTATGGTCAAATGGCAGGTCAACCACTTTACTTTGAATCCAGTCGCTATTTCGTATCAGAAATGAAAAAAGTTCTGGAAGAAGAAGCTGCAACCACACATGTAGGCTTGATTACAACAGGAGATAGCTTTATCGCGAGTGAAGAAAAAGTCGCAGCAATTCGGGAGCATTTCCCAGAAGTCTTGGCCGTTGAGATGGAAGGGGCAGCTATTGCCCAAGCCGCTCATGCAGCTGGACGTCCCTTTATGGTTATTCGAGCTATGAGTGATACGGCAGATCACGCAGCCAATATTTCTTTTGATGAATTTATCGTAGAGGCTGGCGAACGCTCTGCTCAAACCCTGATTACCTTCTTGAAGAGATTGGTGTAGAAAAAATATAGGGAGATGGACCATGTATCGTGAATCGTATTTTGATGGAGGCCTATTTTCATATATTGGCCATGTTTTATTAGCAACCTTCATTACAGTATTGACTTTTGGGATTTGTGCTCCTTGGGGCGTGTGCATTATGTATAACTGGAAGGTCAAGCATACCGTGATTGATGGTCGTCGTCAGTACTTTGACGGCACGGCTATGCAGTTATTTGGAAATTGGATCAAATGGTGGTTCTTTACCATCATTACATTTGGGATCTATGTGTTCTGGTTAAATATCAAGGTCACTCAATGGATTACCAAGCATACTCATTTTATAGACTAATTGAAAAGGACTCGTCTACGGACTAGTCCTTTTTTGAAGCCGAATCTTTCAGAAATAGGGAACTTTCATGCTATAATAAAGACTAGTAATGTAAAGGAGAGAATATGGTTTTATCAAAGAAACGGGCACGTCATGTGATTGAAGAAATTATCGCCCTCTTTCCAGATGCTAAGCCAAGTCTGGATTTTCGTAATCATTTTGAATTGTTAGTAGCGGTTATGCTCTCGGCTCAGACGACTGATGCGGCTGTTAACAAAGCGACACCAGGTTTGTTTGCGGCTTTTCCAACCCCGCAAGCCATGGCAGCAGCCAGTGAAGCTGATATCGCCAAGCATATTTCTAAATTAGGCCTCTATCGAAATAAGGCCAAATTTCTCAAAAAATGTGCCCAGCAATTGCTAGATAACTTTGATGGTCAAGTGCCTCAGACTCGTGAAGAGTTAGAAAGTCTAGCAGGAGTAGGACGCAAGACAGCTAATGTGGTTATGAGTGTAGGATTTGGGATTCCAGCTTTTGCTGTCGATACCCATGTGGAGCGGATCTGCAAGCACCATGATATCGTCAAGAAATCAGCGACGCCATTGGAAGTTGAAAAGCGGGTCATGGATGTTCTGCCAAAGAGCGAATGGCTAGCGGCCCATCAAGCCATGATTTATTTTGGACGGGCCATCTGCCATCCTAAAAATCCTGAATGTGACCAGTATCCACAACTCTATCATTTTGATTAGGAATCAGTTCCTCTGCTCGAAAGAGCAGAGGTTCTTTTTTTGTAATGAAACGTATATTTATTAAAAGGATTGAAAGGTGATATCTATGTTGGATCTGGTGGTAGGTGCCTAGACTCCTCTATCCGGCTTCTTTGAGATCGATTTCAAGATGCTTTTTCTTTATATCTTATTATATTCATTCAGAAATAACGAACTTTTTTTAAATAAATTTGGTTTTTTTTAAGAAATAGTGTATAATGGTAGAAAATCTAACATAAGGAGATAGTGATGAAAGCAAAAAAACTGTTAGCTCTTGCAGGAGTTTCTGTTGCAGGTGCCTTTCTTTTAGCAGCATGTGGCGGTGGTAGTAGCAATCAAGCAACCTACTCATTCGTCTATTCAGCAGATCCAAATACCTTGGATTACATCGCTGCAACTCGTACAACAACTTCAGATGTCACAAGTAACCTTGTAGATGGTCTTCTTGAAAACGACCGATACGGAAACTTTGTGCCAAGTCTAGCAGAAGATTGGACTGTCTCTGAAGATGGATTAACCTATACTTACAAACTTCGTAAGGATGCCAAATGGTATACGAGTGAAGGAGAAGAATATGGTGCTGTAACGGCTCAAGACTTTGTTACAGGGATCAAACACGCGGTTGAGTCTAAATCAGAAGGTCTCTTCTTGATTCAAAATTCGATCAAAGGTTTGGATGCCTACGTAAAAGGGGAAACCAAAGACTTTAACACAGTTGGAGTGAAAGCCTTAGATGACCACACCATCCAATATACCTTGGTCCGTCCAGAAAGCTTCTGGAACTCAAAAACAACCTCAGGTGTTCTTTTCCCAGTCAATGCGGATTTCTTGAAATCTCAAGGAAAAGATTTTGGTTCTTTGAAACCTAGCAGCATCTTATACAATGGTCCATATTACCTGAAATCATTGACTTCAAAATCTGAGATTGAATTGGTCAAGAACAAAGACTATTACGATGCGAAAAATGTTCATATCGACAATGTCAAATTGACCTTTAATGATGGATCAAACCCAGATTCTATCATTAAGAACTTTGAAAAAGGTCAATATTCCTTTGCATCTGTTATGCCAAACAGCTCGACTTATAAGAGCGTCAAGAAAAACTTTGGCGACAACATTGTCTACGGTTTGCAATTGGGAACATCCTACTACCTTGGATTCAACTTGGACCGTCAAAAATATGACCACACAGCCAAAACAACGGATGAACAAAAAGCCTCTACCAAGAAAGCAATCTTGAACAAGGACTTCCGTCAAGCGGTGAACTTTGGTTTTGACCGCAAATCTTATGCGGCACAAGTTTCAGGGGCTGATGCGGCTGAAAATACCCTTCGTAGTACCTTGGTGCCACCAACTTATGTCCAAGTCAATGGAGAAGACTTTGGTAAAGTCGTTGAAAAACAATTGGTTACCTATGGGGATCAATGGAAAGGTGTGAGCCTGGACGATGGTCAAACAAGCCTTTACAGCCCAGAAAAAGCCAAGGCTTCATTTGCGAAAGCTAAAGCTGAATTGCAAAAACAAGGAGTTCAATTCCCAATTCATTTGGACTACATTGTTAGCCAAGTGGACAACAGCATGGTCCAACAAGCTAGCTCCTTCAAACAATCTGTAGAGTCAGCGCTTGGTGCAGACAATGTCGTTGTGGACCTTCAAAAGGTATCGGATGATGATTTCCAAAATATCACCTACTTCAGCGATACAGCGGCTGCGAGAGATTACGATATCTCAGGCGGTGGTTGGGCTCCTGACTACCAAGACCCATCGACTTACCTCGAAAGTATCAGCCCAGTAAATGGTTCTGTCTTCTACTATCTTGGTATTGATGCAGGTTCAAACAACCCAGCCATTGCAACAGTTGGTTTGGATCAATACGCTAACATGTTGAAAGACGCAGATGCTGAATTGTTGGATCAAGCAAAACGCTATGAAAAATATGCAGCAGCGCAAGCATGGTTGACAGATAGCTCGATTACGCTTCCAACTGTTTCAAATGGTGGTGCTCCAATGCTTCAACGGACCGTACCATACAGCCGTGCGGCTTCATGGGTTGGTACAAAAGGAACAGGAACATTCTACAAATACCTTGAAATGTCTAAAGATGTTGTCACTACAAAAGACTTTAACAAGGCCAAAGAAGAATGGTTGAAGAAAAAAGCAGAATCCAATAAAAAAGCTCAAGAAGATCTCAAAGATCACATTGAGAAGAAAAAGTAAAAAAATCAATCATTGGTCTATCAATGAAGATAAAAAAGTCGGAGCCGTCATGTGAAGGCTCCGGTTTTTTTATGTCTTGAAAGTCAGTCTGTCTCATTCTATTCACTAAATCTTAAAAAATAGCCATCAGGGTCTAAAACTGCAAATTCATGGGGATAGATATATTGTTCACCAACACGAAATTTTCTTTTGTTATACCCTATGCTTTTTAGTGAAAGCGTTTCCTGTTTTAATTTAAATAAACTATAAAAAATGATATAATACATGTGAGTCAACCACTTTAAGGAGAACAATCCTGATGAAAAACAAAATAATATTAAGCTCTGTAACGCTTCTATCTGCATTTATACTAGCAGCATGCGGAAACGGAGAGAAGAAAGCAACAGAAACTACGGCTGCATCAACGACAAAAGCTCAAACAACAACTCCTGGGTCTTCTTCTAGGGCAAAAGAAATATCCCTTGCAGATACTCAACGTATCGGAAATGAAAATTTTGGTTATATCAATATCCCTAAAGATTGGGTCGTATATAATTTCAAAGCTCAAAGTAGCAAAACTCAAAGTAGCAAAACGCTCAAATATTCATCACCAGACAAACACAATATGTTGTTAATGGAATCAAACACTAAAGATACTGTTGAACTTGGCCCCAACGAAACCTTTGACGCACAGTTACTTGCGGACCGTTTATATAGCTTCTGGGGAAAAGCCAAAAATCAAACTAGTTTAGAAGGTGTAAAAGCTATTTTTGCCAGTGAGGACGCTTTCTTAATAAAAGTAACATTTAAAAATGGGAACATTTTGTACGAATGGGTATTCCAAAAAGGCGATAAAGTATACAATATCACAATCGTAGGTTCAGAAGATATGATTAAAGCCTTAAGACCTGTTCTCGAGCAATCTTGGGGCTTAGATCCAAATATTCCTGGGAAATAATCCCCAAAAGACTAAAAGAGAGTGGGACAGAAATTGGTAATTCGTTAGAATTCGATTTCGTAGTCCCACCTCCGCACAGTTGAGTAGGGCTGTAAAAGCTGATGAAATCAGCGTAGTAGAGCCCACTCAACCACTGCGTCTTGCTCGACAATCCAAAAATAATTGAGAGGCTAGGACTTTTGTCCCAGCCTCTTTCTTTTTTTGTTTCTTTTTCTACTCTAGTGATCTATTTTCTTATTCACTAAATCTTAAAAAATAGCCATCTGGATCTAGAACTGCAAATTCATGGGGATAGATATATTGTTCACCAACACGAAATTTTCTTTTGGTCAAAGGACGATGAATAGGATAGTTAGACTCGATTACTTTTTGATAGAGTCTAGGGACATCTTTTATGCCGAAGGAGATATTAACTCCACGACCAAAGGGGTAGGTCAGTTCAGCTAGTTCCTCCTTACTCCCCTCCTCTATCATTAGCTGGCACTCTTCAAGAGAAAGAAAGAGGAAGTTCTCTTCTGGTCGCCCGTATTCGATGGTAAAACCCAGTAAATCACAGTAGAAGGAACGGGACTGCTCTAAATTCGATACAATAAACTCAGGAATCACTGCATTGAAATTCATAAAGACCATCCTTACAAATCAATTTCTAATACAATTGGTGTATGATCTTGACGAGCGCCTGAGTCAATCATATCTGATTTAGTGACCTTGTCAGCAATGCGGTTTGAGGTTAACCAATAGTCGATTCTCCAGCCCGTATTGTTGATTTTTGAGGTTTTACTTCGTTGTGCCCACCAAGTATAGCGCTCAGGAACATCACCATGTAGGTGACGAAAGGTATCTGTAAATCCTTTGGCCAAAAGATTTGTAAATCCTTCACGTTCTTCGTCTGTGAATCCTGGTGAACGGCGGTTGCTGGCTGGGTTGGCAAGGTCAATTTCCTTGTGGGCAACGTTGTAGTCCCCAGTTGCAAGGACGGTTTTTTCTTTGTCTAATTCAGCCAAATATTCAGCATACTTAACGTCCCAAATTTGACGTTCTTCCAAACGTTTGAGTCCATCACCAGCGTTAGGTGTGTAGACCTGAGTCACGAAAAATTCATCAAATTCCAAAGTAATGATCCGACCTTCCAAGTCCATGGTCGAAGGAGCTCCGATTTCTGGGAAAGTCACAACTGGTGTGAGCTCTTTTTTATAGAGGAACATGGTTCCAGCGTAGCCTTTACGAGCCGGTTCTTGAGAAGAGCGCCAGGTGTTTTCGTAGCCAGGGAAGAGCTCCTCAAGGATTTCGAGGTGTTTTTTAGTAGGACCTTTGGCGGATAACTTGGTTTCTTGAATGGCAATGATATCCGCATCCTCAGAAACCAAGGTTTGGAGGACTTCTTGAGAGAGTTTGGCGCGTGCTGAATCACTAGTTAATGCAGCATTAAGCGAGTCGATATTCCATGAAATGAGTTTCATTGTATTTCCTTTTCTTGACATGATAGATAATTTTATTATAACAAAAAATATATTTTTTTCTGATTAGAATGCCTTGAATTCTCCCCTGAAATCTATTATAATAGATTGAATTCATTTGGAGAAAGGGAGTTCATTATGAAATTTTACTCTTATGACTATGTATTGAGTCAGATCAGTCAGCAAAATTGGGTGACCATTGTGATCTCTGGTTTGCTCATTCTACTGACTGGTTTTTTTGCGGTGAAAGCCTATCGGGAGAAGCACGATAGCAAATTCCGCGAATTATCTATTATCTCCATTTTAACTCTGGTGGCAGTGGTCTTGATCAGTATCAGCAATTTCCAAAATAGCCAAAGTAATAATGATCAGTTCCAACGCTCACTCCATTTTATTGAGGTCATCTCAAAGGAGTTGGATGTCAAAAAAGAAGATGTCTATGTCAATACTTCAGCAGCCACAGATGGGGCGATCCTGAAGGTTGGAGAGGTTTATTACCGAGCTATCGCAGGCTCTGACCCAGATAGCTACCTATTAGAAAAGATGGATCTGTGTAAAACAGACGTGGAACTTGTGGAGGTGAACAAATGACAGTAGATTTTTTAGCCATTTTGATTAAATTAGCTATCGGCTTGATTTCCTTGGTATTTGTAATCAATGTGACCGGGAAAGGAAACTTAGCACCAAGTTCTGCAGTAGACCAGATACAGAACTTTGTTCTGGGGGGAATTATTGGTGGGGTGATTTACAATAGCTCCATTACCATTCTTCAATACATTGTGATTCTCTTGATGTGGACTATTTTGATCTTACTCTTAAAATGGCTCAATACCAATGTCCGTTTTATGAAGCACTTGATCGATGGCAAACCAACTGTCATTATCAAAAATGGGAAGCTTGATCCGGAAGCTTGTCGATCCAAGGGACTTTCTGCTTCAGACGTTGCCTTGAAATTGCGTTCACAAGGAATTTTCCAATTAAAGGGAGTGAAACGAGCTGTCATTGAACAAAACGGTCAAATGATCGTTGTCCGTGCGGGGGATGAAAATCCTAAATACCCAATCATTACGGATGGTGTGGTTCAGCTTGAAATTTTGGAAACAATTGGGAAAAGTGAAGAGTGGTTGCTAGCTGAATTGGAAAAAGAAGGCTATGACAACGTTTTGGACATTTTCATTGCTGAGTATGACAAAGGAAAAATCAATGTTGTGACCTATTAAAAGAAGAGATTGGACGAGCCTGTCCAATCTTTTTTCTTTATAAAATTCCAGGAAAGGCCTCTTCCTTTTCTTGAGATACTCTGGGAAAAATAGTAAAATGGAAGGTAAGTGTTCATTAGAAAAGAAGGATAGAAAATTTCATGAAGAAGAAAATACGGAAGTTTGAGAATCATTCGATTACACGCAGACTCTACCTGCTGTTTAGTTTGATTTGCCTTCTTTTTTTGGTGCTGATTGCCCGACTTGGCTATATGCAGATCACTCACCAAGCCTACTATACGGATAAATTGGCAAAAGCTACGAAAAAGACGGTCAAACAAGGAAGTGTGCGAGGGCAAATCTATGATGCTTCTGGTAAGCCCTTGGTGGAAAATGTGGGAAAACAAGTCCTGACCTTTACGCGCGATCGTAAAATGACGGCACAAGAAATGCGAGAGACAGCAGGGAAACTCCTGCAGTATGTCGACGTAGAAAATCCTCAAGTGACTGAACGACAAGAAGTGGATTACTATCTAGCTAATACCAAGGTCTACCAAGAGGTCGTGGAACACCTACCTGAGAAAAAGAAATTTGATACCGATGGCAACCGCCTGCCGGAAGCCAAGATTTATCAAGCGGCAGTGGATAGTATCGACCCTTCAAAACTCGGCTATACAGATGATGAGAAAAAGATTATTTATCTCTATAGCCAGATGAATGCGGTAGAGAATTTTGCGACGGGGATTATTTCGACGCAAGTACTAGGAGCTGAACAGATTGCGACCATCGCTGCGGACAGTCAGGACCTTCCGGGAATTGCCATCACGACTAGCTGGGACCGCAAGGTTTTGGACACTCCTTTAGCTTCTATTATTGGAAACGTATCGACCGAGCAGGCGGGGCTTCCAGCAGAAGAGGTTGAGGACTATGTCAAAAAAGGTTATGCTCTCAATGACCGGGTTGGTACCTCTTATCTCGAAAAGGAATACGAAAACGTCCTTCAAGGCAAACGCAGTGAAAAAGAAATTCTCCTAGATAAAAATGGCAACATGGAGAAAGTGGTCGATGTTTCAAAAGGGGCCAAAGGAGAAAACCTCAAGCTCTCGATTGATTTAGATTTCCAAAAAGGAGTGGAAGATATCCTTCGCTCCGCCTTTAGCGCAGAGTTGCAAGCTGGAAATGCGACCTACTCCGAAGGTGTCTATGCCGTAGCTCTGGAACCCGATACAGGGAAGGTCCTTGCTATGGCAGGGATTAAACACCAGGCTGGTAGTCAAGATCTATCAGCAGATGCGTTGGGAACAGTCACCAACGTCTTCGTCCCAGGATCTGTGGTCAAAGGAGCGACCTTGACTTCTGGATGGGAAAATGGAGCCATTTCTGGGAATCAGGTTCTGACCGATCAGCCGATTGTTTTTGCAGGATCAGCTCCTATCAATTCTTGGTTTACCCAATACGGTAGTCGTTCCATCAATGCGGTGGAAGCATTGGAATACTCTTCTAATACCTATATGGTCCAAATTGCCCTTAAGATGATGGGGCAACCTTACACCCCAAACATGACCTTGCAAGTGGATCAGGTTGAACCTGCCATGAAAAAACTGCGCTCTACTTTTGAAGAGTATGGTCTTGGAACATCAACGGGGATTGACCTTCCCAATGAATCGACTGGTTTTATTCCAAAAGACTACACAGTCGGCAATTATTTGACCAATGCCTTTGGCCAGTTTGACAACTATACACCGATGCAATTGGCCCAGTATGCGGCAACCGTTGCAAATGATGGGAAGAGGGTGAGTCCTCATGTCGTCGAAGGCATCTATGACAATAATGATCAAGGGGGCCTTGGTCAGTTGAAAAAAGCGATCGAAACCAAGGAGCTCAATCAGGTCCATATCTCAGCGGAGGACATGGCTTTGATCAAGCAAGGGTTCTATCAGGTTGCGAATGGTACGAGTGGGTTGACGACAGGGAAAACTGTTGGTCAAGGTGCCAGTGTCTCCATTAGTGCCAAGACAGGTACGGCCGAAACCACAGTCGATGGAGGCAAACAAGCCATTAATACCAATGTGGTGGCTTATGCACCGTCAAACAATCCAAAGATTGCGGTAGCGGTGGTCTTTCCACATAATACCAATCTACAAGCGACAGTCAGTCATTCCATTACACGTGACATTATTAACTTATACAATCAGAAACACCCGATGAATTAGAAAGGAAACTATGCTTTATCCAGCACCTATTGCAAAATTAATTGACAGCTATTCGAAGTTGCCAGGAATTGGGATCAAAACAGCGACTCGTCTGGCTTTTTACACCATTGGTATGTCAGATGATGATGTCAATGAATTTGCCAAGAACTTACTGAATGCCAAGCGTGAGCTAGGGTATTGCAGTATTTGTGGCAATTTAACCGATGAAGAAACCTGCGAGATTTGTCGAGATGAAACGCGGGATCCATCCCTCATTCTGGTTGTAGAAGATAGCCGGGATGTATCTGCTATGGAAAATATCCAGGAATACCATGGTCGCTATCATGTCTTGCATGGCTTGATCTCGCCCATGAATGGCGTGGGACCCGATGACATCAATCTCAAGACTTTGATTGGTCGCTTGATGGATGGAACAGTCACAGAGGTCATTGTTGCGACCAATGCGACAGCAGACGGGGAAGCGACATCTATGTATATCTCGCGCGTGCTCAAACCTGCAGGGATCAAAGTAACCCGTTTGGCACGTGGTCTGGCAGTTGGAGCCGATATCGAGTATGCGGACGAAGTGACCTTGCTTCGTGCGATCGAAAATCGGACAGAATTATAAGAGAAGTTCTTTCGAAAGGGCTATCATTGTGGTATACTATCAAGTAAGAAATCAAGGGAACAATTAGGGAGAAACTATGAGTAAACAAGACTTAATCCTGTTGTATGGTGGACGTAGTGCAGAACGTGAAGTATCTGTTCTTTCAGCTGAAAGTGTGATGCGCGCGATTGATTACCAAGCATTTTCGGTTCAAACCTATTTTATTACGCAGTCAGGAGATTTCATCCAGACGCAAGCTTTTGAAGAGAAGCCAGCAGATGGTGAGAAATTGATGACCAACGAGACAGTAGACTGGTCTAAAAAAGTGGCACCATCAGCGATCTACAAGGAAGGAGCAGTTGTCTTTCCAGTTCTTCATGGACCGATGGGAGAAGATGGTTCTATTCAAGGATTCTTGGAAGTTTTGAAAATGCCTTATGTCGGCTGTGGCATCTTGGCTTCCAGTGTGGCAATGGACAAGATCACAACCAAACGAGTTTTGGAATCTGCAGGGATTCCACAAGTTCCTTATGTAGCTGTAGTGGAAGGTGATGACCTAGATGAGAAAATTGCTACAATTGAAGCCACTCTCTCTTATCCCGTCTTTACCAAACCATCCAATATGGGATCTAGTGTAGGAATTTCAAAATCTGAAAACCAAACAGAACTTCGGGCCGCTCTCGCATTAGCTTTTAAATACGACAGTCGTATCTTAGTAGAACAAGGGGTCAATGCGCGTGAGATCGAAGTCGGCCTCCTTGGCAACTATGATGTGAAGAGTACCTTACCAGGTGAAGTTGTGAAAGATGTGGCCTTCTATGATTACGATGCCAAATACATTGACAATAAAATTACCATGGCCATTCCAGCCCAATTGGACCCTGAGGTTGTGAACACCATGCGGACCAACGCAGAAAAAGCTTTCCGTGCGATCGGTGGACTTGGCTTGGCGCGTTGTGATTTCTTCTATACGGATAAAGGAGAAATCTTCCTAAACGAACTCAATACCATGCCTGGATTTACCCAATGGTCTATGTATCCTTTGCTTTGGGACAATATGGGACTCAACTATACAGATTTGATCACCAAGTTAGTAGAGCTTGGAAAAGAAGTCTTCCAAAAACACGAAGCGCATTTGTTGTAAGAAAAGAGAGAGTGGGACAGAAATCGGTAATTCGTTAGAATTCGATTTCGTCGTCCCACCTCCGCACAGTTGAGTAGGGCATCTTTGAAACTTGAAAAGCGAACAACTACTTAGGAAACTTGCTTAGCAAGTCCTATCTACCACCTCAAAGCAGTGCTTTGAGCACTCAACCACTGCGTCTTGCTCGACAATCCAAAAACAATCAAGAGGCTAGGACTTCTGTCCCAGCCACTTTTTTTGTGGTCTAGAATATGGTATAATGAGAAGAATTTGATAGGAGCGTCCAAATCTTAGAGGACGTTACGGAGAACTGAGGAGTCGGATATGAATCTCACATTACATGAAGTTGCTCATCTAGTACATGCAAAAAATGATATCAGCCAATTTGAAGATGTGGCCCTCGTCAAGCCGGAATTTGACAGCCGATTGATTGGGCCTGGAGACCTGTTTGTTCCTTTAAAGGGAGCGCGTGATGGTCATGACTTTATTGAGACTGCTTTTGAAAATGGAGCCGTAGCCACTTTTTCAGAGAAAGTGGTAGAAGGCCACCCTTATATTTTGGTGGAAGATGTGCTGAGCGCTTTTCAAACACTTGCTGCAGCCTATCTTCAAAAGACAAAAGTAGATGTTTTTGCAGTGACGGGGTCAAATGGTAAAACCACCACAAAAGATATGTTGGCACAGCTTTTGTCCACCACCTACCTGACCTATAAAACACAAGGAAACTATAATAACGAAATTGGTCTTCCTTATACGGTTTTGCATATGCCAGAAGGGACGGACAAACTGGTCCTTGAAATGGGGCAAGACCATCTAGGAGATATCCATCTCTTGTCAGAACTGGCGCATCCAAAAGCTGCTATTGTCACCTTGATTGGGGAAGCCCATTTGGAATTCTTCAAAGATCGAAGTGAGATCGCAAAAGGAAAACTCCAGATTGCGGACGGGATGCCAGAAGGTGGCCTTCTGGTAGTTCCAGCTGATCCGATCGTCAATGCCTACCTCCCTGAAAATCAAACAGTCGTTCGCTTTGGGCCAGACGAGGAGATTTTTATTACTGAGTTAATTGAGCGAAAGGATAGCTTAACTTTCCGAGCGAATTTCTTAGAAGAAGCTATCGATCTTCCGGTAACAGGAAAATACAATGCGACCAATGCTATGATCGCAGCTTATGTTGCTTTGAAAGAAGGAGTGAGTGAGGCTGCGATTCGTGATAGTTTTGAAACCTTGCAATTAACGCGCAACCGGACAGAATGGAAGAAGGCCAGTAACGGAGCGGATATCCTATCCGATGTCTACAATGCCAATCCAACGGCTATGCGCCTAATCTTAGAAACTTTCTCGACTATTCCTGCTAATCCAAATGGTCGAAAATTAGCTGTCCTGGCAGATATGAAAGAACTAGGGGAGCAATCCATTGATCTGCACAACCAAATGATCCTCAGCCTGTCGCCTGATGTCTTGGATACGGTGATTTTCTACGGTCAAGACATTGCGGGCTTGGCTCAATTAGCGAGCCAGATGTTCCCACTCGGACATGTCTATTATTTCAAAAAGACCGCTGAGGAAGACCAGTTTGAGGACTTGGTCAAACAAGTCAAGGAAAGCTTAAAAGAGCAGGACCAAATCCTCATCAAGGGAAGCAATTCCATGAATCTAGCCAAATTGGTAGAGGAATTGGAGAATGGCGAGTAATAATGTACTGAAGAACATTCAGCGCTTGATTTCAATCACTAATACAGGCTTAGCCTTCTCAAAAGATCCATTTGATCAAGAGCGCTACCAGGATATTCGTGAAATTTTACAGGATCTTGTGAGAGAAACGACTGATCTGAATTCACAAGAATTATCGGATTTGTTTCGACCGACAAACTATTATGACACCCCCTTAATTGATGTTAGGGCTTGGATTGTCAAAGATAGAAAACTTTGTCTGGTGAAAGGTCAGGGAGAAGAGACCTGGGCTTTGCCGGGTGGTTTTGGTGAGGTTGGCTATTCTCCTAAAGAAAATATTTTAAAGGAAATCCAAGAAGAAACGGGCTATGTAGCACGTGTCAATCGCTTGTTGGCAGTATTTGATACCAATCGCTACCAATTGCAAAGCCGCCAATATGTGAAATTGGTATTTGAATGTGAATTGCTGGCTGGAAGTTTTCAACAGAATCAGGAAATTTCCGATCTTGCATTTTTTGAGAGAGAGAAGATGCCTGCTCTTTCTACCAAGCGCAATACAGAAGAACAATTGAATTTCCTTTGGGAGGTTTATGATGGGAAACGAGATTTGTATTGTGATTAAAAACGATCTATAAATTAAAGGGATATAAAAATGACACTTTGGGATTTATTGTTTACGAACCAAAAATCAGCCCCGCCTGAGTTTGGACTCAGGTACTTTTTCCTACCAGTTTCCTTGTTGGTGGTTGGCTACTTTTCTATCAAATATGCGCAGTCAAAAAGCTACCAGCGCTTTTGGTACTGGGCACAATTGATTCAAGTTTTGACCATCAATGCTTGGTATATTCTAGCCCACATGCCTTTGACAGATAATTTGCCTTTTTATCATTGTCGCTTGGCCATGCTTGCGATCCTCTTTGCTCCGAGAGGAACCTATATCAAGCAATATTTTGCCTTGTTGGGAGTTCTAGGATCCATTGCGGCCTTGGTTTATCCAGCCTTTGACCCCTTCCCATTCCCCCATATTACCGTGCTCAATCTGATTTTTAGTCACTGGGCCTTGTTTGCCAATAGTTTGATTTACCTGCAAGATTTTTATCAGTCGGAAAAACAAGACAGCTTACGAATTGTTAAGATCACTTTTGGAATGAATGCAGTCATCTTTTTGGTCAACCTTTTGACCAGTGGAGATTACGGCTTCTTAAAGCGTCCACCAATCATTGGAGACCACGGTGCTCTTTTGAACTACCTCTTGGTCAGCATCGTGATGGTGGCCGGTATTTGCTTGGTCAATCAACGCTATAAATACAAATACAAGATGGTCGAAGAGAATATCGTTTCGCGTTCAGAATAAAAAGAGCAGATAAGGGAAAGAAATCATGACACTTTGGGACTTATTTTTCACCAGTCAACCAACGGCCCCTCCTCAATTGGGGGTCTGGTATTTCTTATTGCCGACTTCATTGGTGGTAGTGGGAGTTCTGTCCATTCGATTTGCTCATTCTAAAGGCTATCAAAACTTTTGGTATTGGGGGCAGTTGATCCAGTTGCTCATTATCAACTCTTGGTATCTAGCTGCTCGCTTGCCTCTTTCAGAGAGTCTTCCCTTCTATCATAGTCGGATGGCCATGTGGATCATTCTTTTGGCTCCCAAGGGCAGCTTCAAACAATATTTTGCCCTCGTGGGAGTCTTTGGCTCCATTATGGCCTTGGTTCATCCTGTTTTTTATCCCTACCCTTTTCCTCACGTATCTTCGATCAACAATGTCTTTGGTCACTGGGCTCTCTTGGCCAACTGTTTGATCTATCTGGTTCAATCCTACCAGGTGGAAGAAGGGGCTGTTTGGAAAATCTGTCAGATGACTGTTGGGATCAATGCCATTATTCAGCTTGCGAATCTCGCAACAGGTGGAAACTACGGCTTTATGCGTCGGCCTCCTGTCATAGGTGACCATGGCCTTGTGTTCAACTATTTGATCGTGACAGTTCTCATGACGGGGACACTGATTTTCATCAATACGATCGTTCAGTACAGTAAGAAAAGAAGAATACCTGAATCTGTTTAAACTAAGGAGATTTTATGCATCATTTTTTCACTACAGAATCAACAGCACCACCAGCAATTTCAGTAACTTGGTATAGTGTGATGGTCTTGTTCGTTGTGACAGCGATTATGATGTCACTTCGCTATTATCAGAATGAGCAATTTCGCAAATGTTTTCAATACTTACAGGGCTTCCAGTTAATTTGCTTGTATCTTTGGTATTTTGCCTACCACATTCCATGGTCCAATAGCTTACCTTTTTACCATTGCCGCTTGGCCATGTTTGCGGTCTTGTTTTTACCAGACCGATGGAAAAGCAAACAGTTCTTTGCCTTGATGGGAGTGAGTGGAGCCATCTTTGCTTTGGGCTATCCAGTCTTTGATCCCTACACTTTCCCTCATATTACGAGTTTTTCTTTCCTCCTCGGACATTACTGTCTCCTCATCAATTCCTTGATTTATCTTTTGAGATGGTATGATCGAAACCAATTAAAAAATAGTCAGATTGTTCTCTATACCTTTGCCTTAGATTTATTCCTGGTTGGAGTCAATCAATTGACGGGAGGAAATTACGGCTTGATGGCCCGCCCTCCGATTATGAGAGGGGATAAGGTGTGGCTCAACTATCTGGTTGTATCCAGTATTTTAGCCCTTGCTTTATTACTCTTTAATCAGTTCTTCAGTCGCAGAAGTGAGCGAGTGAAAGTGAGAAAATAAATATGATTGAATTAGACTAGAATCTACGGATTTTAGTCTTTCTTTTTGCTCTCAAAGAAGAATCATCGTTGAAAAAAGTGCCTATTTTCGCTATAATAGAAAAGATAGAGAAATTGAGGAGAGATCCGATGTAAAGATGAATTTGTAAATTTATCAGAAAATAAAAAGAGAAAGAATTAGGAATATGAACGTACAAGAAGAAATTAAAAAACGCCGTACCTTTGCCATTATCTCCCACCCGGATGCTGGTAAAACGACGATTACAGAGCAGTTGCTCTACTTTGGAGGAGAGATTCGGGAAGCCGGTACCGTCAAAGGGAAGAAAACAGGAAACTTTGCTAAATCTGACTGGATGGATATCGAGAAGCAACGTGGGATTTCGGTAACCTCATCTGTTATGCAGTTCGACTATGATGGCAAACGGGTTAATATCCTTGATACCCCAGGGCACGAAGACTTTTCAGAAGATACTTATCGGACCTTGATGGCGGTGGACGCTGCCGTCATGGTGGTGGACTCTGCCAAAGGGATTGAGGCCCAAACCAAGAAATTGTTTGAGGTTGTGAAACACCGTGGCATTCCCGTCTTTACCTTTATGAATAAGCTGGACCGTGACGGTCGTGAGCCACTGGACCTCTTACAAGAATTGGAAGAAGTCTTGGGCATCGCGAGTTACCCAATGAACTGGCCGATCGGGATGGGGAAAGCCTTTGAGGGGCTTTACGACCTCTATAATCAACGCTTAGAACTCTACAAAGGGGATGAACGCTTTGCGAGTCTAGAAGATGGAGACAAGCTCTTTGCCAACAATCCTTTCTACGAGCAGGTGAAAGATGACATCGAACTCTTGCAAGAAGCTGGAAATGAATTCTCAGAAGAAGCCATCCTTGCGGGTGAATTAACACCAGTCTTCTTCGGATCCGCTTTGACCAACTTTGGGGTACAGACTTTCTTGGAGACTTTCCTCAAGTTTGCTCCAGAACCACACGGCCACAAGAAGACCGATGGAGAAATGGTCGATCCTTATGACAAGGATTTCTCAGGATTTGTCTTTAAAATCCAAGCTAATATGGACCCTCGTCACCGTGACCGGATTGCCTTTGTGCGGATCGTATCTGGTGAATTTGAGCGTGGGATGAGTGTCAACCTGCCTCGTACTGGTAAGGGAGCGAAACTCTCTAATGTCACTCAATTTATGGCCGAAAGCCGTGAGAATGTCAGCAATGCTGTAGCAGGAGACATCATCGGGGTTTACGATACCGGGACTTATCAGGTTGGAGATACTTTGACAGTGGGCAAAAACAAGTTTGAATTTGAACCCCTGCCAACCTTTACGCCTGAAATCTTCATGAAGGTGTCTGCTAAGAACGTCATGAAGCAAAAATCCTTCCACAAAGGGATTGAGCAATTGGTGCAAGAAGGAGCTATTCAGCTCTATACCAACTACCAAACAGGTGAATACATGCTTGGTGCCGTTGGTCAACTTCAGTTTGAAGTCTTTAAGCACCGGATGGAAAATGAATACAATGCCGAAGTGGTCATGAGCCCAATGGGTAAAAAGACCGTTCGCTGGATCAAACCAGAAGACTTAGATGAGCGCATGTCTTCAAGCCGAAACATCTTGGCGAAGGACCGCTTTGACCAGCCAGTCTTCCTCTTTGAAAACGACTTTGCCCTCCGCTGGTTTGCGGACAAGTATCCAGACGTTGAGTTGGAAGAAAAGATGGGATAAGGAACGTTTTCAAAACTGATCCATAACAATAGAAATAAGAAAACGGAAGCTTATCTGTTTTCGCTTTTAAAGGAGAAATGATGGGATTACTAAGTGGTTTGATGGGCAATGCCTCTCAAAAGAATGTTGATAAAGTAGAAAGAGATCTGGAAGATATCTTGGTGCCGGGAGAGCAAGTCACACTTGCTTTTAGCTTGATTCGTGATTTAATCGTCTTTACAGAGTTTCGTTTGATCTTGGTTGATAAGCAAGGAGTAACAGGAAAGAAAACTTCCTACAAATCCCTTCCTTATCGCTCCATCTCTCGATTTTCAGTAGAAACTTCCGGTCATTTTGATTTGGATGCTGAATTAAAAATCTGGGTCTCTTCAGCAGTGGAACCTTCAGAAGTTTTACAATTCAAGAGTGACAACAGTGTCATTGAAATCCAGCAAGCATTAGCCAGTGCGGTCTTTAAATAAAAAATCATGTTGATAGAGAACAGTTGAGAAAGGAGACGGAATGTTTATCGATAAACAATTGGGTCAAGATCGGAAATGGATCAATATCGACTCGGATTTGATTGCTGAAAATTCATATCTTTATAAAAAATACGATATTGACAAAGAAACCATTGAGTACGCGATGGATAAGAACGAACGTGCCCATATGGATTACAATCGAGAAAACGGAACGATCACCTTTATCTACAATGTATTGGATTTAGAAAAGGACAAGGAATACTACGAAACCATCCCCATGACCTTTATCGTTCAAGATACGCGACTCGTGACCATCAGTAACCAGGACAATGCCTATATCATTGAACAAATGGTTCGTTATTTGGAAAGCCATGAGGAGCTGTCGATCTATAAGTTGCTTTTTGCAGGTCTTGAAATGATCAGTAATGCTTATTATCCGATTATTGATCGCTTAGATAAGCACAAAGATGAACTCAATCGTTTGCTTCGAAAGACAACGACGACAAAGAATCTTTATGCCCTGTCTGACCTTGAGACCGGTATGGTGTATCTGGTCGCGGCAGCCAAGCAAAATCGGATGTTGCTAGAACATATCAAAGCACATGTCATTTATCGCAGGATGAATGATGTTGAAAAAGAGCAGTTTGATGATGCCATGATCGAAGCGCGTCAGTTGGTTTCAATGACCGAGTTGATTTCCAATGTCTTACAGCAGTTGTCTGGATCATACAACAATATCCTAAACAACAACTTGAATGACAACTTGACAACCCTAACCATCTTTGAAGCCTTGTTGGCGGTCTTAGCCGTTATCACCGGTTTCTTTGGAATGAATATCCCTCTTCCGATGACAGAGGATCCCAATGCTTGGATCTATGTATCCCTATGTAGCTTTATATTATGGCTCATTTTGGCAAAGGTCATGCGGTGGATTGTGAAAAAAAGATAAAAAAAAGAGGCTTGGAGAAATCCGAGCCTCTTCGTATCTAGAATAATCTGAGAAATAGGAACCATCTAGACACCTGCCCTCCTCTCCAAAGAAGGGGCAGTGTGAATAGTTCATCGACTGTACAAAATCTTCTTGGAAATAGTAGGAGTAGATTTAATAGTACTGAGTGGTTCTAAATAAATCAGAACTTAGAATAAATCGTTGAATCAGATAAAATGATCCTATTTCTTTATACAGAAATATTTTAGATACTAACTGTATTATACATATTTATTTGTAAAAACGCAAGATAAGAGTTACCAAAAAATAAAAGTTTTCCGATTTTTTTATACTCCAATGATGAAGTATATGAAATGGTCGCAAGAAGAAAACCAGTCCTGGCTAGATTTAGGGGCGTTTTTATAATCTTAAGCTATCTAAGATTTTTTCCTAAAAAATAAAATTAGTCTCCTGTGACTATCATTTGCCTCTTCATTATGTTATACTAGATAAGTTGCAAACTTGTATGAGAGAAATGGTGGGGAGACTGAACAGATGGAAGGCTTCTGTTCGAAAGAAGACTCCCGCAAATAGGATCATGTTGCCTATTTGTTTGAAAAAACGATTCTAGTCAACAACATCCGTTAGGACGCAAAACATTTTTCTCTAAAGAAAATGTAGTCTTAAACAGACGGACTAGTTTTTCTTTAGATGAGTCTTGCGACAGGTAACCGGGAAGATGACTTCCTATGCAATCAGTGCGTATTCGCATTGAAAGAAGTTTGATAAAGTGGCTTCGCACCACTTTTTAGAAAGAAGAAAGAATTGAAATTCAATGAATTTAACTTATCTGCTGAATTATTAGCAGAAATCGAAAAAGCTGGCTTTGTAGAAGCAAGCCCGATCCAAGAACAAACCATTCCTTTGGCTCTTGAAGGAAAAGATGTCATCGGTCAAGCGCAAACAGGGACTGGTAAAACAGCTGCTTTCGGTCTTCCAACGTTGGAGAAGATTGATGTCGATAACACAGTGATCCAAGCCCTTGTCATTGCACCAACGCGTGAATTGGCCGTTCAAAGTCAGGAAGAACTCTTCCGCTTTGGACGCAGTAAGGGTGTTAAAGTTCGCTCTGTCTATGGTGGATCAAGCATTGAAAAGCAAATTAAAGCTTTGAAGTCAGGTGCTCACATCGTTGTGGGAACACCTGGACGCTTGCTAGATTTGATCAAGCGCAAGGCCTTGAAACTCGATCATATTGAAACCTTGATCTTGGATGAAGCAGATGAAATGCTCAACATGGGCTTCTTGGAAGATATCGAAGCCATCATTAGCCGTGTTCCAGAAACACGCCAAACCTTGCTCTTTTCAGCAACGATGCCAGAAGCGATCAAGCGTATCGGTGTTCAGTTTATGAAAGAGCCAGAACACGTTAAGATTGCGGCCAAAGAATTGACCACCGATTTGGTCGATCAATACTATATTCGTGTCAAAGAAGGCGAAAAGTTTGATACCATGACTCGATTGATGGATGTCGAGCAGCCTGAACTTGCCATCGTCTTTGGTCGGACAAAACGTCGGGTCGATGAATTGACGCGTGGCTTGAAAATCCGTGGTTTCCGAGCAGAAGGGATTCACGGAGATTTGGATCAAAACAAACGTCTTCGTGTCCTTCGTGATTTCAAAAATGGGAACTTGGACGTCTTGGTGGCAACGGACGTTGCGGCACGTGGGTTGGACATTTCAGGTGTGACCCATGTCTACAACTACGATATTCCACAAGATCCAGAAAGCTATGTTCACCGGATCGGACGGACAGGTCGTGCTGGGAAAACAGGGCAATCCATTACCTTTGTTTCGCCAAATGAAATGGGCTATTTGCAAATCATTGAGAACTTGACCAAAAAGCGGATGAAGGGAATGAAACCTGCAACAGCAGAAGAAGCCTTCCAAGCGAAAAAACAAGTAGCGCTGAAGAAAATTGAGCGAGACTTTGAGGATGAAAAAATCCGGACTAACTTTGAGAAGTTTGGTAAAGATGCTCGCAAATTGGCTGCAGAATTCACTCCTGAAGAATTGGCTATGTATATCTTGAGCTTGACAGTTCAAGATCCAGATAGTCTTCCAGAAGTTGAAATTGCGCGTGAAAAACCATTGCCATTTAAACCATCCGGTGGTGGCTTTGGTGGGAAAGGCAAAGGGGGCCGTGGAAATGGCCGTCGTGGAGACCAACGCCGTGACCGAAATCGCAGAGATGACCGTGAAGGTGGACGCCGTGATTTCAAACGCAAGTCCAATAAAAATAGCCGAGACTTTGAAGGCAAAGGCAACAAACGTCCTCATCGTACTTCCAATGAAAAGAAAAATGGATTTGTTATCCGCAACAAAGGGGATAAATAAGCCCTAAGAACGGTCTAGCAATAGGCCGTTTTTTTAATGAAAATCAAAAATACAAGGGTTAACCAGCTGTTAACCCTTGTATATTTATAAGGAGACCTAAATGATAACTGACTCTTTTAGAAAAATGTATCATGATAAGGAGCATCCAAAAAAGTCAGACAACAGAAAGAATGAATTCCTAAAACGGAATATTTCTGTTAACATATTAAGTCTACAATTATTTCTAAGCTTTGTCAAGAATTTTTTCTTATTTTTTTAAAAATTTTTGACTAGAAAAATAAAAATTGACAATCTCTTCTAAAAGGTTATAATGAATATAATAACTATACTAATTATTAAGAGGTGTCGCCCATGGTGATTGCATTAAAAAATGATGATCTAGAAGTACAATGTAAGACATTCGGAGGGGAATTGAGCTCTATTCGAAGTAAAGAAGGCATAGAATATCTCTGGCAAGGGGATCCAGAGTATTGGTCAGGACAAGCGCCCGTTCTGTTTCCGATTTGCGGGAGCGTTCGTAATGGCCAAGTGCAGTATCATCTAAAAGATGGAGTGAAGACAGGCCAGCTTCCAAGACACGGTCTTATTCGCAAGAGAGAGTTTGAACTCAAAGAACAGACAGACCATCGTCTTGTCTTTGAAATTACCTCTAACGACGAAAGCTTACAAAATTATCCCTACCATTTTCGAGTGGAAATCGCTTATGAATTGAAAGGGAAAGAAATTACCATCACCTATCGCGTGCAAAATCTTGAGTCAGATCAAGTCATGCCTTATTTTATTGGAGGGCATCCAGCCTTTCGTTGTCCCCTTTTAGCAGATGAAGACTATGAAGACTATGAGTTGATTTTTGAAAAAGAAGAAAGCTGTAGCGTTCCTCTCTTGTTCACAGAAACCGGCTTGGTTGATCGCCTGCAGCGGACACCATTTTTAGACCATAGTCGTAGCTTACCTTTACGCCATGAACTGTTTGAAAAAGATGCCATTATTTTAGATCAATTAGCCTCCAAATCTGTGCAGCTCCTCTCGAAAAAATCCGGTAAAGGTTTGGAATTTGCCTTTGCAGATTTTGAGAATCTCGTCCTTTGGTCTACCAATAACAAGGGTCCTTTCATTGCCTTGGAGCCTTGGACGGGTATTTCCACATCTGCAGAAGAGGGAGATTTCTTCGAAGATAAAAAAGGTGTGATCCAGTTGGCTCCTCAAGAAACACGGAGTCACCAGTACCGTATCACCATTTTGTAAATGAAAAACCGTTGGACTATAGAGTCCGACGGTTCTTTTTGATATAGTTTAGCTTTGCTTGACGCGATTTCTTTTTAAAGAGAGCCTCGGCAGACATAGCAGAGGGTTTATCTGGATAGGATTCTTGGTAAAGAAGTTTAACGGGGAGGCGAGCCCGTGTGTATTTGGCGCCTTTTCCAGCATTGTGCGTCTTCAGGCGTTTTTCGACATCCGTGGTGTAGCCAGTGTAGAGGGAGCCATCCGCGCACTCTAGGACATACATGTAAGCCTTAGTTTCCATAGTAGATCTCATGAATCTCGTCTGTATAGCTACCGTCTTCATTGTGGATAAAGAGGGGAGGCAGAATTTTTAAACCATCTAGTGAACCATCCTTGATCGCCTCAATCAACAACATATTCGCCTCTTTGGTCACTTTTGGATAGACAAACTGGATCCGCTTAGGTGCAAGATTGTAACGTTTCATGGTTTCGATGATATCCAAGAAGCGATCTGGACGATGAACCATTGCTAAGCGGCCATTTGATTTGAGAACCCGCTGGGCCACATGGCAAATCTCATCTAAATTGGTCGTAATTTCATGCCGAGCTAAGAGGTAGTGTTCACTCTCATTGAGATTGGAATGCTCATCCACCTTGAAATAAGGAGGATTGCAGAGGATAATATCCACCTTACTGCCCTTGATATGTTGAGGCAAATGCTTGAGGTCATCATTGATCATGGACATTTGCTGGTTCAAGCCATTGAGAGCAATGGAGCGGGTAGCCATATCCGCTAGACGTTCCTGAATTTCGACACCAATGATCTGGGCCTCTGTCCGAGTGCTTGCAAAGAGTCCCACAGCCCCATTTCCAGCGCAGAGATCTACGATCAAGCCTCGCTTGGGCAATTTTGGAAAGCGCGAGAGCAGGACGCTATCCACGGAGTAACTAAAGACTTCCCGATTTTGTATAATTTTCACATCACTTGAAAAGAGTTGATTGACGCGCTCGCCGTCTTTTAATTCGATATCTGTCATGGCTCTATTATAGCATGAAAAGAGGCTTGGGGAAAGATGATAATTTTTAATATATTAAAATGATATATTTTTGTAAAAACGCTTTCTTTTCTTGTTTAAATATGTTACTATATATTAAAAAAAGTGGGAGGTTTTGTAAATGAACAAAACGAAAAAATGGTTTGGCTTGGGGGTAACATTGCTTTCAGCAAGTATACTAGTAGCCTGTGGAAATTCTAGTAGTAAGTCTGATGATACTTCAAAAGAAGCTAAAACAGAGAAAAAGGCATCTACTGAGAAGAGTAGTGAAAAGAAATCAACCTATGCAATTGGTGATAAGATTGTTTTTGATAAACAAGCTGAGTACACTATTACAAATGTTGAATGGACTGATGAACGGAATGATTTTGATAAAACAAATCCCGATAAAGTATTAAAAGTGACCTATAATGTGAAAAATCTATCAGATAGTGATCTAGCAGTTGGGGTTGACATTGATCTATTTGTTGGTGGAAATAAAATGGAGACTTATCCTAATACAAATACAATGGGGTCAATTTCACCGGGTCGATCAATGGAAGGTGCTGTACAACATTTTGGTGTAAAAGGGGATGGCAAATTAGAACTGGAAATAAAACCATTTGCTGCATTTAATGAAAAACCTGCGATTGTTGCTTTTGATGCACCGTAAAAAAAGTTGAGAGTAAAACTCTCAACTTTTTTTAATCAAATTCATATTTTTGGAGAATCGTAGTGAGGATAAAGATTCCTGTAAAGATAGCCATCAATGCCAGATAAACTGGGAAAGTAGTGGCTGTAAGGAGGGAAATCTCGATCAAGTTTTTCAACACAACCGCAGATGCGTAGAATCCTACTACAGAGAAGAGGATGAGGAGGGCCCGCCAGATATTTAGTGGCAGGCAAGCACGGATAACGGATAGGAAACCGATGGATCCAAGTAAGTAGTAGGATACAGTAGACATATCGGCTGCAGACCAACCATGGCTTGCTCCCCAAAGGCGAATAAACAAGACACTAAAGACGACCATCAAGGCGCTTGGTAAGGCTAACAGAAGGGAACGTCTCAAGAAGTGTTTTTCAACCGGTTTGATATTGCGTTCAAAGGTCAACACAAATGGTGGGAATCCTTCGACGAATTGGTCGATCAGGGTGATTTGAATAGGAATGAAAGGGAAAATCAGCAAATAGTTGACGTTAAAGAAGAGAGCACTGGCAATACAGATGATAGCCAAGAGGAAGGAATAGATCGTTTTGATAAAGAAGATTGGAGCGATTCGTCCAATGTTATTCACCACACGACGGCCTTCAAAAAGAATTTCTGGAACGTCATTAAAGTCAGAGTTCAAAAGAACAATATTGGCAATTTGACGGGTTGCTGGATCTCCTTCAGCCATTACGATGGAGCAGTCTGCTTCGCGAAGAGCAAGGATATCATTGACCCCATCTCCTGTCATAGCAGTCGTCCGACCAGCTGCTTTCAAGGTTTGGATGAGCAGTTTTTTCTGGTGAGGAGACACGCGCCCAAAGATAGCTGTTTCTTCTGCTTGATCCACTAATTGATCATCAGAAATTTTTGAACAATCGATGTAGTTCTCATAATTTTTGAAGCCAGCTTGTTGAGCGATATAAGAGACCGTCACAGGGTTGTCACCGGAGATGATTTTGAGATCCACTCCTTGAGAGCGCAAATACTCAAGAGTATCTGAAGCCCCTTCACGAATGGGGTCTGTAATCTCAATAACCGCAATCCCTTCAAGATTTTCAGGCAGTTTCAATTCCTGCATGCTGATCAGTTCTGAACTGTGAGCCAAGACGAGCACGCGCGATCCACGAGCTTGTGCTTCTACGACAGCAGCGGGATTTTCTTTAAGGAGCATTTCAGGAGCACCGAGAAAGACAGTTCCAAGGTTGGATAGGTGCATGGCTCCCCATTTCCGATCACTTGAGAAAGGAATAATGTTTTCTGCAGTATAAGCATGCTCTAACTCCCCATAAGCCTTGCGAATAGCTTGAGCAGTAGGATTGGTATCCTCGCTATATTGCATGTAAGCAGAGAGGATGACCTGGATTGTCTGTTCAGAAAAATGATCAGATAAGCTATGGAGAGCTTCGACTGTCATCTTCCCTTGAGTGATGGTACCGGTCTTATCAAGACATAAGGTATCCACACGCGCCAGGGTTTCTACTGAGTACATTTCTTGGACAAGAACCTTGCGCATACCGAGCTTAATAACCGCTGTCAAAAGAGATGTAACTGTCAGTAAAGCGATTCCCTTTGGCAACATTCCCAAGAGAGCTGTTGAAGAATTCACGACAGAATCTTTGATCGGCAGCATCTTGATCAACAGTGCTTCAAAGAAGAGGGCAAGGCCAAATGGGATGATAATTTTACCAGTGAAGCTAGAAATTTTCGCTAAGTTATAAAGAATACGCGAATTGATAGGCTTCAAGGTTTTGGCTTCCATCATCAGTTTGTTGGCATAGTTGTTTGCTCCAACTCGCTTGACACGGGCATAGACTTGACCACTGGCAATATAACTACCAGAAAGCAGTTCATCGCCAACTTCTTTTAAGACCAGATCACTCTCACCAGTCAGCATAGCCTCATTGGCTTCAGCGATACCAGACATGACTTCGGCATCACTAGGGATCTGCTCACCCGAAGACAAGAGCATTAAATCACCTAGAACAAGCTTTTCTGGTGGAATCGCATCTTTTTCACCGTCTCGAATGACAGTCACTAGCTCACGACTCATGAGATTGAGTTTATCAATCATCCGCTTGGCGCGCATCTCGGTCATGATCCCTGTAATGGCATTGAAGCAAATGACTGCGAAAAAGATCATATTGCTCCAGGCCTGTACAGCAGCCAAGGCCACGGCAATCACAAAGTTTAAGGTATTAAACAAGGTGAAGACGTTGCGCTTGATAATTTGCCAGGTGCTGGTACTTGTATTCGTTGTAAAATCATTGGTTTGTCCGCGATCCATTTTCTTGCGGACTTCACTGAGGGACAAGCCCTTTAAATCAATAGTTTCCATAGACAATATGATATCATTTTTTTGAGAAAAAGACTATCTAGAATCGGTCCGCTGAGACAATTTTTATCTAAAAAAGGTTTGCGGTCAAAATCAGGATACGGTATAATAAGAAAGAACCTTTTACAGGATGAAATATCTTGTAGAGAGACGAATGAAATGGATTTGAGGAACAACTATGTTTTATACCTATTTACGTGGCCTTGTTGCCTTTATTCTGTGGGTTTTAAATGGGAATGCCCATTACCATCATAAGGACAATATTCCAGATCGGGAAGAGAACTACATCTTGGTATCCCCTCACCGGACTTGGTGGGATCCGGTCTATATGGCCTTTGCAACCAAGCCAAAGCAGTTTATCTTTATGGCGAAAAAAGAGCTCTTCACCAATCGTATTTTTGGCTGGTGGATTCGCATGTGTGGGGCATTTCCGATCGACCGTGAAAATCCAGGAGCAGAAGCCATTAAGTATCCTGTCAATATGCTGAAAAAGAGCAACCGTTCCTTGATTATGTTCCCAAGTGGAAGCCGTCATTCTCAAGACGTCAAAGGCGGTGTTGCCATCATTGCCAAAATGGCGAAGGTCCGTATCATGCCAGTGACTTATACTGGCCCAAGAGACTTAAAAGGTTTGGCAACGGGTGAACGCATTGATATGAACTTTGGACATCCCATTGATATTTCGGATATTAAAAAGATGAATGACGAAGGAGTGGCAGAAGTTGCCCGCCGTATCCAGGAGGAGTTTGACCGCTTGGATGCGGAAGCACAAGCGATCAACACCCCAACAAAACCTTTTATCTTGATTCGTTTGTTAAAAATCCTTTTGATTCCTCTTGTCTTAGTCGTGGGAATCTTGACCTTGCTCTTTAGTTACCTAGCCAGTTTTGTATGGGATCCAGACAAACATCGGAAAAACAAGTAAAAAAACTGAGAGTTTTTCTCAGTTTTTTTTTATTTTTACGAATAATAAAAGTGAGAGGAGGTTTCTTATGGAGGATATCATCGAAAAAATCAAAGAATATAAGCTCTTTTTAGCTCTTACTGCTATCGGACTCTTACTTGGAGGGTATTTTCTTTTTCATCGACCTCAGTCAAGTGCATCCACCATACCGGATCTTTATCAGTCTTCTAGTTCAACTTCGAGCAAAGAAAAGGTGCAGACTAATAGTTCCAAAGAAGAAAAGACGGCGACTTCTGTGTCTGATGCACCCGAGATCATTACGGTCGATGTCAAAGGAGCCGTCAAACAACCAGGGGTCTATGAGTTGCGCTCCAATAGCAGAGTCCACGATGCTATTTATAAGGCGGGTGGGATGACAGCAGATGCCAATAGCCAATCGGTCAACTTGGCGCAAAAACTCTCCGATGAAGCAGTGATCTATGTTGCTAAAGAAGGAGAGGATGTTCCAGTACTTGGAAGTTCAGAAAGTCCTGCAACTTCGTCAGCGCCAGCAGAAAAAACAGGCAAAGTCCATTTAAATCGAGCGACCGAGTCAGATCTCCAGACAGTATCAGGCATTGGCCAGAAACGTGCCCAGGACATTATCGCCTATCGCGAAGCAAATGGTCCTTTTCGATCAGTGGATGATCTGAAGAATGTTTCAGGAATCGGAGAGAAAACACTGGAGAAACTAAGAGATGCTTTCACGGTGGATTAAAGACCTTCCATTTTCTCTTGTCCATCTCGCCTTTTTGCTCCTATGGCTGTATTTTAGTATCTATCAACCATCTTGGCTTTCGATCAGCGGTCTAGTAGTAGTGGGAGTTTTAGCGGTTCATCACTATAAAGGGGATCGCTCAAGTTTGCTAGGGCTTGGTTTAGTAACCCTTTGTTTCGCGGCCTTCTTTGTCTTTCAGCGACTACAGGATCATCCAGTACAAGTGGAAAGTCAGCCCCCACCCCACTTACGCCTGATTCCAGATACGATCAAGATCAATGGGGATGCCCTGTCTTTTCGTGCTAAAAATCAGGGTAGGACCTATCAAGTCTTCTACACTTTAAAATCAGAAAAAGAAAAACAGCAGTGGCAAAGTCAAACTCATTTGTTGGAGTTGACATATAAAGGTGTTATAGAGGAACCAGAAGGACAGCGAAATTTTAGAGGATTTGACTACCGGGCTTATTTGCAAACACAGGGGATTCACTATCAAATAAAAATTGAAGCGATCCAATCCGCGCTTCCTATACAGACTTGGAATGTTTTTGACTGGCTGTCTCAATGGAGGCGACAAGCCATTGTTTGGAGTAAAGAGCACTTTCCGCAGCCAATGAACCAGTATATGACCGGCCTTCTTTTTGGCTATTTAGATAAGGATTTTGAAGAGATGGACCAGCTTTACACGAGTTTAGGAATCATCCATTTATTCGCCTTATCTGGGATGCAGGTCGGCTTTTTCATCAATGGGATCCGGAAAGCTCTCTTACGTCTAGGAATCTTGCAAGAAACAGTTGATATCTGGATGCTTCCAATTTCTTTGGTCTATGCTGGCTTGACAGGTTTTTCAGTTTCAGTGGTTCGCAGTCTCTTGCAGAAGATTCTCTCTCAAAAGGGCATCCGAGGGATGGAGAATATGGCGATGACCTTGATGCTCTTAATGTTTCTCATGCCCAAGTTTCTCCTGACAGCTGGAGGGGTTTTGAGTTGTGCCTACGCCTTTATTTTGACCTTGGTAGATACCAGTTCTTATTCCGGACTGAAAAAGCTACTAGTGGAAAGTTTATGGATTAGCCTGGGGATTTTGCCCCTTTTGACCTATTACTTTAGTGTCTTTCAACCGTGGTCACTCCCTTTAACCTTCCTCTTTTCTTTCTTATTTGATCTTGTCCTTCTTCCAGGTTTAACGGTGCTATTTATCTTATCGATTCTAAAGCCCCTTACAATTTTTAACAGTTTCTTTCTTCTCATAGAGGAGTGTATTCGTTGGATTTCAAAGCTCACGTCGCTACCTTTGGTATTTGGTCAGCCGACGGGACCAGCTCTGATTGCTCTCTTCCTTCTTTTTGGGATCTTGTATGATCTTCGAAAGCAAAAAAAACGTCGTTTTCTGTTAATCGGTATGATTCTACTCATCTTTTGTTGGACCAAGCACCCTTTAGAAAATGAGATTACCATGGTGGATATCGGTCAAGGAGACAGTATCTTTTTACGCGATTGGAAAGGAAGAACCCTATTGATTGATGTTGGAGGACGTGTCACTTTTAAAAGTGGAGACAAGTGGCAAGAGCGCAGTCAATCTGCCAATGCGGAACAAACCTTGATTCCCTATCTCAAGAGTCGAGGTGTTGGAAAACTCGATGCTTTGGTCTTGACTCATACAGACCAGGACCATATGGGCGATATGGTGGAGGTTGCCAAACAAATCCCGGTTAAAAAAGTGTATGTCAGTCCAGGTAGTCTAACTAATTCTCAATTTCGAGAGAAATTGAAACAGCTTCATAGTCCGATTAAAGTAGTCCAGAGAGGAGATCAACTACCTATTTTTGATGATCATTTAGAAGTCTTATCCCCTGATGAAGTGGGGGAAGGTAAAAATGATGATTCGATTGTCCTCTATGGGCAGTTCTATCAGAAACGATTTTTGTTCACAGGTGATCTGGAAGAAGCCGGAGAGAAGAAACTATTGAAAAACGATCCACAATTACAAGTAGATGTCTTGAAAGTAGGCCACCACGGTTCTAAAGGTTCCTCTAGTGATGTGTTTTTAGATCAGTTACATCCTCAGTTGGCCTTGATCTCTGTTGGAAAGAAAAATCGCTACCAGCATCCTCACAAAGAATTGCTCGATCGTCTAGAGGAACGCTCTATTTCTTATTTTCGTACCGATGAAAGGGGAGCGATTCGCTTGATTGGATGGAACCATTGGAGGGTAGAAACGGTCCGCTAGAGACGAGGAGAGGTTTGCTTTCTATGCTGAAAATTGCTATTATAGAAAGTGAAATCAATGTAAAGGTAGAATCGTATGAACGCATTTAAGCAATTTTGGATACAGTATGCAGATTTTTCAAGTAAGACCAGTCGGGCGCATTTTTGGCTAGCTTTTTTCTGGAATTCCCTGATTTCTTTGCCTCTTTGGGTTTTTTACATCGTGACCTCTTTATCCCATCAAAATGCTCAAGAAACGCTCAATTTTTCAACTGTTCATTCTAAGACAGGTTTATGGGCGCTCGCGTTCTTAGCATTCTTTTACTTCCTCATTTTAGTACCCAGTCAAGCCATTTGTGTACGTCGCTTGCGGGATGCGGGAATCCATTGGTCTTGGATCTTTTTGAACCTTGGTCCGGTTCTGCTCTATTTGTTGACGGGACTAGATATTTTCCTATTTCTCTGGGTGATTACAGTTATTTCTCTCTTGATTCTCATGATGCTTCCAGGAAAAAACACCTTCCCACAACCAGTAGAGACTCCTATGGGAGTGGCTTCTGAACCACAGGTCACAGCGCCAGGTGGGAGCTTTGGCGGCAACTCGTTTGAGCAAATCCCTAATTTTGTAGCAGCACCTGATTTATCTGATGAAAAACCACCATTGGAACAAAGAATGGCTGCTGAACACGAAATCCACTAGACTGATAGAGATAAGAGAGTTTCATGCAAGCAATTACCGACACTAGACATCTGACGGTTCAAACTCTGCCTCCTATTCTTGTCTTGACGGGTGAGGATGTAGGTCAATTTGAATGGTTAAAAAAAGACATTTTAAAAAAAATAGGCTATGATCCCTCAGATTTGAATTATTCTTATTTTGATATGAAGGAAGCCTCCTATGCTGAGGTCGAGCTGGATTTGGTTAGTCTTCCTTTTTTTGCAGATGAAAAAATCGTGATTTTGGACCACTTATTGGATCTAACCACTGCCAAAAAACGCAATTTAACAGATGAAGATCTGAAGCAATTTGAAAACTATCTGGAAAATCCTTCTGAATCGACCCGTTTGGTGATATTTGCAGAAGGAAAATTAGATAGTAAGCGTCGCTTGGTCAAACTTCTAAAACGGGATGCCCAGATCATTGAAGCAACAACACCTAAAGAGCAAGATTTAAAGCGTTATTTTTCTAGTCAGGCCCAAGAATTGGGCTTACACTTTGTGGGCGATTCCTTGGACCAGCTACTCTTAAAATCTGGCTATGATTTTGGAGAGTTACAGAAGAATCTCGCTCTATTGCGGGCTTATAAAGAAGATGGTCAGATTACCCTCGAAGATATCGAGGAGGTTGTTCCAAAGTCCTTGCAAGATAATATTTTTGATCTGACACAGATGATTCTCAAACGCCAAATCGATCAAGCTAGGAATTTGGTGAAAGATCTTCGCTTACAAGGAGAAGATGAAATAAAATTGATCGCTATTTTGTTGGGGCAATTCCGAATGTTTTCTCAAGTTAAAATTTTCTCAGAAGAAGGCCAATCCGAAAGCCAAATTGTAGCGAGCTTGTCGGAGTTGTCAGGACGCAAGGTCAATCCTTACCAGGTGAAGTTTGCCTTACGGGATAGCCGCAGGCTTTCCCTGTCTTTTTTGAAGCAGGCTATGACGACCTTCATCGAGACTGATTATGCGATTAAAAGTGGAACATATGAAAAAGACTACTTATTTGATTTGGCCCTGTTGAAAGTAGCTAATAGCATATAACGATGAATGAAATCGCAAGCAGATTAGTTGAATAATTTAGCTGTTTGCGTTATCATCAAGTCAGTAATAAAGAAAAGAGGACCATAAAATGGCTATCATTTTACCAGAATTACCATATGCTTATGATGCATTGGAACCTTATATCGATGAAGAAACCATGCATTTGCACCATGATAAACACCATCAAACATATGTAAACAATGTGAATGCAGCTCTTGAAAAACATCCTGAAATTGGAGAAGACCTTGAAAGCTTGTTAGCTGATGTTGAATCCATTCCAGCTGATATTCGCCAAGCTGTGATCAACAATGGTGGTGGTCATTTGAACCACGCTCTTTTCTGGGAATTGATGACTCCAGAACAAACAGCTCCTTCAGCAGAACTTGCTGCAGCGATTGATGCTACATTTGGTTCATTTGAAGACTTCAAAGCAGCCTTCACAGCAGCAGCAACGACACGTTTTGGTTCTGGCTGGGCATGGTTGGTTGTCAACAAAGAAGGCAAACTCGAAGTCACTTCAACAGCAAACCAAGATACACCAATCTCTGAAGGTAAAACACCAATCCTTGGTTTGGATGTTTGGGAACATGCCTACTACGTGAAATACCGTAACGTACGCCCTGACTACATCAAAGCTTTCTTCTCAGTGATCAACTGGAATAAAGTTAATGACTTGTTTGCAGCAGCAAAATAATAAAATGAAGGAATCTATAAGAGCTAGTATTGGCTCTTATAGATTTTTTTATGTGCATCCGGAAAATCGGAGTATAATTTCTTGCGTTTGGTCAGGAAAATGATACACTAGTAGGAGTGTGTCTTACTTGTCTGAAGCCTGGTTTGAAGGGCCTAGGCAAGGTAAAGATAAACCTTAAAATGAAAACTGAAACATTCAGGGAGAAATGAAATGACTAGTATTACCATTACTAAAGGAGCTGTTGAGACGCCTATCTATTTGCGGATGTTGAATCGTCATGGCTTGATTGCAGGTGCAACAGGAACAGGAAAAACGGTTACGCTCAAGGTCCTAACAGAAAAATTAAGCAAAGAAGGAATTCCGGTCTTTCTAGCCGATATCAAGGGAGATTTATCTGGCTTAGCCAAAGCAGGGCAATGGACACCAAAACTGGAAGAACGCTACAAGCTTCTTGGTCTCACAGATCCGTTTGAGCCACAAGCCTTCCCTGTTCGATTGTGGGATGTCTTTGGACAATCTGGTCATCCTGTTCGGGCGACTGTCGAAGGGATGGGATCATTGCTTCTTTCTCGTCTGCTTGATTTGAATGAAACCCAATCAGGAATTCTCGCAATTGTCTTTAAAGTGGCCCAAGAGAAAGATTGGCCCTTGATTGATTTGAAGGACCTGCAAAGCCTTTTAAAGGAAGTCTATGAACACAGCTCAGACTATTCGGCCCAATATGGCAATATCACCAAACAATCTGTCGGAGCGATCCAAAGAAGTCTTTTGGTTCTTGAAGAAGAAGGAGCAGATCAGTTTTTCGGAGAGCCCGCACTTGATTTAAATGACTTCATGCAAGTCGATGCATCAGGGCGTGGGTATATCAATATTCTTTCGGCTACAAAGCTCTTTCATTCACCAAAATTATACTCAACCTTTTTGATTTGGATGCTGTCTCGTCTCTTTGAAACACTTCCAGAGGTTGGGGATCCTGAAAAGCCAAAATTGGTCTTCTTCTTTGATGAAGCGCATCTCCTCTTTAAGGATGCAAGCAAGCTCTTTCTTGAGAAGGTCGAGCAAGTGGTACGCCTGATTCGTTCGAAGGGTGTAGGGATTTACTTTATTACCCAAAATCCTCAAGACCTTCCAGAATCTGTTTTGGCACAGCTTGGAAATCGTGTTCAGCATGCGCTTCGAGCTTATACACCCAAAGAAATGAAGGCAATTAAGGTTGCTGCCCAAAGTTTTCGTCCAAATCCAGATTTTGATACAGAAACAGTGATCACAGAGTTAGGGACAGGGGAAGCCTTGGTTTCTTTCCTGAATGAAAAGGGACAGCCTAGTGTGGTTGAGCGTGCTTACATTCTCTCTCCTCAATCGAGTTTTGACCTCTTAAATGAGAGTGAACAATTGGCCTTGATCACAACATCGCCTTTCCATCAAAAGTATGCGACGACGATTGATCGGGAATCTGCCTATGAAAAATTAGCAGCTAAAGCAAGCAAGGAAGCACAAGAAGAAGAGCAAAAAGAAGCAGAAAAAGAACGAGCTGCGGCGGAAAAAGCAGAGCAAAAACGCAGTCCAGGTCGCCCAAGAAAATCCAGTCTTGAAAAAGCCAAGGATTCCTTCTTGAGTTCCTTATTCCGGACGATTGCGCGTGAGATCGCTAAGCTAATTATGGGCTCCTTTAAACGAAAATAAGCCTTTTATGAAAAGAAAAAAACTTTTTAAAAAGAAACCGTTTTCTCTTTCTGATAATTCTTGTTATTTTCAGTAGAATCTTTTATAATTAATCTCGTATGAAAAAATATTTTAATCTACGCTCGATCATGATTGCGGTCAGTATTTTATTGTGCTTAGTGGGAACAAGCGCACTGGGCTACTTGCATCTTACGCAACCAACAGCATCAGCAATTGAAAAAAAAGCAAAGAAAACAAAAGAAGCAAAAGAACAAGATATCGAAAAGTCTACCCCTGAGACGAAAAAACCGCGTGTCAAATCTCCTGAAGCTAAGCAAGCAGTAGTAGATGCAGACATGGAAACGATGAGCGCTTATGGCCTTGTCTATGATTATGCTAATAAAGGTTTGGTAGAGGTTGTTCAGGATTTCCTAGCAGAAAGTGGAATTGATCCGTCACAAGTTGCCTTCACGTATCGCAATGCCATTACAGGAGAGCAATTTGCCATGAATGATCTTCAACCAATGACGGCAGGTAGTACCTATAAGCTACCCTTGAACATGTTGGTGGTGGATGAAGTCGCAAAGGGCAAACTGAATTTAACAGATCGGTTTGACATTACCAACACCTACTATGAATATGTAGGGGAGCATGACAATTACATTGCTGCCTTTGATGGAGCTATGTCTATCCCTGATATGCAGCGCTATTCATTGGTTTACTCTGAAAATACCCCAGCCTATGCTTTGGCCGATCGTTTAGGGGGGATGGAGCAAGCGCGTAAGCTATTCAGTCGCTATGGTCAATCTCGTTCACCAGAGGTTAAAACCTTTAGCGAAGATAATAAAACGACAACGGATTATTACATCCATGTCTTGGAATACCTTTGGAATCATCAAGAAAAATATGCAGATTTGCTGGAATTGATTGGAGAATCATTCCCAGGTGAGTACTATAAGAAATTCTTGCCAGATTTGGTGATTCAACAAAAACCAGGGTATGTTGCTGAAGCACTTAATGTGGATGCAATTGTCCATGAATCGACTCCTTATTTGGTTGCCATTTACACTGCAGGACTTGGAGGTACGACTCCAGAAAGTTCTGAAATTAGTGGCGTTGGTCTTTATCAATTGGGGCAATTAGCTTATGTTATCAATGAATGGCATCGTGTCAATATGAATGAATAATCAACAGAAGGTCTGAGGGTTGCTCAGACCTTTTCTTCTAACAAAGTATCATGAAAATGACTTGGTGTTTCGAATTACTTTTCTGTTCTAAAGAGACTTCTTTCCCTTTTCTATAAAAAGTATGTTATACTACTAATAGTAATAAGAGGAAGTATAGACATGATTACAAAGGAAGATTACCAGTTGCTCCGCTCGCATCCAGCCTTTTCTGCGCTACCAGTGGAGCTATTTGATAAATTAGCTGTTGAAATTCATGCCAGGGATATCCCTAAAGGACAAATTTTATTTTATGCAGGAGATAGGCGGGAGCGCATTTTTCTTCTGACAAAAGGCTTTGCTCGTATTGAGCAATTTGATTCGTCTGACCAATTCTCCTATATGGATTATATAAAGAAGGGGGCTTTGTTCCCTTATGGTGGGATGTTCCAGGATGAGCGTTACCACTATACAGCTAGTGCGGTGACGGATTTGCGTTGTTTCGTGATCCCCGTCAATCTTTATGAATTATATGCCCAAGAGAGTAAGGAGCAGCTGCTCTTTATTACGAGAAAGCTCTCTTCCATCCTAGAATTTCAAGAGTTGCGTTTGCGCAATGTCGTGACAGCTAGTGCTAGTGAGCGTGTGATTCAATCCTTAGCCATTCTGTGCAAGGACTATGAAAGCCTTGGAAATCAACTTCCATTTCCGATTAGTATGAAGGAAATGGCCAAATTAGCAGCCACAACCCGAGAAACTGTCAATCAAGTTTTAAAGAAACTCATCGATTCTCATAAGATCCAGTATGAGAGAAAACAACTAACTTTTCTGGATACAGCCTACTTTTTAAAGAGTTTTGAAGAGATCAACTAATTTGTTGATCTTTTTTTATTTTTTACAAAAAAATATATATTCATAAAAATAATATAAAAGACAAAATATGCAAAGAAAACGCTTCATATTAACTAAAAAATAGGAAAGATTCAAAAAAACGCCAAATTCTTTGCATTCAAAAAGTAGAATCCTTTGTGAAAGCGGTATCATTAAAGACTATAATAACAACTGTAATAAGCTTGTGAACAAGCTCAAAGAAAAAAGGAGGATGACAGATGTCAACTAAACCAATTCATGTTTTCTCAGAAATTGGAAAACTGAAAAAAGTAATGTTGCACCGTCCAGGTAAAGAGTTGGAAAACTTGATGCCTGACTATCTAGAGCGTCTTCTTTTTGATGATATTCCATTCTTGGAAGATGCACAAAAAGAACACGACAATTTTGCTCAAGCGCTTCGTAACGAAGGAATCGAAGTACTTTATCTTGAAAAATTGGCAGCTGAGTCATTGACTACTCCAGAAATTCGCGAACAATTCATCGAAGAATATCTTGATGAAGCAAACATTCGTGGACGCCAAACTAAAAACGCTATTCGCGAAATCCTTCGTGGTATTGAAGACAACCAAGAATTGGTTGAAAAAACAATGGCTGGTTTCCAAAAAGCTGAGCTTCCAGAAATTCCTGAAGCTGACAAAGGCTTGACAGACCTTGTCGAATCTGACTACCCATTTGCGATTGATCCAATGCCAAACTTGTACTTCACACGTGACCCATTTGCTACAATTGGGAATGCAGTATCATTGAACCACATGTATGCTGATACACGTAACCGTGAAACTTTGTATGGTAAATATATCTTCAAATATCACCCAGTATATGGTGGTAATGTAGAATTGGTATACAACCGTGAAGAAGACACTCGTATCGAAGGTGGGGACGAATTGGTCCTTTCTAAAGATGTCTTGGCAGTTGGTATCTCACAACGTACAGATGCTGCATCAATTGAAAAATTGTTGGTAAACATCTTCAAGAAGAACGTTGGCTTCAAGAAAGTATTGGCCTTCGAATTTGCGAACAACCGTAAATTCATGCACTTGGATACAGTATTCACAATGGTGGACTACGATAAATTTACCATCCACCCAGAAATCCAAGGAAACCTTCGCGTCTTCTCTGTAACATATGAAAATGAAGCATTGAAGATTGTTGAAGAAAAAGGTGATTTGGCTGAATTGCTTGCTGAAAACCTTGGTGTTGAAAAAGTTACATTGATCCCTTGTGGTGATGGCAATGTGGTTGCAGCTGCTCGTGAACAATGGAACGACGGATCAAATACTCTTACAATCGCACCTGGTGTGGTAGTTGTATACGATCGTAACACAGTCACAAACAAGAAATTAGAAGAATACGGACTTCGTTTGATTAAGATCCGCGGAAGTGAATTAGTTCGCGGTCGTGGTGGACCTCGTTGTATGTCAATGCCATTCGAACGTGAAGAAATCTAATAGAGAAGACCGAGAGCTGGTCTTTGGGGATCAGCTCTTTCTTCTTACTGATCAATACTAGAAAGAAAATAGGAGACAATTAGAAATGACAGATTCAGTATTCCAAGGACGTAGCTTCTTGGCAGAAAAAGACTTTACACGTGCAGAGTTAGAATACCTTATCGGACTTTCAGCTCACTTGAAAGACCTTAAAAAACGCAACATTGAACACCACTATCTTGCTGGTAAAAACATTGCGCTTTTGTTTGAAAAAACTTCAACTCGTACTCGTGCTGCCTTCACAACAGCAGCTATCGACCTTGGTGCTCACCCAGAATACCTAGGTGCAAACGACATCCAACTTGGTAAAAAAGAATCTACAGAAGATACTGCTAAAGTTCTTGGACGTATGTTTGACGGTATTGAATTCCGTGGTTTCAGCCAACGTATGGTTGAAGAATTGGCTGAATTCTCAGGTGTTCCAGTTTGGAATGGTTTGACTGACGAATGGCACCCAACTCAAATGCTTGCAGACTACTTGACAGTTCAAGAAAACTTTGGACGTTTGGAAGGTTTGACACTTGTATACTGTGGTGATGGACGTAACAACGTTGCGAACAGCCTTCTTGTAACAGGTGCTATCCTTGGTGTGAACGTACACATCTTCTCACCAAAAGAACTCTTCCCAGAAAAAGAAATCGTTGAATTGGCAGAAGGATTTGCAAAAGAAAGTGGCGCTCATATCTTGATCACTGAAGATGCTGACGAAGCAGTGAAAGGTGCAGACGTACTTTACACTGACGTTTGGGTATCAATGGGTGAAGAAGACAAATTTGCAGAACGTGTTGCCCTTTTGAAACCTTACCAAGTAAACATGGATTTGATTAAGAAAGCTGATAACGAAGACTTGATCTTCTTGCACTGCTTACCAGCCTTCCACGATACAAATACTGTTTACGGTAAAGATGTTGCTGAAAAATTCGGCGTAGAAGAAATGGAAGTTACTGACGAAGTGTTCCGCAGCAAATATGCTCGTCACTTTGACCAAGCTGAAAACCGTATGCACACCATCAAAGCGGTTATGGCAGCTACTCTTGGTAACTTGTACATTCCAAAAGTTTAAGACTTTATAACCGTATACCAACAGCTATAGGGGCTGGACTGCTAGCTTTAGTCCTGCCCCTATTTTTTATAGAAAGGGATAACTTATGTCAAGAAAAATCGTCGTTGCTTTGGGAGGAAATGCTATTCTCTCATCTGATCCTTCTGCTCAAGCTCAACAAGAAGCACTTGTAGAAACAGCAAAACACTTAGTCAAATTAATCAAAAATGGGGATGACTTGATCATCACTCACGGAAATGGTCCTCAAGTAGGGAACCTTTTGCTCCAACACTTGGCAGCAAACTCTGAAAAAAACCCTGCTTTCCCACTTGATTCATTAGTTGCTATGACCGAAGGAAGTATTGGCTACTGGCTTCAAAATGCTCTTCAAAATGCTCTTCATGAAGAAGGAATCGAAAAAGATGTGGCTTCTGTTGTGACACAAGTCATTGTTGATAAGAACGACCCAGCTTTTGTCAACCTCAGCAAACCAATCGGTCCATTCTACTCAGAAGAAGAAGCAAAAGCAGAAGCTGAAAAATCAGGAGCAACTTTCAAAGAAGATGCTGGTCGTGGCTGGCGTAAAGTCGTGGCTTCACCAAAACCAGTGGATATCAAAGAAATCAATACCATCCGTACTTTGTTGAACGACGGTCAAGTCGTTGTGGCAGCCGGTGGTGGTGGTATCCCAGTTGTGAAAGAAGCAGATGGTAGCTTATCTGGTGTTGAAGCGGTTATCGATAAAGACTTTGCATCTCAACGTTTGGCTGAATTAGTAGAAGCAGACCTCTTCATCGTCTTGACTGGTGTCGATTATGTCTTTGTGAACTACAACAAACCAGACCAAGCAAAATTGGAACATGTTAATGTGGCTCAATTGGAAGAATACATCAAACAAGACCAATTTGCACCAGGAAGCATGCTTCCTAAAGTGGAAGCTGCCATTGCCTTCGTCAATGGTCGCCCAGAAGGAAAAGCAGTTATTACATCACTTGAAAACCTTGGAGCTTTGATTGAGTCTGAAAGTGGAACAATCATCCAAAAAGACTAATGAAAAATTAGGAAAAAACTAGTATTTTAAAGCTTATTGTGATAGAATAAATCTATAGGTAAGCGTTTTACAAGAGACTCTTGTAAAACATCACTCACACTTTGTTGCGTTAGGAGGAAGACAAATGAGTGAAAAAACGAAAAAAGGATTTAAGATGCCTTCATCTTTTTCCGTATTGTTAATTATCATTGCTATTATGGCAGTGTTAACTTGGATTATTCCAGCTGGTCAATACAAGGTTGACGATGCAGGTGCTATCATTGCAGGTAGTTATGAATCTGTAAAAGCACATCCTCAAGGGATTTGGGATGTCTTGATGGCCCCAATCAATGCCATGCTTGGTAAAGCACCAACTAGTGCAGCGATTGACGTAGCCTTCTTCATCTTAATGGTCGGTGGTTTCCTTGGTGTTGTGAACGAAACAGGTACCCTTGATGTAGGGATTGCTTCTATCGTTCGTAAATACAAAGGCCGCGAAAAAATGTTGATTTTGATCTTGATGCCATTGTTTGCCCTTGGTGGTACAACTTATGGTATGGGTGAAGAAACCATGGCCTTCTATCCACTTCTTGTACCTGTTATGATGTCCGTTGGTTTTGACAGCTTGACAGGGGTAGCCATTATCCTTTTAGGATCACAAATCGGATGTTTGGCGTCAACATTGAACCCATTTGCGACAGTTATCGCATCTGATACTGCAGGTATCTCAAGTGCTTCAGGTCTCTTACTTCGTGTGATCTTCTGGATCGTATTGACAGGACTTAGCACATACTATGTATACCGTTATGCAGATAAGGTTCAAAAAGACCCAACCAAATCTCTCACCTATGCAACTCGTGAAGAAGATTTGAAACACTTCAATGTTGATAGTGGCGAAGAAATTCCTTCACAAATGAACAAGAAACAAAAACGTGTCTTGGTCGTCTTCATCTCAACATTCGTTATCATGGTTGCTGGATTTATCCCATTCAAAGATTTGGGTATTACATTCTTTAACAACTTTAACGAATCTCTCCATAAAATTCCAGTACTTGGTCAATTGATCGGTAACACAGATGCTCTTGGTACATGGTACTTCCCACAAACAGCTATGCTCTTTGCCTTCATGGGAATCCTCGTTGGTATCATTTATGGCTTGAAAGAAGATAAAATCATTTCATCTTTCATGAATGGTGCAGCTGACCTCTTGAGTGTTGCTCTTATCGTAGCGGTAGCACGTGGTATCCAAGTCATCATGAACGACGGTATGATCACTGCGACAATTCTTCACTGGGGTGAAGAAGGACTTAAAGGTCTTTCATCTCAATTGTTCATTGTCTTGACTTACATTTTCTACTTGCCAATGTCATTCTTGATCCCATCATCATCTGGTCTTGCCAGTGCAACAATGGGTATCATGGCACCTCTTGGTAAATTCGTCAATGTACCAGGTAGCTTGATTGTCACAGCTTACCAATCTGCATCTGGTGTCTTGAACTTGATCGCACCAACTTCAGGTATCGTAATGGGAGCTCTTGCTCTTGGACGTGTTGACTTGAGTGCATGGTGGAAATTCATGGGTAAATTGGTCGTAGCGATTGTTGTGATCACCATTGCCCTTCTTCTACTAGGAACTGTGGTTCCATTCTTGCAATAGAATAAAGTAGGTGTTTCATGAAAAATAGAATAAAGAACGATGTAAAAGAGCAGTTTTTAAACTCGCTTCAAACCATCATTTCTTACCCTTCTGTATTAAATGAAGGGGAAAATGGAACACCGTTTGGACAAGCTATCCAAGATGTCCTAGAAAAAACCTTAGAGCTTGCTCGAGAATTAGGTTTTCAAACATATATAGATCCTGAAGGATACTATGGATATGCAGAGATCGGTCAGGGGGAAGAACTCCTGGCCGTTCTTTGTCACTTGGATGTTGTTCCAGCCGGTGATTTACAAGATTGGCAAACGCCACCTTTTGAAGCGACTATTGTCGGTGATTATCTAGTAGGTCGTGGTGTGCAGGATGATAAGGGACCGTCTCTTGCTGCCCTCTATGCAGTCAAGAGTTTACTGGATGATGGCATCCAGTTTACCAAACGAATCCGCTTTATTTTTGGGACGGATGAAGAAACCTTGTGGCGCTGTATGAACCGCTACAACCAAATCGAAGAGCAAGCAGATCTTGGATTTGCACCGGATTCCTCTTTCCCATTAACCTATGCTGAAAAAGGCTTATTACAAGTGAAATTGCATGGTCCAGGTTGGGATGATATTCCCTTACAGGCTGGTCAGGCCCTCAATGTTGTTCCAGACAAGGCGACCTATGCTGGTCATCGTTTGGAAGAGTTGCTTCCTGTTTTGGATCAAAGTGGGGTTCAGTATAGCCAAACAGAAGATTCTGTAACGGTTTTGGGTGTTTCCAAGCACTCTAAAGATGCAGCTGAAGGAGTGAATGCTATTGTCGGTTTAGCGGAAAGTTTATCCCTCATCCAACCCCATCCAGCTTTGCTATTTATCGCAGATGCAGTTGGTGAGGATGCAACTGGTGAGGCTCTATTTGGCCCTATTTCAGATGAACCAAGTGGCGATCTTTCCTTTAATCTTGCGACCCTTGTGATCGATCAAGAACAATCGGAAATCGGGATTGATATCCGGATCCCCGTCTTAGCAGATAAGGATGCCTTGGTAGCTCGTTTGCAAGAAATTGCAGCTAGCTATCAGTTGGAATATGAAGAGTTTGATTATCTGGCTCCTTTATATGTTCCTTTGGATAGTCCTTTAGTCAGCTCTTTGATGGCCGTCTATCAGGAAGAAACTGGTGATAAGACACCAGCTATGTCTTCTGGTGGTGCGACATTTGCGCGGACCATGGAAAATTGTGTCGCTTTTGGGGCTCTTTTCCCAGGTGCAGAACAGACCGAGCACCAAGCCAATGAACGTGCAAAAATTGAAGATCTCTACGCAGCGATGGAAATCTATCGAGAAGCCATTCAACGCTTAGCTACAACGTAAAAAATTTGGAAACCAAGTTTCTAAACTTTCAGATTGAAGACAAACTTATACTAAAAACTTTCCTTAGGTGAGTACGGACGTCAGCGAACTTCTACGAAGTTCCAAGACTAATTATTGAGCCTAAGGTCTCAATAATTCCGAGTGCCTGAAACAATTTTGTTTCAGGCACTTTTCTCTCAGCGGAAAGTTTCAGTGTTTTCTTCATTCATTCAAAAAACTAGAACACATTTTAATTTTTTTGCAGAATCGCTCACCTTATTTTAAGATAGTTTATCTACATTTTAAAAAGTTTGGAAACTCGGTTTCCAAACTTTTTATTTACTAAAGAAGAAGGGTGGGGTGAATTCTTTTAATTTTTCAAAACAATCCAAAGCTCCTTGGTTGTCTTCGCAGATAACCAAACAGACATCGTCTCCACAGATGGTGGCTACAATTTCTTGGAGTTCCAGTGCATCTAAGATTGCTCCAAAGGATTGGGCCAGACCTGGAAGAGTTTTTACAACGACCTGGTTTTGAACGGGCCGCAACATGACTAAGGCATCTTCCATATACATCCGCAGGCGCTTTTCCCAACGGGAAGGAGCGATGGTGTTCATGGCATAGTAGGAACTATCCCCCTCGTTAATTTTTACTAGATTCAAGGATTTGACATCCCGTGAAAGGGTGGACTGGGTAACGAGAACACCATTGGCTTCTAAGGCTTCCTGGAGTTCTTGTTGGGTATGAATCCTACGCTCAGAAATGATCGAGCGGATCAAGCGATGGCGGCTTTCAATTTTATTCATGAGAGACTCCTTTACTTGATGAACATAGCATCCCCAAAGCTGAAGAAGCGGTAGCGTTCTTGAATCGCATGGTGGTAGGCTTCGAGGGTTAATTCGCGGCCAGCAAAGGCAGAAACCAACATGACCAGAGTTGATTTTGGAAGGTGGAAGTTGGTTGAAAAGGCGTCGACGACTTTCCATTCATAACCTGGTTTGATAAAGATATTGGTCCAACCTGAATCGGCTTGGATGTCTCCATCAAATTTATTGCCAATTGTTTCAAGGGTTCGAATAGAAGTCGTTCCAACAGCTACGATGCGTTTTCCTGCAGCTTTTACCTGACGAAGGGTAGCAGCAGCCTCTTCAGAAAGTTGGTAAAATTCAGAGTGCATCTCATGGTCTTCAAGATTGTCCACGGATACTGGACGGAAGGTTCCCAGGCCCACATGAAGGGTCAAATAGACCAGGTGAACCCCTTTTGCTTCAATCTTTTGGAGCAATTCTTTGGTGAAATGAAGACCTGCCGTTGGAGCTGCTGCAGAACCATTTTCTTTGGCGTAAACGGTTTGGTAGCGCTCGCGGTCAGCAAGTTTTTCGTGAATATAGGGAGGAAGTGGCATTTCACCAAGGCTTTCTAGAACTTCTAAAAAGATCCCTTGGTAGTGGAAGCGAACGATACGGCCTCCGTGCTCTAATTCTTCCTCAACGGTTGCGGTCAAACGACCATCTCCGAAGCTGACTGTGGCCCCTACCTTTAAGCGTTTTGCAGGTTTTGCCAAGACTTCCCAACAGTCATCTTGCGTATTTTTAAGGAGAAGGAATTCGACGTGACCACCTGTTTCTGGTTTGACTCCATGAAGGCGGGCTGGTAGAACGCGCGTATTGTTCATGACAAGAGCATCTCCTGGCTCCAATTCATCCAAAATTGCATCAAAATGACGGTCTTGGAATTGCCCTGTTTTTCGATCGAGGATCAAGAGTTTAGAGGCATCTCGTTTTAAAAGAGGGGTTTGAGCAATCAGTTCTTCAGGCAAATCAAAGTCAAAGTCGTTAGTATTCATTTGCGCTCCTTTTATAATAAATTTGTGAGTAGATAGATGGTAGTCCCGACAGCTAAGAGCATCAGGCTGATTCCCATCAAAAAGATCAGGACCTTGAGAATCTTTCTTTGATGAATCAAGAAAGATAAGAGAAAGACAAGGAGTCCGATCAAAAAAATGATGAATAATAGTGATACAATCATACCTTTCATTATATCACGAATCGACTTGAAAAAGAAAAAAATGCCAGAAAAAGATAGCGGTTTCACTTGACAAAAATTGGTCTATACCATATAATAAAAGCATAGAGAAATAGGAGGTCTATCCAATGAAAATTATTGAAGTAAAGGACCAAATTGAGGGTGGAAAAGTTGCCTTTGATATATTGAAAGAAACTTTAAAGGAAGGTGCTCAAACCTTAGGTCTTGCGACTGGAAGCAGTCCCCTTGAGTTTTATAAACAAATTCGTGAAAGTGATTTGGATCTGTCTAATCTAATCAGTGTGAACTTAGATGAATACGTAGGGTTGACGGGAGATGATCCTCAATCTTATCGGTATTTCATGGAGAAAAACCTCTTTGATGCCAAACCATTCAAAGAAAGTTATCTCCCATCAGGTGTAGAAGAATCTGCCGATCAAGAAGTGATCCGTTATAACAAAATACTCGAAGACCATCCAGTGGATCTTCAAATCTTGGGAATCGGACGCAATGGGCATATCGGTTTTAATGAGCCAGGGACATCCTTTGATAGTCAGACCCACTTAGTTCAGTTGGATGCCTCTACCATTGAGGCCAATTCTCGTTTCTTTGATAAGATCGAAGATGTACCAACCCAAGCCATTTCGATGGGGATTGCCAATATCTTAGCTGCGAAATCAATTGTCTTGTTTGCTTATGGGGAATCAAAAGCCCAAGCAATCAAAGGTACAGTAGAGGGTGAAAGGACAGAAAAAGTGCCAGCTAGTGCCCTTCAAGGACATCCAAATGTGACCATTATTGCGGATAAGGAAGCCTTGAGCTTGTTAAGTCGATAAAAAACAGGACCTATCGCCGATTTATTCGGGCCAGATAGGTTTTTTTCTGCTTCAAAATATGGTACAATACAAGTAATTATCTGCTGGGATTAGCTCTTTTCATCTACTGGGAGACAAGAGGAAAGGGCATGAGGGCTAGAAGCTTATTTTAGCCTCCAGCTGATTAGTCTGTTATAAAGGAAAAGTTTATGATAAAAAAATATTTGATCCATATTTGCCTCCTTCTGAGTCTCTTATGCCAGCCAATTCTAGCGAGTGCGGATGAATTGGTGGATATGGCGCAAAAGATGTATCCAAATGACAATGTCCAAGCCATTAACCGTCCACATTCTTCGCTTATTATTGACGGCAATACCGGAAATGTTCTTTGGAAAGACAATATCGATGAAGTCAGAGATCCTGCCAGCATGAGTAAGCTCATGACGCTCTATCTCTTGTTTGAAGATATGGCAAATGGCAAGATCAGTAAGGATACAGTGATCAAGGCGACCGCTTCAGACCAAGCGATCGGAAAGATCTATGAGATCTCCAACAATAATATTGTTGCTGGGGTAGACTACACAATTCCTGAGTTGATTACCATGACAGTGGTTCCATCCTCAAATGTATCGACCCTCATGTTGGCCAATCTCATGTCCAACAATGATCCAGATGCCTTTATCGAGCGCATGAATGCCAAGGCTAAGGAATTAGGGATGACCAATACGGTCTGGAATAATCCGAGTGGGGCGGCCATCTCCACCTTGCAGGGCTACTATCAGGTCAACAATTATCCAAATGATGCGGCCAACCAGACAACTGCGCGTGATTTAGGGATTCTGGTTTATCATTTTATCAATCAATACCCAGATATTTTAAACTATACCAATCAAGCACAAGTCACGGTCAAAAAAGGGACTCCATATGAGGAAACCTTTGATACCTACAATTATTCATTGCCAGGAGCCAAGTATGCCTTGAAAGGTGTGGATGGTTTGAAAACTGGTTCAAGCCCTCGTGGAGCTTTCAACTATATCGCGACCATCAAACGGGGCAATCAGCGCTTAATTGCTGTCATTATGGGCGTAGGAGATTGGGCAGACCAAGATGGGGAATATTACCGTCACCCGTTTGGCAATGCCTTGATCGAAAAAGCCTATAAAGATTTTGGCTATAAAAAATTGCTAGATGCAGGTGTCCAGAAGATTGACGGCAAGACCTATACACTTGAAAAACCCTTCTATGCAACGGTCAAAAAAGGTGCTAAAGAACCGACCCTTGCGGTAAAAGATGGCTATCTGACAGTAGATAATGATCTCTACACGTTGTCTGAAGGTATCCGAGATGATATGAAGGTAGAAGAAGGGGCCAAGCCAGAGCTTGTCAAAGAAACAGCAAGTGGGAAAAAGACAACGGCTAAGCACAGTAAATGGCTTTCGCTGGATCACTTCCTGATCTTGATTCCAATTCTCATTCTTGTCATCATTCTCTCGATTGAAAAACAAAGTCGTGAGAGACGCAAAAAAGAGGCTCAAAAGCGCTATAATAAAGAGTAAAATAAAACCTAACTGATTGTCAGTTGGGTTTTGTCATTGTCTCATTCCGATATTTTTAGAAAGGATTCATATGAAAAAATTCCGAAATTCTTATGCGGCTTATATGTTGCTCTATAGTTTTTATTTTATGTCCACATCTCTCTTTACGACCCTCATTTCCGTCTATTTGATGGGAAAGCACTATAGTGCAACCCAAGTGTCGACTTTGGTATCGGTTGCCTTTTTCTTATCCATGGTAGCCCAACCCTTCTTTGGGTATATCAATGAGCGATTTGGAATCGTAAAAATGACGACCCTCAGTCTGAGTGTGATCATTGGTGGTGTCTTAGGTTTTCTTTGGGCCCCCAATCTCTTTTGGCTGACTGTTTTTTATGGGATTGTTCTAGTCTGTTTGAATGGGACAGCTCCCATGATGGAAGTATTTGCAACGCAAAGTCCATACGCTTTTGGGAAGATTCGCGTTTGGGGAACTATTGGCTACTCGGTCGGTGTTCAAATAGCCGGCTGGGTCTATCATCAGTTTAGCCCCCAAGCTGTCTATTATACGGTTTTGATCACCATTGTATTGAGTCTCTTCTGCCTAAGTGCGGTTCGAATGAAGAAAAAAGAGACAGTCGTAGAAAAGGAAAAACACCCTGTCTCTATTCGTCCTCTTCTTCACAATGGACCTTATCTCTTCTTTATCATTTTGATTGGCTTGGCTTCAGGGGTTGGAAATATTGGTCATACCTATATTCCTGAGTTGCTCATGGATAGCGGTCTACCAGTCCATATTGCCTCAACGGTTGTAGCTATCTCAGTCGTAGTGGAAGCCCCCTTGATCTTTTTCTCTGATCGATTCATGGACCACTGGCCTTTACGGGTTTTGATCGCTCTTCCAATTGGGATTATTTTCGCTCAATATGCTGTCTATGCTCTTCCAAGTCCTGTCTTCTTAAAAGTGATAATGACTCTCTTAGCCAAGCATACAACAGGGATGGTTTTGATTATGGTCTCCTTACGGTTTATTGCCCAACAGGTGAATGGAAAAGACTTGGTTCTTGCCATGGCTATTGTCCAAGGAGCTCGTTATTTAGGCACCATTCTTTTACAACCCTTCGCAGCCCTCTGTATTGAAAGAGGTGGTTACCAAGTCATGAGTTTCTTTTTAGCAGGGGGTGTAGGGATCGTCTTTTTGCTGAGCTTTGCCTTAAAAATGCCCCAAGGGAAGGCTCACGGCCTTTTTGGTGGCAAAGTAGACTAATGAAATTGTTACAATTGTATGACTAATCATCGAGGAGTTGGACAGAAACACTGATTTCACAGTGTTTTGTCCAACTTTTTTGCTATTATTAAGAACTAGTGGTTAATTTGACAGTCAAAGTATTCGATGGTAGAATGAGGTAAAATAAATATAAAGGAGACCATTTTATGAAAAAAATGATCTTATCGACAGCTGCTCTTTTGACGATTGTTTCCCTTGCTGCTTGTTCAAACAAACAAGACACAAAGAAGGAAACTTCAAATAGTCAATCAACTACTAAAGTGACGAGCAAATCTGCCAACACTTCAAAAAGTAAGGATACTTCAACAGATTCAGAAGATACGTCATCTTCTAGCCTCTTAACAGATGCTGAAATCAGCAAGGCAAAAACAGTTGGAGACTTCAAAAAGTTGTTTGCAAAATTAATGGATCAATCTGTTTCACTTACTGAAGAAGCAGGCACTTCTGTTACAGGTTCCGCAAAAGAACAATACGATGCAATGATTAGTACCTTAAAGCAAGGATTAGAAAACCAAAAAGATATCTTTAATGAAGGCTTGGAAAGCATCGGTTCAGATAGCACAGTCGTTCCTAAAGAAGACCGTGAAGCTTTGATCGAAATCTTGAAAGATGCTCGTGAAGAGTTGGAAAGTACTCGTAAAGAAATGAAAGATATGCAGAAAGAATTGAGTAAATCTCCTGTTGCAGATGACGACAGTGATGATTCAGATTCAGATTCTGAAGAATAAAAAGAAGAAAAGGTTGGAATTTCCAGCCTTTTTCCTATTTTTTTTCGAATGATATAGATGAGGAGGTGGGCCTATGTTTATTGCCATGGATAACAATCAAAAGCGGTGGAACTGTATGGAAGAGATCCCAGCTGTGACAGAAGGTCCCTTCTATTGCTTGGCTTGTCATAGTCCAGTGCGTCTAAAAAATGGCTCGGTTCTACGGGCTCATTTTGCTCATATAAAATTACAGCATTGTCCCTATCATCACGAAGCTGAGAGTTTTGAACATCTGGAATTGAAAGCTTGTCTTTATGACTGGGCCTCTAAGGAATCTCATACAGAGGTAGAAAGTTATTTAGCAGACTTTCAACAAATTGCCGATCTTTTGGTAGTAGACAAGAACTTAGCTTTGGAAGTGCAGTGCAGCTCCCTATCTTTAGAACGCTTGAAGGAGAGGAGCGATGCTTATCGATCCAACGGTTACCAGGTCAATTGGTTACTTGGTAAAAAGTTGTGGCTCAAGGAAAGGTTAACAAAACTGCAGGCAGGCTTTCTTTATTTTAGTCAGAATCGCGGGTTCCATCTTTGGGAATTGGATCTGACAAAGAAAGAGCTACGTTTACAATACCTCATTCATGAGGATTTACGAGGGCGATTGCATTATCAGACAGAAATTTTCCCTTTTGGTCAAAGGTCTTTACTAGAAGTCTTACGTACCCCTTATCTTTCGCAACCCATGGAACAAATGGCAGTCGAGCTCGATCGGACATTTTTAACATATATACAGCAGCAACTCTTTTATCGTCATCCAAAGTGGCTGAAGCTTCAGGAAGAACTCTATTTGCAGGGACACCATCTGATGGAACTGGGGCTAGATTTCTTTTATCCTCTTTGTCGTCCGATCCTTTCACAGAACTTGCTCCAAATTAAAGAGGATGTAGAAGGTTACTACCAGCAATTTATGACCTATTATCAGTCGCAAGGGATCCAACCCGTTCAGATCCTTTATCCCCCACGTTTTTATGCTCAACAGAAAAGCTAACTTTCTAAGATAGAAATCCTCCCGAAATGTTCATTTTTATGCTAAAATAGTACCATTGGAGGATTAATCGAAATGGTAAAACAACGTAATGAAATTGATGAAAAATACCAATGGGATTTGTCGACAATTTTTGCGACAGATCAAGCTTGGGAAGAAGAAGCAGCTAGCTTAGCTGCAGATATTAAAGCAGCAAGCCACTATGCTGGTCATTTATTGGATTCAGCGCAAACACTTTTGGATACAACCAATGCATATTTGGAATTGAGCCGTCGTTTGGAAAAGGTCTACGTCTATGCTCATATGAAAAATGACCAAGATACACGTGTGGCTAAATACCAAGAGTACCAATCAAAAGGGATGTCTCTTTATAGCTTGTTGGGTGAAACCTTTGCCTTCTATGAGCCTGAATTCATGGCCATTACGGATGAGCAGTACAAAGCTTTTGTGAGTGAGGTTCCGGCCTTGGAACAATATGGTCATTATTTTGATCGTTTGCTAGAGAAAAAAGAACATGTCTTGTCTCAAAAAGAAGAGGAATTACTTGCAGGAGCTGGTGAGATCTTTGCGGCTGGTGGGGAAACCTTTGAAATCTTGGACAATGCAGATATTGTTTTCCCAACTGTGCATGATGACAAGGGCGAAGAAGTTCAATTAACCCATGGAAACTATATTTCTTTGGTAGAATCAAAAGATCGTGCCGTTCGTAAAGAAGCTTACGAAGGCCTCTACAAGGTTTATGAACAGTACCAACATACCTATGCTAAAACCTTGCAAACCAATGTGAAAGTTCACAACTTTAATGCCAAAGTTCGCAAATTCTCATCTGCCCGTGAAGCGGCCCTTTCTGAAAACTTTGTACCAGAAAGTGTTTATGATAGCTTGGTAGCAGCTGTGAACAAACATTTGCCACTCTTGCAACGTTATGTGCAATTGCGTTCAAAAATTCTTGGAATCTCAGACTTGAAGATGTACGATATGTATACGCCATTATCCGATACAGACTACAAGTTTACCTATGAAGAATCGTTGGCCAAAGCAGAAGAAGTCTTGGCCGTTTTGGGTGAGGACTACCTTTCTCGTGTGAAACGTGCCTTTAGCGAACGGTGGATTGATGTGCATGTCAACCAAGGAAAACGATCAGGTGCTTATTCAGGTGGTTCTTATGATACCAATGCCTTCATGTTGTTGAACTGGCAAGATACATTGGATAATCTCTTCACCTTGGTGCATGAAACTGGTCACAGTATGCATTCTAGCTATACCCGTGAAACCCAGCCTTATGTCTATGGGGACTATTCCATCTTCCTTGCCGAAATCGCCTCTACAACCAATGAAAATATACTGACCGAACGTCTGTTAGAAGAAGTAGAAGACGATGCAACTCGTTTTGCTATTTTGAATCACTTCTTGGATGGCTTCCGTGGAACCGTCTTCCGTCAAACTCAGTTTGCCGAATTTGAGCATGCCATTCACAAAGCAGACCAAGAAGGTACGGTATTGACTAGTGAGTTCTTGAACAACCTTTATGCAGAGCTCAATGAAAAATACTATGGTCTTTCAAAAGATGACAACCCTGAAATCCAGTATGAATGGGCTCGGATTCCTCACTTCTACTATAACTACTATGTTTTCCAATATTCAACAGGGTTTGCAGCAGCTTCAGCCTTAGCTGAAAAAATTGTTCATGGAACACAAGAAGATCGTGATAAATATATCGACTACTTGAAGGCCGGAAACTCTGATTATCCACTCAACGTCATCCGTAAAGCAGGTGTGGATATGGAAAAAGAAGACTATTTGGACGCAGCCTTTGCGGTCTTCGAACGTCGGTTGAATGAATTTGAAGCCCTAGTAGAAAAATTAGGACTCGCATAAGATGGTAGAGTCTTATAGTAAAAATGCCAACCACAATATGCGCCGGCCAGTGGTTAAAGACGAGATCGTTGACTTTATGCGCACGCGTCAAAAACCGGTAGTAGGTGCCTTGGAGGAGTTAGAAGCATTTGCCCGCAAGGAAAATATTCCGATTATTCCGCATGAAACGGTAGCTTATTTTAGACTACTCCTGCAAGCCCTACAACCAAAGAAAATCCTTGAAATTGGGACGGCAATTGGGTTTTCAGCGCTCTTAATGGCTGAAAATGCTCCCGATGCACAAATTACCACTATTGATCGGAATGAAGAGATGATTGGCTTTGCCAAGGAAAATCTGGCTAAATACGATCAGAGAAAGCAAATCACCTTGCTTGAAGGAGATGCAGTAGATGTCTTGCAGGATTTAACAGAGACCTATGACTTTGTCTTTATGGACTCTGCTAAGTCTAAGTACATCGTCTTTTTACCACGGATTCTCGAACTCTTAGAGGTTGGGGGAATTGTGGTACTGGATGATATTTTCCAAGGAGGAGATGTTGCAAAGGACATCATGGAAGTGCGTCGTGGACAACGAACCATTTACCGGGGGCTTCAGAACCTCTTTCATGCGACTCTCAATCATCCAGATTTGACCGCTAGTTTGGTGCCACTTGGAGATGGTATTTTGATGATTCGGAAAAATGCAGAGACGGTAACCTTGCCAGATCCTAGCTCTTTTTAGGTAAATTTAAGGTATTCTCTCTAATTTGTGGTAAAATAGAAGAAGTTTAAAAAGGAACGGAGAATAATTTTCATGAAGAAAAAACTTGTAGCGGGTGCTGTGACCTTGCTATCAGTCGTAACACTAGCAGCGTGTGCCAATGGCACAAACAAAGATATCGTGACCATGAAAGGGGACACGATCACAGTTTCTGATTTCTATAATGAAATCAAAAACAACCAAGGTGCTCAACAAGTTCTTTTCCAAATGACCATCAATAAAGTCTTTGAAAAAGAATATGGATCAAAGGTTTCTGATAAAGAAGTCGATAAAGAATTGGCTAAACAAAAGAAACAATTAGGTAACCAATTCGATGCATACTTGGCGCAACAAGGCTTGACGGAAGAAACAGCGAAGAAACAAATCCGTAGCAATATGTTGTTGGAATATGCAGTCAACCAAGCTGCTAAGAAAGATATCAAAGAGTCTGACTACAAGGCGGCTTTTGAATCTTACACACCAGAAGTAACAGCACAAATTATCAAGTTAGATTCAGAAGATAAAGCAAAAGAAGTGTTGGAAGCTGCTAAAGCGGAAGGTGCAGACTTTGCCCAAATCGCCAAAGACAATTCAACAGATACTGCTACAAAAGACAAAGGTGGCGAAGTTAAGTTCGATTCAGGAACAGCAAATATTCCATCTCAAGTCAAAGAAGCTGCCTTTAAATTGGATGAAAACGGCATTTCAGATGTGATCACAGTTTCAGCAGGTCAAAACTATTCTGCTAGCTACTATATTGTCAAATTGAATAAGAAGACAGAAAAAGGTTCTGACTGGAAGAAATACGAAAAACGTTTGAAAGAGATCATTGTTGACGGTCGTAAGCAAGATACCAATTTCATCCGTAGCGTTATTGCAAAAGCGATGACCAATGCCAATATCAAGGTCAAAGATGATGCTTTCAAATCAACATTTAACCAATATTTGCAAAATATCGGTGTTCAAACAAGTGATAGCAGCTCATCATCTAAAAAATAGTTGACGGTTCCATTTGGAACTTGTATAATGAAATAGTTGAGAATAAATCATTGTTACTCGGAATCAGAGAAGTGGCGGGGGTGCGAGCCATGGAAGAGAAATGATTTTGCTACTCGGCTGAGACAATTGCATATAAAATGAAGAATGACAAGTTCATTGAATGAAGGTGGTACCGCGGTTTTTCGCCCTTCGTTTAGTGGCTTGTCTTTTGTTTATGGGCAGTTGTCTGGAGCTTTTTAAAGGAGATCAAAAGATGCGAACCTATCAAGTGAAACAAAAATTTCGATTGGGTGGCGAGCGGTTCGATATCAAAGATGAGTTGGGAAATGTTGAATACCAGGTTGAGGGATCTTTTCTTAAGATTCCCAAGACTTTTACCATCTATGATAAGAATGGACAAGAAGTGAGCCACATTACTAAAAAAACAATCAGCTTTCTTCCCAAGTTTGTGGTTGAGTTGAAGGATGGGGACCGCTTTTTTATCCATAAAAAGCTGACGCTCTTCAGGGATAAGTACGATATCGAAGATTTGGGACTTCGGGTACAAGGAAATATCTGGGACCTAGAATTCAAATTATTCGATGATCGGGATCAAATCGTCGCTGAGATTAGCAAGGAACTCTTTCATCTAACCTCTACCTACCAAGTATCGGTGTATGAGGATGAATACGCTGATTTAGTCATCTCACTTTGTGTCGCTATCGATTATGTCGAAATGTTAGAAGCTAGCGCAAATTAATCTTAGAAAAATTAGGAGACAAATATGAAACAATTATCTAGTGCACAAGTCCGCCAAATGTGGCTTGATTTCTGGGCAAGCAAAGGCCACTCTGTAGAACCATCTGTTAGCTTGGTTCCAGTAAACGATCCAACCCTTTTGTGGATCAACTCAGGGGTTGCCACTCTTAAGAAATACTTCGATGGAACCATCAAACCTGAAAATCCACGGATTACCAATGCTCAAAAAGCCATCCGTACCAATGATATCGAAAACGTAGGAAAGACTGCTCGTCACCATACCATGTTTGAAATGTTGGGGAACTTCTCAATCGGAGATTACTTCCGTGATGAAGCCATTACGTGGGCTTATGAACTTTTGACAAGCGCTGAATGGTTTGACTTCCCCAAAGACAAACTTTACATGACTTATTACCCTGACGACAAGGATTCATACAACCGTTGGATCGCTGTTGGGGTAGATCCAAGTCACTTGATCCCAATCGAAGACAACTTCTGGGAAATCGGTGCAGGGCCTTCTGGACCAGATACAGAAATCTTCTTTGACCGTGGAGAAGCCTTTGACCCTGAAAATATCGGTCTTCGTCTGCTTGCAGAAGATATCGAAAACGACCGTTACATCGAAATCTGGAACATTGTCTTGTCACAATTTAACGCAGACCCTGCTGTTCCTCGTAGCGAATACAAGGAATTGCCACACAAGAACATTGATACGGGCGCTGGTTTGGAACGTTTGGTAGCCGTTATTCAAGGAGCGAAGACCAACTTTGAAACAGACCTCTTCATGCCGATCATCCGTGAAGTTGAAAAGATGTCTGGTAAAACCTATGATCCAGATGGCGATAACATGAGCTTCAAGGTGATTGCTGACCACATCCGTTCGCTTTCATTTGCGATTGGTGATGGGGCTCTTCCAGGTAATGAAGGACGCGGTTACGTTCTTCGTCGTCTCCTCCGTCGTGCTTCCATGCATGGTCAAAAATTAGGGATTGAAGGAACCTTCTTGTATAAATTGGTTCCAACCGTTGGGAAGATCATGGAAAGCTACTACCCAGAAGTACTTGAAAAACAAGACTTCATCGAGAAAATTATCAAGAGTGAAGAAGAATCATTTGCTCGTACCTTGAACTCCGGACAACACTTTGCCCAAACTATCGTTGAAGACTTGAAAGCAAAAGGTCAAACAGTGATTGCTGGTCAAGATGTCTTCAAACTTTATGATACATATGGATTCCCCGTAGAATTGACAGAAGAAATCGCTGAAGAAGCTGGAATGACAGTCGATCGTGAAGGTTTTGAAGCAGCCATGAAGGAACAACAAGAACGGGCGCGTGCATCGGCTGTCAAAGGTGGATCTATGGGGATGCAAAATGAAACCCTTCAAAACATTACAGTTGAAAGTAGCTTCAACTACAATGCCAGCCAATTGCCTTCTAAGTTGGTGGCTATCGTAGCGGACAATGCAGAAGTAGAGGCTGTATCAGAAGGGACTGCATCATTGATCTTTGCAGAAACTCCATTCTACGCTGAAATGGGTGGACAAGTTGCGGACCATGGTCAAATCTTGGATGCTGCAGGAAACGTCGTAGCGACAGTGACAGATGTTCAAAAAGCACCAAATGGACAACCACTTCATACTGTTGAAGTTCTTGCTCCTCTTGCCTTGAACCAAGAATACACCTTGGCGATCGATACCAATCGTCGTCATCGTGTTATGAAGAACCACACTGCAACTCACTTGCTCCATGCGGCTCTTCACAATATCCTTGGTAACCATGCAACCCAAGCAGGATCTCTTAACGAAGTAGAATTCCTTCGCTTTGACTTCACTCACTTCCAAGCCGTAACTCCTGAAGAATTGCGCGCTATTGAACAACAAGTCAATGAAAAGATTTGGGAAGCGATCGCAGTCGAAACGATTGAAACAGATATCGATACTGCTAAAGAAATGGGAGCCATGGCCCTCTTTGGTGAGAAATACGGTAAGGAAGTCCGTGTTGTCACTATTGGTGATTACTCTGTTGAGCTCTGTGGTGGTACTCACGTAGGTAACACTTCTGAAATTGGTCTCTTCAAGATTGTCAAAGAAGAAGGGATCGGATCAGGAACTCGTCGTATCTTGGCAGTGACTGGTAAGGAAGCCTTTGAAGCTTATCGTGAACAAGAAGATGCTCTGAAAGCAGTCGCAGCAACTTTGAAAGCTCCTCAACTCAAAGAAGTCCCTCACAAGGTGGAAGGTCTTCAAGAACAACTCCGTCAATTGCAAAAAGAAAATGCAGAATTGAAGGAAAAAGCAGCAGCAGCGGCAGCAGGTGATGTCTTCAAGAATGTTCAAGAAGCAAACGGACACCGTTACATTGCCAGCCAAGTTTCTGTATCAGATGCAGGTGCCCTTCGTACCTTTGCGGATAACTGGAAACAAAAAGATTACTCTGATGTGCTTGTTCTTGTCGCAGCCATCGGTGACAAGGTCAATGTCCTTGTAGCCAGCAAGACAAAAGATGTGCATGCAGGTAATGTGATCAAAGAATTGGCTCCAATCGTCGATGGACGTGGTGGTGGTAAACCAGACATGGCCATGGCAGGAGGAAGCAACCAAGCCAAGATCCAAGAATTGTTGGATGCTGTAGCAGGTAAATTGTAATTATCGAAGAGGTTGGATGTTTGTTCAACCTCTTTTTTCAAAAAAGAAGCAGATCCAATTAGAAAAAGATTGCAACAAAAAAACCTTTCCGTCTGGAAAGGTTTCAGATTGAAGATAAAGTCTTCTGAAAAACTTTCCTTAGGTGAGTACGGACGTCAGCGAACTTCTACGAAGTTCCATGACTAATTCTTGAGACTAAGGTCTCAAGAATTCCGAGTGTCTGAGACTACTATGTCTCAGACACTTTTCTCACGGCGGAAAGTTTTTAATCTTTAAAAAATAAAAGTCATTTTTTGAAAATCATCTATCTGTTTTATGTAAAACAATAGGTTGTCTACATTTAAAAACCTTTCCAAACGGAAAGGTTTTTCTTCTTATAGTCCGTAATTGTAATCGTCATCCTGCATGGCTTCTACTTCACCGAGAAGGTAACCATTTCCGACTTGAGAGAAGAAGTCGTGGTTAGATGTACCGGTTGAGATTCCGTTCATAACGATTGGGTTGACGTCATCCGCTGAGTCTGGGAAGAGTGGATCTTGTCCCAAGTTCATGAGGGCTTTATTAGCATTGTAGCGAAGGAAGGTCTTGACTTCCTCTGTCCAGCCCACACCGTCATAGAGGCTCTCTGTATAGCCTTCTTCATTTTCATAGAGGGTATAGAGCAGGTCATACATCCATTCTTTGAGTTTTTCTTGTTCTTCTTCTGGTAATTCGTTAAATCCAAGTTGGAACTTGTAGCCGATATAGGTTCCGTGAACTGATTCGTCCCGAATGATCAACTTGATGATCTCAGCTACGTTGGCCAATTTGTTGTTTCCAAGATAGTAGAGAGGTGTGAAGAAACCAGAGTAGAAGAGGAAGGTCTCAAGGAAAACGCTGGCGACTTTCTTTTCAAGGGGAGTCCCATTGAGATAGATTTCGTTGATGATTTCTGCCTTCCTTTGAAGGAAAGGATTGGTGTTGGTCCATTCGAAAATCTCTTCGATTTCTGACTTGGTATTCAAAGTAGAAAAGATAGAAGAGTAAGACTTAGCATGGACAGATTCCATGAATTGGATGTTGTTAAAAACAGCTTCTTCGTGGGGAGTACGAATATCTGCACGAAGAGCCTGAACACCTGTTTCAGATTGCATGGTATCTAGAAGGGTTAATCCCCCAAAGACTTTACCAACTAGGTCTTTTTCTTTATTCGACAACTTTCTCCAGTCATCCAAGTCGTTTGACAAAGGGATACGTGTATCCAACCAGAATTGCTCTGTCAGTTTTTCCCAGGTCGATTTATCGATGACATCTTCGATCGCATTCCAGTTAATGGCTTTGTAGTATGTTTCCATTTTATAAAATTCCTTCTGAATTATTCATTCTTGTTTGCTATCTAAAAGTCGTTGTATAGAATTATTATATTCCTCATCAATGTCATCTGTACTTTGATTGTTTTCTTTTCTTTTTTGTACTTCGACTAAGTAATCATCAGTTTTTTGTTGAATTAGTTGATTGATTTCATCGTTTGAGGTGTTTTTATTCTTGATTGTTTGAAGTTTAGAAAGAAAATGTTTATATGCTTTTTGAAAACTGATAGTTACTACTGCACCTAGAGCAGTCCCCAAAGAAATAAGTATAGCAGCTGCTTTTTTTGGCCCTCCCCATAATTTTGTAAGTTGAGCCATTTTAGCATAATCCCACTTAACTTCTTTTATAATTTTAACAGATTCTAAAATTAGGTTTTTCATGATTGTTACCTTGTAAGTGAATTTCGACTTAAATCACACAGCTTTCACATTGGTTCGCGCCAACTTCTCCACCATCATCTGTAAAGGTACGGACGTAGTAGATAGACTTGATACCCTTGTTAAAGGCGTAGTTCCGAAGGATAGACAAGTCACGTGTCGTTTGTTTGTTTTCAGTTTTCCATTCGTAAAGTCCTTTTGGAATATCACTGCGCATAAAGAGAGTCAGTGAAAGACCTTGGTCTACGTGCTCAGTTGCAGCAGCATAGACATCGATGACTTTTCGCATATCCATGTCGTAGGCAGAAGTGTAGTAAGGAATCGTTTCCGTTGACAATCCTGCTGCAGGGTAGTAGATCTTACCGATTTTTTTCTCTTGGCGTTCTTCAATCCGTTGTGTAATTGGGTGGATAGAAGCAGATACGTCATTAATGTAGCTGATAGATCCATTTGGTGCGACAGCCAAGCGGTTTTGGTGGTAAAGACCATCTGCTTGAACTTTAGCACGCAGTTCTGCCCAATCCTCAGCACTTGGGATAAAGATATCTTTAAAGAGTTCTTTGACGCGATCAGATTTTGGTACAAATTCTCCAGTCGTGTACTTATCAAAGTAAGTACCGTTGGCATAGTCTGATTTTTCGAAGTTGTGGAAGGTAACACCACGTTCGCGAGCGATGTTGTTTGATTCTACGAGAGTCCAGTAGTTCATGAGCATGAAGTAGATACTTGTAAACTCAACAGACTCAGGTGATCCGTATTCAATTAATTGTTGCGCAAGGTAGCTGTGAAGTCCCATTGCTCCAAGTCCAAACGAATGCGCCAGTTTATTTCCGTGGTCGATAGTTGGAACGGCCACGATATGAGAGCTATCTGTAACGAAGGTCAAAGCACGAACCATGGCACGAATCGAACGTCCAAAATCAGGTGAAGTCATCATGTTAACTACGTTGGTTGAACCAAGGTTACATGAGACGTCTGTTCCCATTTGGACAAATTCTTGGGCATCGTTGATCAAGCTTGGTTCTTGAACTTGGAGGATCTCTGAACACAAGTTACTCATGATGATTTTTCCATCAACAGGGTTTGCCCGGTTAGCAGTATCGATGTTGACTACATATGGGTAGCCAGATTCTTGTTGCAATTTAGAAATTTCAGTTTCCAAATCACGTGCCTTAATTTTTGTCTTGCGGATGTTTGGATTAGCAACCAACTCATCGTATTTTTCAGTGATGTCGATGTAGTTGAATGGCACTCCGTATTCACGTTCCACAGAGTAAGGGCTGAAGAGGTACATTTCCTCATTCTTACGAGCCAACTCGTAGAACTTATCTGGCACGACGACACCAAGTGAGAGAGTCTTAACCCGAACCTTTTCATCAGCATTTTCTTTCTTAGTAGAAAGGAAGGCGATGATGTCTGGGTGAAAGACATTGAGGTAAACCACCCCAGCCCCTTGGCGTTGTCCCAATTGGTTAGAGTAAGAGAAGCTATCTTCGAAGAGTTTCATAACAGGTACGACCCCAGAAGCGGCTCCTTCATACCCTTTGATTGGTGCTCCAGCTTCACGAAGGTTGCTGAGGGAAATCCCAACCCCACCACCGATACGTGAAAGTTGAAGGGCAGAGTTGATGGAACGTCCGATCGCGTTCATATCATCAGTTACTTGGATCAAGAAACATGAAACCAATTCTCCACGGCGGGCACGACCAGCATTTAAGAAAGAAGGAGTAGCTGGTTGGTAGCGTTGGTGGATAATTTCGTTTGCGATGTCTCGCGCGATAGCTTCATTTCCATCTGCAAAATAGAGAGCATTGAAGAAGACACGGTCTTCCATGCTTTCAAGATAGTATTCTCCATCATTTGTTTTCAAAGCGTATTGGTTATAGAATTTGTAGGCTGCCATGAAGGACTTGAATTGGAAGTTTTGGTCTTTGATAAATTGGGCCAATTCCTCTAAAAATTCAGGACGGTATTTCTCGATAAAAGCTCTCTCAATGTAATTGTGCTCGAGAAGGTACTGAATCTTGTCTGTAATCGAGTCAAAGGCTTTAGTATTTGGTACAACATTTTCTTTAAAGAACGCATCCAAAGCTTCTTTATCTTTATGAAGCATGATTTGGCCGTTTACTGGACGGTTGATTTCATTGTTAAGACGAAAATACGTCACATCTTCAAGAGATTTTAATCCCATAATAATCCTTTTCTAGTTCAAAAAAATGAAGAGGAGAAGTCCTCTCTTTACAAGTAAAAAGTCTAGTGTTAGGTTGCTAACGCTAGACCCTATTTAAGCAAAATACTGTGTTTATTAAGAAAGTTTCTTCAACTTAGCTGGTTGAAAACCAGAAAATACTTCATCCGGTGTTTGAATTACTGGAGCAGCATTGAAGCCAAGGTTCTTAACATGCTCTACAAATTCTGGCTGTTCATCTAAGTTAATTTCGCGGTATTCCACATGATTGCTATCGAGGAATCGCTTGGTCATTTTGCATTGAACACAATTATTTTTTGAATAAATGGTTACCATTTCTTTTCCGTTCTCCTATCGAAATATAAATCTGTAAACAGTATAAACAAAATCCAGCAACTTGTCAACAAAATAAAACTAAATATTGTGCAAAGATATGAAATGGAGTTTTCAAAGCACAATATATTGTGCTTTGAAAATCGAAGAAATGGGATAGGAATAGGCTTTAAAGCATCTTTAATTAGTTATAATTTTTTGGTGAATCAATATCCTGTGGTTCAAGAGCTTCTTTTCATTGAAAGCGGAGGAAAATGTTACTTATAATATAGTAGAAAATTGAAAAGATATTTTCTCTGTTCTTCAGGTGCTTCTTAAAATGTATCTAAATTGGGATTTTTCGCAGTCTTTTTCTGTAAGTCAGTGATAAAAATCTTGAAAAAAATTTCAAAAGATGATATAATACCAAATTGTAAGGGTTATCAAAAGGTAACTCAAAAACTATTTTTAAAAAGGAGAGTCAAACTATGGCTTCTAAAGATTTCCACATCGTGGCAGAAACAGGTATCCACGCACGTCCAGCAACTTTGTTGGTTCAAACTGCTAGCAAATTTGCTTCAGATATTACTCTTGAATACAAAGGTAAATCAGTTAACTTGAAATCAATCATGGGTGTTATGAGCCTTGGTGTTGGTCAAGGAGCAGACGTTGTAATCTCTGCAGAAGGTGCTGACGCTGATGATGCTATCGCAGCTATCTCAGAAACAATGACTAAAGAAGGATTGGCTTAAAAATATGACAAAAATGCTAAAAGGAATTGCAGCATCTGACGGTGTTGCCGTTGCTAAGGCATATTTGCTCATTCAACCAGACTTATCATTTGAGACTGTTTCAGTCGAAGATACAAGTGCAGAAGAAGCTCGTTTGGATGCAGCTCTTGAAGCTTCACAAAACGAGCTTTCTCTTATTCGGGAGAATGCAGTAGCAAGCCTTGGTGAAGAAGCAGCGCAAGTTTTTGATGCGCATATGATGGTTCTTGCTGACCCTGAAATGATTGGTCAGATCAAAGAAACAATTCGTACGAAAAAAATCAATGCAGAAGCTGGCTTGAAAGAAGTCACTGACATGTTCATTGCGATCTTTGAAGGAATGGAAGACAATCCTTACATGCAAGAACGTGCAGCAGATATTCGTGACGTTACCAAACGTGTCCTTGCCAACTTGCTTGGTAAGAAATTGCCAAACCCTGCTTCTATCAATGAAGAAGCAATCGTGGTGGCGCATGACTTGACTCCATCTGATACAGCACAGTTGAACAAAAAGTATGTAAAAGCTTTTGTTACGAATATCGGTGGACGTACAAGTCACTCAGCTATCATGGCTCGTACACTTGAAATCGCAGCTGTTCTTGGTACAAATAACATCACAGAACTTGTCAAAGATGGCGATGTTTTGGCTGTTTCAGGGATCACTGGTGAAGTAGTGATCAACCCTACTGAAGAACAGATTGCAGAGTTCAAAGCAGCTGGTGAAGCTTATGCTAAACAAAAAGCTGAATGGGCTCTCCTTAAAGATGCGAAAACAGTGACTGCTGATGGAAAGCACTTCGAGTTGGCTGCCAACATCGGTACACCTAAAGACGTTGAAGGTGTAAACGATAATGGTGCAGAAGCTGTTGGTCTTTACCGTACAGAATTCTTGTACATGGATTCTCAAGACTTCCCTACTGAAGATGACCAATACGAAGCCTACAAAGCTGTTCTTGAAGGTATGAATGGTAAACCTGTGGTTGTTCGTACAATGGATATTGGTGGGGATAAAGAACTTCCTTACTTCGACCTTCCTAAAGAAATGAACCCATTCTTAGGCTTCCGTGCTTTGCGTATTTCTATCTCTGAAACTGGTAATCAAATGTTCCGTACACAATTGCGTGCTTTGCTTCGTGCATCTGTTCACGGTAAATTGCGGATCATGTTCCCAATGGTTGCTTTGTTGACTGAGTTCCGTACAGCTAAAGGTATTCTTGAAGAAGAAAAGGCTAAATTGCTTGCGGAAGGTGTTGCTGTTGCAGACGACATCGAAGTAGGGATCATGATTGAAATTCCTGCAGCAGCTATGCTTGCGGACCAATTTGCTAAAGAAGTTGATTTCTTCTCAATCGGTACAAATGACTTGATCCAATACACAATGGCTGCTGACCGTATGAACGAACAAGTTTCATACCTTTACCAACCATATAACCCATCAATCCTTCGTTTGATCAACAACGTGATCAAAGCAGCTCACGCTGAAGGCAAATGGGCAGGTATGTGTGGTGAAATGGCCGGTGACCAAACTGCTGTTCCACTTCTTGTCGGAATGGGCTTGGATGAGTTCTCTATGTCAGCGACATCTGTCCTTCGTACACGTAGCTTGATGAAGAAACTCGACACAGCTAAAATGCAAGAATACGCTAACCGTGCTCTGACTGAATGTTCAACAATGGAAGAAGTTCTTGAACTTTCAAAAGAATACGTGAACGTAGACTAAGAGTCGATCAAGACTAAGACAAATTTGTCTTAGTCTTTTTTTACATTGTACATAAAAATGTTCATTTTATTCGTAATAAACTAGTTAGTAATAAAAATAGTGATTTAAATGTTCGGTTATTTGTTTAATTTTCCTCGTATATATAGTATAATCGTAAGTAAGATTAGGAGGAAAGCGAAGGAATGAAGTAAAAGGTTCGGAAGAGAAAATGAAAGAACTTTTCCTGATAAATTTACATGATTTTCCTGGAATCAACTTGAAAATTAAGTGATTTTATAGTAAAATAAAAACAACTAGAAAACGCTTTCAAAAATAAAGAGGTGAGTAAATGGATAGAAGCACAGACTTATGGACATTTGGAAGAGGGGATAATTTCCATCTTCAAGAGTACTTAGGAGCTCACAAGGAAACAAGGGGAGAACAAGAAGGCTTTACCTTCCGTGTTTGGGCTCCCAATGCTCAGGCGGTGGATCTGATTGGTGATTTCACTGATTGGGAAGCCCGTAATATTCCAATGGTTCGTAATGAAGGAGGCGTCTGGGAAGTCTTCTGTTCCGATGCAAAAGAGGGAGATATATACAAGTATTTGGTGACTCGACAAAATGGTCATCAGGTGCAAAAAATCGATCCTCTAGCATTATGGATGGAAAAGAGACCCAATACTGGATCTATTATTAAGACCATTCCAGAGAAAAACTGGAAAGATGGTCTCTGGAGAGCACGCCGCAAAAAACTTGGTTTTAAGGAACGACCTGTTAATATTTATGAGGTTCACGCAGGATCGTGGAAACGTAATGAAGATCACAGTTCCTATACCTTCAAACAACTAAAAGAAGAATTGATTCCATATTTGGTGGAGATGAACTACACCCACGTGGAATTTATGCCAGTGATGGCCCATCCATTGGGCTTGAGTTGGGGCTATCAGCTCATGGGATATTTTGCACTCGAGCAGACTTATGGTAGCCCAGAAGAGTTTCAAGACTTCGTGGAAGAATGCCACCTCAACAATATCGGAGTGATCGTGGATTGGGTACCAGGACATTTCATTATCAATGATGATGCCTTGGCTTATTATGATGGAACACCAACCTTTGAATACCAGGATGAACATCGTGCCCATAACTACGGATGGGGAGCCTTGAACTTCGATTTAGGGAAGAATCAAGTCCAGTCATTCTTGATTTCTAGTTTGAAGTTTTGGATTGATACCTATCATTTAGATGGGATTCGGGTCGATGCTGTGAGCAATATGCTCTATCTTGACTACGATAGTGGTCCATGGACACCAAATATTGATGGTGGAAACCTCAACTACGAAGGCGTTCATTTCCTTAGACGTTTGAATGCGATTATCAAGAACGAACACCCAGATGTCATGATGATTGCAGAAGAAAGTTCTGCTGGTCAAAAGATCACGGGTCCTGAAGAAGAAGGTGGACTTGGCTTTGACTATAAATGGAATATGGGTTGGATGAATGATATCCTTCGATTCTACGAAGAAGATCCCATCTACCGGAAATTTGACTTTAACCTGGTAACCTTTAGTTTCATGTATGCATTTTCTGAAAACTTCTTACTACCGTTTTCACACGATGAAGTGGTGCATGGTAAGAAGAGTTTGATGCATAAGATGTGGGGAGATCGGTACAATCAATTTGCTGGACTCCGTAACCTCTTGACCTATCAGATCTGCCACCCTGGTAAGAAACTACTCTTCATGGGTTCAGAATTTGGTCAATTTTTGGAATGGAAGTCAGAAGAGCAACTGGAATGGGGCAATCTAGAGGATGAAATGAATGCTAAGATGCGTCGTTTTACTTCTCAGCTCAATCATTTCTACAAAGAACACAAGGAATTGTGGGAGATTGATGATAGCTTTGATGGCTTGGAGATTATAGATGCAGATAACCGGGATCAGAGCGTCTTGTCTATGATCCGGAAAAATCGTAAAGGCGATCTTTTGGTTTGCGTCTTCAATATGGCACCAGTAGAACGCAAGGACTTTACGATTGGTGTGCCTGTATCAGCGGTCTATGAAGAAATTTGGAATACAGAATTAGAAGAATGGGGAGGTGTCTGGAAAGAGCACAATCCGACAGTTCAGTCTCAAGATGGACTGTGGAAGGATTATGAACAAACTTTGACCTTTACTTTGCCGGCTTTAGGGGCTAGCATTTGGAAGGTGAAACGGAAGGTTCGCAAAACGAAATCTAAAACATCAGATAAAAAATGATGATCGGTTGACTCTAAGGGAGTCCAAGCTTTAAAAAGAGGAAGTAGTCAATGAAGAATGAAATGCTCGCTTTAATTCTTGCCGGAGGGCAAGGAACACGTCTTGGAAAATTAACCAAAAACATCGCGAAACCTGCGGTTCAATTTGGTGGGCGCTATCGGATTATCGATTTTGCTCTCTCAAACTGTGCCAACTCAGGAATTCACAATGTTGGTGTGATTACACAGTATCAACCACTTGCCCTTAACAGCCATATTGGGAATGGTTCCAGCTGGGGCTTGGATGGAATCAATACGGGTGTGTCTATTCTCCAACCTTATTCAGCTAGTGAAGGAAATCGGTGGTTCGAAGGAACTAGTCATGCGATTCTTCAAAATATCGACTATATTGATAGCATCAATCCGGAGTATGTCTTGATTCTATCTGGGGATCATATCTACAAGATGGATTACGATGACATGCTTCAAGCACACAAGGATAATAACGCAAGCTTGACTGTTGCCGTCCTAGATGTACCTTTGAAGGAAGCAAGCCGTTTTGGAATCATGAATACAGATGCCAATAATCGGATTGTCGAATTTGAAGAAAAACCAGCTGAACCAAAATCAACTAAGGATTCAATGGGGATTTACATCTTTGACTGGGCTCGTCTGCGCAATATGTTAGTTGCTGCTGAAAAGAGCGATATCGATATGTCAGACTTCGGTAAAAATGTCATTCCAACGTATCTAGAATCAGGCGAAAGTGTTTATGCTTATGAATTCAATGGCTATTGGAAAGACGTTGGTACAATTGAGTCTCTTTGGGAAGCCAATATGGAATATATCGATCCAAATAATGCCTTGGATAGTCGCGATCGTCACTGGAAAATCTATTCACGCAACCTCATTTCTCCACCAAACTTCTTTGGGGAACATGCTCACATCGAAGATTCTCTTGTCGTCGATGGTTGTTCGGTAGACGGTACAGTCAAACACTCCATCTTATCAACAGAAGCTCAAGTTCGTGAAGGAGCAGTTGTCGAAGATGCTGTCGTGATGAGCAATGCCATTATCGGTAAAGGAGCTGTTGTGAAACGCGCGATTATTGGAGAAGGCGCAGTCATTGCAGAAGGTGTCGTGATTGATGGAACAGAGGAAGTACAAGTTGTCGGTTACAATGAAAAAGTGGGGGTAGCAACAGATGAAGATTGATAAATATTCAGCCATTTTAGGAAATACAGTTGGGTATCATGATATGTCCACTTTGACCAGCCATCGTCCGGTAGCCTCCCTACCGTTTGATGGGAAATACCGCTTGATTGACTTCCCATTGTCTAGCCTTGCGAATGCTGGTATTCGTAGTGTTTTTGGGATTTTCCAACAAGAAAATATTAGTTCGGTCTTTGACCATATTCGTTCAGGTCGTGAGTGGGGCTTGTCTACTTTATTGAGCCACTATTACCTTGGAATCTATAATACTCCAGTTGAAAATACAACGGTAGGGCCAGAATACTACCAACAATTATTGACCTATTTGAAACGGTCTGGTTCCAACCAAACAGTTGCTTTAAACTGTGATGTTTTGATGAATATTGACCTCAATCAAGTTTTCCACTTGCATAATAGCGTTGACCGTCCGATTACAGTTGTTTACAAAAAGTTGCATCCTCAAAATATCTCTGAAGTGAATGCGATTCTACAGATTGATGAGACAGACCATGTTACGGAGCAAAAACTGTTTGACAGCAAGTCTCCTGATGAAGTCTACAACATGTCAACAGATGTCTTTATTGTGGATACCCCTTGGTTGATTGAAAAAATAGAAGAAGAAGCCAAGAAAGAATACCCACAAAAACTGCGCTATATCTTGCGTGATTTGGCGGTGGAATACAATGCTTTTGCCTTTGAATATACAGGCTACCTTGCCAATATTCATTCAGTGGAATCCTACTACCAGGCAAACTTGGATATGTTGGAAAACCAAAAATTCATGAAGCTCTTTTCACCAAATCAAAAAGTGTATACGAAAGTGAAGAATGAAGAACCAACGTATTATTCCAAGACTTCACATATTAAATCGTCTCAATTTGCTTCGGGTAGTATTGTAGAAGGAACCGTTGAACGCTCCGTTGTTTCACGTCGGGTACACCTTCATCAAGGTTCAGAGGTCCGCAGTAGTCTTCTCTTCCCTGGTGTTGTGATTCATGAAAATGCAATCGTCGAACATGCCATCCTGGATAAGGGTGTCGAAGTGGCTGCTGGTGTGACGATTCGTGGGACAGAAGAAGCACCTGTCGTGGTTAAAAAAGGAACGATTGTTACAGAGGATATTGTCTAATGAAACTATTATTTGTTGCAGCTGAAGGAGCACCGTTTTCTAAAACAGGTGGTTTGGGAGACGTTATTGGCGCTCTTCCTAAATCCTTAGCGAAAAGTGGTCATGATGTGCGCGTGATCCTCCCTTACTATGATATGGTAGAGGCCAAGTTTGGAGATCAAATCGAAGATGTCTTGCATTTTGAGACCAAGGTTGGCTGGAGAAGTCAATATGTTGGTGTGAAACGCATTGTACGTGATGGAGTCACCTTTTACTTTATTGATAACCAACACTATTTCTTTAGAGGACATGTGTATGGTGACTTCGATGATGGCGAACGCTTTGCCTTCTTCCAGCTCGCGGCCTTAGAAACGATGGAACGAGTTGACTTCATTCCAGATGTTCTTCATGCCCATGATTACCATACAGCGATGATTCCTTTCTTGCTGAAGGAAAAATACCGTTGGATTCAAGCTTATCATGGAATTAAGACAGTATTGACCATCCATAATTTGGAATTCCAAGGTCAGTTTGACCCAGGAATGTTGTGGGACCTATTCGGAGTGGGATTTGAACGCTATGCAGATGGAACGCTTCGGTGGAATGATTGCCTGAACTGGATGAAAGCTGGTATTCTATATGCTGACCGTGTAACAACCGTTTCTCCTAGCTATGCGCAAGAGATTATGACTGCTGAATATGGTTGTGGCTTGGATCAGATCCTTCGGATGGAGTCTGGCAAGGTGACCGGTATTGTTAACGGGATTGATGCGGATCTGTATAATCCTGAAACGGATCCACTCTTGACTCATCACTTCAGTCTCTCAGATCTTTCAGGTAAAGCAGCTAGCAAACGAGCTCTTCAAGAACGTGTGGGTCTACCTGTTCGCGATGATGTTCCTTTGTTTGGGATCGTCTCTCGTTTGACACGTCAAAAAGGTTTTGATGTGGTGGTAGAAGAGTTGCATCAACTCTTGCAAAAGGATATTCAGATTGTCTTGCTCGGTACAGGAGATCCTGGATTTGAAAATGCCTTTGCTTGGTTTGGTCAAGCCTACCCAGATAAACTTTCAGCGAATATCACATTTGATGTCCAATTGGCTCAAGAAATCTATGCAGCATCAGATGTCTTCTTGATGCCAAGTCGCTTTGAACCGTGTGGCCTTTCTCAAATGATGGCCATGCGTTATGGAACCCTTCCTTTGGTGCATGAAGTCGGCGGACTTCGTGATACGGTTCAACCGTTTAATGCTGTTGATGGAAGTGGAACAGGCTTTAGCTTCAATAATTTGTCTGGCTATTGGTTTAACTGGGCAGTTGATGAAGCCTTGGCTGTCTACTACAATGATAAACAGGCTTGGTATGGTCTCCAAGAACAAGCTATGACGCGTGACTTCTCATGGGATACGGCTAGTCAACGATACAATGATTTGTACCAATCCTTATAAATAGATCTATGATACAAACGCCTTTCGAGGCGTTTTTTTGTGTTGCTTTCTTCCTATAAAGAAAACGGTTTATATTTTTGAGTTTTAGAGCTTGCTAAAATAGAATAAAAAAGATAAGATAGGTAAAGGTAAAAAATCCCGGGAAGGTTCTTATTTCTGGAAAGGATCCCAGCCTCTCTAAAAATAATCAGGTCCCTGCTCGAGGATTAAATATTACTATATAGGAATTTTAGGATGAAAAAAGCGAAACAAACGTTTGAAAAAATGACCAAATATTCGATTCGAAAATTATCTGTCGGTGTTGGTCCGGTAGCCATTGGAGCCTTTTTATTAGGAGGAAGCTTGTTAGGAGCTCGTCCTGTCCAAGCTGATCAGATGACTCTACCTGCTCATGTGCACTTAGGATATGTGACAGAAGAAGAGCTGACTGCTGAAGAAAAAGCACAGGTGATTCATGCAATCCCTGAAGCATATCAAAATGAAGATACTTTCTATCTCGTCTATAAGAAGAAGGAAGTAACTCAGTCGGTTCTTCCTCAAACAGGAAGTCAGGAAGTTGCCCTTTTTGGGCTAAGTCTAGCCACTGCTTCCTTTGCGGTCCTCTTACTCTCTAAAAAGCACCGGAAGAAGGTCATGGGCGTCCTTTTGATTGGAGCCATGGGACAAAGTCTTCTACTTCCAGTTGAAGTCGCAGCCCTACAAAATCAAGTTTTGCGCGCCTATAATCAGGATCTTGCGATCGCATCGAGCAAAGATCTTGCAAATGGCGTGATTCAAATTGACGGCTATGACTATATTGGTTATCTGCGCTACCCGTCAGTCCAAAAGACGAGCTTACAAGAGCCAAAGGCTATGCAGGAAACGAAACCTTCTGTAGAAGGAACGATCAAAACAAGTACAGGGATTCCACAAGTGGAACCACAAGCGCGTGTGACCCCAGAAGTCGCTCCAGCCTTTCCTCAAGTTGAAAAACCAAGCCTGGAAGTCTCTACTGAGCCTGTGCCATTTGAAACTGTCAAACAAGCTGATCCTACATTACCTAAAGGGCAAACCAAGGTGCTGACTGCTGGTCAAAATGGGGAGCGAACCTTATTGACGGAAGTGAGTATGGTAGATGGACAAGAAGTTCGCAGAGTCGTTGAAAGCAAGGTCACTAAAGAACCAGTTTCACAAATTCTTGCTGTTGGAACAAAAGAAGATGCCCAACCAACCCCTCAACCCATTCCTTCTCAAGTTGTAACGGCTAAGGGGACACAAGAAGAAGGTCATGTCGGTGAAGCTCCTGTTCAACCAGAGAATCCAGTCTATACAGGTGTGGTAGAAGCTAAGGGAACGCAGGAAGAAGGCCATGTAGGCGAAGCCCCTGTTCAACCGGAGAACCCAGCCTATACAGGTGTGGTGGAAGCTAAGGGAACACAGGAAGAAGGCCATGTCGGCGAAGCTCCTGTTCAACCGGAGAACCCAGCCTATACAGGTGTGGTGGAAGCTAAAGGGACACAAGAAGAAGGCCATGTCGGCGAAGCCCCTATTCAACCGGAGAACCCAACCTATACAGGTATGGTGGAAGCCAAAGGGACACAGGAAGAAGGCCATGTTGGCGAAGCCCCCGTTCAACCGGAGAATCCAACCTATCAAGTTACGGAAGGGACGGTAACCGAGACAGAAACGGTAATCCTTCCATATGAAACAGAGTATGTAACGGACGCCAATCGTTACACCGATGAAGAAAGCCTCCTTCAAAAAGGAGAGGCTGGTAGCCAGGAGATTCGTCGTGTTTATAAGACGGTCAATGGTGAGAAGATTGGAGAGCCTCTCAGTACGACCACTGAAACGGTCAAAGCTCCTGTGACAGAAAAAATTAGTCGTGGGACTAAGGCGATTGAAGGCCAAAAAGAGGAAGTTGCTTTTGAAGAAATTCCATTTAAGACGGTAACCGAACAAGATGCCACCTTGCTAAAAAGAACTGAAAGGGTTTCTCAAGTCGGTAAAAATGGGAAGAAAAAAATCACCAAGGTCTATAAGACCATTAAAGGTGTCAAAACAACGGATGCTCCTACAATTTCTGAAGAAGTAGTAGAACAAGCCCAAGATCAGATCATTCAACAAGGGACAAAGGAATTAGACAAGCCAACCTTGACCTTGACCAATCTTGATCAGGAAGAATTGAAGCGCAGTGCTAAAGCTACTTATCATTTGGATAAACCAGACGGTGTGACCATCAAGTCCATCCAGGCTGTATTGAAGAAGGGTGATCAAGTGGTGAAAACCCTGACCCTTTCAGAGACGGACTTGGCAGCTGCTTTAGCGGACTTGGACTACTACAAGGATTATACGCTCGCAACGACCATGGTGTATGACCGTGGAAATGGGGATGAAGAAGAAGTTCTCAAGGAAGAACCACTGAGAATTGATCTTAAAAAAGTTGAAATCAAAAACATCAAGGAAACCAGTCTGATTAGCGTGGATGACCAAGGTCTTGAGACCGATAGCAGCCTCTTGTCTGAAACACCATCAGATGTGAAGCCTTACTACTTAAAGGTCACTACCTATGATAATAAGGTTACAAAACTAGCCGTTGATAAAATTGAAGAAGTAACGGTAGATGGCGTGACCCTCTACAAAGTAACAGCCAAAGCTCCTGATCTCATTCAACGGACTGCGGACAACCAGTTCAGTGAGGTCTATGTCCACTATATTGCGAAACCCAAAGCACATGAAGGTGATATCTACTACAATTTCAACGAACTTGTAAAAGCTATGCAAGCCAATCCGACTGGTACCTTTAAACTGGGTAGCAATATGAATGCGGCTAATGTCCAGCCAGCAGGGAAATCCTATGTGACCAATGCCTTCAAGGGAATTTTGGAAAGTACGGATGGGAATACATTTGCCATCCATAACATTACAAGACCATTGTTTGGGAACATCGAAGGTGGCTCGGTTAAGAATCTCTTGCTTGAAAATGTCAATATCGACCTACCTGGGACAGATAGAGTAGCCCCAATCGCAGGTGTTATCAAAAATAATGCAACTGTCGAGAATGTTAAAGTAACAGGAAGTGTTGTCGGGAACAATGATGTAGCAGGAATTGTCAATAAAATTGATGGTAGTGGGAAGGTCAGCAACGTTGCCTTTATCGGTAAACTGCACGCTGCTGGGAACAAAGGTGGCTATCTAGCGGGTGTTGTTGGTGAGAACTGGAAAGGTGTCGTTGAAAAAGCTTACGTTGATGCTGAAATCACTGGTAATAAAGCTAAAGCTGCAGGTCTCGTTTATTCCTCTCAAAATGGTGGAAATAACCACACAGTAGGTAAAGAAGGGGTTCTCAGAAACTCCGTTGCTAAAGGTTCGATTGAACTAAAAGAAGCTGTTCAGTCTGGTGGATTACTAGGGACCAACTGGGCCTTGGGGACTATTGAAGACAACATCACCATGATGAAAGTCAAAACTGGTGAGATGGTCTTCGGACACTCCGATATCGACGCAGATGATTATTTCACCTATTCAAGAACCAAGCGCAATTACAGTGTGGAAGGCGTGAGTGAAGGGAAGAAATCCTTTAACAACTCCCGTAAAATTCCAAGCATCTCACTAGCAGAAGCTGAGCAGAAAATCGAAGCAATGGGAATCACTGCTGATAAATTCACCAGCAGCAAACCGATTGAAGATACGCTCAATCACCTTGTTAGCAAAGACGATCAATACAAGGCCATCACTGGTTACGATGCGACTCGTGAGCTAGCTTACCGCAATATTGCTAAATTGCAACCATTCTACAATAAAGAGTGGATTGTCGACCAAGGGAATAAATTGGCTGCGACGAGCCCTCTTTTGACCAAGGAAGTCTTGTCTGTGACCGCTATGAAGGGCAATGATTTTGTCACTGAACTAGCAGATGCTGATCACATCCTGATCCATTATGCCGATAAGACCAAAGATGTCTTTAGCATGACACCGAAAGATTCTAAAGTCAAACAAGTCAAAGAGTACAGTGTGGCGGAGCTCGGTGAAGTAGTCTACACGCCAAATATGGTGGACAAGGACCGTAGCGATCTCATCAGTGCCATCGTAGAGAAATTAAGTCCTGTAGAATTGCAATCAGATCCAATCTACACTCACTTAGGTCGAACAGGACCTAACAAAGTCAATGCCATTAAGAACCTTTACCTCGAAGAAAGTTTCCAAGAAGTCAAGGATAATCTGACTCACTTTGTCAAACAACTGGTTGAAAACCAAGACCATCAATTAAACACAGATGAGGCTGCTAAACGTGCCCTTATCAAGAAAGTTGATGACAACAAGGCGGCCGTTCTTTTAGGGCTTTCTTGCCTCAATCGCTATTACGGAGTGAAGTTCGATGATGTCAATCTTAAGCAGCTCATGTTGTTCAAGCCAGACTTCTATGGGAAGAATGTTGATGTCTTAGACCGTTTGATTGAAATTGGTTCAAAAGAAGACTACATCAAAGGAACTCGTACCCATGATGCCTTCCGAGAAGTCGTTGCGAAGTCTACTCTTTCTAGCAACCTAAATGACTTCCTGAAGTACAATATGGACCTCTTTACAACTGATACAGACTTGAATGATTGGTTCATCAAAGCAACCAAAGACAATGTCTATATTGTGGAGCCTGAGACGACCAATCCAGCTTTCGCATCTGCTAAGCATAGAGCCTATGAGGGCTTAAACAATGATATTCACGGTAAAATGATCTTGCCACTCTTGAATCTTAAAGATGCGCACATGTTCTTGATTTCAACATACAATACCTTGGCCTATAGTTCCTTCGAGAAATACGGTAAAAACACTGAGGCAGAACGAAATGCCTTCAAGGCGGAAATTGATAAAGTAGCAAAAGCCCAACAGGACTACTTGGATTTCTGGTCGCGATTAGCAGCTGATAATGTTCGCAACCAGCTCCTAAAGAGCAATAATATGGTGCCGACCCCTGTCCTTGATAATCAAAACTATAAAGGCATTAGTACAGACCGTTATGGCCATACGAATAGTGGAAAAGATGTCGCTCCAATTCGTGAATTATATGGACCAACTGATCGTTACCATGCGACAGATTGGCGCATGGGAGCAACCGCTCGTGTCTATGGAAATCCTTATAAAGATGATTCGGTCTTCTTTATGGTGACGGATATGATCAGTGACTTTGGGATTTCTGCTTTTACCCATGAAACGACGCACGTCAATGACCGTATGGTATACTTGGGTGGCTGGAGACACCGTGAAGGAACGGATCTAGAAGCCTATGCTCAAGGCATGCTCCAAACGCCATCCGTATCCAATCCAAATGGGGAATACAAAGCTCTAGGTCTCAACATGGCCTATGAACGTCCAAACGATGGCAACCAATGGTACAATACCAATCCAAACAATCTTCAATCACGTGATGAGATTGATCGCTACATGAAAGGTTATAACGATACGCTCATGCTTCTGGATTACCTAGAAGGGGAAGCTGTATTGGACAAACATAGTAAGGACTTAAACAATGCTTGGTTCAAGAAGGTTGATAAACAATACCGAGGAGCGAACACCAAGAATCAATTCGATAAGGTTCGGGCTTTGAGTGATGAGGAAAAAGCGATCACCTTACATTCAGTAGATGATCTCATCACCAACAACTTCATGACCAATCGTAGTCCTGGAAATGGAGTCTATAATCCATCTGACTTTGGCTCAGCCTATGTGACGGTACCGATGATGACAGGTATCTATGGTGGGAACACCAGTGAAGGGGCTCCTGGAGCCATGTCCTTCAAACACAATACCTTCAGACTCTGGGGTTACTATGGCTATGAAAAAGGATTCCTGGGTTATGCTTCAAACAAGTATAAACAAGAGTCCAAACAAGCTGGACGTGCCACTCTAGGAGATGACTTCGTCATTCAGAAGATTTCTGATGGAAGATTCAGTACCCTTGAAGACTGGAAGAAAGCTTACTTCAATGAAGTGGTGACCAGTGCCAAAAATGGAATTCAGGCTATTGACATCGATGGGAAGACCTACAATAGCTATGAAGGCTTGAAACGTGCATTTGCTGAAGCAGTGGATAAAGATAAGGTTACTCTAAGTAACGGTTCTGTCAAATTTGACAATACGGTTGCACTGAAAGAAAAAATCTTTAAGAAATTGCTGCAACAAACAGACAGTTTCAAAACGTCTATCTTTAAATAATCGAATTCTCTCATCTGCTGAGCAGGTGAGAGTTTTTTAGAAGAAAAAATGAATAGAGGTGGACAAAGCGTCTAAAAATTAAAAGAAATCAATCGTAGATAGGAAAAATTATCATATTAAAAAAATAACGTAATTTCACTAAAACGCTTACTTTTATAGGAAATATTTGACTATTATATCTTTTAGGAGTAAACTAAGGTATTAAAATTTATAAAAGGAGAATTCATCATGAATTTAACATTTTTAGGTCTTTGTTTAGCCTGTTTTGGTGTATCACTGGCAGAAGGTTTGATGATGAGTAGCTTATTGAAATCTGCGTCTCGTCAACCAGAAATTATCGGTCAATTGCGTAGTCTCTTGATTCTTGGTGTTGCCTTTGTCGAAGGTACTTTCTTCGTAACCTTGGTTATGGCCTTTATTATCAAATAGACGCTTCTATTTTAGAAAAGGAGGTGTCAAACCTTGGAAGAAAGTATCAATCCAACGATTACTCTTGGACCTGTATCTTTTAATTTGACCCTACTTGCTATGACCCTGATTTCTGTTTTCGCCGTTTTTGGCTTCATTTATTGGGCCAGTCGAAAAATGTCGATCCGACCAAAAGGCAAACAAAATGTGCTGGAATACGCATATGACTTTGTCGTAGGCTTTACAAAAGGAAATATTGGGGAACATTACATAAAGGACTATTCCTTGTTCTTGTTTGTTCTTTTCCTCTTTCTTTTAGTAGCCAATAACATTGGATTGATGGCTAAAATCGAAACGACCAATGGTTACAATTTGTGGACATCACCAACCGCTAACCTGGGTTATGACTTTGCCTTTTCATTTTTGATCACCTTAATCGCCCATGTAGAAGGAATTCGCAGACGTGGTGTGAAGGAATATTTAAAGGCTTTTGTGACACCCGGATTTATGACCCCCATGAATATTTTGGAAGAATTCACGAATTTTGCCTCCTTGGCCCTTCGGATCTTCGGAAATATCTTTGCGGGTGAGGTACTAGCAAGCTTGCTTGTGACTTTGTCGCATCAAGCTGTTTATTGGTATCCATTTGCCTTTATTGGAAGCATGGCGTGGACAGCGTTTTCGATTTTCATTTCATGTATCCAAGCCTATGTGTTTACCATGTTGTCATCAATCTATATTGGTAAGAAAATTAATGGTGAAGAGTAAGTAGAGGAGGAGTAGAAGAATGCATGTATCAATGAGTGAAATTATTGGTAACTTTATTCTCATTGCTGGTTCCTTCCTATTATTAATCTTTTTAATAAAGAAATTTGCATGGAACAATATCAATGGAATTTTAGAAGCGCGTGCCAAAAAGATTACAGATGATATTGATGGAGCAGAATCAGCTCGTCAAAAAGCTGAGGAACTAGCAAGTAAACGTGAAGAAGAGTTGGCAGGTAGCCGCAAAGAAGCTGCGTCTATTGTCGAAAATGCAAAGGAAACTGCAGAAAAGAACAAATCTCAGATCCTTTCAGAAGCCACTCAAGAAGCAGTACGTTTGAAAGAAAAAGCGCAACAAGAAATTGCGCATAACAAAGAAGAAGCATTGAACAGTATCAAAGGCGATGTGGCAGATCTCACTGTCAATCTTGCCAGCAAATTGTTGAGTCAACAGCTGGATGCTGAAGGTCAACGCCAACTGATCGATCGCTATCTTGATGAATTAGGAGAAGCCTAATGGACAAAAAGCAACTGATGGTGATTGAGAAATATACCCAGCCTTTTGTTCAATTGGTCTTTGAAAAAGGAGAACAAGATCTTGTCTTTGAAAAATTGACCCAAATCAAGGGCATTTTTGAGGAGACTGGACTTGCTAACTTCTTAGCTCATATCGGTGTAGAGGATGAAGAGAAAGCAAAAAGTCTAAGACTTTTTCAACCCTCTGATTCACAATTACTCGACCATTTGATTGAAGTGGTTATTCTCAATCATCGTGAAGCCTTATTTTATGACATTGTAACGATTTGTTTGGATCAGATTCAACTGTTGAGCAACGCATTTGTCGTCACTGTTACGACAGTTGCTGGTTTGGATCCTGTTCAAGAGCAAAAGCTAGTACCCATTATCGAAAGAAAATTTGGGATTCAAGTTCGCTCGATCCAACAAAAGATCGATCCAGATTTAATTGGTGGCTTTGTCGTGACAGCCAATCATAAAACGTTGGATACCAGTCTCAAACACCAATTGCAAGTTATAAAATCTAAATTGAAATAGAAAGTGGTGTGAATTTTGGCGATTAACGCACAAGAAATCAGCGCTTTAATTAAGCAACAAATTGAAAATTTCAAGCCAAACTTTGACGTCACTGAGACAGGTGTTGTAACCTACATTGGTGACGGGATTGCCCGCGCTCATGGGCTTGAAAATGCCATGAGTGGTGAGTTGTTAATCTTTGAAAATGGCTCATACGGGATGGCCCAAAACTTAGAAACAACGGATGTCGGGATCATCATCTTGGGTGATTTCACGGATATTCGTGAAGGAGACTCTGTCCGTCGTACAGGTAAAATCATGGAAGTCCCTGCAGGGGATGCCTTGATTGGTCGTGTTGTTAACCCACTTGGCCAACCAGTAGATGGTTTGGGTGAGATTGTGACAGATAAATTCCGTCCAGTTGAAACACCAGCTCCTGGTGTTATGCAACGGAAATCTGTCTCAGAACCCCTACAAACTGGTTTGAAAGCCATTGATGCCCTTGTTCCAATTGGACGCGGTCAACGGGAATTGATCATCGGGGACCGTCAAACAGGGAAAACTTCGATTGCCATTGATACCATCTTGAACCAAAAGGGTCAAGACATGATCTGTATCTATGTGGCGATTGGTCAAAAAGAATCAACAGTTCGTACGCAAGTAGAAACTCTCCGTAAATACGGAGCTATGGATTATACGATTGTGGTAACCGCTTCGGCTTCTCAACCGTCTCCATTGCTTTATTTGGCACCTTATGCTGGGGTTGCCATGGCAGAAGAGTTCATGTATAACGGTAAACATGTTTTGATCGTCTATGATGATTTGTCAAAACAAGCCGTAGCTTACCGTGAATTGTCCCTTCTTCTTCGTCGTCCACCAGGACGTGAAGCCTTCCCAGGGGATGTCTTCTATCTCCACAGCCGTTTGTTGGAACGTTCTGCGAAAGTTTCGGATGAATTGGGTGGGGGTTCTATTACAGCTCTTCCAATCATTGAAACCCAAGCAGGGGACATCTCCGCTTATATCGCAACCAATGTGATTTCGATCACAGACGGACAAATCTTCTTGCAAGATAGTTTGTTTAATGCCGGTATTCGTCCAGCCATTGATGCCGGATCTTCTGTTTCCCGGGTTGGTGGATCTGCTCAAATCAAGGCTATGAAGAAGGTTGCTGGTACCCTTCGTATCGACCTCGCTTCCTACCGTGAGTTGGAAGCCTTCACGAAATTTGGTAGTGATTTGGATGCGGCCACTCAAGCGAAATTGAACCGTGGTCGTCGGACAGTGGAAGTCTTGAAACAACCTGTTCATGAACCATTGACAGTTGAAAAACAAGTCGTGATCTTGTATGCCTTGACTCATGGTTTCTTAGATAGTGTTCCAGTAGACGACATTCTTCGTTTCCAAGAAGAGTTGTTTGATTACTTTGAAGCACATTATCATCAAATCTTTGAGACGATTCGTTCGACACATGATCTTCCAGCAGAAGAAGAACTGGATGCAGCCCTTACTGAATTTGTCAACCAGTCAAATTTCAAATAGAAATAGGAGTGGAAGATGGCAGTTTCATTAAATGATATTAAAAATAAAATTGCATCCACAAAAAACACCAGTCAAATCACCAATGCCATGCAGATGGTGTCCGCTGCCAAACTTGGTAAATCTGAGCAGGCAGCCAAGGATTTTCAGGTTTATGCTGCTAAGGTTCGTAAGCTCTTAACAGACTTGCTCCATGGCCACGAAACAGAAAATACCAAGTCCCATCCGATGTTGGTGAGTCGGCCGGTAAAAAAGACAGCTTATATCGTGATTACATCCGATCGTGGTTTGGTCGGAGGCTACAATGCCTCCATCCTTAAAACCATGATGGAAATGAAGGCAGAATACCATCCAACTGGGGATGACTTTGAAGTGATCTGTATTGGAAGTGTCGGGGCGGATTTCTTCCGTGCCCGTGGGATTCAGCCGGTTTATGAATTGCGTGGTTTGCCTGATCAGCCTAGCTTTAAGGAAGTTCGTAAGATCATTTCGAAAACAGTCCAAATGTATCAGGAAGGCTTGTTTGACGAGTTGTACGTCTGTTACAACCATCACGTCAACAGTTTGACTAGCCAAATGCGGGTGGAACAGATGCTTCCGATTATTGATTTGGACCCCAATGAAGCAGATGAGGATTATGTATTGAATCTAGAATTGGAATCTAGTCGAGATGCCATCTTGGATCAATTGCTCCCTCAATTTGCTGAAAGCATGATCTATGGTGCCATTATTGATGCTAAAACAGCTGAAAATGCTGCGGGGATGATGGCCATGCAAACTGCAACAGACAATGCCAAGAAAGTCATTGATGAATTAACGATTCAATACAACCGTGCTCGTCAAGCAGCGATTACACAAGAAATTACCGAAATCGTTGCAGGTGCTAGCGCCCTTGAATAGTTGTCGGATACAATTTTATATACAAAAACAGATGCTCGAAAGAGAACTTTTGAGCAGTAGAAATTACTTAGAATAGGAGAATGACATGAGTTTAGGCAAAATTTCTCAGGTCGTAGGTCCCGTCGTAGACGTTGCCTTTTCCGTTGGAGATAAACTTCCTGAGATCAATAATGCGCTTGTAGTCTATAAAAATGACCAACAAAAATCAAAAGTCGTTCTTGAAGTAGCTTTGGAACTTGGTGATGGGGTCGTACGGACCATCGCCATGGAATCAACTGATGGTTTAACACGTGGAATGGAAGTCTTGGACACAGGTCGTCCAATCTCTGTTCCAGTCGGAAAAGAAACCTTGGGACGTGTCTTCAATGTTCTTGGAGATACCATTGACTTGGATCAACCTTTTCCTCAGGATGCTCCTCGTGACTCCATCCACAAAAAAGCTCCATCCTTTGACGAGCTCTCTACTTCAGAAGAAATTCTTGAAACAGGGATCAAGGTTATTGACCTCTTAGCCCCTTATTTGAAAGGTGGGAAGGTCGGACTCTTCGGTGGTGCCGGAGTTGGGAAGACCGTCTTGATTCAAGAATTAATCCATAATATTGCCCAAGAACACGGTGGGATTTCTGTATTTACCGGTGTTGGGGAACGTACTCGTGAAGGGAATGACCTTTACTGGGAAATGAAAGAATCTGGCGTTATTGAAAAAACAGCCATGGTCTTTGGACAAATGAATGAGCCACCTGGAGCACGGATGCGTGTTGCTTTGACTGGTTTGACCATTGCGGAATATTTCCGTGATGTTGAAGGTCAGGACGTTCTCTTGTTTATCGACAATATCTTCCGTTTCACCCAAGCTGGATCTGAAGTATCAGCCCTTTTGGGACGGATGCCATCAGCCGTTGGTTACCAACCTACTTTGGCAACTGAAATGGGGCAATTGCAAGAACGGATTACGTCAACGAAGAAAGGTTCTGTTACATCGATCCAAGCCATCTATGTGCCAGCCGATGACTATACAGACCCAGCGCCAGCAACCGCTTTTGCCCACTTGGATTCAACCACCAACTTGGAACGTAAATTGGTACAATTGGGGATCTACCCAGCGGTGGATCCATTGGCATCAAGCTCACGTGCCCTTTCTCCAGAAATCGTAGGAGAAGAACACTATGCAGTCGCTTCTGAGGTCAAACGCGTCCTTCAACGTTACCATGAATTGCAAGATATCATTGCTATCTTGGGGATGGATGAATTGTCTGACGAAGAAAAGACCTTGGTTGCTCGTGCTCGCCGGATCCAATTCTTCTTGTCACAAAACTTCAACGTTGCGGAACAATTTACAGGTCAACCTGGTTCTTATGTCCCAGTTGGAGAAACTGTTCGTGGCTTTAAAGAAATTTTGGATGGGAAATATGACCATCTTCCTGAAGATGCCTTCCGTGGTGTTGGATCGATCGAAGATGTGATCGCCAAAGCTGAAAAAATGGGATTCTAAGAAGAGGTGAAAGATGAGTCAAATGAACGTCCAAATCGTTACACCGGATGGACTGGTTTATGATCATCATGCCGCATTTGTATCTGTCAAGACAATTGATGGTGAATTAGGGATTTTACCTCATCATATCAATACCATTGCGGTTTTGGCTGTAGACCAAGTAAAGGTTCGTCGTGTCGACGATGACAAACATATTGATTGGATTGCAGTCAATGGTGGGATTATCGAAGTAGCTGATAATGTCATTACCATTGTTGCTGATTCTGCCGAACGTGCTCGAGATATTGACATTAGTCGTGCAGAACGTGCCAAACTGCGAGCTGAAAAAGCGATTGAAGAAGCCAAAGATCAGCATTCGGTTGATATGGAACGTCGTGCTAAAATTGCTCTTCAACGCGCCATTAACCGGATTAATGTCGGAAATCGTTTATAAGATATTCAAAATAAGGTGGAGGTATGTCCTCACCTTATTTTTGTTGGGAGAGAATCAAAAGAAGAAAGTACGGACCAAATATGGTATAATAGCTGTATGATTCAAATGATTTTTAATCTTTCAAGCCATCTATTGTTTATCTTTTTTGCCTATTACCTATTGATGAACCTGGTTCAATGGGAAAAGTTTTTAAAAGTAAGTGCTGAAAATGCGGTTAAAATCCGTTTTTTGATCTTGATGATCAGCATTGGAATCGGCTATCTAGCCAGCTCATTTTTTATCAGTGTCTATGAGATGAGTCGGCAGATTTTTATTGGCCAATTCTAGCCACATTTTATAAAAAATATGGTATGATAGAAAGCGTGACTTTAAGAAATTGGAGAACAATCCCGTATGGAAAAAATAATCGTTAATGGTGGTCATAATCGACTGGTTGGAACCGTCAAAATCGAAGGAGCAAAAAATGCTGTCCTTCCTCTTCTTGCTGCAACAGTTCTAGCAAGCGAGGGCGTGACAACCTTGAAAAATGTACCTGTTTTATCAGATGTCTTTACAATGAACAATGTTGTTCGTGGGTTGAATGCACAAGTAACCTTCAATGAAGAAGACAATACAGTTGTCGTAGATGCGCAAGCAAAATTATCAGAGGAAGCGCCTTATAAATATGTGAGTAAGATGCGGGCTTCTATCGTTGTCCTAGGTCCTGTCTTGGCACGCAATGGCCATGCCAAAGTTTCCATGCCTGGAGGCTGTACGATCGGTAGTTGTCCGATTGACCTCCATCTCAAAGGTCTGGAAGCTATGGGAGCTGAAATTACCCAAACGGCCGGCTATATTGAAGCAAAAGCAGATCGTCTCAAGGGTGCACACATCTATATGGACTTCCCATCAGTAGGGGCGACACAAAATATTATGATGGCGGCAACCTTGGCAGATGGAGTTACTGTGATTGAAAATGCAGCTCGGGAACCTGAAATTGTTGACCTAGCACTCTTGCTAAATAAAATGGGGGCTAACGTCAAGGGAGCAGGAACTGAGACCTTGACCATTGTTGGTGTGGAGAGCTTGCACGGTGCAAACCACAATGTCGTGCAAGACCGCATCGAAGCTGGAACTTTTATGATTGGGGCAGCCATGACTGGTGGAGATGTCTTGATCGAAGATGCCATTTGGGAACACAACCGTCCGCTTCTATCTAAGATGCAGGAGATGGGTGTAACGGTAACCGAGGAAGAAAATGGAATTCGGATTCAATCGGATATCAGTAAGCTTCGTCCAGTAACCGTTAAAACTCTTCCGTACCCAGGATTCCCAACTGATATGCAGGCTCAATTTACAGCCTTGATGGCCATGGCTAAGGGTGAGTCCACCATGATTGAAACCGTCTTTGAGAATCGTTTCCAACATTTGGAAGAGATGCGTCGAATGGGCGTTCACTCAGATATTATGCGGGATACAGCTCGTATCGTAGGAGGTGAAAGCTTCCAAGGTGCAGAGGTCATGTCGACCGATTTGCGCGCGAGTGCAACGCTTGTCTTGATGGGCTTAGTGGCAGAAGGAGAAACAAAGGTCAGCAAATTAAGTCACTTAGATCGTGGTTATTATCAATTCCATGAGAAATTGGTGGCACTAGGTGCAGACGTGAAACGTGTAGAGGAAGAAGACGATGAAAACTAATCTTCGCTATGTTGGAAAACAGCTAGGAATTGTCCTCCTGTTGGCTGTGATTGCCATCATCATTTTTGCAGTTGGCTTGGTCATTGGCTATGGAGTGATTGGCGATGGGAAAAATCCATGGTCCATTCTCTCTCCGGACACTTGGTCAGAGATCATTGGAAAGCTAACAGGCAAATAAGCTTTTAACTAAAATTGAGTAAAAAGGAGAGCAGCGAATCGAGTCAATGACCCATCTAGCGCTGCTCTTTTTTGGAGAGAGATATGGCAAAACAAACAGTAAGCAAACGAACCAAACAAACCCTAGCAGGTTTTGTGGTGGCAACGGCCCTAGCTATTGGGGGCTATTATTTTAATCAACCGGCGGTAAAAGAAGCAACGGATCAGGTTGTTTCGGTGGTAACTAGTAGCCAGCAAGAAACACCTAGTAAAGAGTTAGCTAGCTCTGTACTAACGAAATCTGCCCGTTCACAATTAGGAAATGACTTGGAATGGAATGGTGCTGGAGCCTTTGTAGTTAAGGGAAATCGAACAGATCTGGATGCCAGTGTGGCTAGTCAACCCTATGCAGATAACAAGACAAAAGAAGTCAATGGAAAGACCGTGCCGACGGTTGCGAACGCTATTATGACCAAGGCGACTCGCCAGTATAGAGATCGGGAGGCAACAGGAAGTGGTCTAACCGATTGGAAACCAGCAGGTTGGCATCAGGTCCATCATCTGTCAGGCGAGTATGACCATGCTGTGGATCGCGGTCATCTATTGGGCTACGCCTTGATCGGTAATCTCAAAGGTTTCGATGCTTCGACTAGCAATCCCAAAAATATCGCTGTACAAACGGCTTGGTCCAATCAAGCCAATGATCCTCATTCCGCCGGTCAAAACTATTATGAGACCCTGGTCCGAAAAGCACTGGATAAGAACAAGCGGATCCGCTATCGGGTGACCTTGATCTACAACCATCCAGAAGATCTGATTCCATTAGGATCACAGATCGAAGCCAAATCGAGTGATGGGTCCCTTGAGTTCAATGTCTTTGTTCCTAATGTTCAAAGTGGGATTAGCCTGGATTACCAGACAGGAAAAGTAACCGTTCATCAATAAGCTGGAAAACGTAGTTATTTAAGTTATTTTTAAGAATGGGGTGTTACAATTGCATACCTTCTTTAAGAGAAAGGAGAATGTATGAGAACCATTTTTCGATTTTTCAGAGGAATCCTTCGCATGGCTTGGAGTCTTTTTTGGGGATTTTTCTGGACCATTGCGATCAGTTTTCTCGTCCTAGTGGGGATCATCTATTTCACAGATTCTCCTAGTTCTGGTATGGATGGATTTGGACGAGCTGCCCAAAAGGTTGTCTATCAGGTTGGCAATTTATTTGGTGATCAGGGCTTTGCATCGCGGTTTGGAATGACACCTAGCTCACAGACCACGCAGACGGACAATCATGAGCATAGTGGCGCTCGCTGGGAAAAAGCGGAAGCTACGGTCTACCTGGATCCCAATATCAGTCAAACTTTTGTAAAAGCTTATCGGGATGCTATTGAGGCTTGGAACCAAACAGGCGCCTTTACCTTCAAGCTGGTTACAAATGAAAAAGAGGCTAATGTGGTCTTGACGGAAATGGATAACGCATCGGTTTCTGCTGCTGGAGAGACTGCCTCTCAGACCAACCTCTTAACCAACCGCTTCACCCACATCACAGTGCGTCTCAATCGCCATTATCTTTTAAATTATGTCTATAACTATAGTTATGATCGAATTGTCAATACAGCTGAGCATGAGCTAGGCCATGCGATTGGGCTGGACCACACTGATGGAGAATCGGTCATGCAACCGGCTGGCTCCTTCTACAGTATCCAGGATACAGATGTGGAAGCAGTCCGACAATTGTACAAGGAAGAATAAAATACAATTTATCATTGAAAAGTTCTGGGCCCCAAGGGCTCAGGATTTTTTTGATGGCTCGTCTTTCCTTGTTTAATATGAAAAAAGATAGTAAAATAAGGACATGATTATTTTACAAGCCAACAAAATTGAACGCTCTTTTGCAGGGGAGGTTCTTTTTGATAATATCAGCCTGCAAGTGGATGAACGAGACCGGATTGCCCTGGTCGGAAAGAACGGAGCAGGTAAGTCTACGCTCTTGAAAATCTTGGTGGGGGAAGAAGAACCAACTTCTGGGGAAATCAATAAAAAGCGCGACCTTTCTCTCTCTTATTTAGCCCAGGATAGTCGCTTTGAGTCGTCCAATACTATCTACGATGAGATGCTCCACGTCTTTGACGATCTCCGTAAAACGGAGAAAACTTTGCGCCAGATGGAACTTGAGATGGGGGAAAAAACTGGGGCTGACTTAGAAAAACTCATGCAGGACTATGACCGACTATCGGAAGAATTCCGTCAGGCAGGTGGCTTCACCTATGAAGCAGATATCCGAGCTATTCTCAACGGCTTCAAGTTTGATGAGTCTATGTGGCAGATGAAGATTGAAGAGCTATCTGGTGGGCAAAATACCCGTCTCGCTCTGGCCAAGATGCTTCTAGAAAAACCAAATCTTTTGGTACTGGACGAGCCGACCAACCACTTGGATATTGAGACCATCGCCTGGTTGGAAAACTATCTGGTCAATTATAGCGGGGCCCTTCTCATTGTCAGCCACGACCGCTATTTTCTCGATAAAGTTGCTACCATTACACTGGACTTGACCAAGCATTCTTTGGACCGCTATGTCGGCAATTACTCTAGCTTTGTCGAGCAAAAAGAGCAAAAATTGTTGACCGAAGCCAGGAACTACGAGAAGCAACAAAAAGAAATAGCTGCTCTCGAAGACTTTGTTAATCGCAATTTGGTGCGGGCTTCGACTACCAAGCGGGCTCAGTCTCGGCGTAAGCAGTTGGAAAAAATGGAGCGCCTAGACAAGCCTGAAGCTGGGACCAAGTCTGCCCATATGACCTTCCATGCTGATAAGACTTCGGGAAATGTCGTCCTGACAGTAGAAGAGGCAGCCGTCGGCTATGACGATCAAATCCTCTCAGAGCCTATTAATCTGGATATCCGCAAGATGAATGCGGTCGCTATTGTGGGACCAAATGGGATCGGGAAATCGACCTTAATCAAGTCCATCGTCGGGCAGATTCCTTTTATCAAGGGTGAAGCTCGTTTTGGGGCCAATGTCGAGGTGGGTTACTATGACCAGACCCAAAGTAAACTAACGCCTCACAACAGTGTCTTGGATGAGCTCTGGAATGACTTTAAACTGACGCCAGAAGTAGAAATTCGCAATCGACTGGGAGCCTTTCTTTTCTCTGGGGATGATGTCAAGAAAACCGTCGGCATGCTGTCGGGTGGAGAGAGGGCGCGTCTGCTCTTGGCCAAGCTGTCCATGGAGAATAACAACTTCTTGATTCTCGATGAGCCGACCAACCACTTGGATATCGATAGTAAGGAAGTGCTGGAAAATGCCTTGATTGATTTTGATGGCACCCTGCTCTTTGTCAGTCACGACCGTTACTTTATCAATCGGGTGGCTACACAAGTCTTGGAACTGTCGGAAGAAGGCTCAACTCTTTATCTAGGAGACTATGATTATTATCTGGAGAAAAAAGCGGAGTTAGAGGCCCTTGCTGCAGCACAAGCAGAAGCTATGCCTGTTTCTTCGGCCGAAGAAGTCACCAGCAATGACTATCATCTGCAAAAGCAAAACCAAAAGGAACTCCGGAAAATCACTCGTCGCATTGAGCAATTGGAAGCAGAAATGGAAGAGCTGGATCAGAAAATCCAAGACATCACCGAAACCATGCATAGCACCAACGATGCAGCCGACTTGGTCCAACTCCAAAGCGAGCTGGATCAACTAACTGTCCAGCAGGAAGCAGTCATGGAAGAGTGGGCAGAACTGTCAGAGCAGGTGGAATAGATGGACGATCTTGGCAAAGTTTTTCGTGAATTTCGAATCAGCAAAAATTATTCGTTAAAAGAAGCTGCGGGCCACTGACGCTGGCGAACTCATGGAGAGCCAGTAGCAAATCAACCAGCTGACCACGGCCCAAGAAGAAGCCATGCTAGAATGGGAAGAACTAGCGCAGTAAGTATAGTTTTCTAATTTGTATAAGGAGAACATTATGGCGACTGAAAATGATTGGTTTATGAAGCAGGTTAAAGGTGTAGCCGACATGATTGGTACAACTTTGCGCCTACAGATTCAAAATTTAGATTTGGGTCAGTATGAGGATGAGGAAGGAAGACTCATCAACGGGTCTCACTATCTTCAGCAAGTTCTAGAAGAGCAGCGCTTTGCAGAGGCCATTTCTTTTGTTGAAGAGCAGATGAAACGCCTACCTCTTCATCAGTATGATCTATTGGTTGATTGGCTGATTTCCTACTTAAGACAATTAGATGTTTCCGTGAAAGAAGATCAAGGATTCTACGAAGGGTACTTGCAAGAGTTAGAAAGGCACTTAAAGGAATTTAAGTGGTAATCAAATGGAAGATTTAGGCAAAGTTTTTCGTGAATTTCGAATCAGCAAAAATTATTCGTTAAAAGAAGCTGCAGGAGAAGCTTGCTCGACCTCCCAATTATCTCGTTTTGAATTGGGGGAGTCGGATCTGGCTGCGTCGCGCTTCTTTGACATTTTGGACAATATCCATGTGACGATTGAGAATTTTATGGATAAGGCCAGAAATTTTCAACACCATCAGCATGTCGCTTTGATGGCTCAGATTATTCCGCTATACTACGCAAATGATATTGCAGGTTTTCAAAAACTTCAAAGAGAACAACTTGAAAAAGCCAAACATTCCACCAATCCCCTCTATTTTGAACTGAACTGGATCCTGCTACAAGGCCTGATTTGCCAGAGAGATGCCAGCTTCTCGATGAAGCAGCGTGATCTGGACAAGGTGGCGGATTATCTCTTTCAAACGGAAGAATGGACCATGTATGAATTGATCCTCTTTGGCAATCTCTACAGCTTTTATGAGGTGGACTATGTCACACGGCTTGGGAGAGAAGTGATGGAGCGTGAAGATTTCTACAAGGAAATTGGTCGCCATCGCAAACTGGTCTTGATTCTAGCCCTGAATTGCTACCAGCATTGTTTAGAACACTGTTCTTTTGAAAATGCCAGCTATTTTGAAGTCTATGTAGAAAAGATTATCGGCAAGAGCATCAAGCTCTACGAACGCAATGTTTTTCATTATCTTAAGGGATTTGCTCGGTACCAAAAGGGGCAAACAGAAGAAGGGCGGCAGCAAATGCAGGAAGCCATGCATATTTTTGACGTGCTGGGACTGCCGGAGCAGGTGGCCTATTATCAAGAACACTTTGATAAATTTGTAAAAAATGAATGTTCTAAATAGGACAGTGATAAAGGAGATTTTATGAACCGACATGCGGTCCAATTAATTAGTCGTGGAGCTATTAACAAAATTGGAAATATGCTCTATGACTATGGAAATAGTGTCTGGCTAGCCTCGATGGGGACTATAGGAAAGACGGTATTAGGGATCTATCAAATTTCTGAGTTAGTGACAGGGATTCTCGTGAATCCTTTTGGAGGAGTGATTTCAGACCGTTTTTCTCGTCGCAAGATTTTGATGACGACCGACCTGGTTTGTGGACTCCTTTGTTTGGCGATTTCTTTTATCACAAATGATAGCTTGATGATTGTGGCTCTTATTTTTGCCAATATTGTTCAGGCCATTGCCTTTGGTTTTTCTCGACCTGCCAATAAAGCTATTATTACCGAGGTAGTAGAGAAAGAAGAGATTGTGACCTATAACGCTCACTTGGAGTTAGTCTTACAGGTTGTTAGTGTCTGTTCACCTGTTTTTTCTTTCCTAGTTCTACAATTTGCCAGTCTTCATATGACCCTCTTATTAGATGCGCTGACCTTTTTCATTGCCTTTGTCCTAGTGGCTTTCCTTCCGAAAGAAGAAGCTAAGGTGCAAGAGAGGAAACAGTTTACCGGGAAAGATATTTTTTCTGATATCAAGGATGGGTTAGACTATATCTGGCGTCAGAAAGAGATTTTCTTTCTCTTATTAGTGGCTTCTAGCGTCAATTTCTTTTTTGCGGCTTTTGAGTTTTTACTTCCCTTCTCGAATCGTCTATACGGGGTTAAAGGAGCTTATGCGACCATTTTAACGCTGGGAGCTATTGGATCTATTCTAGGAGCACTTGTTGCCAATAAAATGATATCAAGTATGAGAATTCTCCTGTTTTTACTGCTTATGGCAGGGATAGGAGTGTTCATAATGGGCTTGCCCCTTCCACCTTATCTTTCCTTTTCAGGAAATCTGGTCTGTGAATTTTTTGTGACCATTTTCGACATCCACGTTTTTACCCAAGTACAAACCAAGGTGGAAGATGATTATCTGGGGAGAGTCTTGAGCACAATTTATACCTTGGCTGTTCTCTTTATGCCCATCGCCAAAGGGTTGATGACTTGGTTGCCAAGCGTCCGTATGGAATCATTTCTCTTGATTGGAGCTGGGGTTATTCTCTTTTCACTCTTGGCTCAACTAGTAGCTAAGCAGCTTCAATCAAAAGAACAGTAGGGATCCTTTGATAAATTTGTAAACCATTATTTTTCCCAAATAGGGGACAAAATGAAAACCTCTTTCATGAACTGATACAATAGTTTCAGAAAATGAAGGAGGTTTTTTATGAATCGACATGCAGTCCAATTAATTGCTCGTGGGGCGATCAATAGAATGGGAAATATGCTCTATGACTATGGGAACAGTGTTTGGCTGGCCTCGATGGGGACGGTAGGAAAGACAGTGTTGGGGATCTATCAGATTTCTGAACTCGTCACCTCCATTCTAGTCAATCCATTTGGAGGCGTGATCTCAGACCGTTTTTCCCGTCGCAAGATTTTGATGACAACCGACTTGGTTTGTGGTCTCCTTTGTTTGGGCATTTCTTTTATCACGAATGATAGCTTGATGATTGCGGCCCTGATTTTTGCCAATATTGTTCAGGCCATTGCCTTTGCTTTCTCTCGTACAGCCAATAAAGCCATTATCACAGAAGTTGTAGAGAAGGATGAGATTGTGACCTATAATGCCCACTTGGAGTTGGTCTTACAGGTTGTTGGTGTCAGCTCTCCTGTGTTCTCTTTCCTTGTTTTACAATTTGCCAGTCTCCATGCGACCCTCTTGCTGGACGCGCTAACTTTTTTCATCGCCTTTGTCCTAGTGGCATTCCTTCCGAAAGAAGAAGCCAGAGCTCAAGAGAAGAAACGGTTTACGGGAAAAGATATTTTTTCGGATATGAAGGATGGATTGCACTATATCTGGCATCAGAAAGAGATTTTCTTTCTCTTGTTGGTGGCTTCCAGCGTCAATTTCTTTTTTGCAGCTTTTGAGTTTTTACTCCCCTTTTCCAATCGCCTTTACGGGGTCAAAGGAGCCTATGCGACCATCTTAACCTTGGGCGCTATCGGCTCTATCATCGGAGCCTTGATCGCCAATAAATTTAAATCAAGCATGGAGATGCTACTTTTCTTATTGATTTTAACAGGAGTAGGAGTCTTCATGATGGGCTTGCCCCTTCCGCATTTTCTCTCCTTTTCTGGAAATTTGGTCTGCGAACTCTTTATGACAATTTTTAACATTCACTTTTTTACCCAGGTTCAAACCAAGGTAGAAGGAGACTATCTGGGCCGGGTCTTAAGCACCATTTTTACCCTAGCCATTCTCTTTATGCCCGTAGCTAAAGGATTGATGACCTGGTTACCAAGTGTCCGAGTAGAATCCTTTCTCCTGATTGGAGCTGGCGTCATCCTCTTTTCACTCCTAGCTCAAGTAGTCGCCAAGAAATTACAAGCAAAAGAAGGTACATCAGCATGAAAAAAGCACCGACCGGTGCTTTTTAGTTGTTTTCTTTTTCTTCTGTCTTGATTTATTTTTTTGCTTCTTCCAGTTGTTTTTGAGTGCTCTTGAGTTCTCTTTTTAGGGAGAAGCCCTTTGAAAAATTAATCAAATTCATGACGAATGCACCTAAGAGGACACAGAGCAAGATCAGAATGATCAAAGGCAATTTAAATTGGACCAAGAGGAAATTTACGGTAACCGATTGCATGTTTGCAAGGGAAATACCAGCAATCAATAAAATTAAAAGTAATAAAGCAATGTAGTGTAGATTATTTTTGTTCATCATTATCTCCTTATTGTTCAGCAGGGGCCTTGCTTTTCACATCAGCGTATTCTTCCGGCTGCTCTAGGCTTAGAATCTCCTCATAAGCCGGTAGGGAAAGGTCCTTGCCATATTTATTTTTTAAAGCAGTGCTCACTAGGCGATAGGCCAAATTGGCATTTCGGGACAAGATAGGACCGTGGAAGTAGCTGCCAAAGACGTTCTTGTAATGAACCCCTTCGCATCCATCTTCTTTGTTGTCCCCATTTCCATAGACGACCTTGCCCAGTGGTTTTTCATCCTCAGCCAAGAAGGTCCGACCTTGGTGGTTCTCAAAACCATAATAGGTTTCGTTAAATTCTTCGTTATGGATTTTGATATCACCGATATAGCGGTTGTTGACTTGGTTGAGCGTATAGTGGCCCATAATACCGAGGCCCTCAATGCGTTTGCCAGAAGCTTCAATGTAGTATTGGCCTAGAAGCTGAAAGCCACCACAGATGGCAAGGACTACCCCGTCGTCATGAATGAAGCGTTCGAGGTCTTCTTTTTTATCTGGTAGGTCTTCAGATACAATGGTCTGCTCGTAGTCTTGTCCGCCGCCGAAAAAGGCGATATCGTAGGCATCAGGATCGAACCGGTCTTTGAGAGAGACGATATCAACAGTGACATGGGCTCCAAGCTTTTCCGCAACGTACTTGAGCATGAGGATATTCCCATTGTCCCCATAGGTATTCATTAAGTTGCCATAGAGATGGGCAATGCGCAGGCTGTAGGGATACTGTGCCTGATCAGAAGATTCTAGGGAAGTATAAGTCATTAGTGCATCTCCTTTTCAATCAGGTGTTCTTGGGCCAAGAGTTCACGGAATTCTAGCATGGCTGTATAGGTAGCTAAAATGTAAGCGTGAGGGGTTTCCTGTTGCTTGATGTGTTGGAAGACCTCTTTTAAATCAGCCATTTCTGTGATCTTTTCAGCAGGATAGCCAGTGACCCGAAGTCGTCGAGCAATCTCAGAGTGGCGCACCCCGCCAGCATTGATCTCTGGAATATCCATCTGGGTGATTTGCTCAAAGTCGGCATCCCAAATCCAGCTCGTATCGATTCCGTCTGCATAATTCGCATTGAGGAGGACCGACAAGCTAAAGGAATAAGGCGCTAGTTTGATCATTTCAATGGCTTGGGTCGCACCAACCGGATTTTTGATCAGGACCAAGGTACATTCCTTATCCCCAATCTTAAAGGTTTCCTGACGACCAAAGACAGCGCGACTGCGATCAAATCCTTGCTTAATGACTTCAGGTTGCACTCCAAAGAATCCGGCAACAGAGACAGCTGCTAAGGCATTGTAGATGTTGTAGAGACCACCGATATTGATGTGGTAGTCTTGCCCTTGGATACGGAAGTTGGAAGAGCGCTGGGTTAAAGAGAGGAGGTCCGATACGGCATAGGTCAGAGGTGGCCGGTGGAAACCACAGTGCTCACAAACATAGTCGCCAAGGTTAGCATAGGTATTGAGCTTGTACTTGAGGATGTTGTGACAATGCGGACAGAGGATTCCTTCCGTATTGTAATGGGCTAGTTGTGGCTCTGATTTTTCTGTATCAAATCCATAATATTGAATCGGATTGGATAAGGTCTGACTATGAAAGAGCGGACTATCTCCATTTAACAGAACCGTCGCAGTTGGGACCTTGTGAATGGCATCCAAAATCATTTGGTAGGTTGTATAGATCTCACCGTAGCGGTCCATCTGGTCTCGGAAAATATTGGTGACCACAAAAAGGCTGGGCTTAATATAATCACAAATCCGAGAGAGGCTGGCCTCGTCAATTTCAAGTACCGCAATCGGTCGATTTGATTTCGAATGTTTGGCTCGTAAGAAGGTTGTTGTAATCCCAGAGATCATATTGGCCCCACTTGGATTGGTTAAAATCGGTCCAAAAGCTTCTTGGAGAATACCTACGGTTAGCGCAGTGGTTAGGGTTTTCCCATTTGTCCCTGTAATCACAACAATCTCATAGTTTTTTGCCAGTTGACTGAGAATATCTTTATCAAATTTGAGGGCTACTTTACCTGGTAGGGTAGATCCCCGCCCCATTTTTTCTAGAATAGAGCCGGAAAGCTTTCCTGCCAGAAGGCCCAAGGTTGTATTTATCTTCATAAATCATATTTTATCATAAAAAGCACCAGAAGGTTACAGAAAAATCTGTTGAAACGTGTTATAATAGGATGATGTCTTTTAGAGAAGTGGTAGGTATGAGAATATGAATATTCAACAGTTTACAAATCCACAATTTTGGACCAGTTTGTTCCCGAATTGGTGGAGTGTTGTTATCAATATCATCGATATTGCCCTGGTGGCTTGGTTGTTGTATTTTTTGATCAAGGCCATCGTCGGGACCAAGATCATGATTTTGGTTCGTGGAGTTATTATCTTTTTCTTGGTGCAGTTTTTAGCCAATTTCTTAGGTCTTACGACTATTTCATGGCTGATCAATCAAGTCATTACCTATGGGGTTATCGCTCTGGTTGTGATTTTCTCCCCTGAGATTCGGATTGGTTTAGAACGTCTGGGTCGAGCGACAGAATTCTTTACGACGAGTGAAGTCAGTCAAGAAGAGAAGATGGTACAGGCCTATGTTAAGGCGGTGGCTTATATGAGCCCACGTAAGATTGGTGCCTTGGTAGCCATTCAAGGAGCCAGAACCCTTCAGGAATATATTTCCACAGGGATTCCATTAGATGCAGATATTTCAGGAGAATTGCTGATTAATATCTTCATTCCTAATACTCCCTTGCATGATGGAGCCGTCATTGTCCGCAATGATAAAATCGCTGTTTCTTGTGCCTACCTGCCCTTGACCGAAAACACTGGAATTTCAAAAGAGTTCGGAACGCGTCACCGCGCAGCCATTGGTTTGTCTGAAGTTTCGGATGCCTTTACCTTTGTGGTATCAGAAGAAACGGGCGGGATCTCTATGACCTATAATGGAACCTTCCGACACGATTTAACCTTAGACGAGTTCGAGGCAGAATTGAGAGCCTTCTTGGTTCCTGAAGAGAATAAAACGACTAGTTGGAAAGAGCGTCTATTTGGGAGGGTGACAAAATGAGATCGAAAAAAGAATTTCTTTATGTTTTTGCCTCCGTCTTATTGTCCTTTATCTTGTTTATTAATGCGTCATCCTTTAATTTTCAAAATAATAGCAGCGCTAGACAAGTGAGTTCAGAGACCTACACCAATACCTTGACCAATATTCCGATTGATGCCAAGTACAATGACAAGACATACTTTGTCAGTGGGTTAACATCGGAAGTAACAGTCTTTCTAAAGGGTTCAAACCGGGTCGCTCTAGCAAGCGAAATGCAGCCGGGAACTCGGAAGTTTCGCGTGGTAGCGGATATTCGTAAGGCCAAGGAAGGTACCGTCGAAGTTCCTTTGATTGTAGAAGATCTTCCAGCAGGTTTGACCGCAACCGTAGAGCCTCAAAAAGTTTCTGTAAAAATCGGGAAGAAAGCCAAAAAATCGTTTGCTGTCAGGGCTACGATCCCGGACAATCAAATTGTGGATGGAATAACGGTTTCGAATATTTCTCTTGAAACCACCAAGGTAGAAGTGACCAGCGATCAAGAAACCTTGAGTCGCATTGATCATGTCCAAGCGGTCTTCCCATCCAGTGAGATCATTAGTGGAAATTATAGCGGAACCATTTCCTTAAATGCAGTAGATGCCCAAGGAAATGTTCTACCAGGTCTGGTCAATCCGAGTGAAACACGGATTCAAGTGACCACAAAGAGTAGCTCGTCTACGTCAAGCTCAAGCAGTTCGTCGTCGACCTCCTCCAGTTCAAGTAATTAGAAAGTAAAAAAGGTAATGAAGAATGGGTAAATATTTTGGAACGGACGGTGTCCGTGGAGAAGCAAATGTAGAATTAACGCCAGAATTGGCTTTTAAACTAGGCCGTTTCGGTGGCTATGTCTTGAGCCAACACGAAGAAGAAACGCCCTTGGTATTTGTTGGACGTGATACACGTATTTCTGGTGAAATGTTAGAGCATGCCTTAATTGCTGGCCTCTTATCTGTTGGAATTCGCGTCTACAAGTTGGGTGTGATTGCAACACCAGGTGTCGCTTATCTAGTTCGTACGGAAAAAGCCAGCGCCGGAGTTATGATTTCTGCTAGCCACAATCCAGCCTTGGATAATGGCATCAAATTCTTTGGTGGTGATGGCTTCAAATTGGATGACGATCGCGAGCTTGAAATTGAAGCCTTGCTTGATGCTGCTGAAGATACGCTTCCACGTCCAAGTGCCCAAGGTTTAGGAACAGTCATGGAATATCCAGAAGGCTTGCGTAAGTATCAAGAATTCCTTGTATCGACAGGCGTCCAACTCGAGGGCATGCACGTAGTCTTAGATACAGCAAATGGTGCAGCCTCTACTAGTGCCCGTCAAATCTTTGCAGATTTGGGAGCTCAATTGACTGTCATCGGTGAAAACCCAGATGGTTTGAACATCAATGATGGGGTTGGTTCTACTCACCCAGAGCATTTGCAAGAGAAAGTCAAAGAAGTAGGTGCAGCGATTGGTCTTGCCTTTGACGGAGACAGCGATCGCTTGATTGCTGTTGATGAAAATGGAGAAATCGTTGACGGAGATAAGATCATGTACATCATCGGTTCTTATCTTTCAAGCAAGGGCTTGCTCGAAAAAAATACGATCGTCACAACCGTCATGTCCAATCTCGGCTTCCACAAGGCATTAGATGCGAAGGGAATTCAAAAAGAAATCACAGCTGTTGGAGATCGTTATGTGGTCGAAGAAATGCGCAAGTCAGGATACAATCTTGGTGGTGAACAATCTGGTCACGTAGTCATCATGGATTACAACACAACAGGTGATGGTCAATTAACAGGCGTTCAATTGACAAAAATCATGCAAGAAACCGGCAAGAAATTATCTGAATTGGCTGCTGAAGTAACCATTTATCCACAAAAACTGGTCAATATCCGGGTTGAAAATAGCATGAAAGACAAGGCGATGGAAGTGCCTGCTATTCGTGAAATCATTGAAAAAATGGAAGCGGAAATGGCAGGAAATGGACGCATCCTCGTGCGTCCAAGTGGAACTGAACCCCTCCTTCGTGTCATGGCAGAAGCTCCTACCGACCAAGAAGTCGATTACTATGTGGATACCATTGCTGCAGTTGTCCAAGCAGAAATTGGTCTTTAAATCTATAAAAAATAGCTCGCAAACAGGCGAGCAGAGGAGGAATTTATGAAACAGGTCCGTCAAATTGTATGGTCACTTGTCTTAGTGCTAACGATTCTATTCACAGCTGGTTTGACTAAAACAATTCAGGCCGCTGAAGTCTCGTCTTATACACAGACAGCACGCTTAACGAAAGATGGCAATCCTTTAACGAATGGCAGCAAGGTGTTGACGAATGAAAAATTGTCAGCAAGCATTTCTTTGACCTTCCCTGATTCGCAAGCCATTCAAGCTGGTGATACTTTAACAATTAGCTTACCAAAAGAATTAACCCTCTACACAGCATTGGAATTCAATGTTCTTGAGGAAGGCCAATCAAATGGTCAAACTGTGGGGAAAGCTGTCGTTGATACAGGTAAGAAAACAGTGACCGTTACCTTTAATGATTATTTCGCATCTCATCCACTTAACAAGCGAGTTGCCTTGCATTTTGATGTAAAAGTAGACTCAGAAGTGGTCACTAAAACATCCCCAATCCAATTTAAACTAGGCAATACAGATTTTTCATTGAATTATGAAAAGACTGATGGAGAAGCTGGAGACTATGAGATGAAATATGGCTACCAAGATAAGTCTGATCCAACCATTATTAAATGGCGAATTATCTTAAATGCCCGCCAAGATATGCTTCGTGGAATGGTTATTAAAGACCAGTTCGGAGATGGTTTAACTTTAGTTGAAGGTAGCTTGCGTGCGGTTCGCTATGCTCCTGTAGAAGGTGGGATCAAGAACGAAGCTCAGATCTTGAGTCTCCCAGTTCTAGATAACTTTACTAAAAAAGCTGTTTTCGATAAGAATGCAGATGGAAAGATCACAGGTTTTACAATTGAATTTGGTGATAATTACAATTGGCCAATGTATATTGAATATTCTACAAAAGTAGCTCCTGGAACTAAAGTCGGTGATATTGTCCATAATACATTAACATGGACGGCAACCAATTTCCCAGCACCGCGTAGTTTAACCCGTGAGGTGAGATTGGAATCAGGAACCGGAGAGGGATTAGGTGAGAAAGATCAAACGCCACCGACATCTAGCTCAACCTCCTCATCAAGTTCTAGTTCTTCATCAAGCTCATCATCTTCAACGAGTTCTAGTTCTTCATCAAGCTCATCATCTTCAACGAGTTCTAGTTCTTCATCAAGTTCATCATCTTCAACGAGTTCCAGTTCTACATCGAACTCAATATCCACATCAAGTTCTTCATTGAAATCATCTTCATCTTCTGTTAAAGAAGAAGCCCCAAAACCTGGTAAGAAAAAAGTTCTTCCAAGTACAGGTGAAAAGATGACACCGGTGGTTCTTATCATGGGTGTCTTCCTAGCAGTTCTATCGGTTGGTATTTTACGTGTAAAAAAAGATTCTTAAAATGATCAATGAAAGATCAGACTTCTGTCTGGTCTTTTTGTGTAGGCTCGATTTGAAAAATCCCCTATTTCGTGGTAAAATAGGGCTAATGAATTTATAGTAATCGAGGTATTAGAAGTGGCTTTTGGAGATAACGGAAAACGTAAAAAAACACCATTTGAAATGATCACGATGGTTGTCATTGTGATTATGTTGATTGTAACGGTTGGTGCAATCTTTGCAACCGCAATTGGTGCTCTTTCTTACTAAGACGCACGCAGAAATAAAGGAAATCATCTATTTATGAGTATGTTTTTAGATACAGCCAAGATTAAGGTCAAGGCTGGAAATGGCGGCGATGGCATGGTGGCCTTTCGCCGTGAAAAATATGTCCCTAATGGCGGACCTTGGGGTGGTGATGGAGGTCGTGGTGGCAATGTCATCTTCGTTGTAGACGAAGGCTTGCGTACCTTGATGGACTTCCGTTATAACCGGCATTTCAAAGCCCAAAATGGGGAAAAAGGAATGACCAAAGGGATGCACGGACGGGGAGCAGAAGATCTCTATGTGCGAGTACCGCAAGGAACGACCGTCCGAGATGCTGAGACTGGCAAGGTCATTACGGACCTAGTCGAGAATGGACAAGAGTACATTGTTGCCCACGGTGGCCGTGGCGGACGTGGAAACATTCGTTTTGCCACTCCTAAAAATCCAGCCCCAGAGATTTCTGAGAATGGGGAGCCTGGTCAGGAACGCGAACTCGAATTAGAACTCAAGGTCTTGGCAGACGTTGGTTTGGTTGGCTTTCCTTCTGTTGGAAAATCAACCCTTCTCAGTGTGATCACTTCAGCCAAACCAAAGATTGGAGCTTATCATTTCACAACCATCGTTCCAAATTTGGGCATGGTTCGGACACCGTCAGGTGAATCCTTTGCAGTCGCAGACCTTCCTGGATTGATTGAAGGGGCTAGCCAAGGGGTCGGACTCGGAACCCAGTTCCTTCGCCACATCGAGCGCACCCGTGTTATCTTGCATGTTATTGATATGTCAGCCAGTGAAGGACGTGACCCTTATGAAGACTATGTTCAAATTAATAAAGAGCTTGAAACCTATAATCTTCGTTTGATGGAGCGGCCTCAGATTATCGTGGCAAATAAGATGGACATGCCAGAGAGCCAAGAAAACTTGAAAGAGTTCAAGAAGAAATTGGCTGCCAATTACGATGAGTTTGATGAACTGCCACAGATCTTCCCGATCTCTAGTTTGGCGCATCAAGGTTTGGACAACTTGTTAGAAGCAACGGCAGAATTGTTAGACAAAACACCAGAATTCCTCTTGTATTCAGAAGACGAAATGGCTCAAGAAGAAGTCTACTATGGCTTTGATGAAGACCAGCCAGCCTTTGACATCAGTCGGGATGATGATGCCGCTTGGGTCTTGTCTGGTGAAAAACTTGAAAAACTCTTTAATATGACGAATTTCGATCGTGATGAAGCGGTCATGAAATTTGCTCGTCAATTGCGTGGCATGGGTGTTGATGAAGCTCTCCGTGCGCGTGGGGCAAAAGATGGCGATATCGTCCGGATCGGTAATTTTGAATTTGAGTTTGTAGATTAGGATAGATCCCCAGCGGATCAAGGATTCCAAATAAGAAGTGAGGCTTTTTCAGTGGGAGATAAACCAATATCTTTTCGAGATGAAAATGGAAATTTTGTTTCAGCAGCCGATGTTTGGAATGCTGAAAAACTAGAAGAACTCTTTAATACGCTAAATCCTAAGCGCAAATTGCGCTTACAAAGGGAAAAATTAGCAAAAGAAAACCAGCAGAAGTAAATAGACTTGGAGAATACTATGGCAAAAACAATTCATACAGACAAAGCACCCGCAGCAATTGGACCTTATGTTCAAGGGAAAATCGTAGGGAATCTTCTCTTTGCAAGTGGACAAGTTCCCTTGTCACCTGAAACAGGCGAAATCATTGGCGAAACCATCCAAGAACAAACAGAACAAGTCTTAAAGAATATTGGGGCTATTTTGGAAGAGGCTGGGACAGACTTTGACCACGTGGTGAAAACCACTTGTTTCTTAAGTGATATGAATGACTTTGTACCTTTTAATGAGGTCTATAAAACAGTCTTTACTACAGAGTTTCCAGCTCGATCTGCTGTTGAAGTAGCACGCCTGCCACGTGATGTGAAGGTTGAAATTGAAGTTATTGCGGAAATTAAGGCCTAATAACCATTCAAAGACAAAAAGACAGAGTGGAGAGCAGGAAACTGTAGGCCACTCTGTTTTATTTATGGGAGGAGAAAATGACAGAAAGTAAGATTCAACTGGTCATGGTAACAGGGATGAGCGGTGCTGGAAAGACCGTCGCCATCCAATCGTTTGAGGATTTGGGTTACTTTACCATCGATAATATGCCACCCGCGCTCTTGCTGAAATTTATTGAGCTCATGCGCCACAGTCCCGATAACAATAAATTAGCCGTTGTTGTGGATATGCGGAGCCGTTCTTTTTTCAATGAAATTCGCACCATTTTGGATGAATTGGACAACCAAGAAGACCTCGATTTCAAGGTCTTGTTCTTGGATGCCACTGATAGTGAGTTGGTAGCACGATACAAGGAAACCCGTCGTAGCCATCCATTAGCGGCAGATGGCCGTGTCTTAGATGGGATTACCCTAGAGCGCGAACTCTTGTCCCCTTTAAAAAATATCAGTCAAAATGTGGTGGATACGACTGAGTTGACGCCTCGTAATCTGAGAAAAACGATCGCAGAACAATTTGCCAGTCAAGATAATCAGCCAGATTTTCGGGTTGAGGTCATGTCATTTGGGTTTAAATATGGCCTTCCGATCGATGCTGACCTTGTCTTTGACGTGCGTTTCCTTCCAAACCCCTACTACAAATTGGAACTTCGGAATTTAACCGGTCAGGATCCAGCAGTCTATGATTATGTCATGGATCACCCTGAATCAGAGGAGTTTTACAGTCATCTTCATGACTTGATTGTTCCTATTTTACCGTCCTATAAACGTGAGGGTAAATCCGTTCTCACCATTGCTATGGGATGTACCGGTGGGCAACACCGTTCAGTAGCCTTTGCAGAGCGCTTAGCGCATGATTTAGAAAAAAATTGGCAGGTCAATTGCAGTCATAGAGACAAGGACAGACGGAAAGAAACGGTGAATCGCTCATGAGAAAACCTAAAGTAACCGTTATTGGAGGAGGAACAGGGATTTCTGTTATTCTCGATAGTCTGAGAAAGAAACCGGTCGATATCACTGCCATTGTAACCGTTGCAGATGATGGCGGGAGTTCAGGTGAATTGCGGAAGAACATTCAAAAATTGACACCACCTGGGGATCTTCGAAATGTGCTGGTTGCCATGTCAGATATGCCTCGTTTTTATGAGAAGGTCTTTCAATACCGCTTTGCTGACGATGATGGCCCTTTGGCTGGCCACCCTTTGGGAAACTTGATCATTGCAGGGATTTCAGAGATGCAAGGCTCGACCTATAATGCCATGCAGTTGTTAACTAAATTCTTCCATACGACCGGCAAGATCTATCCTTCCAGTGATAGTCCTTTGACCCTTCATGCCGTCTTTCAAGATGGAAAAGAAGTGGTAGGAGAAAGCCACATTGCCAACTACACCGGCATGATTGATCATGTCTATGTGACCAATACCTTTGATCAAGAGCGTCCAAAAGCTAGTAAGAAAGTGGTGGAAGCTATTCTTGAAAGTGATATGGTCGTCTTGGGTCCTGGTTCGCTCTTTACCTCTATCCTTCCTAATTTGATGATCGATGAGATTGGGAAAGCCATCCTTGAAACCAAGGCTCAGGTAGCCTATGTTTGTAACATCATGACCCAAAGAGGAGAAACCGAGCATTTCACAGACAGTGACCACGTTGCCGTTCTCCATAAACATTTGGGAGAGAAGTTCATCGATACCGTCCTTGTCAATATCAATCAGGTTCCCGCAGTTTACATGAACAGTAACAAATTTGATGAATACTTAGTGCAGGTAGAGCACGATTTTAAGGGGCTACACTCACAAGTTCCTCAAGTGATTTCTTCCGATTTCTTGAAGTTGGTCAATGGAGGAGCCTTTCATGATGGCGAAAAAGTGGTCGAAGAGCTGATGCAGATCGTGCAGGTGAGAAAATGAGTTTTACGGTTCGTGTCAAAGAAGAATTATTGTCTCTCAAGCGATTTGAAAAGAGCGAATTGGCTGCCATTATCAAGATGTCTGGAAGTCTTGGGATTTCAATGGGGGGCTTGACGCTTTCGGTGACGACAGAAAATGCCAAGATTGCCCGCCATATTTATGAATTGTTGCATCATTTCTATGAGGCCAAATCGGATATTCGCCACCACCAAAAAACCAATTTGAAAAAAAATCGTGTCTACACAGTATTCTTGGATGAAAAGGTGGAAGAGATTCTAGCTGACTTGCATTTGGCAGATGCCTTCTTTGGGATTGAAACAGGTATTGATGCCAGTGTTTTAGAAGATGAAGTAGCCAGTCGTGCTTATCTTCGAGGAGCTTTTCTGTCGAGTGGTTCCATCAAGGATCCTGAAAAAGGGAAGTACCAGTTGGAAATTCATTCTGTTTATACAGACCACGCAGAAGGAATTGCCCTTCTTATGCAAGGATTTTTACTAGATGCGAAAACCATCGAGCGGAAAAAAGGGGTGGTGACCTATCTGCAACGAGCGGAAGATATTATTGATTTTCTCATTGTAGTAGAGGCCATGCAAGCCATGCAGGAATTTGAGTCTATCAAGGTCATGAGAGAGACGCGCAATGACCTCAATCGGGCCAATAATGCCGAAATGGCCAATATCCAGCGCACAGTCACAGCCAGTATGAAAACCATTAATAATATTAGTAAAATTGTGGATACGGTCGGTCTAGGAAGTTTACCAAGTGACCTGCAGGAAGTTGCCTATATCCGGATGAACCATCCAGATTATTCTATCCAGCAGATCGCCGATAGTTTGCAACAACCTATTTCAAAAAGCGGTGTTAACCACCGCTTGCGTAAGATCAATAAGATCGCAGACGATTTAGACAAATAAAAAAGGCCAAAGGCCTTTCATAATGAGGTTAAAGTCTTTTTAAAAACTTTCCTTAGGTGAGTACGGACGTCAGCGAACTTCGTAGAAGTTCCATGACTTAGTTTTTAGCCTAATGTCTCAAAACTCCCGAGTGCCTGAAACGTAATGTTTCAGGCACTTTTCTCGCAGCGGAAAGTTTTTGTATTTTCTTGATTCATACTAAAAATAGGAACTCATTTTTACTTCTTTGCAGAATCGATTAACTTAAAATAGTTTGACTTCAATTTAAAAAAGGCCAAAGGCCTTTTTTATTATAAACTAGTTGAGTGGGTTGGTTGGACTTTCTTATCTGGATAGATGTAGTTGATGGCATTGTTTACGGCTGTTGGAGCTTCCCCCAGACCTGTAGCGATGAGATCGATCTTTCCTTCATAGAAGCAGCAGTCTCCACAAGCATAAATTCCAGGAAGGCTGGTTTCTTGTTTTTGGTTGACCTTGATTTTATGGCGTTGCAATTCTACACCCCATTCTTTCAAGTTTCCGATTGAAGATTTAAAGCCATAGTTGACAAATAAGTGATCAATCGGAATGAGTTCGGTTTCATCGGTTTTAACTTTTGTGATTTCAAGATGAGTGGCATGACCATTTTCGCCAATCAAGCGGCTAGGAACAAATGGTGTTTTGATGCTAACAGAAGATTGTTTGAGTTCTTCTACACTATGTTCTAAAGCACGGAAGTTATCCCGACGATGAATGATCGTAGTTGGAGCAATCTTGTCAAAAGCAAGAGCCCAGTCTACAGCAGAGTCTCCACCACCAAGGACGGTCACCTGCTGTCCTTCATATTGTTGGATGTTCGAAACATGATAGTGGACGTTATCAAAGTCTTCAGCTCCCTCAATGTCAAGGGCGCGTGGCTTAAAGGCACCACCGCCCATGGCTATAATGACTGCTTTAGACTGATGCACTTGGCGAGAAGTAGTGATGGTGAAGAGGTCGCCTTCTTTTCGAATATCCTCTACAGTTTCATTGAGAAAGATCGGTGTATCAAACCGTTTGACTTGCTCGATCAAGCGGTTGCTCAATTCTTCACCAGTCAAATTGGTAAAGCCAGGTACATCGAGGATACTCTTTTCTGGATAGAGAATAGCTGGTTGCCCTCCCAGTTGAGGTAAGGAATCAATCAGTTTGACTTTTACTTGGCGCATATTGCCATAAAAAGCAGCAAACAGACCAACTGGTCCGCCCCCAACAATTGTAATATCATAAATTTCTGACATAGTATCTCCTTCAGGGTTTTCTTTGTTTCCATTGTATCATAAAATGGGAAGAATGAAAAAGTTGGAAAAAGAAATGACATGAAGGCTAGGAGGGCTAGAAAAGTTTCAAAAGATCTTGACAGCGTCCTTAAAGTGTGATAAAATTATTAAGATTTTAGGCTTGAAGGGAGTGAAAAATATGTCAAAAACAGTAGTACGTAAGAATGAATCTCTTGACGATGCTCTTCGTCGTTTCAAACGTGCGGTTACTAAAGCTGGTACTCTTCAAGAAACACGCAAACGTGAATTCTATGAAAAACCTTCTGTAAAACGTAAACGTAAATCAGAAGCAGCTCGTAAACGTAAAAAATTCTAATTGAATACAAGAACAGACTTCGGTCTGTTTTTTGTTTTTTTCATCCGTTAAAGACAAAAAAACCGATCTTCTAGCTAGAAGATCGGATCTTTTTATCTGATTATTTGTTTGCAAGCAAGTCGCGGATTTCAGTAAGCAACTCTTCTTGAGTAGGAGCAGGAGCTTCTTCTTCGACAGCTTCTTCTTTTTTACCAAGGTTTTGAGCTTTTTCAGCAGCTTTCACTACGAAGAAAAGAACAGTACCAACAACAAGGAAGTTGATCACAGCGCTCAAGAAGCTACCGTATGCAACACCGTTCCATGACAAATTAGCAATCTTATCAACACCAGCAGCTTTCATAGCTGGTTTCAAAATAAGTGGAGTGATGATATCGTTAACAAGTGATGTTACGATAGCTCCAAATGCAGCTCCGATAACGACTGCTACAGCAAGGTCAACAATATTCCCACGAAGGAGAAAAGCTTTCAAATCTTTTAACATATCCTAAATATGTCCTTTCATAATAATTTTTTACTATGATAGTATAACGGAAAAATATTCGACTGACAAGGAATATGCCTCATTTTTTAAAATTAGTGATAAAGGTTGAAAATCTTTTCTTTTATGTGTGAAATCGGTAGGAAAAAATTTACTTTTACTAACTTTTAGTATAAAATATAAAGTGATAATCTATGGTAAAATGGAGGCACTGTTTATGGTTGATAAAGAGCTAATTGCAGAAATTAAAAACAGTGTAAACATTGTTGAAGTTATTGGAGAAGTTGTTTCTTTGACCAAGGCTGGCCGTAATTTTTTAGGGCTCTGTCCTTTTCATGGTGAAAAGACTCCTTCTTTTAATGTCGTTGAAGACAAGCAGTTTTACCATTGTTTCGGATGTGGTCGCTCGGGAGATGTCTTTAAGTTTATTGAGGAATACCGTGGAGTCGCTTTTATGGATGCGGTCCAGATCGTAGCAGAAAAAGCGGGTATTGCGCTTCAGTACCAAGCAAGGCCGGCTCAACCAACGTCTATCAATCCCAACCAAGAACTTTATGAGATTCATCAGGAAGCCAGTAAGTTCTACCAGGCGATTCTGATGACGACAAAGATGGGAGAAGAAGCGCGAAATTATCTGTATGAACGTGGATTGACGGATGAGGTCATCCGACATTTTCAATTGGGCTTAGCCCCAGCAGAAGGGAATTATCTCTATCGAAATCTCTCTGAGAAGTTCTCTGAGAAAGTGATTACCGATTCGGGGTTATTCACAATCTCAGATGCTGGAACAGTTTTTGATGCCTTTCAGGATCGGATTATGTTTCCTTTGACGGATGATAGTGGACGTGTCATTGCTTTTTCTGGTAGACTGTGGAAACTAACGGATGATGGCAGTCATCAAGCCAAGTACAAGAATAGTCGAAGTACCCGTCTATTTAATAAGAGTTATGAACTTTATCATTTGGATCAAGCTAAGACGAGCGCCAAAAAGCAACATGAAATGTATATCATGGAAGGCTTTATGGATGTCATTGCGGCTTATCGAGCTGGGATTGAAAATGCAGTCGCCTCTATGGGGACAGCCTTGACACCAGAGCACGTCCAGCACCTGTCTCATTTTACCAAAAAGGTCATTTTGACCTATGATGGGGATAAGGCGGGACTTGAAGCAACCGCTAAGGCCTTGGATGTCTTGCAGGATCTGGAGTTGGAGATCGTCCGTATCCCTGATCAGATGGATCCCGATGAGTACCTCAAAAAGACCTCCCCAGAAGATCTAGCTTCCCTCTTGAAGAATTCGCGGATCAGTAAGGTTGAATTCTTGATGCACTACTGGAAACCCCAGTATATTGAGAACTTACAGGCACAGATTGAGTTTGTCGAGAAGCTGGCACCGATGATCGCCCAGACGCGCTCCATCACAGCGCAAAACACCTATATTTATAAGTTGGCAGATTTATTGCCAGACTTTGATTATTTGCAGATTGAGCAGATTGTCAATAATTGTCGCTTGCATCAACGGCAGGAGGATCAAAGTGGTGGACGATCAAGAACGTCGAATTTTTCAGTCGATCTCCTGCCTAATCGTGGGATGACGCGCTTGATCAAGGCGGAAAATCATTTATTAAGTAGGATGAAAGATTTTCCAATGGTGCTTAATGATTACCGTTTGCGACCTGATTTTGTCTTTGACACACCGGAGTTACAGATCTTGTACCAATTACTCTGTCAAAATGGAGAAGTCACATCTCAGGATTTGTCCGAGCAACCTGAAGGGGTCCAGCACGCCTGGTACCGGATGGTAGAAGAAGATTTGCCAGAAGAGATAGCGGATGGTGAATTAGAAGAAGTGGAAGAAACGCGAAATCGTGAGCTTCTTCGCAAAGAAAGTCAACAAATTGGAAATAAAGTGAAGGAAGCTTCCTCGACAGGGGATGCGGAAAAAGCTTTATTGGAACTCGAGCGTTTGATCGCTCAAAAAAGAAGAATGGAGTAGGAATGGCTAAAGAACAAAAAGATATTACAACATTGGACGTTCAAATTGCAGAGTTTATTCGCAGCCACAAGAAAAGTGGAACTGCAACAGATGATGAAATTAATGACAAGTTGGTTATTCCATTCACACTAGATGCAGATGGGATTGAAGATCTTTTGCAACGGATTCAAGATGCAGGAATTTCGATCACGGATAAAGATGGTAACCCAAGTGCGCGTGTGTTGAACAATGAAGAAGAGCCAGAATTGTCAGATGAGGAATTGCTTGGAAGCAACTCTGCCAAGGTCAACGACCCAGTACGGATGTACTTGAAAGAAATTGGGGTTGTTCCTCTTTTGACAAATGAAGAAGAACAAGAATTGGCTATCTTAGTGGAACAAGGTGACTTGGAAGCCAAGCAACGTCTTGCAGAAGCCAACCTTCGTTTGGTTGTATCCATTGCGAAACGTTACGTTGGTCGTGGAATGCAATTTTTGGATTTGATCCAAGAAGGAAATATGGGCTTGATGAAGGCCGTTGATAAGTTTGACTATACCAAAGGGTTCAAGTTCTCTACCTATGCTACTTGGTGGATTCGTCAGGCTATCACTCGTGCCATTGCAGACCAAGCACGGACCATTCGGATCCCTGTTCACATGGTGGAAACCATTAACAAGTTGGTTCGTGAACAACGCAATCTCTTGCAAGAATTGGGACAAGACCCAACGCCTGAACAAATCGCTGAACGCATGGATATGACGCCTGATAAGGTACGCGAAATCTTGAAGATTGCCCAAGAGCCTGTTTCTTTGGAAACGCCAATCGGGGAAGAAGACGATAGCCATTTGGGAGATTTCATCGAAGATGAAGTGATTGAAAATCCAGTAGACTACACCACTCGTGTGGTTCTACGTGAACAATTAGATGAAGTCCTCGATACCCTGACAGACCGTGAAGAAAACGTACTTCGTTTACGTTTCGGTTTGGATGATGGAAAAATGCGGACCTTGGAAGATGTGGGTAAAGTCTTCAACGTGACCCGTGAACGGATCCGTCAGATCGAAGCCAAAGCCCTCCGTAAACTCCGCCACCCAAGCAGAAGCAAACCATTGCGTGATTTTATTGAGGATTAAAAAGATCCTGCGGATCTTTTTAACGGCCACCTAAAAATAAGAGAGTGGCCCAGGTCCAGTGGACATTTTTAACGGCCACCTAAAAACCAAAGAGTGGCCAGATCCTGCGGATCTTTTTAACCCGAGCCAAGAAATTCTATCGAGAGTAAAATAGCAAAAAAAGGAAGTCATATGGCATATACAACTGAGCAAATTGAAGAAATTAAAAATAAAATTTTAAATGCTTTGGAAGAGGTAATCGATCCTGAGCTTGGGATTGATATTGTCAATTTAGGTCTTGTCTACGAGATCCATTTTGACGGTGAAACTGGAGCAACCATCATTGATATGACCTTAACGACCATGGGATGTCCATTAGCGGATCTTCTGACAGATCAGATTCATGATGTTTTAGCAGAAGTAGAAGAAGTGACGTCTGTGGATGTGAAGTTGGTCTGGTATCCTGCTTGGACGGTTGAAAAAATGAGCCGCTATGCACGGATTGCACTTGGAATTAGTTAAAAATTCTATTCATGAAAACAAGAGGTTAGGGGCTTCCCTAACCTCTGATTTGTTTACATCTGTATTTTTGAACAACCATTTTCAAATTCTTAGCAAATTTTCAGATAAAGTTGCAATCATCAAGAGGACAAGGTATAATAGCATAAATAGAAAATAAAGGAGATTTACATGAATCAGTATCCTTTGGTCTACTTGGACCATGTGACAAAGAATTATGGGCATGAAGTTGCTCTCATGGATGTTAGTTTGAACATCCAACCTGGCCGTATTATTGGCCTTTTGGGGCCTAATGGTAGCGGGAAAACAACCATCATTAAATTGATTAATGGTTTATTGCAACCAAGCCTTGGAAATATCTATATTCATGGGCAATTACCATCCCCAGCTTCTAAAAAAGTTGTTTCCTATTTGCCGGATACGACTTATCTGAGTGAAAATATAAAAATTAGTGATGCTATTAGCTATTTCCAAGATTTTTATTCAGATTTTAATGTCCAACGAGCTTACCAATTGCTCAACGATTTGCATTTGCATCCAAATCAAAAATTGAACAGCCTTTCAAAAGGGAACAAGGAAAAAGTGCAATTGATTTTGGTGATGAGTCGTGAAGCTGACTTGTATGTTCTTGATGAACCAATCGGTGGGGTTGACCCAGCGGCGCGTGATTATATTTTGCGGACCATTATTCAAAACCGACGTCCAAATTCTTCTGTCTTGATTTCTACTCACTTGATTGCGGATATTGAGCAAGTTTTGGATGAGGCCATTTTCATCAACCAAGGAAGAATCCTCTTGCATGAAAATACGACTGTTATGCGCAATCAACACGGAAAATCAATCGATGAGATCTTCCGTGATCAATTCCGTGTTTATTAGGAGGAACCCATGTTTGGTAAATTATTAAAATATGAATTTAAATCGACAGCTAAGTGGTATTTATTGATCACCCTGATTGCACTAGGTTTGTCAGTGATTACAGGTGTTATTGGTGGAAGTGCTACAAACGGTTTTGTGGATATGGAAACCAATAGTATGCAAATCATAACAGGGACTCTTGGGATTCTCATTTTTGGAGGAGTCATTGGTCTTTATCTTAGCAACTACTATATTATTATCCGTCGTTTCTATTCCAACTTATACGGACGTGAAGGTTACTTGACCTGGACTCTTCCAGCTAGCCCCCATGCGATCATTTTGTCAAAATTTGTGGGAGCTTTAGTAGCGAGTCTTTACTGCCTATTCCTTCTATTTTTTAGTGGTTTTATCACAATTATTGTGATGGGTGCTGTCATTGGACAAGACCTCTCTCCTGTATTTAGTATTATCGCTGAGGCTTTTAGTCATTCTATTGCTTATTGGATTATCGTTTGGTGGATTTTTACCACAGCTTCAGGAATCTTACTATTTTATGTATCGATCGCACTTGGCCAACTCTTCCAAAATCGTCGTGGATTTAAGGCTATTCTGTTTTTCTTTCTCTTGTGCATTGTTTTAAGTATCATTGGTACAGCATTTAATCCATTAAAAGATTCATATGCTGTCGGGTCTGCATTGGTTTATGGAAATATTGATGATTTTGGACCTAACTTTATTCCAGGTCTCATTTATGAAGTCATTAAAATTGTTTCTATGTACTTCACCATTCACTATATCAGCAAGTACAAGTTGAATCTTCAATAATAATATGGAATTGAGCAAGAAACTTCCAAATGGAAGCCTTCTTGTTCAATTTTTTCTTTTGCATTTTTAGCTACATTTTGATATACTAATTGTATTCGTTTTGGGGTCGTTACGGATTCGACAGGCATTATGAGGTATATTTTGCAACTCATCTAGCGGATGTAAAACGCCAGTTAAATATAACTGCAAAAAATAATAATTCTTACGCTTTAGCTGCCTAAACACCAGCAGGCGTGACCCGATTCGAATCGCTCGTGTTTGATGACAGGTCTTTATTTTAGCGAGATACGATCTAGCTTGGTCTAGGAGTTAGATAAGAGATTGATAGACTCGCAGGTACAGGGCTTGAGTTATGTGTCATGTAGCTGTTAAAAGAAGACATAACCTATGGTTGTAGACAAATATGCTGGCAGGTGTTTGGACGTGGGTTCGACTCCCACCGGCTCCATATTTTTATTCATGGAAGATTACTCAAGAGGCTTAAGAGGCCGTGTTGGAAACGCGGTAGGCGTGTAAAAGCGTGCGTGGGTTCGAATCCCATGTCTTCCGTTGTTGAGACATCATTGTGTAGCAGTGGTGTTTTTTTGTACAAAAAAGAGTCCCAAAAATAGACAAGTGAGGGAGGAGAAAAAGTGATTGCACAGCTAGATACCAAATCAGTCTATACTTTTATGGAAAGCCTTGTGACCATAAAAGACTATGTCCAAGTGGCTAAAAGCATGGGGTATGGCGCATTGGGAATCATGGATGTAGATAATTTGTATGGTGCTTATGAATTTATCGAAGCCTGTCAGGCCCATAAGCTCAGCCCCTTGGTCGGTTTAGAAATTGGATTAGAGGTAGATAATGAAACAATTCCGTTTAGGCTGATCGCCCTGTCCACGAAGGGCTACCAGAATCTGATGAAGATGTCGACCGTCAAAATGATGGGGAAGAGCAATTGGGAGGATGTGAAGCACCTAACAGAAGGCGTAGCAGTTATTGTCCCAGCTCCTTTTGCTAGTGGAGACTTGCCGCTTGGTCTAGATTACTTCATCGGAGTTTTTGCGGATACGCCGGTCCAAGAGTTTAGCCACCCTGTGCTCCCTCTTCATACTGTGCGTTTCTTTGAGGTGGAAGATGTGGAAGCCATGCAGATGCTGGCAGCCATCAAGGACAATCAAAGCTTGACGGAAACAGGGCCAATTGATCCGACAACAGTCCTAAAAACTCCTCAGGATTTAAAGAATGATTTTGCAGAGCGATTTCCTCAAGCCATCACAAATCTGGAAAAACTAGTCCAAGGGATTCAATACGATATTGATACTCAGTTGAAATTGCCTCGCTTCAATCCCCAGAAATCAGCAGTTGAGGAACTGAGAGAATTAGCCCAAGCGGGTCTTCTTCGAAAGAACTTGACCAGTCCGGTCTATCAAGAACGTCTGGAGCATGAATTAGACATTATTCACCAAATGGGCTTTGATGATTATTTCTTGATTGTCTGGGACCTTCTTCGTTTCGGACGGAGTCAAGGCGATTATATGGGAATGGGACGTGGGTCTGCTGTAGGCTCACTGGTAGCCTATGCCCTAGGGATTACAGGGATTGATCCTGTGGAGAAAAACCTCCTGTTTGAGCGCTTTTTAAATGTGGAGCGCTACACCATGCCGGATATTGATATTGATATTCCAGATATCTATCGTCCAGAATTTATCCGCTATGTGCGAGACCGTTACGGGAGTTACCATGCAGCTCAGATCGTGACCTTTTCAACCTTTGGGGCCAAACAAGCCATTCGAGATGTCTTCAAACGTTTTGGGGTACCTGAGTATGAATTGACTTCCATTACCAAGCGGATTGGCTTTAGGGATACACTGACGACTGCTTATGAACAGAACCTAGCTTTTCGACAAGTGATTCATAGCCGAGCAGAATTTGAGCGTGGCTTTGAAATTGCTAAAAGAATTGAAGGCCAACCAAGACAGACCTCTATCCATGCGGCTGGGGTTGTGATGAGTGACCAGGATTTGACGGATCACATTCCTCTCAAGTATGGAGAAGACATGTTTGTCACCCAGTATGATGCCCATGCGGTTGAAGCCAATGGTCTGTTGAAGATGGACTTTTTGGGTCTGCGAAATTTAACCTTTGTTCAGAAAATGAAGGAAGCCGTCTATGAAAAGTACCAAGAAGAGATCGTGATTGAAGCCATTGATTTAGAAGATCCAGAAACCTTGGCCTTGTTTGCTGCAGGGGATACCAAGGGGATTTTCCAATTTGAACAGGCTGGAGCCATTCGCCTCTTGAGACGTGTGAGACCCAATCATTTCGAAGAAGTGGTAGCGACCACCTCTCTCAATCGTCCAGGGGCTAGTGATTACATTGATAATTTCGTCAAAAGAAAGCACGGCCAAGAAAAAGTTGAGATTTTAGATCCAGCTATTGAAGAAATCTTAAGGCCCACTTATGGGATCATGCTCTACCAAGAACAGGTCATGCAGGTTGCCCAGCGTTTTGCAGGCTTTAGTCTAGGGAAAGCCGATATTTTACGTAGGGCTATGGGCAAAAAAAATGCGGCTGAAATGCATCAGATGGAAGACGATTTTGTCTCAGGTGCTCTTAAACTTGGGCATACGGAAGAAAAAGCCAAAGAGGTCTTTGCGATCATGGAAAAATTCGCAGGCTATGGGTTTAACCGTTCCCATGCCTACGCCTATTCTGCCTTGGCCTTTCAGATGGCCTATTTCAAGGTCCATTATCCAGATGTTTTCTTTGATGTCATGCTCAATTATTCGAGTAGCGATTATCTGACAGATGCTCTCCAGTTTGATTTTAAAGTCGCGCCATTATCCATCAACACCATCCCTTACAGAGATAAGTTCCAGGATCGAAAAATTTACTTGGGAATGAAAAATATCAAGGGACTCCCAAGAGATTTCGCGTATTGGATCATTGATAATCGTCCCTTTGAAAGTGTCGAAGATTTTATTTTACGCCTCCCCAATCAGTATCATAAATTACCTCTGTTAACACCTTTAGTGGAGCTTGGATTGTTTGATATTTTTGAAAAAAATAGACGCAAGGTGCTTCACAATTTGCCGAATTTGTTTGTCTTTGCTGATGAGCTAGGCAGTTTGTTTGCGGATTCTAACTATTCCTGGACAGAAGCGGAGGACTTTAGCCAAGCTGAAAAATATGAGAAGGAAGAGGCCATTATTGGCATCGGGCTCAGTACCCACCCATTGGTTGCGATTGGACAAACGAGTCCCTACGAGATCCAACCAATTTCTCAACTCATATACGGAGAGCAGGCACGCATTCTCATTGAGGTACAAAGCATTCGAACCATTCGAACCAAGTCGGGTGATCTCATGGCTTTCTTACAAGTCAGTGATACCAAGAAAAAATTGGATGTGACCCTTTTCCCTGAAACCTACAATCGATTTTCCTCCTTGATAAAAGAAGGCGGCTTTTATTACTTGACAGGGAAGATACAAGAGCGTGATGGGCGCTTGCAGATGATTCTAGCAGAGGCGCAACTGGCAACCAATGAAAAGTTCTGGATCCAGTTGCTCGATCATCGTCAGGATAAAACGATTCTTTCTATCTTGAAAAAATATCCGGGCCCATATCCTGTAATATTACGCTATGAAGACGAGAAAAAAACTCTTCAATTGAAGGGCTATACAGTCCAGAAAAACAAAGAATTGGAAGATGAATTAAAGAATCTCGTTATGAAAACGATTTATCGGTAAAAACTGCGAAAAATACGAGAATTTTAGTCTTCTTTGTGTTATAATTACGTAGAATGTAAAAGAAAAAAAGGAGCAAACAACGAAATGAAACGTATTGCTGTTTTAACTAGTGGTGGAGATGCCCCTGGAATGAACGCTGCCATCCGTGCAGTTGTTCGTCAAGCAATTTCAGAAGGAATGGAAGTTTTCGGTATCTATGATGGATATGCGGGAATGGTTGCTGGTAAAATTCAGCCCCTTGACGCCTCATCCGTTGGAGATATTATTTCCCGTGGTGGTACCTTCCTTCATTCAGCTCGTTACCCTGAATTCGCACAACGCGAAGGTCAATTAAAAGGGATCGAGCAATTGAAGAAACACGGGATCGAAGGTGTTGTCGTTATTGGTGGAGATGGTTCTTACCATGGTGCGATGCGCTTGACTGAGCTTGGATTCCCAGCTGTGGGTCTTCCTGGTACGATCGACAACGATATCGTCGGAACTGACTTTACAATTGGTTTTGATACGGCAGTCACAACTGCAATGGACGCGATCGATAAGATCCGTGATACTTCATCTAGTCACCACCGTACTTTCGTTATCGAAGTGATGGGACGTAACGCCGGAGATATCGCTCTTTGGGCAGGGATTGCATCTGGTGCAGATGAAATCATCATCCCTGAAGAAGGATTCAAGATCGAAGATGTTGTTGAGAGCATCAAAGAAGGTTACGCAAAAGGTCGTACCCACAACATCATCATCTTGGCTGAAGGCGTGATGTCTGCAGATGAATTTGGTAAAGCGTTGAAAGAAGCTGGTGATGAAAGTGACCTTCGTGTGACTGAGCTTGGCCACATCCAACGTGGTGGTTCACCTACTGCGCGTGACCGTGTTCTTGCTTCACGTATGGGAGCACACGCTGTTAAATTGTTGAAACAAGGAATCGGTGGTGTAGCCGTTGGTATCCGTAATGAAAAAATGGTTGAAAACCCAATCCTTGGTAAAGCAGAAGAAGGAGCCCTCTTTAGCTTGACAGAAGATGGTAAGATTGTGGTAAACAATCCACATAAAGCTGATCTTGGTCTTGCCGAGTTGAACCGTAGCTTGTCTTCAATCTAATTTTATTTCATAAATTCGTTAACCTTGTCTTAAAAAGACAGATATATTTAAAAAGGAGTCATATATATCATGAACAAACGTGTAAAAATCGTTGCAACTTTAGGTCCTGCGGTAGAAATCCGTGGTGGTAAAAAATTCGGTGAAGATGGATACTGGGCTGAAAAACTTGACGTTGAAGCTTCAGCACAAAACATTGCTAAATTGATCGAAGCTGGTGCTAACACTTTCCGTTTCAACTTCTCACACGGTGACCACCAAGAACAAGGTGAACGTATGGCGACTGTTAAACGTGCAGAAGAAATCGCTGGTAAAAAAGTTGGTTACCTTCTTGATACAAAAGGTCCTGAAATCCGTACTGAATTGTTCGAAGGCGAAGCTAAAGAATATTCATACAAGACTGGTGAACGTATCCGCGTTGCTACAAAACAAGGCATCAAATCAACTCGTGAAGTGATTGCTTTGAACGTTGCTGGTGCGCTTGACATCTTTGATGATGTTGAAGTTGGTCACCAAGTATTGGTTGATGATGGTAAATTGGGTCTTCGCGTTGTAGAAAAAGACGCTGCAAAACGTGAATTTGTTGTTGAAGTTGAAAACGATGGTATCATCGCTAAACAAAAAGGTGTAAACATCCCTAACACTAAGATTCCTTTCCCAGCACTTGCTGAACGCGATAACGACGATATCCGCTTCGGTTTGGAACAAGGTATCAACTTCATCGCGATCTCATTTGTACGTACTGCAAAAGACGTTCAAGAAGTTCGTGCTATCTGTGAAGAAACTGGTAACAGCCACGTTCAATTGTTTGCGAAAATCGAAAACCAACAAGGTATCGAAAACTTGGATGAAATCATCGAAGTTACTGATGGTATCATGATCGCTCGTGGTGACATGGGTATCGAAGTACCATTCGAAATGGTTCCAGTTTACCAAAAAATGATTACTTCTAAAGTAAATGCTGCTGGTAAAGTTGTTATCACTGCAACAAACATGCTTGAAACAATGACTGAAAAACCACGTGCAACTCGTTCAGAAGTATCTGACGTCTTCAACGCAGTTATCGATGGTACTGATGCTACAATGCTTTCAGGTGAATCTGCAAACGGTAAATACCCACTTGAATCTGTAGCTACAATGGCGAAAATCGACATGAACGCTCAAACACTTTTGAAAGAATATGGTCGTTTGAACCCAGCTTCATTCGAACGTAACTCTAAGACAGAAGTTATGGCTTCAGCTGTTAAAGATGCTACAAACTCAATGGATATCAAATTGGTTGTAACATTGACTAAGACAGGTCACACTGCACGTTTGATCTCTAAATACCGTCCAGATGCTGATATCTTGGCATTGACATTTGACGAATTGACAGAACGTGGATTGATGTTGAACTGGGGTGTTATCCCAATGTTGACAGATGCTCCTTCATCAACTGACGATATGTTCGAAATTGCTGAACGTAAAGCGGTTGAAGCTGGTCTTGTTAAATCTGGTGATGATATCGTTATCGTTGCTGGTGTACCAGTTGGAGAAGCTGTTCGTACAAACACAATGCGTATCCGTACAGTACGTTAATAGACAATTATATCTAAAGCCTTGCTGGTTGGTCCGAAAGGATTGACCGCGAGGTTTTTCTTTTTCTTCTGGTGTGTGTTGATAAGAATTCTCACTAATGCTTACTTTCTCTTTTTTAAAGATCAAAAACATGGTATAATAATTAAAAAGGAAGGGAGACATACATGCCAAGGAGAGATTTAATTAGAAATGTCATCATTGTCGGTGTACTGGTTTTGGCACTGATTTTGCTTCGAATCTTTGTATTTCATCCATTTAGTATCAATGATAAAATGGCCAATGCTTCTGTGAAAACTGGAGATCTTGTGGTAGCGACTAGAAATGCTCAGGTAGATCGCAGTGATTTGGTCTTATACAAGGTCGGTGGAAAAGAATACCTTGGACGTGTCATTGCCAAAGAAAACGACGAAGTCAGCTACGTAGATGACGTCCTCTATTTGAATGGACAGGCAACACCAGAACCTTACCTGAATAAAATGCTGAACAAACATCTAGCTGCTCCAACGAGTAATGGGTATTATACGGATGATTTTTTCTTATCAGAGTTAAAAGGGACCAAGGCTGGTCGTGTACCATCCGATACTTACCTAGTCTTAAATGATAACCGTGGAGATACAGAAGATAGCCGTGAGTTTGGTTATATCCATAAAAATCAGATCGAAGGAGTCGTGAATCTACGTCTCTATCCTCTCAATAAATTTGGATTTATAAAAGTAGAAGAATAGCCGAAAGGCTATTTTTTTATAAATATCAAAATGAACTAGTTTTTTTTCCATTTTTGTGGTAAGATGTTCATTAAATTATTTTTTAGGAGGAGAATGCTATGCAGTATGCTTTGGAAATTTTACCAAGTTTGTTAAAGGGAGCAAGCCTCACCTTGCAAGTGTTTGCTTTCGTATTGATTTTATCGATTCCACTAGGAATCGTTGTTGCCTTTTTGCTTCAATTGCGCTCAAAGATCCTGCATGGACTCCTAACAATTTATATCTGGATCATGCGAGGAACTCCTCTTTTGCTTCAGTTGATCTTTATTTATTACGTCCTTCCAAGTATCGGGATTCGGATTGATCGGTTGCCTGCGGCTATTACAGCCTTCACCCTCAATTATGCAGCCTATTTTGCGGAAATCTTCCGTGGAGGAATTCTCGCCATTCCGACAGGTCAGTATGAGGCGGCCAAGGTCTTAAAATTGAGTTCATGGCAAACAATTCGATATATTATTTTACCTCAGGTGGTGAAGATCGTTCTTCCAAGTGTCTTCAATGAAGTCATGTCCTTGATTAAAGACACCTCCTTGGTCTATGCTCTGGGAATTAGTGATTTGATCCTGGCTAGTCGGACGGCAGCTAATCGTGATGCCAGTCTAGCACCCATGTTTTTAGCGGGAGCTATTTATTTAATCCTCATTGGGATCGTGACCATCATTGCTAAGCGAGTTGAAAAGAACTTTTCATATTATAAATAGGAGGAGAAGCATATGTTAGAATTAAAACAAATTTCGAAACGGTTTGGGGATAAGCAGATCTTATCAGATTTCAATCTTCTCGTTCCTGAAAAACAAATTGTCGCCATTGTTGGTCCTTCTGGGGGAGGAAAGACTACTTTGCTTCGCATGCTAGCTGGTCTTGAAACCATTGATTCTGGTCAGATCATCTACAATGGTGAAAACTTGCCTCTGGATGCCTTAGAAAAACGAAATCTTCTCGGTTTTGTCTTTCAAGATTTTCAATTATTTCCACATTTATCAGTCATGGAAAACCTTATCTTGTCTCCTGTTAAGACCATGAATGTGACCAAGGAAGAAGCGAGTAAAAAAGCCATGAGCTTACTGGAGCGTTTGGGACTCGAACAACATGCGGATGCTTATCCCTTCTCTCTATCTGGTGGTCAGAAGCAACGGGTGGCACTGGCTCGTGCTATGATGATCGATCCAGAAATTATTGGCTATGATGAGCCGACTTCGGCCTTGGATCCAGAATTGCGATTAGAAGTTGAGAAGTTAATCTTGCAAAACCGGGAACTGGGGATGACTCAGATCGTTGTTACCCATGATATTCCATTTGCAGAAGCAATTGCGGATGTTCTTCTCAAGGTTGAGCCTAAATAGGAGGAGAGGATGAAACGAGTAATACCATGGCTGCTAGGTGTCCTTAGTCTCGTTCTTCTGACTGCCTGTGGACAGACAGTGAGTGATCCTAAAGTGGACAACTGGCAAAAATACCAAAAAGAGCAGTCCATCACGATTGGTTTTGATAATACTTTCGTTCCCATGGGCTTTGAACAAAAAGATGGGAGCTACGCTGGTTTTGATATTGATTTGGCTAATCAAGTCTTTGAATCTTATGGGATTCATGTCAACTGGCAACCCATTGATTGGGATATGAAAGAGACGGAACTGAAAAATGGTACCATTGATGCCATCTGGAATGGCTATTCGGCAACAGATGAACGCCGGGAAAGTGTTGCTTTTACCAAGCCCTATATGAAAAATGAACAAGTCTTGGTCACTAAGAAAGCCTCTGGGATCCAATCAGTCGATGGGATGAAAGAGAAACGATTAGGTGCCCAGACCGGATCGTCTGGCTATATGGATTTTGAAGCTAATCCTAAAATCTTAAAAAATAAGGTTAAAAATCAAAAGGCTACCCAATACCAGAGTTTCAACGAGGCGCTGATCGATCTTCAGAATGATCGGATCGATGGGCTCCTAATCGACCGTGTCTATGCCAACTATTATTTGCAAACGGAAGGAATTTTAAAAGACTACAATGTCTTTCCTGTCGGTTTTGAGACAGAATCCTTTGCGGTAGGGGTGCGCAAGGCGGATAAAACCTTGAAGAAAAAAATTGATGAAGCCTTCGTAAAACTCTATCAAAAGGGCCAGTTCCAAAAGATCTCTAAGAAGTGGTTCGGAACGGATGTAGCAACAGACGATATCAAGTAAAAAAGCTAGGAAATGATTCCTAGCTTTATATTAAAGACAAAGTTATCTCAAAAACTTTCCTTAGGTGAGTACGGACGTCAGCGAACTTCTACGAAGTTCCATGACTTAGTTTTGAACCTAAGGTTTCAAAACTCCCGAGTGCTAGAAACATCACTGTTTCTAGCACTTTTCTCACAGCGGAAAGTTTTGGTATACTTTTGATTCATTTTAAAAATTAGAAAATTTTTAGAGGATCAATTAACTTTTTTTATAAGGTTTGGCTGCTCTCTCAAGCTAGGAAATACTTCCTGGCTTTTTAATCTGTTTTATTTGTAATTTGATGGAAAATCTTCTGCCAAGTTTCGTGGCGACGCCAGAGACTGGTATGGATTTGACCGTCTAGTTCATAGCGTATGAGTTTGGTTTTTTGACTGATGGACTCCAGTTCAAAGTTTTGGAATTGAACTTGGTCGCTTGCGAGAGCCTCTATTAATTCTGCCTTGTTGTGTTCGTGACCGGTATCGTCAATCAAGGTATAATTATCCGCTAGCAGTGTATCAAATTCTTGCTTAGCATAGAGGATTTTTTCGTAGGTCAAGAGTTTCTTTTCAACGTTTTCGATCAGCTCATCTTCAGGAATTGAGCTAGGTTCTACATGGACGTCAATGTCAAAGACTCCAAATTCTTCTTTTAGGAGATCCTCGACTTCTTCAGTGATGGCATGACTTTCATAAACTGAAAGATCGGGATTCATTTCCAAGACAACGTCCAGATAGATATTGCTTCCATAGGTCCGTCCGCGTTGAGATTTCACACGCGCAATCTTAGGGAGTTTTAAAATAGCTTTTTCGTAATCTTCGAGGAGACTATCGTCAAAGCCGTCTGAAAGACTAAAGGAAGATTCCATAAAAATATCGTAGGCAGTTTTGAGGATAAAGAAGGTGATGATGATGGCTGCGATTTTATCGACAATTGGATAGTTAAAAGCACTAGCGGCAATCGCAATCGACGTCCCAAGAGATGTGATGACGTCTGAAAGATTGTCTTTTGCGGCCGCTTTTAAGGCTTTTGATTTGGCCCGTTTTGCTAAGCGAAGATTGTAGAAATAAACGCCTAGCATGACAAGGGCTGAAACCACTCCGACACCAGCACCGAGTGGATCAATGCTAACGGTTTCATTGCTGAAGATCTTTTGGAGGGTATCGCGTAAGACATCAAAACCGACATAAAACATAATGATGGAGGTGACTAGACTAGCTAGATCCTCGATTTTCCAGTGACCAAACTTGTGATCACGGTCAGCAGGTTGGCGAGCGAGACGAATCCCGATGAGCAGGGCAGCATTGCTGATAATATCTGATAAGTTGTTAAATCCATCGGCTACCAAACTAGAGGAGTGAAGCAGATGGCCAGTAGCTAATTTTGCTGAAGAAAGTAGTAAATAGGCTAAAATACTGATGATGGCACCACGTTCGGCCAGTTTTAAGTTACTGTATGGTTTTTCCAAAATTTCCTCCTACAACCTCGGATATGAACCTGTTTTCTTTAAACTACTATTATATCGCTTTTGGAAGGGAAATTCAAATGAGTCTTTTTTAAAAGAAGCTAGGTCGGTTTTTGTGGTATAATAGAACGATTGAATGAATGAGGAGAATGAGATGAATCCTTTATTGAATGGTATGAATGACCGCCAAGCGGAGGCGGTCCAAACGACAGAAGGTCCCCTCTTGATCATGGCGGGGGCGGGTTCTGGTAAGACACGTGTCTTGACCCATCGCATCGCTTACTTGATCGATGAAAAAATGGTCAATCCTTGGAATATTTTGGCCATTACCTTTACCAATAAAGCCGCTCGGGAGATGAAGGAGCGGGCTTATCAATTGAATCCAGCCACCCAAGATTGCTTGATTGCCACCTTCCACTCCATGTGTGTGCGTATCCTCCGTCGCGATGCGGATCATATTGGCTACAATCGCAATTTTACCATTGTCGATCCAGGTGAGCAACGGACCTTGATGAAGCGCATCTTGAAGTCTTTGAATTTGGATCCTAAGAAATGGAATGAACGGACCATTTTGGGGACCATTTCCAATGCCAAGAATGACTTAATTGATGAAGTGGCTTATGCCGCCCAAGCGGGGGATATGTACACCCAGATCGTCGCCAAGTGCTATGAAGCTTACCAAAAGGAACTCCGTCAGTCAGAAGCGGTGGACTTTGATGATTTGATCATGCTGACCTTGCGTCTCTTTGACCAGCATCCTGATGTGCTGACTTATTACCAGCAGAAGTTCCAATACATCCATGTAGATGAGTACCAAGATACTAACCATGCCCAATACCAATTGGTCAAACTTTTGGCTTCTCGCTTTAAAAATATCTGTGTTGTAGGGGATGCGGACCAGTCTATTTATGGCTGGCGGGGAGCAGATATGCAGAATATCCTGGACTTTGAGAAGGATTATAAGGAAGCTAAGGTCGTCCTCCTAGAAGAGAATTACCGCTCGACTAAGACGATTTTGCAAGCAGCTAATGATGTCATCAAAAACAATCGCCACCGCCGTCCGAAGAATCTCTGGACACAAAATGAAGACGGGGAAGAGATTGTTTATTACCGGGCTAATGACGAGCAGGATGAAGCAGTCTTTGTTGCTAAAACCATTGAAGAGCTTAGTCGCGAAGCTGGCTACAAACACCGTGATTTTGCCGTTCTCTACCGGACCAATGCCCAGTCACGGACCATTGAAGAAGCCCTGCTCAAGTCCAATATTCCCTACACCATGGTAGGGGGCACCAAGTTCTACAGCCGGAAGGAAATTCGGGACGTCATTGCTTATCTGAACTTGATTGCCAACCTCAGTGACAATATCAGTTTTGAGCGCATTATCAATGAACCCAAGCGGGGAATCGGGCCAGGTACAGTGGATAAGATTCGTGACTTTGCTCAAATGCAAGAGTCCTCACTCCTGGATGCTTCAGCCAATATCATGCTCTCTGGCATCAAAGGAAAGGCTGCCCAAGCCATCTGGGACTTTGCCAATCTCATTCTTGATTTGAGAGAAAGATTGGACCAGCTGACCATTACAGAGTTGGTCGAAGAAGTCCTTGATAAGACGGGCTATATGACGGCTCTAACCAATCAGGGGAATCTAGAAAGTCAAGCCCGCATCGAGAATATCCAAGAGTTCCTGTCTGTTACTAAGAATTTTGATGAAAATGGGGAAACCGTCGACGACGAATCAGGTGTGGAGACCTTGAGTCGTTTCTTGAACGATTTGGCTTTGATTGCCGATACAGATGATGGGGCCCAAGAAACTTCAGAAGTGACCTTGATGACTCTTCATGCAGCCAAGGGATTGGAGTTCCCAGTCGTCTTCTTGATTGGGATGGAAGAAAATGTCTTTCCTCTTAGTCGTGCGGCAGAGGATCCAGATGAGTTGGAGGAAGAACGGCGCTTGGCTTATGTAGGGATCACGCGGGCAGAGAAGGTTCTCTTCTTGACCAATGCCAACTCACGTTTGCTCTTTGGACGGACCAGCTACAACCGGCCAACGCGTTTCATCAATGAAATTAGCTCGGATTTATTGACCTACCAGGGCTTAGCCCGTCCAGTTAATACCAGCTTTAAGGCTTCGTATAGCAATGGAGGCGGAACGACCTTTGGAAAAGGCATGAGCCTGTCACAAGCCCTTCAAGAGCGCAAGAGACAAGCAGCTCCAAGTACTCTCACATCATCAAGTCTCCCCTTTGGCAATAGCAACCGAGCTGCTGTTAAAGAAAGCGTCGCTTGGTCCATTGGCGACATTGCCATTCACAAGAAGTGGGGTGAAGGGACTGTCCTAGAAGTCTCTGGTAGTGGTAGTACCCAAGAGCTCAAGATCAACTTCCCAGAAGTGGGTCTAAAGAAACTCTTGGCCAGTGTCGCGCCAATTGAGAAGAAATAAGTGGAGACCAGTAAGCTAAGTCCACTGTTTCAGATTATAAACAAGCAACATCTTTTCAGAAATCTAAAGTTATTACTGAATGAGACTATTGAAAAAATATTTTGGAACTAGTGCAAAATAGATTGAGACTTTTCGCCGTGAGGAAAGCATCAGAAACGCATTAGTTTCTGGTGCTCGGTAGATTTGAGACGTAAGGCTCAAATCTAAGGTATGGAATCCCAAAGGGAGTCGCTACCGTCCGTCCTCACTTAAGGAAAGTCTCTATAGAGAAATGAATATTCAGTTAAAACCAGCAAGCTTCGTTTGCTGGTTTTGATTTTACTGGTGGCATGATATAATATACTAAGAATAGAGAAAGAGGCATGCTATGAACGAAATCAAGTGCCCCAACTGTGGGGAAGTTTTTACAGTCAATGAAAGTCAATACAGCGAACTCTTGTCACAGGTACGGACAGCAGAGTTTGACAAGGAAATTCATGAGCGAATTCGGCAAGAGTTGGCTTTGGCTGAGCAAAAGGCCCTTAATGAGCAGCAAGAGAAGTTAGCAAAGAAGGATCAAGAAATTGCTCAGTTACAAAACCAGATTCAACAGTTTGATACTGAAAAAGAATTGGCCAAAAAAGAGGTAGAGCAAAGCGCTAGCCAAAGTCTGTTAGAAAAAGAAAAAGAGGTCCAAGCTCTTGAGAATCAATTGGCCACCTTGCGCTTGGAGCATGAGAATCAACTACAAAAAACACTTTCTGACCTGGAAAAAGAACGCGATCAGGTCAAAAATCAGCTCCTTTTGCAAGAAAAAGAAAACGAGCTTTCTCTTGCTTCTGTTAAACAAAACTATGAAGCACAGCTTAAAGCAGCTAGTGAGCAAGTTGAGTTTTACAAGAATTTCAAGGCACAACAATCTACAAAAGCTATTGGTGAAAGTCTAGAACAGTATGCAGAGAGCGAGTTTAACAAGGTTCGTAGTTTTGCCTTTCCAAATGCTTATTTTGAAAAGGACAACAAGATTTCTGCGCGTGGTTCTAAAGGAGACTTCATCTTCCGTGATTTTGATGAAAATGGGCTGGAATTCATTTCCATCATGTTTGAGATGAAAAATGAAGCGGATGGAACTGAGAAGAAGCACAAGAATGCTGATTTCTACAAAGAGTTGGATAAGGACCGCCGTGAGAAGAACTGTGAGTATGCTGTATTAGTATCGATGTTAGAAGCCGATAATGACTACTTTAACACAGGGATTGTGGATGTCAGTCATGAGTATGAGAAAATGTACGTCGTGCGTCCTCAATTCTTTATTCAGTTGATTGGACTCTTACGAAATGCTGCCCTTAATTCCCTAAAATACAAGCAAGAATTGGCGCTTATCCGTGAGCAAAACATTGATATTACTCATTTTGAAGAAGACTTGGATGCCTTTAAGGTTGCCTTTGCTAAGAACTACAATTCAGCTTCGGTCAACTTCGGTAAAGCCATTGATGAAATTGACAAGGCAATCAAGCGGATGGAAGAAGTCAAGAAATTTCTTACCACATCTGAAAACCAACTTCGCCTCGCTAATAACAAGTTGGATGATGTTTCCGTTAAAAAATTGACACGGAAAAATCCAACCATGAAAGCTAAGTTTGATGCCTTGAAGGAAGACTAGGAGGATCCTATGAAGATACGAAAAGCAACCTTGAAAGATGCTGAAGCCCTACTGTCTCTATACGAAGACTTGGGCTATCCAACGACCGCTTCTAAGCTGTCTCGACGTTTAGAAATGATTCTTTCTCAGCCACATTATGGCTGTCTTCTAGCTGAAAGAAACGGAGAAATTTTAGGTTTCTTAGGTTATGCAAAGCTCTTCTTTTTTGAAACAGATGGATCTTACTATCGTATTTTAGCTTTGTCAGTTGCAAAAAAAACAAGACGACAAGGAATTGCTAGTAGGCTAATTGATGAATTGAAAAAACAAGCGATAAAAGAAGGAGTTAAGGCACTGGCTCTAAATAGTGGATTAACCGCTGAACGAAATGCTGCACATCAGTTTTATCAGGCAGTTGGATTTGAAAAAGTGACTGCCGGCTTTGCCTTGCATTTAAAAACTCAACCTAAATAAATCATGAAAAAATAGTAGAGGGAACGAAGTAATGTCTTCAACAAAAGGGGAAACCTTATATTTTAACGAAAAGAGCATGGACTATGTGACATTTGGAAAAGGAAAGGACCCTCTAGTAATCATACCAGGCTTGGGGGATGGGTTGCAGACGGTTAAAGGAAAGGCCCAGCTCTTTTCCCTCTCTTATCGTCTACTTGCTAAGCGTTATAAAATCTATGTTTTTTCTAGAATCAATGAGTTGAGGCAGGGCTATACGACGCGGGATATGGCAGCAGATGTAGCAGAAGCAATGGAGGTGCTGAACTTGGATACAGCCTATGTCATAGGGATTTCACAAGGTGGAATGATTGCCCAATGGTTGGTGGCGGATTTCCCTGAAAAGGTACAAAAGATCATTTTAGCTGTGACCACTGCAAAACCTAGTCAACTTGCTAGAGAACGAATTGAGCATTGGCAAAAACTTAGTCAATCTGGAAATTTTAAGCATCTCATGCTGGATATTGCAAAGCATTCCTATACGCAAAAGAGCTATCAAAAGTGGCGGTTGCTTTATAATACTATGGGTCTCTTGGGGCGAATCAAAGATGAAAATAGAATAGCCATTCAGTCTCAGTCTTGCCTGGAACATAATAGCCGTGAGATCTTAAAGGAAATTCAGTGTCCAACCTTTGTCCTTGGTGCGCTTGAAGATGATGTGATTGGTGTGGACGGATCTAAGGAACTAGCAAAAGCGATTTCGGGTTGTCAACTCCTCATTCTTAAGCATTCTGGCCATGCTCTTTATGAAGAAAATAAAGTATTTCAGGAGACTGTCTGTGAATTCTTAAACTAAAAAAAGCTGGAATTTTCCAGCTTTTTTATGTTAGTTAAATCGCAAAGAGATCGTTTAGGTTTTCTGCCATGGTTGGGTGAGTAAAGATTTGTTTTGCGATGTAAGTATAAGGGATCTTGTTGTCCATCGCCATGGTAATCAGGTTGATGATTTCGCCTGCAGCTTCTCCAAAGAGCGTCACTCCAAGAATTTCTTTAGTTTCTGGGTTGACCACGGCTTTGAAGGCACCTCGAAGGTCTGCATTGACGTGTCCGCGTGGCATAGCAGCAACTGGCAATTCTTTAACAGCAACTGGAAGTCCTTTGTCACGTGCTTCTTGCTCGGTCAAGCCGACTTGGGCAAGTGGAGGAGCAATAAAGAGTGTTGTCGCATAATTTCTACGAGTTTCGAGATTGTAGCTACCATCGCCTGTAAGGTAGTTGAAGACAATGCGGAAGTCATCGAGTGACATGTAGGTGAATTGAGGACCACCATTAACATCCCCAACTGCAAAGACACCAGGAACGCTGGTTTCCAAATGACGGTTGACTTGGATCGCTCCACGATCAGTGACTTGGATATCTGTGTTTTCAAGACCAAGTCCAGCTGTGTTTGGTTTACGTCCTGTTGCGTAGAGAAGGATATCAAACTCGAAGTCTCCCTTATCTGTGACAACCGTTAAGCTGTTTTGGCCATCTTTGATTTCTTGGGTATGAACACCTTGCAAGAATTGAATACCGTCTTCTTCAAGGTAGCTTTTTGCAAGAGCTGCAATACTTGGTTCGATCCGTGGCAAGAATGTGTCCGCAGCATCCAATACTGTTACTTGGCTGCCCAAGGTATTGTAGAGATGAGCAAATTCCAATCCGATTGGTCCACCACCAAGGACGCCGAGGCGTTTAGGTAGGTTTTCCAAACGTTGAATACCGGTTGAATCCACAGCAAATTTACTTTCAGCCAATCCTGGAATCGGAAGGACATTTGGCACAGCACCAGTATTAATAATAATGGTTTCAGCTGTCAATTCTTCCTTTTCATCTCCAGCTTGAATTTCGATGACCTTGTTAGAAACGAAACGAGCCGTCGCGTCGATAATGTCTACACCAGTTCCAGCAATCGTTGCGTAGTTCTTGCCATTGAGACGAGTAGTGACTGCATTTTTCTCATTCATGGCTTGCTCAAAATCCAAGCCTTTTTCTGCTGCAACAATCAAGGTCTTGGTGGGAATACAAGCGATATTGATACAAGTACCACCATACATAGACTTGCTCTTTTCAAGAAGAGCGACTTTTTTTCCTTGGCTTGATAATTTCGCTGCGAGTGTTTTACCAGCTTTACCAAATCCAATCACAATAACATCATACATTAACATATGTTACACCTTCTTTCGCTTTCTATTGTATCAAACCCATTTTAAAAAGTCTGAAATCTGCTACAGGATTTTTTAGGAGTTCATGGGAAGGGGGAAAGAGGGACAAGAAGTCTTGTTTCATGGTATAATAAAGGGTCGGTGGACCGGATGGTCACACAATCAGTTAGAAAGAGCAAATCAGATGGACGGAATTATCAATGTAAAAAAAGAAGCAGGCATGACCTCACATGATGTGGTCTTTAAACTGCGAAAAATTTTAGGAACTAAGAAGATCGGCCATGGGGGAACGCTGGATCCGGATGTGGTGGGAGTGCTTCCGATAGCAGTTGGAAAGGCGACCCGGATGGTCGAATTCATGCAAGATGAAGGCAAGGTCTATGAAGGAGAAATCACTTTGGGATTTTCTACCACGACGGAGGATGCCAGCGGGGAAGTCGTAGAGCGGACCCCAGTGGAAGCACCTTTAGATGCAGGAGAGGTCGATCGCATGATTGCCCAAATGGTGGGAAAAATGGAGCAAGTACCACCTATGTATTCCGCTGTCAAGGTCAATGGACGTAAGCTCTATGAATATGCGCGGGCAGGAGAAGAAGTGGAACGCCCTGTCCGACAGGTAACCATTTATGAATTCACGCGCACTAGTGAGATTGGCTATGAAGAAGGCCTGGCCCGTTTTCGTTTCCGGGTCAAATGCAGCAAGGGCACCTATATCCGGACCTTGTCGGTGGATTTGGGTCAAAAACTGGGCTACGCAGCGCATATGTCCCATCTGACACGGACCAGTGCTGCCGGTTTGTCACTAGAAGATGCCCTGACCTTAGAAGAAGTGGCTGAAAAAGTAGCACAAGGAGATTTGAGCTTCCTTCACCCACTTGAAATTGGCACCGGGGATCTGGAAAAAGTAGAGCTGACAGTAGAAGAGGTTGGCGAAGTCCAAGTGGGACGCTTTATTCCAGTTGAGAGTGACTCCAAAGAGTTAGCTGCTTTTTACCAAGGAAAATTGGTAGCCATTTTAGAAAAAAGAGAAGAACTTTACAAACCTCGAAAAGTCTTTCTAACAGAAAGTGTGTTACAATAAATTCATGAATATTCGTACGATTACTACTGCTAACCAGATCCATTTGGAAAATGAGACAGTTTTGGTTCTGGGCTACTTTGATGGCCTGCATCTGGGGCATCAAGAACTCTTTAAAAAGGCGCGTCAGATAGCGGATGAAAAAGGCTTGAAGGTCGCTTTGTTAACATTCCCTGAATCTCCTAAGTTAGCCTTTGTTCGCTACCAACCAGAATTACTACTCCATTTGCAAAGTCCTGAGGATCGGTTCCAAAAATTAAACGAACTAGGAGTGGATGAGCTCTTCCTCATTGATTTTACGACCGATTTTGCTTCTAAAACAGCCAAAGAATTTGTTGATCAATTTGTCACAGCTTTGAGGGCCCGAGTTTTAATTGCTGGATTTGATTATAGTTTTGGCTCTGATAAGAAAACGGCCTCTGACTTAGCTGATTATTTTGATGGTCAAGTGGAAGTCATTTCTCCTGTATTGGATCAGGGTGAAAAGATTAGTTCGACCCGCATTCGTCAAGCTATCCTAGAAGGACGCGTCCACGAAGCTGCCCGTCTACTTGGTCACCCTTTATCCAGTCGAGGAATCGTTGTGCATGGGGATGCGCGTGGCCGCACCATTGGCTATCCTACAGCCAATCTAGCACCGATTGACCGGACCTATCTACCATCAGATGGGGTTTATGTAGTTGATGTCGATTTTAAAGGGCATACCTACCGTGGGATGGCTTCTGTCGGGAAAAATGTCACCTTTGATGGAAAAGAGCTTCGTTTCGAAGTCAATCTCTTTGATTTTACAGGAGATATCTACGGTCATACCCTGACCATTCATTGGTTAGATAAGATTCGAGAAATGGTCAAATTCGATGGAATCGATCAACTAGTGGCTCAACTAGAAGAAGATGAAGCAGTTTCACGAAACTGGACCAAGAGGCTGGGACAGAAGTCCTAGCCTCTCAATTGTTTTTGGATTGTCGAGCAAGACGCAGTGGTTGAGTGGGCTCTACTACGCTGATTTCATCAGCTTTTACAGCCCTACTCAACTGTGCGGAGGTGGGACGACGAAATCGAATTCTAACGAATTACCGATTTCTGTCCCACTCTCTTTTTTCGGGCCTCTTCTTGGGAAAAATGAAAGGGATTTCTTTTTTCCACTGAAATTCAGAAAAATCGTCGAGAAATCAAAAAAGCGCTTTTCAAGCACCTATTTTTTTTGTATAATAGAGTCAGATAGTTATATATAAAAAAAGAAGTGAACCACATGATTACATTATTTTTATCACCGAGTTGTACATCATGTCGAAAAGCTCGGGCTTGGTTAAAAAAGCACGATGTTCCATTTAAAGAACACAATATTATGACAAGTCCTTTGAGCAAACAGGAGTTGACAAGTATATTGGCCTTGACCGAAAACGGAACAGACGACATTATTTCAACTCGTTCAAAAATTTTTCAAAAATTGGATGTTGATGTTGAAGATTTATCCATCTCAGCTTTGATCCGTCTGATTGAGGAAAATCCTAGTCTCTTGCGGAGACCGATTATTTTAGATAACAAACGCATGCAGATTGGCTTTAACGAAGATGAAATTCGGGCCTTCTTGCCACGGAGTTATCGCAAACAAGAGTTACGCTCTGCCACTCTAAGAGCAGAAATAAACTAAGAAGTATGTCGAATGCAAAAAAATTATAGTTACCCACTGGACTTATCGTGGAGCACTGAAGAGCTTGCTTCAGTGCTTTCTTTTTTCAATAAAGTTGAAGAAGCCTATGAAAGTAAGGTAGAAGCCAAAGAATACATGGAAGCCTACCGCGCTTTTAAGAAGGTCGTACCTAGTATCGGAGAAGAAAAGCGTCTTGGACGGGAGTTCGAAGAAGTGAGCGGTTATTCTCTCTATCGTGTGACCCAGGCTGCAAAGCAAAAAGAGGAAGGATGGTTTTCTCTTGAAGAATAAGTTAGAGTTTGCCAAACAAATCGTTTTAGAGGCTGGAGACTACTTACGTCTTCATCTCCATGATGACTTGATGATCTCAAAAAAGACTGGGCCAACAGATTTAGTAACCCAGATGGACCAACAGGTTCAAAAGGATTTGGTTGAAAAAATCACACATCGCTACCCAGAAGATCGGATTTTTGCGGAGGAAGATGGCCTTCGCTCCCCGATTTCAGAAGGATCCGTTTGGGTGATTGATCCCATTGATGGGACCAATAATTTTGTGACCCAAAAGGAAGATTTTGCGGTGATGGTGGCCTATTTTGAAGACGGAATTGGTCAGTTTGGCCTGATCTACGATGTGATGCGGGATCACCTTTTTTACGGGGGTGGAGAATTCCCTGTTTATCGCAATGAGGTTGAACTGACGCCCTTTGTGGACCAACCTCTGGAAAACCTTTTGATTGCTTCAAATGTCGGCATGCTTGAGAAAAATGACTGGGGCATGGCCGATCTTGGTATGGACTCTCTTGGCATTCGGGTCTACGGAAGTGCCGGTATTAGTTTTTCAAAAATTCTCTCAGGTGGGATTCTAGCTTATTTTAGCTATATCTGGCCTTGGGATTATGCCGCAGCTGCGATCATGGGGGAACAGTTGGGCTATACCGTTTTAAATCTAAATGGAGATAAACCTAATTACCAGTCAGTGGAACCCATTATGATGGTTCCAAAAGTGAAGTTAACAGAAATTCAAACTTATCTTAAGAAAGGGAGAAGTTAAATGAATTTTCCCAATGGTTTTAAAGAAAAATACCAGCATCTTCTAGGTGAGGATGCTGCTGCTTTTTTTGCGACCTTTGAACAAGAAGCAGTATCTGCCTTTCGGACTAATCCTTTGAAAGAAACTCAAAAAGCATTTGATGATCCGATTCCCAATACCCCTTGGGGCCATTATGGAAAGGTCTCAGGAAAATCCATCGAGCACGCAACGGGCTTGGTCTATTCGCAAGAGCCAGCAGCTCAGATAGTGGCCCAAGTCGCCCAGCCTAAGCCAGGAATGAAGGTCTTAGACTTGGCCGCAGCTCCTGGGGGAAAGACCACCCAACTCTTGTCTTATTTGGACAATCAGGGACTCTTGGTCTCCAATGAGATCCACAAGGGCCGCTCGAAAATTCTTGTAGAGAATGTCGAACGCTTTGGTGCGCGAAATGTGCTAGTAACCAATGAGTCTGCCGATCGTCTAGCAAAGGTTTTCTCAGGCTTTTTTGATCTGATTGTACTAGACGCCCCTTGTTCAGGTGAGGGGATGTTCCGCAAGCAACCAGATGCCATGGACTATTGGTCTGTCGATTACCCTCGAGAGTGCAGTCTCCTTCAAAGAGAGATTCTAGAGGATGCCCTCAAGATGTTGGTTCCAGGTGGTTCCTTGGTGTATTCAACCTGCACCTGGGCTCCTGAGGAAAATGAAGAGATCGTATCCTGGCTTGTGGAAAACTATAATCTGGAGCTGGAAACGATCGAGAAGATCAATGGTATGGCAGAAGGCATTGACCATCCAGAAACGGCGCGCATGTATCCTCATCTCTTTAAAGGGGAGGGACAATTTGTTGCTAAGTTCCGTTATCTAGGAGAGAATCGACCTGCCAAAATCCCTTCCAAAAAGGACCAATTATCTGCAGAACAAAAGAAATGGTGGCAGGAGTTTGCTAAGAAACACTTGAAGATCACTCTAGAAGGTGTCCTCGAAACCTTTGGGGACGAACTCTACTTGGTTTCACTTGGTTTACCAGATTTGCGAAAAGTAAAAATCGCCCGAAATGGCTTGCATCTAGGCACCTTCAAGAAAAATCGATTTGAACCTAGTTTTGCCCTTGGCCTTGCTCTAAAACCGAGTGAGGTCAAAGAGACCGTTTCGATCACGCCTGAAGACTTTGTTCATTATGTGGCGGGAGAGACGGTTCAATTAAAGGAAACGCATCCAAATGGATGGTACCAGGTCCTGGTTGAAGGCAATGGTTTGGGCTTTGCCAAAGTGACCGGACAGACCCTGAAAAATTTCTATCCAAAGGGGCTTCGTTTTAGGTAAAATGCTGGGCAAAGAACCCGTTCTATGATATAGTGGAAGTACAGGTTTTTTTGAAAAAAACTTGTCAAAATCATAAGTGAAATAGTGAAATATCAAGGAGACATGATTTGAAAAAGTCTAAAAAGCTGATCCTAGGACTAGCGACGATCGCATTAGCAGGAAGTTTATCTGCTTGTGCGTCTTGGATCAATCGCGGAGAATCCATCACTGCTGTCGGATCGACTGCCTTACAACCCTTGGTTGAAGGAGTAGTAGATCGCTACATTGAAGAACATCCTGGTAAGATTGTGAATGTACAAGGAGGAGGTTCTGGTACAGGACTTTCACAAGTTCAATCAGGCGCTGTTGATATCGGAAATAGTGACCTTTTTGCAGAGGAAAAATCTGGGATTGATGCTTCTAGTCTGGTCGATCACCAGGTAGCCGTAGCAGGGACAGCCATCATTGCCAATAAAAATATCTCAGTAGATAATTTGACAACAGAGCAATTGCGAAAGATCTTTACGGGTGAATATACCAACTGGAAGCAATTGGGAGGTCCAGATCTTGAAATCACGATTGTGAACCGAGCGGTTGGTTCTGGTAGCCGTGCTGTCTTTGATGCCATTATTATGGATGGCAAACAACCCAAGCAGGCTCAAGAGCAAGACTCTAATGGAATGGTGAAAAACATCGTTTCTCAGACGCCAGGAGCCATCTCTTATCTAGCCTTTACCTACTTGGATAGCAGTGTTAAAACCATGAAGCTTAATGGCTATCAACCAACTAAAGCCAATGTCGTCAACAATAACTGGCCAATCTTGTCTTACGAACACATGTATACTAAGGGAAAACCTAATGAGTTGTCTAAAAAATTCATTGACTACATGATGACCGATGAGGTTCAGCAAAAAGTTGTTGGCAAGATGGGTTATATCCCGATCAATGACATGAAAGTTACCCGTGATTTAAAAGGGAATGTGACAAAAAAATAAAAGAATTAGGTAAAAAATGAACGAAGTAGCAAAAAAAATGCTGACGAAATCAAAAAACTCCCGCCTAGAAAAATTTGGCAGAACCATTACTTTTCTATGCATGAGTTTGATTGTTGTCGTCGTTGCCATGATTTTGATTTTCGTGGCCCAAAAAGGTTTATCGACTTTCTTTGTCAATAAAGTCAATATCTTTAGTTTTCTATTTGGGAGCTCTTGGAATCCTGCTGCAAAGGAATTCGGAGCCCTACCAATGATTCTAGGTTCCTTTATTGTAACCTTGCTTTCTGCCCTCTTGGCAACGCCGTTTGCCATTGGTGCAGCTGTTTTCATGACAGAAGTCTCTCCTAAAGGAGCTCGTTTCTTGCAACCAGCGATTGAGCTCTTAGTGGGAATTCCTTCAGTTGTTTACGGATTTATTGGCCTTCAAGTGGTCGTCCCATTTACGCGTAGTCTCTTTGGTGGGACTGGTTTTGGGATTCTCTCAGGGGTCTTTGTCCTCTTTGTTATGATCCTGCCAACTGTCACCTTTATGACGACCGATAGCCTCCGAGCTGTTCCCCGTCATTACCGGGAAGCTAGTATGGCCATGGGTGCGACCCGCTGGCAAACCATTTGGCATGTCACGCTCAAGGCAGCCCGCTCAGGAATTTTTACAGCGGTTGTCTTTGGTATGGCGCGTGCCTTCGGGGAAGCCTTGGCTATCCAGATGGTGGTCGGAAACTCGGCAGTGGTACCAACCTCGCTCACAACACCAGCTTCCACCCTCACCTCTATTTTGACCATGGGAATCGGAAATACCGTCATGGGTACGGTCAATAACAATGTTCTTTGGTCACTAGCCTTGGTATTGCTCCTCATGAGTCTTGCCTTTAACAGTGTGATTAAACTGATTACGAAAGAAAGAGGTAAGAAGAACTATGCACGCTAAACGAATGGATAAAATTGCAACAGGAGTGCTGTATGCTATTTCAGGGATCATCGTTGCGATTCTTGCCTCATTGATCCTTTATATCTTGGTCCGTGGCTTGCCCCATGTATCTTGGCACTTCTTGACTGGGAAATCTTCTTCTTACCAAGCAGGAGGAGGGATCGGAATTCAATTGTATAATTCCTTCTTCCTCTTGGTCATTACCTTGGTGATTTCCTTCCCACTTTCTCTTGGAGCTGGGATTTACCTCTCTGAGTATGCTAAAAAAGGTCGTTTGACCAATTTGGTTCGTACCTGTATTGAGATCTTGTCTTCTTTGCCATCTGTCGTTGTAGGTCTCTTTGGTTACCTGGTCTTCGTTGTCCAGTTCAAATATGGATTTTCGATCATTTCAGGGGCCTTGGCCTTGACCGTCTTTAACCTGCCACAGATGACCCGCAATATCGAAGATAGCTTGCAGCACGTTCACCATACACAGCGCGAAGCAGGTCTAGCACTGGGCTTGTCTCGCTGGGAAACTGTGATCCATGTCGTGGTTCCAGAAGCTCTTCCAAGTATTATCACTGGGGTTGTCTTAGCCTCTGGACGGATCTTTGGGGAAGCTGCAGCCTTGATCTATACAGCAGGTCAGTCGGCTCCAGCCCTTGATTGGTCAAACTGGAATATCTTTAGTGTGACCAGTCCAATTTCGATCTTCCGTCAGGCTGAAACCTTGGCCGTCCATATCTGGAAGGTCAACAGTGAAGGAACTATTCCAGACTCGATCGAAGTCTCAGCCGGTTCTGCCGCCGTTCTTTTGATCTTTATCTTGATCTTTAACTTTGGAGCGCGCAAACTCGGAAGTTACCTCCATAAAAAACTAACATCTGCTTAAAGGAGAAGAAATGTCAAAATACAATTGGGATGAGAGACACATCATTACTTTTCCTGAAGAAAAGGTGGTCCTATCGACCAAAGATTTGCATGTCTATTATGGAACGAACGAGTCCATTAAAGGCGTCGACATGCAGTTTGAAAAGAATAAGATTACAGCCTTGATCGGTCCCTCAGGATCTGGGAAATCAACCTACCTTCGTAGTTTGAACCGGATGAATGATACCATCGATATTGCGCGTGTAACGGGTGAAATTTGGTATGAAGGAATCGATGTCAATCGTCCAGATATCAATGTTTATGAAATGCGCAAGCACATTGGGATGGTTTTCCAACGGCCCAATCCTTTTGCCAAATCGATTTATAAAAACATCACCTTCCCGCATGAACGTGCTGGGGTGAAAGACAAGAAGATCTTGGACGAATTGGTCGAAACTTCTTTGAAACAGGCAGCTCTATGGGATCAGGTCAAGGATGATCTTCATAAATCAGCTCTGACACTTTCAGGTGGCCAACAGCAACGACTTTGTATTGCCCGGGCCATCTCTGTGAAGCCAGATATCTTACTCATGGATGAGCCTGCTTCAGCGCTTGATCCGATCGCGACAGCGCAATTAGAAGAAACCATGCTTGAGTTGAAGAAGGATTATACCATTGTCATCGTGACCCACAGCATGCAACAAGCAGCCCGTGCTAGTGATTATACTGGTTTCTTCTACCTTGGAAACCTCATCGAGTACGATAAGACTTCGAATATTTTCCAAAATGCGAAATTGCAATCGACCAACGATTATGTATCGGGTCACTTTGGATAAAGTAAAATGACAACAAAAAGGAAAATAGAATGACAGAACCAATTTTGCAAGTCAAGGACTTGTCGGTTTATTACAATAAAAAGAAGGCTCTAAATAGCGTCTCCTTGGACTTTGCTCCAAAGGAGATTACGGCCTTGATTGGTCCTTCAGGATCAGGGAAATCTACCCTTTTAAAAGCCATTAACCGCATGGGCGACCTCAACCATGAGGTCACTACCACAGGAACCATCCTCTACAATGGACATAATATCTACGGACCACGGACCGATACGGTCGAATTGCGTAAGGAAATCGGAATGGTCTTCCAACAGCCCAATCCTTTCCCAATGTCCATTTATGATAATGTGACTTATGGATTGATGATTAATGGTGTCAAGGACAAGGCTGTCTTGGATGAAGCAGTTGAAACCTCTCTGAAACGCGCTTCCATCTGGGATGAAGTCAAGGATCGCCTGCATGATTCAGCGATCGGACTTTCCGGTGGTCAGCAGCAGCGGGTCTGTGTGGCGCGGGTTCTTGCGACCAGTCCAAAGATTATTCTTTTGGATGAACCAACTTCAGCGCTGGACCCAATTTCAGCTGGGAAAATTGAAGAAACCTTGTATGGACTAAAAGACCGCTACACCATGCTCTTGGTGACACGTTCCATGCAACAAGCAAGTCGGATTTCCGATAAAACAGCCTTTTTCTTGGATGGAGATTTGATCGAGTACAATGACACCAATGAAATGTTCTTGAACCCAGCTAAGAAAGAAACAGAAGACTATGTCTCTGGTAAATTTGGATAGGAAGAAAATAAAATGTTACGAGTTCAATTTGAAGAAGATTTAGATAAGTTGCATAACCAGTTTTATGCAATGGGAAATGAAGTGTTGAGTCAGATCAACCGTACGGTTCGTGCTTTCGTGACCCATGACCGTGAATTGGCCCGTCAGGTCATCGAAGATGATGCGGAGATCAACGAATACGAAGTGAAGCTTGAGCGCAAGTCTTTTGAGATTATCGCGCTTCAACAGCCGGTTTCACAAGACCTTCGCGTCGTGATGACCGTCTTAAAAGCAGTCTCTGACTTGGAGCGGATGGGGGACCACGCAGTATCGATTGCCAAGGCAACGATTCGCATGAAAGGGGAAGTCCGTATCCAATCTGTTGAGGAAGAAATCAGCAAGATGGGCCGTGAAGTCAAAGATTTTGTCGAAGCGACACTAGATGTTTACCTCAAAGGCGATGTGGATTTGGCCTATGAAGTTGCTTCACGAGATGAAGTCATCAACCATTACTTCGATAGCATCCAAGAATTAGCAACAGAAGAAATTCGGAAAAATCCAGAGTCCATCGTGACTGGTCGTGATTATTTCCAAGTGATCAACTTCTTGGAACGCATCGGAGATTATGCAAAAAATATCTGTGAATGGGTAGTTTACTTTGAAACAGGTAAAATTATCGAAATGTAAGATCATGGAGTCTTTTCGATCTCAGACAGGCATTGTCATGCTTGTCTTTTCTTTTATCCCAACTTTGTGATAAAATAGTTTTATTAGGGCTTTTGATTGGAAAAGCGTGAAACATTTAAAGGAGGAAATTATGCAAGCAGTTGCACATTTTGTAGAAACATTCGTTCCAGAACATTATGAAGTGTTTTTGGATTTAAGTCGTAAAACCAAGACCTTTAGCGGTCGTGTGGTGATCACGGGTCAAGCCAAGGCGGACAAGATCTCGCTTCACCAAAAGGATTTGACCATTGAAACAGTAGAAGTAGCCGGTCAAGCCCGTCCATTTACGGTTGATGATGCCAATGAAGCAGTTTATGTTGAATTGGAAGGCACAGGTCAAGTGACAGTTACCCTGACCTATTCTGGTAACATCACAGACAATATGACAGGGATTTACCCATCTTACTACAGCATTGATGGCGTGAAGAAGGAAGTCCTCTCAACTCAGTTTGAGAGCCATTTTGCGCGTGAAGCCTTTCCAAGTGTGGACGAGCCTGAAGCCAAAGCAACGTTTGATCTTTCTTTGAAATTTGACCAAGAAGAAGGGGAAATTGCCCTCTCCAATATGCCTGAAATCGATGTGGAAAACCGCAAAGAAACAGGAATTTGGAAATTTGCTACGACTCCACGGATGTCTTCTTACCTCCTTGCCTTTGCTGCAGGAGACCTTCAAGGAATCACAGCTAAAACCAAAAATGGTACTCTCGTAGGTATCTATTCAACCAAGGCCCATCCGTTGAAAAACTTAGAATTTTCTCTTGATGTAGCTGTACGTGTCATCGAATTTTATGAAGACTATTATGGCGTGAAGTATCCAATTCCTCAATCTCTTCACGTAGCGCTTCCTGACTTCTCAGCTGGAGCGATGGAAAACTGGGGCTTGGTGACTTACCGTGAAGTCTACCTCCTCGTAGATGAAAACTCAACTGCAGTTAGCCGTCAACAAGTCGCTCTTGTAGTTGCTCACGAATTGGCTCACCAATGGTTTGGTAACCTAGTAACCATGAAGTGGTGGGATGACCTCTGGTTGAACGAAAGTTTTGCCAACATGATGGAATATGTATCTGTCAATGCCATCGAACCAAGCTGGAATATCTTTGAAGACTTCCAAACAACAGGTGTTCCATTGGCTTTGAAACGCGATGCAACCGATGGGGTTCAATCTGTCCATGTAGAAGTCAAACACCCTGATGAAATCAATACTCTTTTTGACCCAGCCATCGTCTATGCGAAGGGAAGCCGTCTCATGCATATGCTTCGCCGCTGGTTAGGGGATGATGCTTTCCGTAAAGGACTCAAAGCTTACTTTGAAAAACACCAATATGGCAATACCATCGGTCGTGACCTTTGGAATGCCCTAGGTGATGCTTCTGGTCGTGATGTAGCAGCCTTCATGGATTCTTGGTTGGAACAACCTGGTTATCCAGTCCTTACAGCAGTGGTAGAAAATGATACCTTGAAGATCAGCCAAAAACAATTCTTCATCGGAGAACATGAAGACCAAGGCCGTCAATGGGTTGTGCCATTGAACAGCAACTGGTCTGGTATTCCAGATACACTTGAAACAGAAACGCTTGAAATCCCAGGTTATGCTGCCCTTGCTGCTGCAAATAGTGAACCGCTTCGTTTCAATACGGAAAATACAGCCCACTACATTACCGATTACCAAGGAGAGCTCTTGGATGCGATTGTAGACAATATGGCTTCCTTGGATAACTTGAGCAAGCAACAAATCCTTCAAGAACGCCGTCTCTTGGCAGAAAGTGGTGTCATCTCTTATGCAAGTCTCTTGCCAGTCATCGAGAAATTGACCCAAGAAACGACTTATTTGGTTGTATCTGCAGTTTCATCAATCCTTCAAGGGCTCAGCCTCTTTGTGGATGAAGGGACGGAAGTAGAAGCAGCCTATAAGAAGTTGCTCGTAACCTTCAACCAATTCAACTTTGAACGCCTTGGTTTTGAACCAAAAGCTGGAGAAGCAGATGAGGATGAAATGGTTCGTCAATTGGTTATTTCAAATATGATCAAGGGTGATGATGCAAAAGCAAGCGCTAAAGCAAGTGAAATCTATGCAGCCCATGCAGAGGATATCAGCAAGCTTCCAGCCGCTATTCGTTTACAAATCTTGATTAACCAAATCAAACACCATGAAAGCAAAGAATTGACTGATTTGTACTTGAACACTTATGCTCAAGCGACAGATGGTAACTTCAAGCGTCAATTGTCTACAGCTCTGGCTTATACAACCGATGCAGACACAGTTGAAAAGATTTTGACAGAGTGGAAGAACAAGGATGTTGTGAAACCACAAGACTTGGCAATGAGTTGGTATTTCACCTTCTTACACCATGAGTTCACTCAAGAATCTGCCTGGACTTGGGCGCGTGAAAATTGGGAATGGGTCAAAGCAGCTCTTGGTGGAGACATGAGCTTTGACAAGTTTGTCATCTACCCAGCCAATACCTTCAAAACAGCAGAGCGCTTAGCAGAATTCAAAGCCTTCTTTGAACCACAATTGTCTGATATGGCTATCAGCCGAAACATCAGCATGGGAATCAAGGAAATCGCAGCGCGTGTGGATTTGATTCAACGGGAAAAAGCAGCAGTAGAAGCCGCTATCCTTGCGACAAAATAGATTTAAAAAAGATGCTACAGAATTCATTCTGTAGCATCTTAGAATGTAGACAACGTCATCTTTGAAACTTTCCTTAGGTGAGCACGGACGTCAGCGAACTTCTTTGAAGTTCCATGACTTAGTTTTGAGCCTAAGGTCTCAAAACTCCCGAGTGCCTGAAACAATTGTGTTTCAGGCACTTTTCTCACAGCGGAAAGTTTCAGTGTATATTTGATTGAGACTTAAAAAATATATTATTTTAATTTCTGGGGCATCATTTAGGTTGGTTAATGATAGTTTAACTACATCCTAATGGAGTGGGAAAGAAGTCCTCTCTTTTCAATTTTTCCACCCCCGCATAGATACAACAGTCTGGGAGAGTGTTGGAGGTTGCAGATAAAGGAAATACTGTTTACGTCACCTCAAAGCAGTGCTATGAGCAATCAACCAATGTGTTAAACTGTTATTTCTATCTAACATCAAAGGCTGGACAGATTTTGCCCAGCCTCTTTTTCTATAAATAAGCTGAATAAGACCTCGAGGAGAAGGATCATTAGTTTATTGGACTTGGTAAGAGAATTTCCGTTCGATAGTGGCCATTTTCTTTGAATCGTTTGATAGTTCCTTGGTATTCTTGTACTAGGGCATCAACGTTTCGCAAGCCCCAACCATCTCTTTGACGTGTTTTACGAGTCTCTTTTTCCTGTTCATTAAAGGTATTGTTGATCGAAATAAATAGATTTTGTTGAAAATAACGTATATTCAGAGACAATGTTCTCTCTGATTTATCAGTCAATCGAAGACAGGCTGAAATACTATTATCCAAACAATTTCCTAAAATAACAGCTAGCACATCTGGCTGAATAGATAGTTCTTGTGGTATAAAGCAGTCAATTTCCAATTCAATTTCATCTTCCACATCGTGCAGTTTTTGATTCAGTAAATAATTAACCGTTGGATTTTTGGAGTAAAAGGTTTGTTTTCCTGAAATACTATCGGTTAACGATTGAAGGTACTCTCTAGCCTCATCAGGATTTTCTTCTAGAAGTGCCAAGAGGGTTAAATGTTTATTTTTTAAGTCATACCGAAGACTTTGCAATCGTTGGTATTCTTCTTGAGACTGTTGTGTTTCTCTTAATTGGAATTGAAGTTGTTCTTTATCTAATTTATTTTGATAATCAGCGTGCTGTTGTTGAGAAAGATGTAAGGTAAAATACAGCGAGGAAAACGACAATACAATAAGAGATAAGAGTGAAATGACAGAAAGATAATCTGGTCCAAATACTTGCCCTTGAATAGCAGATACAGTAAAGGCAAAAATAATCGATAAAATCGGCACGATAAATTGATAAAGCCAATTTCTTCTAGATGTTGCCATGGTTAACTTTTGATGTGTTCGAAATAGTTGTCGAAGAACAAGAGTGATCACAGTTGAAAAAAGAAAACTGATGGCAAGGTAACCACTAATCAGTTCTAAATTTTTCGATACTTTTGACAGTGGAAGAAATAGTTGGATAGCTTGATTGAGGACAGCTCCGGCTAATAATGTCAGGCTTGTTTGTAAGAATATCCAAAAAGAAGAATCACGAAAGGAGAAATCAAAATAGAGTCCTACAAGAGCGGATTCTACAATACTCAGAAAGAGATTGCTAACTAAAAAAACGCGACTTTCTAAAAATAGAAAAACAAGAGCCACATGAAAAAGCAAGAAACAACAAAGGGCTAAAAGTGTCTCTTTTGAATGTTTACTTTTGGATATTGGCCTATAAAATAAAACACTTGCCAGAAATAAGTCAAACAAGATACTAATGATCCGCAATCCTATTAGCATTAGAAATTCCTTTCACTGAGATAGTTATAGTATTTTTCTTTAAAAGAAGACTGGAACTTACGACTAATTGGAAGTGAATGTTCCTCGGTTCCATTTAGCAAAATAGTTACTGTTTTCGCATCAAAATCTTTGATATATTTGGGATTTACAATATAAGAAGCATGAATTTGAATAAAATAATCAGGTAGTTTATCTAAAATGTCTTGAGTTTTCAGTAAGGACTTATAGGTATCTGCTAGTGTGTAAATAAAAACGGAACGCTTATCTTTCTCAAAATAGGTAATGTCACTTAAAGGAATAGAGTAACTTTGTTTTCCAAATGAGAAGTTAAAGATGGTTTGTCCTAAATCTAAATAACGTAAAATTCTGTCTACTACCTTATTTAGCCTTTGAGGTTCGATTGGTTTTACTAAGTAATCAAAAGTCTGTACTTCAAATACTTGTTCCATGTAATCACGATAGCTGGTCACAAAAATAATGGGGATAAAAGGATTGAACTGACGAATTTCACGTGCAAGGTCAATTCCAGTAATTTGTGGCATATCAATATCCAAAAAAACACAATGTGTATCTCTTGTTAACTGTTCTAGCATTTTTTGTGGATTTGTATATAATTTTGTTTCTACAGGAACCTTGTCGTAAGAAAGTAAATACTGTTCTAACTGACTAGCATCTCTAGTTGAGTCATCACAAATAACGACGTTTAACATAAGTCCCCCTTATCAAATTGAGTTGGCTAATTATGACACTAAAATGGTCAATCATGACGTAAACCATGGAAAGTCATATGTTTATTATACAATAATCTTATCAAAAATGAAGGAAGCTGGGAAAATCTTCTCAGTCTTGAGTGATGAGATGAAGACATTTGCGACACTGACTATTAAAGATTTGACAAAATCATTTGATAAGCAACATTTTGCTAATAACCATATTTCCTTAGAAATAGAAGCTGCTAAAATTACAGCTTTTTTAGGACACAATGGTGCTGGTAAGTCCACCCTCTTAAATCAAATGATTGGTTTTACCAAACCTGATAAAGGAGATGTATGCTATGGAGATATTTCTTTTGTACAGAATCGTAAACAAGCTCGCTCAATGATGAGCTATATGTCGCAACAGTATGCACCACTTGAAAAATTAACGGTGGAACAAAACTTAGAAATGCTTGGAAGAATGAGAGATTAAACACCTTAGATTTACAAAAAGAAATGGATCAGCTCTTAACCGACTTGGAAATTAAGGAGTACCGGGCAAAACAAGGGAAGGATCTCTCAGGCGGTTTAAAGCGTCTAACTTCTTTTGCAATGGCTTTGATCGGATCTCCGACTATCATTCTTCTTGATGAACCCACGAACGATGTTGATCCAATACGTCGTGAAAAACAGTGGCAATTATTACAGAAGCTAGCCCATAAAGGTCATACCATTATTATTGTGACACATAACTTGTTGGAAGTTGAAAAATATGCAGACAACTATGCCTTATTTAACCATGGGAAGTTAATCAAATCAGGCCCAGTTCAGCAAATAACCTATCAAAAGCAGTATCAAATCTCTTTTGAGTTTAGGAATGAAGATAGCTTAGCTCTATTCCAAGATTATACCATTATCAATGGTTCGATTTGCCAGATTGAAGTAGAAGAGAAGGAGATAACGATTCTGCTACCAAAAATAACACAGGAATTGGATAGAAAGAATATTTTTAATCTGTCACTTACTCAGAAAAACGTATCCATTTCAGATCTTTATAGAGAGGAGTTGACAAACTGATATGACTCAATTTTTTTACTTACTTCGTTGGAACTATCTTCGTCAAAAAGATCTATTTCTACTCTTTACGCTAGCTCAGGTTCTGTTATCCATTTCACTTCTTTTTGGTTATCCACTAGTGATTGGTGAGATTGATACGACAGCTGCCTACTATCTCTCTTCTGGTTCAGTTCTGATAGGAATCATTTCTATTGGCTGTACGATCTCATCCCCTGTTATAGCAAATGCGAAGTCAGAAGGACATGTAGACTATGTACGAGCCCTTCCAATACCTCGAATTCTGATTTCCTTAGCAGATCTTTGGATGTGGATGATTGCTATTTTGCCTGGAGTATTCATTTCTGTTATACTGGGCTATTTTCGTTTTTCTGTCCGCCTAAATGTATCTGTTCTGGCTGTTTTCATTCTATTTCTGATCTGTCTTACGATGATTAGTCTTGGATTTGCCATTGCTTATACTTTTTCTCCCAATATTGTCACGCTGATGTCTCAGTTGATTCTCATGATTGGTTTGATGTTTTCTCCAATCATGTACCCAGCGAGTCGTCTTCCAGATTGGATAAACCATCTCTACCATGTTCTTCCATTTGTCCCTTCTGTCAACCTCCTACGAGCTTGTGTCTATAGTCATGGTCACGTCTCATTTTTTGACTTCACCATTCTGATCATCTGGACTTTGTTAACACAGTTACTGATCTTGAGAGTTCTTTATAAGGAAAAATAAAGGAAGGAGGATCTATGTTTTTCATCATTAAAACAGTGTTCTCTTTAAAAGGAATTCAATTGAAGAGATTTACCAATGCATCCCTACAACAAAAATCAACATCTGCGTTCAGATGTTGATTTTTTTAATATATCCGCTAAGCCCTTTGTATCTTATTTGAAATACCAGTGGTGTTTGAGGCTGGCAAAAATTGCCTTGCTGGTGATCGTGATGATGACCAGTTTGATGAGGTCAGCAAGGATAAAGGGAGCAACGACCAAAGCAAATGCTTTTTGGAGATCGGTATGCGTGACCAGCATAAAGCCGATAGCTCCTGACACGAAGAGGAGAGCACTACTGAGGAGATTGGCCAAAAAGATAGTGACAAGGCTGGATTTAGCACTCGTGAACAGAGACGTGATCCATGCTCGGAATGGGAAGAAGAGGAGGAAACCAGCAGTAGGACCAAGGAAATGCGAAGCACCACCAGCACCTCCGGCAAATACTGGGAAACCTAAGAAGCCTAAAAGCAGGTAAAGACAGACAGTGACAAAGGCATGGCTGGGTTTATAGATGGTCCCGATGATCCCGATCATGAGTGTCTGTAGGGTCAAAGGAATTGGACCAAAGGGAATAGTGAATTGAGATAGGACGGAGATCATGGCCACTCCAATGGAGATGAGAACTAAGGGAAAGATTTTCTTCATAACAGTTAACCTCTGATTTATTTTATGGTAACTATTCTACAATAAGGGGCTCAACCTGTCAATAGCCCACGCTTGTTTTAGGATTTTTTAAGTAAAAATTTAGGCAGGCTTAAGACTCCTAAAGTATAATCGCCTTACTAAAGGATCGAGCTCCCTTTAAATTTTAAAAGACAAGTACTTGTACAAAAAGATAAAAGGTAAAAAGATGAATCAAAAAGAAACAAAACAAGTAGTCGAAACGCAAGAATCCAAAGAAAAAATGGTTGTCCTCAAACGAAGTCCTAAGTGGTGGATTGGCATGGCAGCCGTTGGTGGATTGTTGGTTGGTGCTGGAAGTGGCTTTGGTGTCGGTGTCATCGCCTCACAATCTTCCAATAATCAACAATTTTCTCAACCGGTCCAAACGGCTCAGAACCAAGGATCCAATCAGCAACAAAATAGTCAAAATGGCCATGCTTCACAAGGAAACCAGCAAAATGGTGGCCCACAGGACGGCGGTCCTCAAGGCGGTGGTCCTCAAGGTGGCCCGCAAGGAGGTGGACCTGGTCAAATGCCACAGGAAGGCAATGGTGGCCCTCAAGGAAATGGTCCAGAAAATGGCATGAACCAATCTGGCGGACAAGATGAAAACCAGGGTTCTTCTAAGAAGTCCAATAAGAAGAATTCAAAAAATAAAAACAAGACGAGTGATAGTCAAAATAACAAAGAAAACACGACAAACTCATAAAACAAGCCTTCCTCAGATAGACTGAATTTGATCATCAAACCAGGTTCTAAACTATAGGAAATGAAGGCAAGTCGTGTTATAATGGTTAAGAATAGATTAGAAAGACTCACTCAGGAAAGAGAAGAGGATACGACGATGATTAAAATTCTATTGGTCGAAGATGACCTTGGTTTATCAAATTCAGTATTTGATTTTTTAGATGATTTTGCGGACGTTATGCAGGTCTTTGACGGAGAAGAAGGTCTTTACGAAGCAGAAAGCGGGATCTATGATTTGATTCTGCTGGATCTCATGCTTCCTGAAAAAGACGGCTTCCATGTTCTAAAAGAGTTGCGTGAAAAAGGCGTGACAACCCCTGTTTTGATCATGACAGCTAAAGAAAGTCTGGATGACAAAGGGCACGGCTTTGAGCTAGGTGCAGACGATTACCTCACCAAACCTTTCTACCTAGAAGAACTCAAGATGCGGATTCAAGCCCTCTTGAAGCGCTCAGGAAAGGTCAATGAAAACACCCTTAATTATGGCAATTTGAAGGTCAATTTATCTACCAATTCGACTTATGTGGATGGGAAAGAAGTGGAACTTCTTGGGAAGGAATTTGATCTTTTGGTCTATTTCCTTCAAAACCAAAATGTCATCCTTCCAAAGACCCAGATCTTCGATCGTCTCTGGGGCTTTGATAGTGACACAACCATCTCAGTGGTTGAAGTCTATGTTTCAAAAATCCGTAAGAAATTAAAAGGTACTGATTTCGTTGAGAACTTGCAAACATTGCGCAGTGTGGGGTATATCTTAAAAGATGCTAACCAGAATTAAGAAAACCGTCGGGGAAGATGATTTTTCCTACTTCATCCGATATTTTGGGCTCTTTACTTTGATATTCTCAGCCATGACCCTGATTATTATCCAGGTCATGCGCTCGAGTCTCTATACAACGGTCGATGAGAACCTCAAGACTCTCAGTCAGGATCCCTACTCACTTGTAGCGATTGCTTATCGAGACCAGCGACAGTCAAATACCAAAGGAGATGATAATGATCATGAGATGATGATCCCAGATCATGATAAATCAGAACCTAAAGGGGATGTCACATCCAATACCACTGTTGTTTTGCTCAATAAAAAATATGAAAACTTGACAACCGGTAATGGGTTTTTAAACTTCAAAACGGTGACGTTTGGTCGAAAGCTCCTCAACAAGGTTTCCCAGCTTCAAATTACAAATAGCTATGGGAAAAAAGAAAGTTACCGGGCCTATATGGCAGAGTTGAGTTTATCTGATGATGAAAGTGATAGTGACATCAAGTATGCGGTTGTCATGACCAATATTAGTCAGCTAGAGCAGACCAGTGAGGAACATGAAAGCCAGATCGCTCTTGTCATGATTTGCTTCTGGGGAATCTCCTTGTTTGCGAGTCTCTTCCTTGCCCGTCTCAGCGTTAAGCCGCTGCTTGAGAGTATGCAAAAGCAAAAGTCTTTTGTAGAAAATGCTTCTCATGAGTTGCGGACGCCTCTAGCAGTCTTACAAAATCGCCTCGAAACGCTTTTTAGAAAGCCTGAAGCGACCATTATGGAATCGAGCGAGAGCATTGCATCTAGCTTAGATGAAGTTCGAAATATGAAGCTCTTGACCACCAACCTTCTCAATATCGCCCGAAGAGATGATGGCTTGAAGCCAGAGATGGAAGACATCGAACCAAGCTTTTTCGATCAGACCTTCTCGAATTTTGAGATCATTGCGGAAGAAAATGACAAAATCTTCCGAGGAGACAATCAGGTGGACAAAGTCATTTGTTCTGATAGAACGCTCCTCAAGCAATTGATGACCATTCTCTATGATAATGCCTTGAAATATACCGATGAAGATGGCGAGATCCAGTTTGAAGTTCAATTGAAGGACAAAAATCTACTTTTGAGGGTGCTGGATAATGGTCCAGGGATTCGAGATGAGGATAAGAAACGGATCTTTGATCGTTTTTACCGGGTCGACAAGGCCAGAACCCGTCAAAAAGGTGGATTTGGTTTGGGGTTATCCCTCGCTAAGCAGATTGTAGAAGCCTTCAAAGGGACCATTCAAGTCAAAGATAATAAACCCAAAGGGACCATCTTTGAAGTGAAATTATCCATTAAGACGGAAAGTCGTAAAAAAAATCGTTGATAATTTTTTAAAAATAGAAAAGAGGAATACCTATGAGTTCAAAAATGTTACACACTTGCCTTCGTGTGGAAAACTTAGAAAAATCAATCGCTTTTTACCAAGATGCATTTGGTTTTGAAGAAAAACGCCGGAAAGATTTCCCAGACTACAAGTTCACTATCGTGTACTTAGGCCTGCCTGGAGATGACTATGAGTTAGAATTGACTTATAATTACGATCATGGTCCCTATGTGATTGGAGACGGCTATGCTCACGTGGCATTGAGTACTCCTGATCTAGAAGGTTTGAATGCTGAACACAAGGCTAAAGGCTATGAAGTGACAGAACCAAAAGGTCTTCCAGGAACACAACCGAATTACTATTTTGTTGTAGATCCAGATGGTTATAAGGTAGAAGTCATTCGCGAAAAATAAGAGGGACTAAAAATAAGGGGGCTGGGACAAAAGTCCTAGCCTCTCAATTATTTTTGGATTGTCGAGCAAGACGCAGTGGTTGAGTGGGCTCTACTACGCTGATTGCATCAGCTTTTACAGCCCTACTCAACTGTGCGGAGGTGGGACGACGAAATCGAATTCTAACGAATTACCGATTTCTGTCCCACTCTCTCTTTTTTATGAAACCATTTACAAAAAAGGACTGTTTTTTCGAGAGAAATTTGCTATAATAAAGTTATGAGATTCAAACACACGAAAACTATTTTATTAATCATTATAAATCTCCTTTTTCTGAGTCTTTTGTATATCGGGTATCAAAAGATTCAAAGGCTTCGTGAGCAAAAAGCCTATCAAGATCAGTTTGCTAAGGTTACCCAACTAGAGAAAAGCTCTGAAAAAGGAAAAGATGCCCAGGTTCAGGAAGGAATTTTAGGAACTTCTTATGTGACTGCTTTTTATCCTACTAAGGATGGACAGCCTGTTGAGATTATTAAAGAGAAGATCCAAGAAGACCTTCAGCGTCTAGGAACCGATGAGAAAACCAAAGAGCCTAAGCATCTGACCTTCTACCATAGTGAAGAAGCAGAAGCACCTTTTGTTGGTTATCATCCTATCCAAATTAAACGGGCTGAATACCAGTACAAAAAAGGAAAATTCATCAAAGATGAGACGGTGAAGTTGCCTCTCTTTTACTTGGATGATGAGGACAATCCTTTGACCCTGAGCCAGGTTTTTGCGGATCCAGATGGAGCCAAACAGATCTTTTTGGAGGAACTACGAGGGAATCTAGCCTTTCGTCAGCTAGATGAGGAAAGCATTGATCAAATGGTTGCCCACTTCTCAGAGTTGGACTTGAGCCAATGGGAATTCCAATATGAAAAAGGGAATTTCACCATCCCGTTTCCAAGCAAGGTCAAGGGAGATGATACCTTTACTGTTCCCTTATCTAAATTCTATGATGTGATCGATTCAGAGCGCTTGCTTCCTGATGATCTAGCTTCTTACGAATCCTATATAGAAGAACGCCACCGTAAGATGATTGCTCTGACTTTTGATGATGGACCAGATCCAACCACGACTCCTCAGGCGCTGGCCATCTTAAAGAAATACAATGCTAAAGCTACCTTCTTTATGGTTGGAAAAAATGTCAGCGCGAATCCGGATATTGCTAAGCAAGTCCGCAAAGAAGGTCATCAAATCGGGAACCATACCTGGGATCATCCTCAGTTGCCAAAATTGAGCTTGGATAATGCTAAAAAAGAGATCTTGGATACCCAAGAAGCTATTCAAAAAGCGACAGGTGTGCAGACCAAGATTACCCGTCCTCCGTATGGAGCCATCAATAGTGCCATCCAATACGGTGTCGACCAATCCTTCATCATGTGGGATGTGGATAGCCTAGATTGGAAGACGCATAATACGACGGCTATTCTCAATGAAGTGAAAAAAGAAGTCAAACCGGGTTCGATTATCCTCATGCATGATATCCATCAAACCACGATTGATGCTCTACCGACCGTCCTTGACTACCTCAAATCACAAGGCTATACTTTTGTAACGGTGGATGAATTGTTGGATTATCAACTTGAAAGCCATCGCATCTATTACAATGGAAATTAACGTAAAAATCCTCTGCAGTTCATTCACTAGCAGAGGATTTTCTTATTCATTTAAAAAGAGTTCGGAATTTTTTAAAACTAGTTCACGGACAGAAGCGTATTTTTTTAAGGATTTGAGTTCTTCTGAGTGGGTGATAAAGGTGATTACATAGCCATCACGCCCCATTCGTCCTGTTCGACCGGCACGGTGGGTATAGGTCTCCACATCACGAGGAATATCGTAGTTAATCACACACTCAAGATGTTCAATGTCGATTCCACGAGCGACTAAATCGGTGGCCAGCAAGAGGGTCAGCTGATGGTCTTTGAAGCGTTCCAGAATGACCTTGCGGTATTTGACATTGACATCACTGGCGAGCGATACAGCCTCAACACCACGGTATTGTAGTTTTTCCTCAGCACTACCCAGATCAGACAGGCTATTGAAAAAAGCCAGACCACGAAAATCTTCGACGTAGGCGAGTTTGCGGAGCAATTCGACCTTGTCCCGCTTATCCACTTGCATATAAAAATGTTGGATATTGTCCAAAGAAACTCCATCAACCGTAACGCGAAGAGTATTTTCCTCTAATTGGTCTGGATCGACCTTGGCTGTGGCGCTCATGTAGATATATTGGTGGTCACGGGGAACATAGTGGTTGATCTTGTCGACGAAGTGGTACTGAGAATCGCTCAGTAATTGGTCGAATTCATCTAAAATGATGGTTTCCACATTCATCATTTTGATCTTTTTCAGCTTGATCAGTTCAAAGATCCGACCAGGCGTCCCAACCAGGATTTCGGGTCCTTTTTTGAGGCGTTCGATTTGCCGTTTTTGACTAGATCCTGAAAGGAAGAGTTGTGTCTGGAGACCGAGAGGATCTGCCCATTGTTTGGTGACATCAAAAATTTGTCCTGCTAACTCTGTGTTAGGAGCCAAAATCAAGAGTTGTTGGGCCTTCTTCGGTTTGAGTTTGAGCAAGCTCGGAAAGAGGTAGGCAAGTGTCTTACCAGTACCGGTAGGACTGATCCCGAGGACATTTTCTCCTTCATAGATAGGGGAGAAGATCTGTTCCTGAATTTCAGTGAATGCATCAAATCCGAGTGTTTCTAACTGGTCTTTCCAGGTTTGTGGAAATTGTTCTTTCATTCTTTTTCATCCTTAAATTGTATTCCAGCGCTTTGACGCATATGGTAGAGGGTTTCATGGACCTGCTCAGCTGTTTGTAACCATTCAAGATAAGCAGCTGGCTTTTGATGAGCGATGGCAAGGGCAAAGGCTTCCGCCTCTTCTTGCATTTGGTGCGGGCAGGGCTGGATCGGAAGGTCGATAACTTCCCCAGAATGGCTGACGAAGCGAGCCTGGTTGATGGCTGCTACAGCATTGAGAGTCAGCGTTCCAGTCTTGGTGTAGATTTCAGCAGGTAGATGGCTGGTGATATTTTTCCCTGCCTGAATGGCAACCTGAAACTCTGGATAAATCAAGACACCTTGACCATAGAGATCAACCGAATTGGGTAATTGCTGAGCGGTGTAGTGACTGGAGATCGGTTCTCCAAAGAAGCCAATCGCCAAGTAGAGGCAGTAGACACCCAGATCCATCAAAGCTCCACCTGCATAGACATCTGAGAAAATATTGGGCATCTCACCTGCAAGAAGGGCTGGCAATTTGGAAGAATATTTGGCAAAGGTGAAGT